>CANOHT010000001.1 GCA_947565865.1 uncultured Clostridia bacterium
TGCGCCCGCTCACGCGATGCTGCTACTCTGTGCCGTGGGCTTATGCCTTCGGCTTGGCATTAGGCGCATGCATGGCAGGAGAACGGCGGCCTGGGCTGCGCCCGCTCACGCAAGGTTGCTGCTCTGTGTCCCCGGGCCTGCTCTGTCCTTTGTGTATGCATAGAGAAGAGGCGGCGGCTCGCAGGATAAAGCGCTTTCCACCAGGTTTCTCACACGCCCGGGCGTTCGGCTTCCACAGGACGGCTGGACGGCCGGGCTTTTCGTTTCCTCATTCCCATAACAGAACAGGATGATGCTCAATGCTGCTGCATGATTCCCACGACCCCTTCTATCGTGTCCCTGGCGGTCCCGCCCCCACAGGCGCCACCATCACCATTCGTTTCCGCTGCGACGAGGCCGCCAGCGTCGTTCTGCGCACCTGGATGCACGAGGAATTGGCCTACCCCATGGCCTTTGACGGCCACGATCTCTACGAGGCTGTCGTCACCCTGCCCAAGGAGGCTGGGCTGTTCTGGTATGACTTTGTGATTTATCGAGAGGATGGCCGGACATTGCGCTACGGCAACGCCAAGGACAAGCTTGGCGGCATCGGCGCGCTGTACGGGGATGAGGAGCTCCATTCCTATCAGATCACCATCTACAAGCCCTCCTACAAAACCCCCGCCTTCATGCTCAGCGCCAATATCTACCAAATATTCCCTGACCGTTTTTGGCGCGCCCCCACTCAGTCAGTGGACGACCGTACCGACCGGCATATCCATGCCTCCTGGGACGAGGATCTCCTCACCGACAGCGACCCCCGAAGCGGGGATCACATGGCCCTGGACTTCTTCGGCGGCACCCTCACCGGCATTCAGGAAAAGCTTCCCTACCTTCACGATCTGGGCATCACCGTGCTTTACCTGAACCCCATCTTCCGCGCCCGCAGCAATCACCGCTACGATACCGGCGATTACATGGAAATCGACCCGCTTCTGGGCACCCGGGAGGAGTTCCGCTCCCTCTGCCAGGCGGCGGAAGCCCTGGGGATGCGCGTCATGCTGGACGGCGTTTTCTCCCACACCGGCGAGGACAGCCGCTACTTCAACCACTTCGGCCACTATGACACCAAAGGAGCCTTCCAGGGGCCGGAATCACCCTACTACGACTGGTATACCTTCCAGCGCTTCCCCGACCAGTACAGCTGCTGGTGGGGCATTCCCTCCCTGCCCGAATGCCGCAAGAACAACCCGGAATATCAGAAGTTCATGTTCCGTGATCGGACAGGCGTCGTGCCCTACTGGATTCACCAAGGCAGCGGCGGATGGCGGCTGGACGTGGCGGACGAGTTGTCCATGGACTTCCTGCGCAAGCTGCGCACCGCCGTCAAAAAGGCTGACAAGGACGCCGTGGTGCTGGGCGAAGTCTGGGAGGACGCATCCAACAAGGTCGCCTACAACGAGGTACGCTGTTACTGTACCGGCGATACCCTTGACTCCGTCATGAACTATCCCCTGCGTCTGGCCATCCTGGACTTTGCGACAGGAGCGGCCCCCGCCGGCGCCCTGGCCCGCCTGGTCAAGCATCAGGCGGAAGTCTATCCGCCCCAATTCCGCTACGCGCTGATGAACCTCATCGGCAGCCACGACCGGGCCCGGGCGCTGAACGTTCTCGCCGGGCGTGAAGGCGTGGGCCTGAGCAAGGATGAGCAGCAGGCCCTTCGGCTGACGGCGGAGGAATACGCCCTGGCCGTCAGCCGCTACAAGACCTGCATCGACATCCTCTGCGCCCTGCCCGGCTGCCCCACCATCTATTACGGCGACGAGGCCGGCCTCACTGGCTGTCCCGATCCCTTCTGCCGCCGCCCCTTCCCCTGGGGCCGAGAGGACAAGGAGCTGCAGGCCTATGTGGCGCGGAAGCTGACGGAGCGCCAGCACTCGCCGCTGCTGCGCTACGGCCTGTGCGACATCGATGCCCCCGACGCCGATACCCTGGTCATCACCCGTTTCATGGATCAGGTGGACGGCCTGGGCCGCAAGGCGTACCGGAAGGAGCGGCAGACCATCACCATCCGGCGAGGGCGGTAACGGCGCGGCAGTATACGATCACGAAGGAGGCCGCTGTGCTTGACATCATCCCGGACAAAACACAAATGACCGAACTGGTCGGCTCATCTCTGTACGCGACATGGAATCAGCTATGTTCGCTCATTGACGAAAAATATGATATGGAGCGTTTGTGGGATCGCGGCGGCAAAGCATGGATCTATGAATACAAATATCGCCGCGGCGGCAAAACGCTGTGCGCATTATACGCAAGAGAAAGCCGCATCGGGTTCATGGTCATCTTGGGTAAAGATGAACGCGCCCAATTTGAAAAGGACAGAGACAGCTACGCCACGGAAATCCAACGGATCTATGACGAGGCTCGTACCTACCACGATGGGAAATGGATGATGTTCGAGCCAACCGACACTTCGCTGTTTGACGACTTTCTCAGACTGCTGGCGCTGAAAAGAAAGCCGAACAGAAAGTGAAGCACGGCTTGTCCTTTCAGTGGAGCGTGGCACAGGACATTAATCTGCTTACTCATCAAAAGGGCGGGAAGGCCGGATAGCCTGTCTCGCCCTTGGACTGTTGACAAAAGCATCGAGCGCAGCTGAGTTCATTGCCAGCTGCAAGACTGAAATCGTATCCGTCGGCTCTGCTGGCGGGGCGGGGAGTTTTTCGGCAAAGTAGCATCTGCCGCTTTACGACATACCGAGGGCAAGAAGGCTGGATAGTCCGTCTTGCCCTTGTTTTCTGGGCGGACTGCCGCTGAACGGAGCCAAAATCGTCGAGAAAAAAGCCTCGCGATCCTGTAAAATGGCTGGTGTCGGGAGGTGAGAAAATGCAGGAGCAGATTGACGCGGTGCAAAGGATGCAGGATTACATCCATGAGCACCTATGCGAAAAAATCTCCTTGGCGGATGTCGCCAGAGCGTCCCTCTTTTCCCCATGGCACGCAAGACGGCTGTTCATCGCATATACGGGGCTTTCGCCGGCGGACTACATCCGTAAGCTCCGACTGCGCGAATCCGTGCTGCGGCTTCGGGACAGCGATACGAAAATCCTTGACGTCGCCCTTGATCTGGGCTTCGGCAGCGTTGACAGCTACCAAAGGGCCTTCAAGCGGGAATTTGGTCACAATCCCAAGGCATACGCCAGCAACCCTGTTCCGCTGCGGCTTTTCACCTTCTACGGCACAAAATCCAGATACGCGGAAAGGAAGGCATTAACCATGAGCGCGAGAACTGTCTTTGTCCAGGTGGTGGAAAAGCCCGCACGAAAGGCCATCATCATGCGGGGCGTCCAGGCGACGGAGTATTGGGCCTACTGCGAGGAGGTGGGCTGTGATGTCTGGGGCCTCCTGACCAGCATGAAGTCCCTTTGCGGGGAGCCTGTGTGCATGTGGCTGCCCAAGGCCTATATCAAGCCCGGCACCAGCGAGTATGTGCAGGGCGTCGAGGTTGAAAGGACGTTCGCGGGCGTTGTACCCGACGGCTTTGACGTCATCGACCTGCCCGCATCCAGGTATCTCATGTTCCAGGGCGAGCCCTTCAAGGAGGAAGACTATAATCAGGCCATCGACGAACTCCGGAAGGCGGAAAAGAAATATGATCCCACCGTCATCGGCTATCAGTGGGACGAGGGCAATCCGAAAATCCAGCTTGAACCCATCGGCACCAGAGGATACATCGAATTGCTGCCGGTAAAATGACCCCGTGGAGGCGCAGGGGAAACCGCTTTGCAAAGAAACGCGTACCCGCTCGGAGCGAGCCGCAAATCATTCGCCCATCTGTTCGTTCGCATGGAGGGCACTTCTTCTGACAAAGTACCAGAAGCCGTCCCAAAGGAGCTCGCCGCGCTTTCCGCAGCTGTCAATATTGCTTCATATCTTTTCAACAGGCTCAGACGGACAGCCCGCGAATTTCTTCGCGGGCTGTCCGTCTGTCCATGAAAGAACGCATTTGAATTTTGACGCTTCCGCTTTACCCGGCCGCGCCCTGGCGCGCCCTTCGCAGGGCGAAAAGCCGCAGCATCACGGCCTCCAGGGCGCCCTCCTGGTTGGCTTTGCCGCTCTTGACCTGATATTCCATATCCAGGCACCAGTCCACGGCCTTGCGCACCTCGCCGCCGGTGTAGGCCGCCGCCTGCCGGATGCACCTTTCGGCGGCAAAGGGCGCTATGCCTAGCCCCTGCTTGATCTGCTGGGGCGTCCGCTTTTCAAACTGCATAATCTTCACATGCTGCAAAAGCCGGTACTGCCGCAGCAGCATGGCAAGGATGCCCAGGCGATCCGAGCCGGTGGTCAGCATATCCCGCAGCAGGCCAAAGGCGCGGCCCTCCTGGCCCGCCACCACCGCATCCACCATCTCGAAGACAGTACATTCCACGCTTCGGGTGGCAACAGCGCGGACATCCGCCTCCGTAACGCTCTCCCGCTCGCCGCACAAAGCCGCAAGCTTCTCCATTTCCCCGCGCATCAGGGCCGTGTCGTTCCCCACCGTGAAGGCCAGCAGGGACGCAACCCGCGGCTCGCATTGCTTGCCCAGGGCGGCAAAGCCCTTGCAGATCCAGGCGTTGAGCTCCCCGTCGCCCATGGGGCTGAAGGAGACTGCCCCGCCGCTTTTCTGAATGGCCTTGTACAGCTTTTTCCGCGCGTCGGCCTTGCCCCGGCACAGGAAGACAAGGATGCAGCTGTCCGGCAGGCGCGGCAGATACCCACACAGCCGCTCATCCGCATCCGCCCGTCCAGCCAAGGCCGGATGCTCCCGCACCACCACCAGCCGCTTGTCCGCCAGGAAGGGCAGCGTTTCCGCCGCCGCAATGATGGCGTCGGTGGCCGGGTTTTCCAGGATGCTCTCGTTAAGCTCCTCCAGGCCGTCCGGCAGCAGCGCCTTGCGCAGACTCTGAAGGGCCGCTCCCTTCAAATTTTCCTCCACGCCCTCCAGCAGATAGGCCCCCCGGAGCGTTCCCGCTTTGACAGCGGCTAAAAATTCCTTGCGATCCATCCTCGTTGCTCACCTCGTTGTTGTAACGGTATAGCCGCCGTCCTTGATGCGGATCGTTACCGCGCCCTGATGGGCCGTATCATAAATGGGCAGACCCTCCGCGCGTTCCGAAAGGCGCTGTGCCCTGCCCTCATCCCCGGTGGAAAGCACCAGCGCTTCCGCGTCCACGGCTTTCAGGAACTCATCGGATGTACTGGCAGAGGAACCATGATGGGCCACCTTCAGCACATTGGCGGGGACGGCCGCGTAGTGCTCGTACAGCCCGTCCAGGTCGCCTGTCAGCAGCATCACAATGCCCCGCGCCTCCAGCCGAAGGGCCAGGGAAGACAGATTCGCGTCCCGGTTAGGCCGCGTGTATCCCCGCTCAGGCCACAGCACCGTGATCTCCCCGGAGGGCAAGTCAATCACGTCTCCCCGGCCCAGGGTGATGACGCTCGTTCCGCTGTCCGCCAGGGCTGTTACCCTTTCCGCCATCGCCGGATCGATCAGCGCGTTCGTCGCGCCGTCGGCCAGATAGCAGGTTTTCACAGGGATACGCTCATCCAGCAGCGCCTGGATACCGCCCGCGTGATCGCTGTGGAGGTGCGTCAGAATCAGCGCATCCACAGACAGCCGCCGCTGATGCAAATACTGCGCCAAGGCCCGGCCGTCCTCCCCGGTGTCGATTACCACCACCCGATCTTCATCCAGCAGCACCGCAGCGTCCGCGCTGCCCACGCTCAGCTGCGTATAGGTGGTGGTATGGTTCGGCCAGGGAAACAGCGATACGGCCATCAGCGCGACGCCGACCACCCCCGCCGTCAGCTGCTTTCGGCCGCGCAGGGGCGAAAAAATCATCAGCGCGCCCATGAGCATGAGCCAGCCCAGCGCCGTCAGCACTCCGGCCTGCTTTGTCCACAGCACGGCAACATCCATTTCCGCCATCCAGCGGACGCCGCCCAGCAGCCACGCCGTCACCCGGGCGGCCAGCCACCCCAGCACCGTGGACAGCCCCGGAAGCGCCATCACGGCCAGCGTCAGCCAGTACAGGGCCATCACGGCGCTGACCAGCGCGAAGACCGCCACGTTCAGGGCCAGTCCCAGCAGCGGCAGCTCGCCAAACCAATACAGCTGCGGCAGCAGCAGCCCGATCTGCGCGCCCAGACTGGTGCACACCGCCGCCCATATCCCCTTGGCCGCGCCGGTCAGGCCAGGGAGCATCCGGGTCAGCCTTGGCGTAACAAGCATCAGCCCAAGCACAGCCCCGTAGGTCAGCTGGAAGCTGGCCCCTGTGAGCTGGCATGGGGCAAGCAGAAGCATGACAATCCATGCCGCCGACAGCAGGTGCACCCCGCTGCGCTGCCGCAGACGCACCGCTCCGAGCTCCCGCAAGAGAAGCAGCGCGGCCGCCCGCAGCACCGGCGGATGAAGGCCCGTCAGCAGCGCATACGCCGACATCAGAACAGCCATCACCGCCAGACGAAGCCGTCGGGATAAACGAAGTCCCGCCATCACCCAGGCTACCATAGCCGCCAAAACGCCCACATGGAAGCCGCTGATGGACAGCACATGGGCAATGCCCAGGCGCGAAAAGGCCTCCCTGTCCTCTGCGGGCACCAGGGAGCGCACACCCAGAAGCATCGCGGAGGCATAGCCGCCCGCTTCCTCCCCCATGACCGACACCAATCCCTCGGACAGCCGATGCCGGTACGCTGCGGCCAGCCCGTCCGCCGTCAGTGGCGCGTCATCCACCATCAGCCCTTCCCAACCGTACAGACCGATGGTGATCCCTTGCTGAAGCAGGTATTCCCTAAAATCGTAGCCCCCAGGATTATCCGCGCCGGAGGGATGGTACAGCCGCGCCGTCAGCGTCACCTGCCTGCCCGGTTTCAGCCCCTCCGGCAGGCTTTCGCCCTCCCGAAGGTAAAAGCTCCAGTAGGCGTCATCCGCCGCCTGGCCATTCAGCGTCACATGATGCAGGACGGTCTTGACCTGCCCGTTGGCTTCCTGGCGAAGCTCCTGTGCCACCGTGCCCGTGACGGCATAATCACCCTCCACGGGCAGCGCCGGGTGGTAGGCTGTCTGCCCCAGGGCAAAGCCCAGCGCGGCCATCGCCGCCACCGCCGCCGCGACCCGGCCTTGTCCATCCAGCAATACCGCGGCCACCAAGGCAAACGCCAACGCCGTCAGCCCCGGCCAAAGCCATATAGACTGACGGCCCAGAAGAATCCCCAGCGCCAGGGCAACCGCCGCCATGGGCAGAAACCAGGCCCAGCGCCGCTCCGTCATACTTCATAGACCTGCCAGCGCTTGGCCAGCACAGCGTCAGGGCGAATGGCCCGGGCCTCCGCCAGCAGCGCAGCCGGATCAATGGCAGGGTTCAGATGGGTGATGACTACCTGCCGGGCCCCCGCATCCCGGGCCAGTTCCGCTGCCTGAGCGGCGGACAGGTGCGGCTTGCCTTCCGCCCACAGCGCCATGGGAAACAGGCCGTCCGCCAGCAGCAGCCCCGCGCCCTGCGCAAAGGCCGTCAGATGGGGCACGGTGTTGGTATCTCCGGTGTAGCACAAAACGGCTTCTCCCTCCGTCAGGCGGAGCATGACTGCGGGCACAGGATGGCGTGCGGCATAAACCGTCATTGTCACCCCATCCAGCTCAAGCCGATCTCCCGGCACGATGTCCCGCAGCTCCGCCGCAGGGCTGGCCAGCACCGCCTGACGGATGGGAGACCCCGCGTCCACAGGAGCATAGATGGTCAGCCTGCGGCCCAGCGCCTCCAAACGGTACAGAAGGGGCAGCACATCGCAGGCATGGTCATAGTGCCAGTGGGACAGCACCAGCGCCGTCAGTTCCTCCGGCGCGGTTCGCCCCGTCAGCGCCGCCAGCACCCCGCTGCCCATATCCAGCTGGATGAAGGTTTCCCCCGCTTGCACCAGATACCCGGATGTTGCGCCCTCCGGCGCGGGAAAAGGGCCGTTCATACCCAGTACGGTCAACCGCATCTTGCATCCTCCCCCGCATATCACTGCTATCATGATACCGATTTTCCGCCCGGTTGTCAATTCGCGCATTGCAAAAGCCGGGAAATCATAGGATTCCCCGGCCTTCATGTCATTCCCTTGGCGGCGTGTAGGGCAGTTCGCGATCCGCGCCGATCTCCCGCAAATAGTCGATCACCCAAATCTTCCCGTCCGTCCGCATCCTTGTTAAACCCCGGAAGCCCTGCAGATACGCGATGCCCTTCTTCTCGCAGAAGGCCACGGCCTGACGGGCGGAGTCCACCGCGCCGTTGATGAAGCACAGCTGAGGCGAGGCTGCCTCCAGGAATTCGTTAATCAGCGGCGCCTGACCATGGTGAGGATATTTCAGCATGTCTGCGTTCAAGCCGCACTCCGGCGGATACGTCGCAAAGTACCGCTGCGCCTGATGCTCATTATCCCCCATGAACAGGAAACGGCGGTCGCCATACTGAACCATCAGCATGGCGGACTGATCGTTCACGCCCCATTTGGGCTGCCTGCGCTGGATGACCGTCATGGTCACCTCGTCATGCTCGCCCAGGGTCAGCACATCGCCATGCTCCACCTGACGGTTGAGAATGCCGTTTTCCTCCGTGAAGCGCAGCATCCCCTTAATGCGCGGATAGCCCTCCGGCGGGAAGGTCAGGATCATTTCACGCAAGGGCGCAAATGCATGGATCAGCTTGAAGCCGTCGATGTGGTCGTCATGGGGATGGCTGTTGTAAGCCACGTCAATATGATCCACGCCGATGGTGTTCAGCGCGGTCTGAACCCGACCAACCATCACGGGATTCCTGGTCGAGCCGTCGATCATCATGGTTTCCTCACCGAAGCGCAGAACCGCACAGTCCGATGAATACACCCGTGGAAAGACGATCTCCAGCAGCGCCGCGCCCTCCTCGAAGGCATAGTCAGCCTCCGGGTTTTCCACCAGGTTGATTATGATGGGTTCCTCCGCCCAGGCCGCGCAGGGCAGAAGCAAGCCTACCAGCACCATGAACCATGCGATCAGTCGCTTCATCATCAGCGATTCCCCTTTGGTGTCAAAACATGTATCTTATTGTATAGGAAGCGCGGCCGCTTGTCAAGAACGGGCAGAAAACGTTCCTCCGTCTGTCAGCAAAGTTCAAGCAGCGAGTGCAAGCTTACCGTCGGCAGACGGTAAATCAGTCATCGACGCGCCCTTCGGGTCGCTATGCAGGGTGAAGACCCTTTACAGCGATCATCGGGCCTTTCAGTGAAAACTTTCTTGAGGGAGGCCGCAAGAGCGACCGCGCCGGATGACAAGGCCTGGCAGGCGATCACCCCTGTGGAGGCCGGCATCAAACGGCCGAACGGCCCTGTCTTTTGGCCGATGAGGGGGGCAGCAGCACAAAAAAAGCAACGTTTGGCCGCTTGCTATGACACGGCAAGGGCCGTCAGCCCATGCTGACGGCCCGAATTGATCAACCATCTATATCCGCACGCGCATTTCCGGCGCGGCGCTTCCTCCATCAGGCTTCCGGCTCCAGCAAGCCCAGATTGCCGTCCTTGCGGAGGTAAAGCACATTGGTGCGCTCGGTCTCAAGGTTGACAAAGGCGAAGAAGCTGTGACCAAGCATTTCCATCTGAATCATGGCGTCATCCACCGACATCGGGCGCACCGGGAAGGTCTTGCGGCGAACAATCTTGGGAGCGCCCTCCTCCATCGCCTCTTCCTCGATATACTCAGGTTCGGCCTGAATGAAAGCATCCTCCTTGATACGCTTGCCCAGCTTGGTGCGGTGGCGGTGTATCTGCCGTTCCATTTTGGCCAGGGCCTGGTCAATGGCCATAAACAGGTTATCCGGCTCCGAGGCCTCGGCGCGCAGAATCACATTGTTGCCCATGGGAACCGTGATCTCCACCACGCGCAAATCATTCTTCTCCCTGCGCATACGAATCTGCATCTCCGTATCCGGAAGCAGATAACGGCCCATTTTTTCCGTTTTCTTTTCAATGCGGCGGGTCACCTGAGGGGAAACCGTCATATTCTTCGCATAAATCGACAACTTCATTAAGCACGTGCTCCTTTCGCGTTTTAGATCCTGTCGCGGAAGCAGCCATTACGCGGTCAGTCCGGCTGCCTCCGCCAATGGTGATGCGCCATTGGCCTCACGTCCTTTCCGAGCCTTCCCACCCCTGCTGCGGTGGTTGTACATACTATTTCGACGCCCAGGCGGATTCTCCTGCTTTTCTTTGTGA
Organism: uncultured Clostridia bacterium; assembly: GCA_947565865.1. Taxonomy (GTDB): domain Bacteria; phylum Bacillota; class Clostridia; order Christensenellales; family Aristaeellaceae; genus UBA11524. The sequence goes on from CANOHT010000001.1 coordinate 10,255, forward strand.
ATTTACGTAATTTTTTTGACCAAAATCACAAGCCGTCCTGTTCCGCCATCAACAGCGCCCGGGCCTTCCCCGGCTCGTTGGTGATGATCCTGTCCGCGCCCAGGCGAATGATCTGCCCCAGCGCTTCCGTTCCATTCACCGTCCACGGGTTGACCTCCAGGCCGACGGCATGGGCCGCGGGCACCTCGCCCGCCTGCTGAAGCTCGCTGTAATGCGGATGCAGCGCGTCCATGCCCAAGCCCGCAGCGTAGCGCCATGGCTCCACCATGGTGCAGTCGTACAGCAGGCCACACCGTGCCGACGGCGAAAGCCGCTTCAGCCGTACCATGCTGACATGGTTGAAGGAGGAATACAGCGTCCGTTTCTCCATGCCCGCCCGGGCGACAGTCTCCAAGCAGCGCTCCTCCAGGCGGTCGTAGAGGATCACGCTGTTCTTCAATTCGATGTTGACCTGCAGGCCCCGGTCATGCAGCAGCGTCATCACCTCGCTCAGAAGAGGGATGCCGTCCTCCGGCAGCGCGCCCGGCAGGCGAATTGGCAGACGCCGCAGCTCCTCCCAGGTGCGGTCGCACAGCCTTCCCATCTCCCCCGTGACCCGTTCAAGCGTCTCGTCATGGAAAACAACGAGGCGACCGTCCCGGGTCAGCTGAACATCCAGCTCCACACCGTCCGCCTGCTGCTCCGCCGCCAGCGCGAAGGCCCGCAGCGTATTCTCCGGCGCGTCCGCCGACGCACCCCGATGACCGTAAATCAAAGTCATTTCCACACCTCCTGGTTGACATCGCCTTGCTTCTTTCTGCGCAGACAGCCCGTACTCCTGCTTGCATCCTGGCTGAATCATGTTATAATGGTAGCATCGTCTAAACAAGGAGGAACCCGTCATGGCCACAGCCCTCTGGGTGCGTACCATCCGCCATCACCGCCTGGACAAGCAGATCGTGGAACCCTGCCGCCGGGATGATCCCTCGGACGCGCTGTCCGAGGCCTGCCGCAAACTGGACATTTCCCGACCCCTCTGGCTGGACAAAAACCAGCGGGAATGGGATGACTTCGGCCAGACCCGCTTTTTGCCCGACGCCTTTATGGAGTCCGTGACCTTCGACCGGCTAGAGATCGAGTTTATCGACCCCGACGCCAAGAAGAAGCGCTCCCAGGATCCCCGTAACGCCTGACGGCAATCAAAAAAGTAGTTTGCGCCACTTCTTTGAGGGGGCTCACCCCCTTCCATCGCGCAACCCGCGCTGGTCGAACGGCGCTGCCGCTCTCCCGGCCATTCGGTGCTATCCGGAAGCTCTTTCTGTAAAAAATGAAAAAAACTGATGCTCATGTCATCAGTTTTTGAACGGCAGTCAGAGGGCCTTCAGGCCCTCCGACGCCTCCCGGGATTTTTGATGCGCCGATGTATCAGCCGTTATTGCGGATTTTTTCCAGGTATTCCTCATAGTTGCAGTAGTAATCCGCCATGGTGCCGTCATCCTTGATCTCGATGATCCGGTCGGCAATGGTGGTGATGAACTGATGATCCTGGCTGGTGAAAATCACGTTGCCGGGGAAGTTAATCAGCGCGTTGTTCACCGCGGTGATGGATTCCAGATCGAGGTGGTTGGTGGGCTGATCCAGCATGAGGAAATTCGCGCCGGACAGCATCATTCGGGACAGCATGCACCGCACCTTCTCGCCGCCGGAGAGCACCGACACGGACTTGTACACATCATCGCCGGAGAAGAGCATCCGCCCCAGGAAGCCGCGCATGTAAGTCTCCAGCTGCTCGGGGCTGTACTGGGCGAACCACTCCATCATGGTTTTGTCACAGCCGTCGAAGAAACGGCTGTTGTCCTTGGGGAAGTAGCTGGTGGAAATGGTCACGCCCCACTTGAAGGCGCCCGCGTCCGGCTCGATCTCCTCCGCCAGAATACGGAACAGGGCCGTTACCGCCTGCTCGTTGCCCACCAGGGCGATCTTCTGCCCCTTGGTAACGATGAAGGAAATGTCCTTCAGCAGCTGCATGCCATCCTGGGCGTAGCTGACATTGCTGACCTGCAGGATATCCTTGCCGGCCTCACGGTCGGGGGTAAAGCATACCCAGGGATAGCGGCGGGAGGAAGCGGGCATCTGCTCGATGGTCAGCTGATCCAGCAGCTTGCGGCGGCTGGTGGCCTGCTTGGCCTTCGATTTGTTGGAGGAGAAGCGCTGGATGAAGGCCTGCAGCTCGCGGATCTTGTCCTCGCGGCGCTTCTTCTGATCATTCATCAGGGACTGCATCATCTTGGAGGACTCATACCAGAAGTCATAGTTGCCCACATAGAGCTTGACCTGATTGAAGTCGATATCCACGATGTGGGTGCAGATGTTATTGAGGAACCAGCGGTCATGGCTGACGACGATCAGCGTGCCCACAAAGTTCATCAGAAAGTCTTCCAGCCAGGCCACGGAGCGGTTGTCCAGGTTGTTGGTAGGCTCGTCCAGCAGAAGGATGTCGGGATTGCCGAACAGCGCCTGAGCCAGCAGCACCTTGAACTTGTCGCCGGCGGGCAGGTCGGCCATCAGGGTATAATGCTCCTCCGTGGGGATGCCCAGACCCGTCAGGAGCGTCGCGGCGTCGCTCTCGGCGTTCCAGCCGTCCATTTCCGCAAACTCGCCTTCCAGTTCAGCCGCCTTCTCGCCGTCCGCCTCAGAAAAATCAGGCTTGGCATACAGAGCGTCCTTTTCCTTCATGATGTCGTAAAGGCGCTGGTTGCCCATGATGACCGTATCCAGCACAGGATAGGCGTCATACTTGAACTGATCCTGCTTCAGGGTGGACATACGCTGATCGGCCGGATAGCTGACAGAGCCGGTGGTGGGCTCCAGCTCGCCGGAAAGAATGCGCAGAAAGGTGGACTTGCCCGCGCCGTTGGCGCCGATGATGCCGTAGCAGTTGCCGGGCAGGAACTTCAAATCCGCGCCGGAGAACAGCTTTTGACCGCCAAAGGTCAGGGAAACATTGCTGACTGTAATCATGGCTACTCCTTTACGCTTCCACAAAATATGCGTTCAAAATATATCATACCATATTTCCCACGGAAATGGAAGGGGCGAGAAGCAAAGAAAGGCTTCCCGCGACTGTCAAAAATGGATGAACGCTGGGTTTTACGCCGTCTGCAAGGCGCGGCATTCGTATCCGCCGTCAGAGCGGATAGCTTGTTGTAGCAAAATGTCATTCGGCGCGAAAAAGCATTCCTCGGCCAGGCGCCAAAGCCACGTTGCCCACACCCATGACTACCTTCTCAGCCCCTTGGGATAGTGGTTTTTCATCACGCCGTCGCTGACCTTGCCCCAGCCCAGGGGCAGACCGTTCAGGATGGGCAGCACATAGCCCTTCAGCGCTTCGGGGGCAGGCAACGTCTCCCCAGCATGGTAGCGCGCAGCCTGGTTCTCCGTCAGCGGAAGGCGCTGAAAGGCAGGCGGACAGCAGCTAACGGCCCAGGCATGGTCGGGCTGAAAAACCTTCCCCTTCATTCTGCCCAGATGCAGACCCGCCCTCAGCACCCGCAGTCCGCGAACCTCCGGACATTCCGGCAGGCTGATAAGCGTATTCCCCAGCATGGCCGTAGGGTTGGGGGCGTCTGGTTCGAATTCCGACAGGGCCTTCATGGCCGCTTTGTCCGGCGCGGGCAGCGATCCGTCGGTCGGCAGCGCAGCCACGCCATCACCCTGGCGGCGAAGCAGCGCGACGAAGTGCCCTTCTCCCCGCATCCGGTGGGGGAAGCAGGTGAGCATCCCCGCAGGCGCGTCGGCCCCCGGGAGAGAGAAGGCCTCCGGTGTGAAATCAGGATGGCGGCGACAGAAGGCCTCCACCGTATCCTCGTTCTCCGTTTGGTTCAGGGTGCAGGTGGAATACACCAGCCGCCCGCCGGGCCGCACCATTTCCGCCGCGCAATCCAGGATGTCCGCCTGACGGCGGGCACAGCCCTTCGCGGCTTCCGGCGACCACTCCTGCCTCGTCTCAGGGTGGCGGCGAAACATCCCCTCGCCGGAGCAGGGCGCGTCCACCTGCACGGCGTCGAAGCCCTCGGGCCAGCGGTTGGCCAGCAGCCCTGGCATGGCGCTGACCACCAGGGCATTGGCGACGCCCATGCGTTCCACGTTCCGCGCCAGCACCTCCGCCCGCTTGGGCACCGGCTCGTTGCACACCAGCAGCCCCTGCCCCGCCATCCGCAGACCCAGCTGCGTGGACTTGCCTCCCGGCGCGGCGCACAGGTCAAGCACCCGCTCTCCGGGCCTGGGCGCCAATACGGCAGCGGGCAGCATAGCGCTGGGCTCCTGGAGATAATAAGCCCCGGCCTCGTGCAGCGGCCTGGCCCCGGCAGTATCCTCCTGGGGCAGATACCAGCCGGTGGGCTCCCATGGCACCCGCTCTGTCAGGGACAGCGGCGGCGTTTCCGTGCTCTTCAGGGGATTGATCCGAACGCCCCGCCAATAGGGTTCCTCATAAGTACGCAAAAAAGCCGGCAGCTCGTCGCCAAGCCGCCTGGCCATGTTCTCCACAAATGCCTGTGGCAAGTGCTCCATTTGTGCCTCCTGAGCTCATTCCTCCGGGCGGAAGCCGCTTTCCCCCGGCGGCTTCCATTGCGGCGGATAGTAGGGCTTGTTATAGGCCTGCTCCTTGCTCACCGCGGGCTGAGCCGGGCGATAGCGCAGATCCAGTTCATCCTCATCCTGGGAAGCGAAAAGCTGCTGCAGCGCCGCCTGCCGAAGCGACCGGCTCTCCCGGGACTCCTCCTGGCCCGCAGGCACGGGACGCTGATACCGCGCCATGCCCATAGGCGGCTGCGGCTCGCTCTGCGGCCGCGCATACTGACGGCGATAGGCCTCCTCGTCATAGGCGGGGGCGACATCAGGCGCGGCGTACGCACCCATGTTACCCTCCCCCACATAGTCAGCCGGCTCCTCCTGATAGGGCTCGGTCTCCACTTCCTCAAAGCGCTCGCTGCCATCGGCATACAGCCACCGGCGATGCACCATCCGCTGCCTGCGCGGCGCTTCCTCACGCGCCGTATCATGACCCGCGATACGGCGCAGAAAGCTACGCCATACCCGATCGGGACGCCAGCGGAACAGATTGACAATCGCATCCGTCACAATTCCCGCGCCGCAGATCACCAGCGTCAGGGACAGCCAATGCTCGGCCAGCCATGCCAGCCAGCCGCCGCTTTCGGGGAAGGAAGCGGCCTCCCAAAGGAACACCGCCGCCGTGCGAATCCAGCCCAGCAGCACGGTGAAGACGCCGCTGGTAAAGCCTCCCATGAGCATTCCCCCCTTTCATCCGCTGTTATCAGGTGTTCTTTACCGTTCGCTGATGGTCACCTCGATGGTCTCCGGCAGCACCTCCACGCTGAAGGCCTGTCCCTCGCTGTCCCGCACCTGACAGACCACCGGCAGCTGATAGGTTCCGGCAGCCAGTCCGGAGGCGTCACACACCAGGGTCAAATAGCCGCTCTTGAGAGACTGCACCCACAGCTGCGCCCCGCTGACGGTCACCTGGGCCCGGCTGACCGCCTGCTTGGCGCTCAGGCCCTCGCCTGTGCCCGTTATCTCCACCTTGACATTTTCAAAGGTACGGCTGCGAATGACGGGGCCGATCTCCACCGCCACCGTGACGCTGTCGGTGCTGGTATAGGCCAACTCCGACGGACGGCGCAGCCGCAGATGCTCGTTGATGGATTCCGTCAGGTCAGTCACGTCCACGCTGCCCTGCGCGAAAAGGCTGTCCAGGAGCTCAATGCTTTCCCGCTTGCCTGCCACGGTGACCCGCTCCGGCGTGATGGAAACGCTCTTGATCTCATAGCCCTCCGCCGGCGTCCCGACAACCAGACCCAAATCATTCAGATCCAGCGTACGCACCGCGTAGAGCTGCTGCTCCACCACCACGCTGTCCAGCAGCACGGAGGATTCGTTCGTGACCTCCAGGAGGTGGCTTTCCACGGTTTCGCCCAGGCTGTCCACCAAACGGAAGGGAACCGCGGTGCGTACCAGGCCCTCCCGCTGAGGCAGGGTACTCTGGTCGATGACGGCCTTCACCCGAACCACCTTCTCCACCAGGGAGCGCGGGCCGCTGACCGTCACCACCGGCGGGTCCTGATTGGGCGCTGCGGCGTAGTAGCCCTCCGGCGCGCTGCCCACCACCTCCACCGAAACGGGGATACGGTAGCGGGTGATGTATTCCTCCACCTCCAGCTGCACCGTGGCGGGCTCCACCTCCGTTACCATGCCATAGGCGGTGGAGTTGGTTGTCAGGATCGTCGCCTCCTGAACGCCCGCCTCCGTTACGCGGCTCAAATCCACCCGGGCATTGTAGTAGGAAGGCTGCACCGTCTGATACTGCATCTGCGGCACGTTGGCCCGCATGCTGACGCCCTGCAAATCCGCCGCCAAGTCGCTGACGACGATAAATCCGTTGCGCTTGATGGCCTCGCTGCCGGTAATGTTCACCGTCACATTGTCAAAGGCCTTCTCTCGGGTCAGCGTGGGATCCTGCGCGATCAGGCCCGCCCACAGCACGATGGCGATCACCAACGCCAGCAGCTTGAAGCCGCCGTTATGCACCAGACCCCGAAGCATGGCCCGCAGGATGCTTTTCAGGCTATCCCTGCGAGAGGCAGGTCCCTTTCCGTTCATTTCGTCCCCGCCTCCTTCGCCTTGCGGCGGAACACCTGCGTCCAGCTCCGCCCATTTGTCTGATCGTACATCCCCTCCAGGATTTCACGCAGGGACTTGCTTTCCAGATGGCGGGTCAGCTTGCCGCCCCTGGCCATGGAAATGATGCCCGTCTCCTCCGAGACGATCAGCACCACAGCGTCCGTCGTCTCGCTGATGCCGATGGCCGCCCGGTGCCGCGTACCCAGCTCATGGCTGATGCCCCGGCCCTCCGTCAGGGTCAGGATGCAGGCCCCGGCCATCACCCGGGCATCCCGGATGACCACCGCGCCGTCATGCAATGGCGTGTTGGGCTCGAAAATATTTTCCAGGAGCGCGGAGGATATTTCCGCGTCGATGGAGATGCCGGTCTCAATCACATCCTTCAGGCCGGTCTTTCGCTCGAAAACAATCAGCGCGCCCACCCGCCTGCGGCTGAGGTTGGACAGACACTGGATGATTTCGCTGATGATGCGTTCCCTGTCGTCATTTTCATCATGACGCTTTTTCTCGATAATAGCGCCGCGGCCCATCTGCTCCAGCGCCTTGCGAATTTCCGGCTGGAACAGAATCACCAGCACCAGCGGCCCGTTGCTGATGACCGACATCAGCAGCCAGTTCAGCGCTGTCAGCCCCAGGGCATCGCTGACCCCTACGATGAGCAGCAGCAAAACAAGACCCTTCAGGACGGCGCTTCCCCGGGTCTGTCTGGTCAGCATAAGCAGCTGATAAATAATCACGGCAACGATCAGAATATCCAATATATCGGACAGGCCCGGCCGGTGAAATACGTTCCACACGATATTCTGGATCATATTCCAAAGCGACGTCACGTGATTTCTACCCCACTTTCGTATTCCATGGCGAGTCCATCCTTATTATACTACAACTCATGGCGAATATGAATGCCTTTTTTCATGAATTCGGCACTTTTTTCATCGCCTTAAACGCAGCGCCTGCGTATACGGATACTCCTCGTTCTGGAAGTTTTCGTTGGGCTTGCGCATGGCCTACGCCGTGCGAAACAGGTGTCGCCAAAGCAACGCCAGCCACTCTCGCGACACCCTCTCATGCTATTCCGTCAATTGCTCCATCAGCGTCAGACTGCGTATGCGCCACTGGCCGTTATCCTTGGCCAGCACCGCCCGGTAGCGCGCCGCCTGCCACTTGGGCGGATAGATCACGCTGTCGCCATAGGCGGCGATGGCGGCCTCCGCGACGCTGCCCTTGATGCGTCCGTCAATACGGGGGATGCGCTCGGTAATGTCCACCCGTACCGTTTCATCCCAGGGCCATACCCACATAAAGCCCATGTCCAGCCGATGGTCAATGCCGCGGACGTTGTAATTTTCGTAAGGCGAGGTACCCTGCAGAACCGCCTGCAGGGCCGGGTCTCTTTCCAGGAAGCTGTTCTGAAAATACTTGCCCAGCTCGGAGGGATCCTCCTCCATCATCACCACCTGCGCCCGGCGGGCCATACCGTCCTTGAGGACGATGTGCACATTGGTCACATTCATAGCGTAATAGAAGGCGACCACCGCCATGCCCAGCACCAGGCAGGCAATCAGCAGCCGCGAGGCCGCATACCAGATCATTCGTCGAAGGTACTTCAATGGCTCCTGCTCCTTCCTGCATGATACCCATACAACGATTCCCAGACGCGGCTTCTTCCATTGACCGCGCAAAAGCCGTCAGCGAGTTTCCGTCAAGGCCGCGCATTCAGCCTCGACGTCCGCCTCCGTGGCCGCCATGGCGCGAAGCGTCCGCTCCATCAGCGTGTCCAGCTCCCAGCCGAGCATCTCCGCCCCCTGGCGGATCACCTCCCGACTGCAACCCGCGGCAAACTTTTTATCTTTGTATTTCTTTTTCAGACTGGACAGCTCCATATCCGCGCAGGATTTGGAGGGCCTCATTTTCGCCGCCGCGCCAATGAGACCCGTCAGCTCGTCCGCCGCGAAAAGCACCTTTTCCATGAGGTGAACAGGAGCCACATCGCCGCACAGGCCAAAGCCGTGGCTGCATACCGCGTGGATCAGCTCCGGCGAAGCCCCGGCCTCCTCCAGCAGCGGTACGCACCGGACGCAATGCTCCTCCGGCCAGCCCTCAAAATCAATATCGTGCACAAGCCCCGCCAAGGCCCAGAAATCAGCATCCTCTCCCAGCTCCCGGGCATACCAGGCCATCACCCGTTCCACCGTCAGCGCGTGGCGCAGATGAAAGGGCTCCTTGTTGTATCGCGTCAGCGCGGCCAGGGCCTGCCGCCGTGTCATCCCCGCGTTCACTTTTCATGCCCTCCCTGTCGTTTGCCCGCCGCCAGCTTTTTTTCCCGCATCCGCATAAAGGCGGGAATCAGCGCGTCGATGACGCGGTAGCGCACCATGGGCACGGGCCTGGTGACCGCGTTGAATAGGCTGAAGCAACGGTAGTAGGCTCGCCAGCCCTCCTCCTTGGGCGTATCCGCCCAGGGGGTCATGGCCAGGTATCGGTCGTACACGGGGGTATAGGGATGGCGGTTACCGGCGCGCCAGGGCCGCTCCTCCCCCAGAAAATGCACAATAGCGGGCTTCTCTGTACCACGGCGATAGGCTTCCTCGTCCATGAAGGGGGTGGGCGCGGCGATCCTCCGCTGGGCCTTCCAGGAGTAATACAGCTGAACGGAGCCGTAATTGTACCTGGGGGGCAGCTCCAGAATGCGGCCCGGCAGCGCGCCGTTGATGGCATCCTGATCCGGGGCCACCAGGTTGCCGCCCTTGGCCTTGTAATAGTCCAGTATGGTCTTCTCGGCGCCGTCCGCCCGCCACTTGCGCAGGTTTACCAGCATCACCCCCGCGTTGAAGTAGGGCTGTTCCACCGGCATTCCCAGCCCCGCCCGGCGCGCCTTGTTGGCTGTGGGCTCCGCCACCATACCCAGGTCGAAGCCCGTCATATCCAAGGCGAACAGCGGGGACAAGTCCTCCAGCACCACGGTATCGCAGTCCAGGTACAAAACGCGCTCCACATCCTCCGGCAGCACCCGGGCCAGGAACAGCCGGGCCAGGGTGCTGGAAGCAAAACCCCGGGCGTTGAAGTCAAAGTCGAGCCACCGGCGGATATCCCCCAGCTCGTAAAAAGCAATGCTTCGTCCCCGCTGGCTCACCAGGCGCTCCAGGGCTGCCCGGCTGTCCGGGCTGACGCCCATGGACAGCACATGTATGGTCAGCGCCTCCGCTTGCCGGTTGCTGTCCATCAGCGAGAGCATCCCTGCCGCCGCGTGCCGGACGTAGTTTTCATCCGTTGCGTACAAAACGTTCATGGCCTGCATCCTCACAGAAGCTCGATCAGCATGGTTCCCTGCTCGTCCATCTCCACCACCACCAGGCCGTCCTTTTCCAGCTGCTTCATCACATCCGAGAAGCGCTTGAAGCCGATGGCCCGCTCGTTGAAGTCAGGGTAGGCGGTGATGATGTCCGCCTTCAGGATGGAGGGATTCACCCGGTCAAAGCCGCCCTCCTTATAGGCGCGAAGCTGCGCCTTGAAGGCCTCCTTCCAGTTCTCGCGGGTCAGCTGCGGTACGGCCTCCTCCGTCTCCTGGGCGCTATTCAGACTGACCATGACGTTGAAGTTGTCGTTCTTCACCCGCAGGTCGCCAAAGCGGGCGGAAAGCTTGGTCAGCAGCTTGGAGAAGGTGGCGCAGCCATAGGACTTCTCGTTGAAGTCGGGGCGCAGGCGCAGCAGCACACCCTTCAGCTCGCTGGCATACATCTCGTCCGTATCGCTGGATTCCTCAAAGACCGAGCACAGCAGCTTGTTCAGCGCGGCCTCGTCTATCATTTCCTCGGTGGAAGCGCCGCTCTTGTGCTTCTTGGGCGCAGGGGACACGGTGCGTCCGCCCACGCTTTCCAGGAACTGGAACTCATTGCAGGCGTTGATAAAAATACTGCTGGCCGCCTCGCTTCGGCTGATGCCCAGCACAAACTTGCCCATGCCCTTCAGCTTGCCCACCAGCGGCACATAATCGCTGTCGCCGGAGACGATGCAGAAGGAGTCGATCATCTCGTTCTTGTAGGCCACCTCCAGCGCGTCCAGGGCCAGCAGGATATCCGCGTTGTTTTTCTGGGCGATGCCGTGACGCAGGGAGGGCACCACGGTGAAGGTGTTGCTCAGCAGCACTTCCTTGAGGTCGCTGAAGCGGTCGGTGTAGCCGTACACCTTGCCCAACAGGATGTCGCCGCGGATTTTGACCTTCTCTATGATGCTGTTCAGCATGGCGACTTTGGCGCCGCAGTTCTCCAAGTCAACAAAAATGGCAAATTTACTCAAAGGGCAACCCTCTTTCTGTTTTCAGTGTGGTCGGGCATGAAGGCATTGCGGAAGCACGCGGTATCCGGCCTTAAATGCGGAAGGTGAAACGGTCGCCCCGAATGGACTGGCGGGAGGTATGCAGGGGCTGATGATGCTGGTCGTAAATGACCTCCCGCAGGCTTAACAGCGCGTCGCCTGGGTTGACACCCAGGTGCTTGGCCTGAGACGGGCCGGCATAGCACAGAGCGATCTCATGCAGGGCCTGAACCGCCTCAATGTCATGCTCCTCCAATATGGCGTAGAGGGAGCGGGTCAGATCCTCCTCCAGCAGGAAAGCGTATCGGGCGGGAAAGCGGTTGACCTCCAGCATCACCGGAACATTGTCGGCCAGACGCAGGCGGACAATTTCCACCGCCTGCTCCCCTTCGCCGCACAGCAGCTCCCGGACATCCTCCTCCTCGGCGCGAACCATCTGCGCGTGAATCACCCTGGTATCGGGTACGCAGCCCATCATCCGGCAGGCGTCGTGGAAGCTGTTGACATCCTTGAGGTCTTTGCAAAGCTTGGGGATGCTCACAAAGGTTCCCTTGCCCTGATGGCGCTTGAGCAGGCCCTCCTGGGTCAATTCCGTCAGCGCCTTACGCACTGTAACCCGGCTGACCCGGTACGTTTCGCACAATTCCTGCTCCGAGGGAATCCGGCTGTTAATCGGATACACGCCCGCGGCGATGTCGCCCCGCAGCTTCTGCATCAGCTGCTTGTACAGCGGCCGATAGCTGTCCGCCACCAGGATTTGCTTTTTCATGCCCCCACCTCCCCAAAGATAAGCCAAGTATACCACTTCAGCAAAGTGGCGTTCACCACTTGCCTGAGGGGGCTTCGCCCCATTTCCCGCGCTCACTCACTGGTCAAACGGCGCTGCCGTTCTCCCGGCCGTTCGTTCGTGTAAGGAAGCGATTTCTAACCAAATTGCGCGAAAACCGCCGCACAGGGGCTTCGCCTCGCTTTAACGCCCCGAAGACGCTCGCTGGTTTTCGATTATCAGTCTGCCGACGGCAAGTTTGTCGTACCCCGTTCAGGACTTCGCCGTCCGTTTGAGTATACCATTGATTATCGAAAAATTCCAGCATTTTATAGACAAAACCGGGCTGGCGCGGTAAAATACAGGCGACAAGTTTCGCCCGTACAAGGAGGACGCCATGACCACCCAGCCGATTCTGTCCGCCTGCATGGTGCTGTACCACCCCGGCGAGGAAGCGCTGCAGGCCGTTCAATGCCTGAAGGACACGCCCCTTCCCCTTGATTTCTTCGCGGTGGACAACACCCCGGAGGACGGCATGGCCGCCCGTATCAAGGCGCTGCTGCCCTCCGCCCACATTCTGCCCCAGACTCGAAACGTGGGCTTCGGCCGAGGCAACAACGCCGCGCTGCCCCATCTGACCAGCCGCTACCACCTGCTCATCAACCCCGACGTCAGCTTCGCCCCTGACCTGCTGCCGCGGATGATCGCCTACATGGACGAGCATCCTGAGGTTGCCATCCTGACGCCCCGGGTCTTCAGCGAAGACGGAAGCGAGCAGTTTCTGCCCAAAAAGCAGCCGACGCTCCGCTATCTTCTGGGGGGACGGCTGGAAAGGCTGGGCGAGCCCTTCCGCACCTGGCGCAGGGAATACACCCTTGAGGGCCTCGACATCCGGCAGCCCACCCCCGTGGGCTTCGCCACGGGCTGCTTTTTGCTGATCCGCACAGCTCTCTTCCGCCAATTGGGCGGCTTTGACGAGCGCTTCTTCCTCTATCAGGAGGACTCCGACCTCAGCCGCCGCGCCATGGGCGTCGGGCCCATCATGTACCACCCGGATATGCATGTCACCCACGCCTGGGCCAGGGAAAACACCCGCACCCTGCGCGGCAATCTCAGGCAGATTTCTTCTATCATGAAATTCTTTATGAAATGGGGCTGGCGCTGGTGAAGAGCGTTTCCGTGCTGATGGCCTGCTACCAGGGCGCGGCCTACCTGCCCGAACAGCTTGCCTCCCTGGCCGCCCAGGACGATCCCTGCTTCCGCGTGCTGATGCAGGATGACGGCTCCGCCGATGATACCCTTTCCCTGCTTCAGGCCCAGGCCCAGGCGGATCGCCGCTTCAGCCTGGCCGCGGAGGGCGGAGGGCGCTTCGGGGCCATCGGCAATTTCCTCAGCCTCCTGCGCCAGGATACCGCCGACTATACCGCCCTGTGCGATCAGGACGATCGCTGGGAACCCCAGCGGCTGTCCCTCTGCCGGGAAGCGCTGGCCGCCGCCGAGGCCCGCTACGGTGAAGCGACGCCGCTGATGGTTCACAGCGATTGCCGCCTGACGGACGAGGCGGGCGCCGTTCTCCATGAAAGCTTTTTCCGCCATCAGGGCTGGGATCCGGCGGCTACCACCCTGCCCCGGCTGCTGGTGCAGAACAACGTCACCGGCTGCACCCTGATGATGAACGCCGCCCTCCGCCGCCTGGTCTGTCAATACGGCAATCCTGACAGCATGGTGATGCACGACTGGTTCATTGCCCTGACCGCCGCGGCCTTCGGGCGCATCGTCTTCCTGGACGAGCCGCTGGTACGCTATCGTCAGCATGGGCACAACGTGCAGGGCGCCAGCCAGGCAGGCCTGACGCGCCGCGGACTGCGCGCCCTTTCGGCCTGGAAAAAAGGCAAGGCCCGTATCGCCATGACCTACCGCCACGCCCGCGCCTTCCTCCAGGCCTTCGACGGCGGCGCGGCCCTGCCCGATTCGGCCCGCGATACCCTGGAGCGCTATCTGGCCACGGAGACCATGCCCAAGCCCCGCCGGGTATGGGCCGTCATGCGCGGCGGCTACACCATGCAAAGCCCCATCACGCGGCTCGGACAAGCTTTTTTCGGGTAAATCTCAAAAAACGCAACGCGGCCAGCAGCAATCCCTGACGGATTGGATGCTGGCCGCTTTCATGCGCCCTGCCGCTTTACTTGTTGGGCAGCAGCGCCAGGATCTCCTTAATGGACATGCACAGGCTGTCCGCCTCCAGGCTGCGGCCATTGGTCAAAATGCTGCGGGCCGTCTGCTGCATGGCGGGGAAAGCGCTGCGGATCAAATGGTTGGCGTGGATGACGATGTTCACCCCATGCCGCGCCAGCTCCTGCTCCGTGGCCGCGTTGTAGGTGGTGGGCACCGCCACAATGGGCGTCTTGGGGTCATCCCGACGGAAGGCCTCGCAGAAGGCGTAGACCTCGTCAGGCGTCTTTTGCCGGGAGTGGATCATAACGCCGTCCGCACCAGCCCGGACATAGGCATGGCAGCGCATGAGGGCGTCCTCCAGCCCACGCTCCAGAATCAGGCTCTCGCAGCGGGCAATCACCATGAAATCCTTGGTCTTCTGCGCGGATTTGCCCGCGGTGATCTTCTGGCAGAAGCTCGCCACGTCATCCTGCGCCTGATCCGCGCCCAGTCCGAAGAGGCTGTTCTTCTTCAGTCCCTTTTTGTCCTCGATGATGATGGCGGAGATGCCCATCCGCTCCAGGGTCTGCACGTTGTAAACAAAGTGCTCCACCTGGCCGCCGGTGTCCCCATCCAGGATGATGGGCTTGGTGGTCACCTCCATGATCTCTTCCAGGGTCTTCAGGCGGCTGGTCATGTCCACCAGCTCAATGTCCGGCTTGCCCTTGGCGGTGGAGTCGCACAGGCTGCTGACCCACATGGCGTCAAACTGCCGGCGGCCTTCCGCCGTTTCCACACAAGTCTTTTCCACAATCAGGCCCGTCAGCCCGTTGTGGGCCTCCAGCACCGACAGGCAGGGCTTATAGCTCAAAAGCTTGCGCAGACGACTGCGGCGGCTCTCCGGCAGGGACAGCAGCTGGTCCAGCGCCGAAAGGGTTTCCTCCGTGGGGGTATGGGTATAGGGATATTCCACCAACTCGCCGCCCCACTCCGCCAGCACCTCAAGCACCCTTTGACGGATGTTCGCCTGATAGCCCACGCGCCAGTCGTCGCCATGGACGACGATATCCGGCTTCAGCCGGCGCAGAATGTCCGTGTAATCCAGGGACTCCTGCACCACCACCCTGTGTACGCCCTTGAGGCTCTCAAACATCTGGACGCGCTCCTCCAAGGGAATCAGCGGATAGTGCTTATAGGCCGCCACCGCCTCATCCGTCAGCAGGCCGACAGTCACCTCGCCCAGCACCGCCGCCCGCTTGAGAATGGCCAAATGACCGTTGTGCAAAATGTCCGTAGAAAAGCAAATGTAGACCTGCTTCATGACCGCTGTCCTCCCAATTGCCGGAAAGCGGCGCTGACCCGCGCCTGATCCTCCGGGTTGTCGATCTCCGCGCAGAGCAGCCCCCGCGCGTCCATCGGATAAAGGGGAATATCCCGCCATGCCGCGTTGAAGGCGTTTTCGGCATAGCAGCCCGTCTCCCCGCGCAGAACAAAGGCTTCGATCTCTGCCATCCACCGGGCAAAGTCAGCCCGAAGGAACTTATACGCGGGCTGAGACGCCACACACCCCGGCCCGAAACGATCCACGCCGATGGCGCGGATGCGGCCCTGCGCCACCTCCGCCTTGAAATCCTTGTCCGGCAGGGGCAGGGTGCTGTCCACCGCCGCGCAGCTGACCGGGGACGCCGCCAGCATGTCCAGCACCTGGGGCGCGAAAACCAGATCGCCGTGAAGGGAAAGCACGTCGTCCCGCAGCCAATGGCGGGCCAGGTACATGCTGACGATGTAGTTGGTTCGGGCATAATCGGGGTTGGGGACGTAGTGGAAGACCATGCCGCTGCACAGGCTTTCGAGGTGTTCCCGCAGCATATCCGCAAAGGGGCCGGTGGTCACCACCGCCTCCCGGACGCCCGCCCGAGCCAGCTGCCTCACCTGCCAGGAAATGATAGTTTCATCATCGCTGATGCGGCACATGCACTTGGGATGCTCCTGGGTCTCCGCGCCCATGCGGGTGCCCCGGCCGGAATTGAGCAGCAGCGCGATCATGCCTTGTCCTCCTTCAGGAACGCCATCAGAGCGTCCCGGTTTTCCCGAGGCGTGGTGGTGGGACGGCCCAGATCAGCCCGGGCCCCGTTGGCGCATAGCACCTCCACCAGGCACAGACAGCCTGCCGCCTTGGCCTGGGCCAGCCGCTCCGTCAGGGACGCGGGATCCTCCGCCCGAAAAACACAGGGATACTTCGCCGCCCTTGCCGCTTCGGATACGTCCAGGCCGCCCTCGCATACAGGCATGCCGCCCACCGTTTCATGGGCGCCGTTGTTGATGACCACATGAATCAGGTTCTTCGGCTGCCGCTGGCCCAGCACATGCAGCGCGCCCAGGTGCATCAGCGCCGCGCCGTCGCCGTCCAGGCACCATACCCGCCGCTCCGGCCGGGCCAGAGCGATGCCCAGAGCGATCATGCTGGCGTGGCCCATGCTGCCCACGGTCAGGAATTCCTGCCGATGATCCTGGCCCCGCGCTTCCCGAAGCTCAAAGACCTCCCGGCTCAGCTTCCCGGTGGTGGAGACGAACACATCCCGTTCCCCTCCCGCCGCCAGAATGATTTCCGCCGCCGCCTCCCGGGTCATGGCACGACCATTGCCATAATCGGGCTTGGCCGCGCTGCTCAGCGCGCCCTTGCGCACCACGATGGCCGCCGTCTTCCCGCCCTCCAGCGCCGTCATCGCCTGTGCGAATATCCGCCGGAAGGCTTCGCCGTCCGCATCCTTGTCCAGCACCCAGTACGGAATGCCCAGCAGCTCCAATTGGCCCAGTGTCACGGCTCCCTGCTTGACGTGCTGTGGCTCGTCGTGGACGCCTGGCTCGCCTCGCCAGCCGATCACCAGCAGGCAGGGCAGGCCGTAGACCTCGCCGTCCATCAGGGACGCCAGGGGGTTCACCGCGTTGCCCAGACCGCTGTTCTGCATGTAGCACAGCGCCGGCCGGCCCGTGGCCAGATAATGTCCGGCGCACAGGCCGATGGCATTGCCCTCATTGGCCGCGACGATATGCTCCGCCCCGGAGGCGCCGTAACGGTCGTAGAGCGCGTCGCACAGGCCCTTGAGCTGAGAATCCGGCACCCCGGTATAGAATCGGATGCCCGCCTCCCAGCAGGCGTCCAGCAAAAGCGTCGCGTCCATTCGTCAGGCCCTCCATCATTTTCTCGTCAGGCCCGCCGTCCAAGCGGCCTGTTCTTTCTCATTATACCATCATTCGCCCGTCGCGCAAGTCCCAGCGCGAAAACGCCGCACAAGCCCAATAGCCGTGCGGCGTTCATTGCCTTTACCAATCCAATGGGTATTTATCCACGACGTATTCCAGTTTGCGGCCGTTTTCCTTCAGGGTGGACAGCACACTGTCGATGGCCGTATCCTTGGTGAGGACGGTTGGGGTGAAGTCGTTGTAATCGGTGCGGGAGGAAATGCGGATCGGGATGATCCGGAAGCCCTCGTTGCTCACCACGCCGTCCCTCACACGGAAGCGGGTCTGGAACACGATGCTGCTCATGTCGCTGGGCTTGCTGTTGCCGGAGAAGCAGAAATTCCCCAGGGAATAGCAGATGTAAACGCCCTTGTACTGCTCAATGGGCTGCATCCTGTGGCTGTGATGGCCCAGCACCAAATCCGCCCCGGCGTCCACCGCCAGGCGGCCCATCCGAATCTGATTGCTGGTGGGCGAGTAGTCCTTTTCATTCCCCCAGTGGAAGCTGACAATCACGATGGGATACTGGGCTTTCGCCGCCTGAATGTCCGCGGGCACCTTGTCCCACAGCTGCTCATAGCGGTCGATGCACAGATAGCTCAGCATGGCGATCTCCACGCCCTTGACCTCAATGACCCCGACCTCCGCGGAGTTGGAGTACACGATGCCCGCGTTATAGAGGGTATCCATGGTATCCTGATAGGCGTCCTCGCCATGATCCATGATATGATTGTTTTCCAGGCAGACAGCCTCCACGCCGTTATCCGCCAGCATAGCCACATAGGAGGGCGGCGCGCTGAACAGGAACTGGTTTTCCGCCTTCTCCCGGGGCACATGCGTCGATTCCGTCAGCGTGCCCTCAAAGTTGACAATGGTCAGATCATCCGCCATGAGGATGTCGCGGAAATTCCGCATGGTGAAATTGATGTCCCCGCCCTGACGCTGAAGCTCGTCATCGAAAATATCCGTCCGCTTGCGGCTGTCTCCGCCAATGGTGAAGTCCCCCGTGCCGGTGACGGTGATGAGCACCGAGCCGTCCGCCTCGTAGATGCTTTCCTCCTTGGTGAAGACCACCTCGCCGTTATCCGCGCCGGGGTCCAGGGAAAGACTGCCCACCACGGTATCACGCACAACATTCGGATCGGCGCCGGAGAGAATATCGCCCATGGAGAAGTCCTCTTCGGCCAGAGCCGCCATCATTCCAAGGACTAAGAGCAGCGCCATCAGCAGCGCGGCCAGTTTGCGCATGATGCACCTCCTGCGGCCCAAAGGCCAGGGATTTTCATTATCAAGGATAACCTCGCCTATCTTAACGATTTTTCGCAGCGGAATTATCCATCGGTCAGCATTCCGCCAAAAAATCCGCGATTTTTTCCAGCGCGATGTTGAGCTTGTCAATTCCTGTGGCATAGGAGCAGCGGACATGGCCTTCCCCGCAGGGACCGAAGGCCGTACCGGGGACGCAGGCCACCCGCTTATCCGCCAGCAGCTTTTCGCAGAAGGCGTCACTGGTCATGCCGGAGCGCTTGATGGACGGGAACACATAAAACGCGCCCAGGGGCTCAAAGCAGTCCAGACCCATGCCGCGGAAGCCCTCCAGCATCAGCCGACGGCGGCGGTCATAGCTTTCCCGCATGCGCGCCACGTCCTCATAGCCGTTTTCACGGCCTATGCGCAGCGCCTCGCAGGCCGCCACCTGGCCCGCCCGGGGCGCGCACATGATGGCGTACTGGTGAATCTTCAGCATCTCCCTGATCAGCGGCTCCGGCCCGCACAGATAACCCACGCGCCAGCCGGTCATGGCAAAGGCCTTGGACATGCCGTTGATGGTGACGGTATAATCCCACATGCCCGGCAGCGAGGCGAAGGACACATGGGGCTGATCGCCATAGGTGAGCTCCGAGTAGATCTCATCGCTGATGACCATGATTTCTTTGTCCCTGACAACCTTGGCCAAGGCTTCCAGATCGGCCCGCTCCATGATGCCGCCGGTGGGGTTGTTCGGATAGGGCAGAATCAGCGCCTTGGTTTTGGGCGTGATGGCCCTGAGCACCTTCTCAGGCTTCAGGCGGAAGGCGTCCTCATGGGTTGTCTCCACCCCCACGGGCTTGCCCCCCGCGAAAATCACGCTGGGGCTATAGCTGACATAGCTGGGTTCGGGCACCAGCACCTCGTCCCCGGGGCTGACCATGGCCCGCAGGGCGATGTCGATGGCCTCCGAGGCGCCTACCGTTACCACGATTTCCTTCTCCGGGTGATACGACGTACCGTAGCGCGTCTCCAGATATATGGAAATCTCCCGCAAAAGCTCCGGCAGGCCGCGGTTGCCCGTGTATTGGGTCTCGCCGTCCAAAATACTGTTGATGGCAGCGTTGCGGATGTGGTAGGGCGTCACAAAATCCGGTTCGCCCACGCCCAGGGAGATGGCGTCCTTCATGGTGGCGGCCAGGTCGAAAAAGCGACGGATGCCGCTGGGCGGCACCGCAGCGATGCTCTGATTCAGATAGCGGTCGTAATTCATGGCGAAACCACCAGCCTGTTATCAATCTTGTCCCCCTCGAAGACCACGCCCTCCTCCTTGTAACGCTTGAGGACGAAGCTGGTGGCCGTCCCGGTGACGGTTTCCAGGGTGGACAGCTTGGAGGATACAAAGTGCGCCAGCTCCTTGAGGGTGCGGGCCTCCACCAGCACCAGCAGATCGTAGCTGCCGCTCATCAGATAAACGCTTTTGACCTCCTCAAAGCGATAAATGCGTTTGGCCACGGCGTCAAAGCCGGTATCCCGCTGGGGTGTGATGTTCACCTGGATCATAGCCTCCACCCGTTCGCGGTCGGTCTTGTCCCAGTTGATGGTGGGCTGATAACGCAGAATCACCCGTTCCTCTTCCAGACGGTCGATGGTCTGGGCAACCTCCTCCACGTCCGCGCCGGTCATAATCGCCAGCTTTTCCAGAGGCAGGCGGCAGTCCTCCCGCAGAAGCTCCAACAGGGCCATTTCCAGCTTCGTCATGCTCTTCACTCCTTATGGGCGCCCCCGCAAGGCAGAGGGCGGTTCAGCCATTCCAGGGAAAGCCTGGTTTGGTATTCGTTTATTTTACTCCATCGGCGCATAAATTGCAAGCAAGACACATGAAAAATACGCCGTGCAATACCGCGCAGCGTACTTCATGATCGAAAGAGAACCGTCTGGCCGCGCGCCCTCAGCGAGCGTCGCCCAGGAAGAACACCGCCACCGTTCCGGGGCCGGAGTGAGCGCCGATAATGGGGCCGATGTAGCTCAGACGGACGTCCCGCACCGGCACCTCGGCGCGAATCATATCCGCCAGCGCCTGCGCCTCATGCTCGCAGTCGCCATGGGAAATGAACACCACCTGATCCTCGGGCTTGACGATGTTCTCCTTCACCTTGTCTGCCAGCGCCCGCAGGCTCTTGCGGCGCCCCTGCACCTTGGCCCGAGGAATCAGATGCCCTTCCTTGTCCACATGCAGGACAGGCTTGATCTTAATCAGCGTACCCAGATAGGCGCTGACGGCGGACACCCGGCCGCCCCGCAGCAGGAACATCAGATCATCCACGGTGAACCAGTGGCACAGCTTCTGCACATGCGCCTCCACCCATGCGGCGTTTTCTTCAAGGGTCATTCCCTTTTCGCGATTGCGCAGGGCATAGTCCACCAGCAGCCCCTCTCCGGCGCTGGCGCACAGGCTGTCAATGACGATCAGCCGCCGCTGGGGATATTCCTCCCGAAGCTCCGCCGCCGCCACGCAGGCTGCCTGACAGGTGCCGGACAGGCCGCTGGAAAACGCGATGGCCAGCACGTCGTCCCCCTGCGCCAGCAGCGGGCGGAAGGCCTCCTTCCATTCTTCGCTGTTGACTTGGGCGGTGGTGATGACCTTGCCCTCCCGCATTGCCTGATAGATGGCGCGGCTGTTTTCATCCGTGCCGTCAGGCTTGTAACTCACGCCGTCCATGGTGTAACCCATGTTCAGCGCGAGGAAATTCGGCTGACTGTCCACATAGGCTTTGGGCATGTCAATGGTGGTTTCCGTTATGATCCAGTACATCAGAGGTTCCCTCCTTCATCGGATGGAATCAATATATCACCATTGGCCGCAATCGTCAAGAATGCCCTTCCTATTTCGCGGCTGTTTCTTCTGTGGATTTCCGCGCCAAGGTATTTCTTTTTTCCCGAAGCTATGGTACAATAGTGTATCAGAACTTCCATCAGGAGGTAGCTTTCATGGCCCATCGTCCCCTGCCACGCCTTTTCGCGCTGCTGTTCGCGGCGGCTATGCTGCTGATGAGCGGCCTCCTTGGCTGGTACAGTCAGGCCCAGTACGCACTGCGGTTTCAGGTGGCGGATGTGGCGCTCAGCCTGGAAACAAGCCGCCAGCGGGAAGCCAAGCAGCGCTATGAGTACGATCAGGCCGCTGCCGAGCTGCCGGAGGTTCAGGCATCCCTGGCGCTGATCCAGCCGGATGTGGAAGCGGTCAAGGCCCGCGAGCAGGAGCTCCGTGACCGCCGCAAGACCCTGCGCGCCGACAACAAGGCGTTGGCGGAACAGCTGGCCGTCGCACAGGCTGACGGCGAAGCCCTGGCCGCCCAGGCGGAAGCCCTCGCGTCGGAGGTTGAGGCTCTGCGCGCCCAGCTTGAAGCGTTGCAGGCCTCCGCGGACGGCATGTCCGCTCCCTAATGGTATCCCGCGCGAACCCTCGCGCTGGCATATGCGTTTTGTTTCCCCACGACCCCCAAAAATGCTGAAGGAGGTACCCATTTCCCATGAGTGAGAACAAAACCCGGAAGAACCCATCCCTCATCGCCCTTTGCGTTGTCCTGCTGGCCGCCGTCATCATGGCGGTGGTGCTGTTCAACCAGCGCGACAGTCTGAACAGCCAAGTGGACGCCCTCAGCGCCGATCTGGCCGCGAGCCGTACCGAATGGGAAACCGTCGCCGCCGAAAAGGAGACCCTTCAGGCCGATCTGGAGCTGGCTCAGAACGACCTGAAGGAAGCGCAAACCTCCCTGGAGGAATCCACCGCCAAGGTCGCCGAGCTGGAAAAGCAGATTGCCGAACTGACCGCCACGGGCGAGTCCGACCGCGCCGCCCTGGATGAAACCAAGTCCGCCAACACCGACCTGGAAGCGCAGATTGCCGCGCTGACGGCTGAAAAGGACGAACTCACCGCCTCCCTGGCGGCCCTGACCAGCGAGAAGGAGGAGCTTGCCTCCGCCTCCGCCGCCCTGAATGAGCAGGTGGAAGCCCTGAAGGCTGACGCCACCGCCAAGGATGAAGCCCTGGCCGCCTCCGACAAGGCGCTCAAGGACGTCCAGGCCGATCTGACTTCCACCCAGGCTGAACTGACCAAGGCCCAGGAGCTGCTGGATAAGCTTCAGGCCACGCCTACCCCGTCTCCCAGTCCTTCCCCCAAGCCTACGGTGAAACCCACAACCAAGCCCACGGTCAAGCCTCCCGTCACGCCCAGCAAATAAGGCTGGCATTCCCAACAGCAACGCGCCCCGTCATCCTCGCGATGACCGGGGCGCGTTTTCATATGGAAGCGTCTTACAGCCTTTCCGCCAGCGCGGCGAAACGCCTTGTCAGAAAGTCGATGTTGTCCTGATCCGCCAGGGTGTCCCGGCTGGTATTCAGCCGCGTCACCAGGTAGCCCACGCCGGGGCTGCGGCGGCAGGCCAGCACCGCCACACCGCACTTGAAGCTGTCCTTGTCGGAGGTATACGTCGTTATGCCGCCCTCAATGATCTCCACGGCACGGTCACTTTCCTCCCGCATCGCCGCGCAGAGACGGACATATTCGGGGCGCACTCGGGCCAGCTTTTTCCCGATGACCAGCATGGTGTCCCCCACCCCCACGCAGTCCAGGTCAATGATGGTCTTCACATACTGCTGCTGAAGATGCTCCCTGGCGTAGGCCTTGGAACCCAGCGCGCCCTTCTCCCCATTGTCAAACAGGATGAAGGCCACCTTGCCCCGGTGCTCCCGGGGAATGGCGGCCATGGTCTGCATGAGCGCCGCCACGCCGGAGGAATTGTTGTTGACGTTCCGCTTGTTGGCCGGGCCCGCCTTGGTCAGCAAAAGGCATCCCAGATAGCAGGCCACAAACACCCACAGCACCGCCCGGGCGCTGTCGATGAACACATCGGCCACCGCCGTCACCAGCAGAGAAACGGCCAGCATCAGCGCCACGTTCAGTAGCTGCCAGGCCAGGAACACCGGCGCGTTGCGCGGAATCAGCAAATTGGGCAAGGGACTGACGGCGGGGGTATCATAGTGCGCGGTGAAAATCACCGCGGCGTGTTCCGGCTCCCCAATCACCACGTTACGGTGCATGAAAAAGCGCCCGTTCTCCTCCACCCGGGCCTGCCAGCCGTCCGCAGCAGCCTTGCGCAGCACCCACTGGCGGAAGGCGTTTTTCTGCATCTGGGCGTAACGGATCGGATAGCTTCCGCACAATTCTTCCAGGATGGTCATGCGCTTTGTCCCCCTTCCCCCGCAGCCTCCATCAGTCGGCGCAGCATGCCGGTCAGCCGCACAAGGCTGCCTTGGTCGCATTGAATATCATGGCGGGTATGAATCTTCGTGCAATAATAGCCGATGCGCGGGCCCTTTCGGCAAGCGCAAACGCCCACGCCCAGCCTGAAGTTCCGCTGGTCGGAGGGAAACCGACTTTCCTCCAGCGGCAGGAAGACCGCGCCGGACGCTTCGTCCTCCGTCAAGGCCTTCTCCATGCGTTCATAGCACGGCATCTGCCGCACCTTCTCCGGAGCCAGGAACAGCAGATGCTCCCCCACGCCCACGCAGTCCAGATTGATGACAAGGCACTCGTCCCGCACCAGCGGATGCTCCCTGGCATAAGCCCGTGAGCCCAGTGTTCCCTTTTCCTCATTGTCAAAAAGGATGAAGGCGACCCGTGGACACTCCTTCACCGACGTCGCCGCCATCAGCGCCAGCACCGTCGCTGTGCCGGAGGTATTGTCGTTGGCGTTGTGCGGATTGGCCGGGCCAAACATCATCAGGAGCAGCAGCGCGCAATAGGCCAGCCAGCCCAAGCGGAAAGCCAGCGTTCCGTCCGCCCCCAGCAGCGCGGCCGCGCCGCCAGCCGCCACCGCTGCCGCCAGAAAAAACGCCACCACCGCCAGCTGATACAGGAGATACAGAGGTATACTGCGCGGAAGCAGCAGGTTGGGCAGCAGCATCCGCGGCGGCGTGTCGTAATGAGCGGTAAAGATTATCTCCGCCTCTTCCGGGTTCCCGATAACCACATTGCGGCTTTTCCCCAAGCCGCCGTTTTGCTCCACACTGGCCGAATAACCCTCACGCTTTGCCCTGGCGACGGCCCACTGCCGGAAGGCTTCCTTTTGCCGCCGCGTCTTGCGCACAGGAAAGGCCGCCTGCATCTCTTCCAATATTGTCATTCGCATGGCTCTCCTTGCTTGCGTATCTGCGTAACCGTCAGCACATCCTCCCGAACGACGAAGCGCACCTCCAACCCCGCGTAGGGGAAGCCGTAAACCCGCTCAGGGTCATGCTGATAGGCCGGGCGGGGGTCCTGGGCCAGTATGCCCTCCAGCGCGGCCAAACGCTCCGCCGGGAGAAGCCGCTGGCATTCCGGAGGCACCACCACCCGCACCCGGCGCTTCTCTGTCTGTTCGGTAAATCCGCCGGCGGCCTCCGGGCGGCAGTCCGCGTAAGGCAGATAGGGCTTCACGTCATAGACGGGGGTGCCGTCCATCATGTCCGCCCCGGCAATCACCAGCACCTGCCCCAGCCCGGGTGTCTCTTCCACCCGCAAAAGGCGGACGCAGCTCAGGCCGATGGGATTGGGCCGGAAGGGAGAGCGCGTGGCAAAGACGCCCATGCGCGCGTTGCCGCCCAGCCGCGGCGGTCTCACCGTCGGCGACCAGGCGTCCTCCGGCTGACCGGCTCTTTTCGCCTGATGGAAGCCCCAAATCAGCCACAGATGGGAAAAGGCCTCGATGCCCCGCAGCGCCTCCGCCACCCGATATTCCGGCTCAAAGACGATGCGCGCCTCCACAGCCTCCACCAGGCCGCTCTGCCTGGGCAGACCGAATTTGGTGGGAAAATCACATCGTACCCGGGCGATAACCTTCATGCCGCCGCCTCCTTGCCGCCATCATGACCATAGTGTAGCACGTTTCTACAAGCTTCGCAAGGATAGCGCCGTCCACAGCCCTATGCAGATCACATCCGCTTCAGATAAATGCCCTTGACCACACAGGCTACCGCCATCTGCGCGGCAGCGGCAACCAGCAGGGTCGTCGTCACCGTGCCATTGAAAAACGACGCCACCACCGCCGCAACGATCATCCCCAGGGACGTGAACAGAATCATGGGAACCCCCGCCTTGGCACGGATGGCCTGCCTGCGCTCGTCATGATCCTCGTTGTACAGACGGCGCAGGGCGGTGTCGTCCTTCAGGGCGCGGCTCAACCGCAGCGCCAGTACGCAGACCACTATGGTGAAGCCGCTGGTCACACCCGCCATCAGGCTGAAGGCCCGATTGGCGTCCTTGCCCAGACAGTTCAACGCAACAAAGCCCAGAAAGCTGACACAACCGGCCATGCGGCAGAGCCCTCGGCGGCGCGCAATCCTTTGACGATAGGCATCCATGTTCATTCTTCATTCCTCCTCAAACAAAAATATCTCCTCAATGGTCAGGCCGAAATAAGCGGCGATCCTGTGGGCCAGCGGCAGCGAGGCCACATATTTGCCGGTCTCAATGGAGGTGATGGTCTGCCGGGTGGTGCCCACGGCATCGGCCAGCTCTTCCTGGGACAGCTTCCGCTCCCTGCGCAGTTCCTTGATGCGTGTTTTCATCATGAGCCTCCGGATGATTTGCAATGTCGACTTTGCATTTTTAGTATAGCTTGCTTTGCACTATTTGTCAAGTGTACTTTGCATATCGGCGTAAAAAAATGCCGTGAACAGCTTGTCCACGGCAATTGCAGCCATTCCTTTCACGGCGCTACGCGCCAGGGCGGTATCGGCCTTATTCCTTGTCCAGCTGACTGGTGCAGTGAGCGCAGCGCGTCGCCGCCAAGGGAATCTCGCTCAGGCAGTACGGACAAACCTTGGTGGTCGGCGCGGCAGGAGCTTCCTCCTTCTTTTTGCGGCTCATGGTCATGAGCGCGTTAATCCCACGCATCAGCAGGAACAGCACAAAGGCCGTAATGATGAAATTCACCAGCGTGGTGCCGAAGGCCGTCACGCAGCCGCCGAAGGTCCAGGGAGTGCCGTCCGCCAGCATACCGGGCGTCCCCGTGAACAGCAGGCTCAATAACGGATTGATGAAATTGTCGGTCAGCGCCGTCACAATGCCGGTGAACGCGCCGCCGATAATGACGCCGACCGCCAGATCCAGCACATTGCCGCGCAGGGCAAACTTTTTGAACTCCGCGATAAACTTTCTCATGGGGATGTCCTCCTTTTTCCCTCCGCTTCCTCATAGCCGAAGAAACGTATATAATCAGTATAGCACATCTTTTTTCCAGGGTAAAGGGAAAAGCGGCGATTTAGCCTTGCATTTTCCGCGGGTCTGTGCTATACTGCTTCTGCGTGACAAAGCGGCGGAATGGCAGACGCGGCGGATGCAAAAGCTGCAATGCCGGTTCATATCCCTTTGGCGCAGGCCCTTGATTTTACGGGGCTTTTTGAAAGCAGAACATGCCTCTTGTTTTTATGTCCCTCCGATTTCTCGAACAGAGCATCGGAAGACGACTTACCATATGAAATGCCGGAATGATGGAATTGGCAGACGTGCTGGATTCAAAATCCAGTGGTGGCGACACCGTGCGGGTTCGACCCCCGCTTCCGGCACCACGTTGCCGCAAGCCGTATGTTGCTTGCGGCAACTTATTTATTAAGCCGCCGGCGCGCTCATTCCGCCGCGCCTCCTTCTCTTAAAAGGCTCGCTGTGCCTTCGCTGCTCGCTTGTCAGCGCGCCCGCGACGCTTCGGCTTGCTGCCAACCTATTCGGGGTATAAGGGGCCATCGATCTTCAACGAAAGCGAAACAGCATTATTATCTTGATTAGACATCGCAGACAAAACGTGCGTGTAACAATCGTTATACGCACGTTTGATTTGCACTTGGTACACCCCATCAAAGTCAACGCTCCATATTGGCGATCATTGCATAGCGGTTGTCAGCAAGCAGCTTGAAGGAGAATGGTTCTCTCTTAGACCTGCTTTTATTGATGTTTTAGAAAGCACAGCCCCTGTGAAGCTCCGATGATGGCTATATTTTAGTTGGTTCGGAGATTCCCACGATGAAGACAAAGCAGGTGTTGTCCGAAACCTATTGGAGTGCTATCTTGACGGAAACAGCTTGGGTATCCATTGTCGATCTGCTCTTCGTAAAAGGCGTTCTCTCCCCGACTGGAAACCTCAAATGGCGCAGGCAGTTGTGGACAAGCAACTGTCCAATATGAAATATGCTTCCATTGCTCCCCCCAAATTGTAGATACCGGATGACACTCCACATCATGCTAAACGGTAAAGCACGCACTGCATCAGATCACAGTTCTTATAAAGTTCTCCAGGGAGACGTATCAACCACGGCTTGAAAAGAGCGGAAAACCAATACAAAACGCGATGAAGCATTTTTCCTGAATCAGGATTATTTCCCTTGTTCGAGAAATGAATAATCAAAACCGGCATGAAAAACTTCCTACGGCAGAGGCTTCCATATAAGTTTCCCATTTGCAAAACGTATTGACACATTTCTTTCATCGTATGCAGCAAAAAGCCCGCTTTGTCTCTCAACAAAGCGGGCCCATAGCCGCTGAACTCAGGCTACGCCGACCGTAATCAGCAGATTCGCGAACACCCGCTGCTCTCCGGTGGCGATGGCCAGACGAACGCCGGGCTCCTGGCAGGCGGCGTAATATTCGTAACGCCCCAGCTTGTCCAGCTGAACCCCCGGCAGCAGCCTGCGGAACTCGTCAAAGATCGCGGGCTCCGTGCCGTCCGCCGGGTCCATGACCACGGCAGCCTCCACGTTGATTTCCGCCTGAAGCGCCTCCAGCACCTCCGTCACGGTGGGATGCCCCGCCGTCAGACCCAAGTAGACCTTCCGGGCATCGCCGGACTTCTGCGCCAGCGGATAGTTGCCGTCGGCTATAAGGATTTTGTCACCGTGGCCGCACAGAGCCAGCGCCGCCATGATGTCGGGATGAATGCAGCCGTTCCTGAGCATGATGGCGTCCTCCTTATTTCTCGTCGTCCCGCAGATGGCCCAGGGTTCCGCCGGGATGCCACTTCACATACTGCTTGGGATCCAGGCCGCGGTTGACCTGCAGAATCACGCTCAGCCCCTGGAGCACCTGCATCTCCGCGATGATGGAAGCCCGGGGCGCGCGGTTCAGAGGGCCGCCCTCCGCCTTCACCCCGGCGAACAAATGCGCCTGGGCCTGACGGGCCAGCCAGCTTTCGGGGTTGCCGGTGACGGCGATCACCTTGCAGCCGTTGTTCAGGATGGCCCCGACGGTGGCCTTCAGCTCGGGGGTCTCGCCGCTGTTGGAAATGCAGATGACCACATCCCCCGGCACCAGCTGGCCGCAGGAGCCATGGGTGGCTTCCGTGCCGTGGAGGAAATAGGTGGGCGTGCCCGTGGAGGACAGGAGCGAGGCCATGTAGGCCGCCACATGGCCGGGCTTGCCGATACCCGTGATGTGCACCCGGCCGCCCTTGGCCTGGGCGTCCAGAATGATGCTCACGGCATCCGCGTACTGGTCGTAATCCATCTGTGCCAGAAAGGCGGCTGTCTCCTTGGCCATGATGTCCTTGAAGGCGTCAAAGGACGCCTTGCACATATCGTGATTCATGCGCGTTCTCTCCTTCGTTTAGTCCGCCATCAGATCGTGGGGGAAATCCTTTTCGCCGTGCAGCTTCAGCCCCGCCAGAACCTCCTGCCGGCTGGGCAGGCTGGGCATCGCGCCGGGGCGGGACACGGTGATGGCCGCGGTGTTCCGGGCAAAGTCAATGGCCTGGCGCTCCGTCAGACCGGAGCACACGCCCGTGCAGAAGGCCGCCACAAAGCTGTCCCCGGCGGCGGTGGGATCAACGGCCTTGACGTTGGGTACGCTGGGCATCACGGTCACACGCTCCGAGCTGCCGATGGCCGCGCCGTTCTCGCCCAGGGTCACCAGCAGGTTCTTGGTGCCGCGCTGGGCCATAATTTCGGCCACGGCGCGGATGTCCTCCTGGTTCACACCGTCCTCCACCCGGATGGGATGACCGGTGATGGCCGCCGCCTCATGCTCATTGGGAGAAAGGTAGGTGGCGCAGGCCATCAACTCGTCCGGGATGGGCGCGGCAGGCGCGGGATTCACCATCACCGGCACGCCCTTGGCCTTGGCGTAGCCCGCCACCAGCACATTGATCTCCATGGGAATCTCGAACTGCAGCATCACCAGGTCATAATTCGCTACATCTTCCTTCAGGAAGGCCACGTCTTCAGGCGTGATGGTCATGTTCGCCCCGGGCACCACGATGATGCGGTTGCGGGCAGAGCCAGCGCCGTCCGACTCCAGGATGATGTTGCCCACCGCCGAGGATACGTCGGGGTTGCGCAGTACATGGTCGGTGTTCACGCCCGCCTTGTTCATGAAGGCGATCATGGTATCACCGAAGCTGTCCGCGCCCACCTTGCCCACCATAGTGACCTCCGCGCCCAGAAGGGACGCCTGCACGGCCTGGTTCGCGCCCTTGCCGCCCGGCGCGGTGGAGAAGGTCTTGCCCAGAACCGTTTCGCCGGAATTGGGGAATACCTGGGTGTTGGTAATCATGTCCATAACCAGACTGCCGACCACCAGAATCTTCGGTTTACGCATGTTCTTCCGTCTCCTCTACTTTCCATTTCATAGCCGTGACGAAAACCACGGTTTCCTCGGTCGGCTCCTCACCGCCCGGAAGAATCTGCTCTTTGGCGCCCCACTTGCCCACGTCGTCCAGCGTGGAAAGCCGCGGAATCTTTTCCTTAGACATCAGACGGAAGCGGGTGATGTCATCCACCGCCGCGCTGAAACCGAAGCTCTTCTCCGCCCCCAGGGCCTTGGCGGTAAAGCGGCGGCTGTCGCAGTCGTAGGCCACGTCGATGTCGATGGCCTGACCCGCCTGGTAGGGCTGCCAGGGATCGGTGCGGCCGTCGCCGCGAACCCGCAGTACCCCGTCGGGCATGAACACCAGCCGAATGGGGGTACGGCCCTGATCGTCCTGCATCTCAAAGGTGAGGCTGCCTTCCCGGGACAGACGCTCTACCGTCAGGGTCAGATGAACCCGTCCCGCCTTGCCTCGGCGAATGTTCCGCTCCACCACCGCACGGTCATAGGGATCCTTGTCCCGCAGGGTCAGCGCGTTCTCCCCAGCCTCCACCGGCGCCCACACAGGAGCGTAAATACCAAAGCCCTCCGGCAGCAGCCCGGCCCGGCAGGTCAGGCTGCCTTCGGCGGAGCCTTCCGCCGTCAGCGGCACTGGAATGCGGCTGATCCAAATGTCTTCCTTATTATTGCTGTATGCCAGCCACACATGGCCGTCGGGCGTCTGGGGATTGCACTCCGCAATGCCGCGCATATACTGCGGGCCCAGGTTCTTGTCCAGGCCACCGTAGCGCTGGGGCGACATATCGCCCGTCACAGCCGCCATGCCGTCAAAATGATGGCCATCCGCCCCCGTCACCGCCGCGATGGGCCAGCGGTGCTGTCCGTCCGTGGTGGGGTTGTACATGAGGGTGTAGCGACCATCGCCGGTCTTCTGGCCCCAGACCTTACCCGTGGCGGTGCATACGCTGCCCTGGCGCTCCGGCAGAGACCAGGTGGCTCCGCCGTCCCGGGAGACGCTCACCAGGCCCTTTTTGTACATGCCGATGATCTCGTCCTCGCGCACCGTGTAGTAGGACAGCGCCTCCCCCGCCGGGGTGGGGAACAGCGCCTCGTCGAACCGCTGCTCCTCGTACATCTGGCGCATGCACGCGCCGTTGCGGAGCAATTCCTCGCAGGCGGCAATCAATTCGCTGTCCCTGCTCTTTCGGAAAGGAGCGAAGACCGGCGTGTTTTCCTCGGTGTAGCCTGCCGGCTCATTATAAATCAGGAAGTAAATATCAGCACCCATGCTGCCGTCGGGGTAGATGCGGCGGACGGCGCGGCCCACGCCCCAGCCGTCGCAGGGGGCGCTCTTGTGCCGGTCGTGGACGATGCCGTAGAAGGACAGCATCAGCATGACCCCATTGGCGGCGTGGAAGAAGCCCATGCGCTGATGGGGCACCGTGAGCATCCTGTCCCTGAGCTCCGGGCTGCGCGGGCCTTTGTACTGGGCCGTAGGCACCTCCACCTCAGGGAAGGCTATTTGCGGCTTGTCCCAATGGATGCCGTCCCGGCTGACGGTCAGCATGGTGTGACCGGGCACCTCATGCTCGGACACAGGGTTGGAAAGATATTCGCACAGGAACAGTCCGTTGTACCAGGCCAGCATGGCGGCGTGATTATACGTCCAGCCGATATCGTCCGCCCATTCAGGATGTCGACGGTTGCACCGCAGAACCTGAAAGGACTGCACCCCCGTCAGGTGAGGCAGTGCGCCGTCCTGAAAGCGGTTATCGGCCATATGGGGATGGTCTACATGGATCATTTCCTGCATTGATTTCACTCCTCGCGCCGTCGGCGGCGATCACTCTTCATAAGCTTCAATGGGAATGTTCAGCGTCATGGCGCCCATCAGATCCGTCAGCTGCTCCACGCGGCTGACCCCCGCCAGCGCCACCGCGTCAAAGGGCTGAGCCAGGATGAACGCCAGCTCCGCCTGGGACAGGGTGACGCCGTAATCCCGGCAGACGGCGTTCAGACGCTCCGCCACGCGGCGATTGCCGGGGGTATCGTATTTCTTCCCGCGAACGGCCTCGGGGCCTTCCGCCATCAGGCGATGGAAGTACCCGCTGCACAACCCGCAGTAGGCCAGCATTCCCATGCCCGTGGCGCGATGATGCGCAAGCATGGCATCATCCGCCGCCACCATGGTCTTGTCCGCCAGCGGCCCCATGTGGCGAACACCAACATTGAACAAGCACTCGTTGGCCACAAAGCCAGGAAGAC
The DNA here is from genome assembly GCA_947565865.1 of uncultured Clostridia bacterium. Lineage (GTDB taxonomy): Bacteria > Bacillota > Clostridia > Christensenellales > Aristaeellaceae > UBA11524. The sequence goes on from CANOHT010000001.1 coordinate 42,534, forward strand.
CGTGCGCCTTGGCATAGGCCGCGGCCTCCTCCATGCGCGGGGTTGTCCAGTTGGAGCAGCCGTACCAGCGGATTTTCCCCGCCCGGCGGAAGTCCTCCATAAGCTCCACCAGTTCTCCCGCCGGGGTGGCGGGATCGTCCCGGTGATATAGGTACAGGTCAATCGCGTCAACGCCCAGAGCGCGCAGGCTGGCTTCCAGATCAGCTTCCATGGACGCCCGATCCATCCGCGGAACCGTCATGCTGTCCAGGGCGGGATGGCCACCCTTGCTCACCAGCACCATGTTCCGGCGCTTGCCGCCGCGCCGCAGCCACTGGCCCAGCGCCTGTTCACTGCAGCCCTCCTTGGGCGGGGTATAGACCCGGGCCGTGTCCAGCACGTTGCCGCCCATATCAGCATAAGCGTCCAACAGCGCGTCCGCCTCCCGGCCTGTCCAGGCGATTCCGGCCTTCACCGTGCCCAGGGCGACGGGGCTCAGGCACAAATCCGTTCCCTTCAGGGCAACACGCCGGGTCATAGACTCGCCTCCAGCGCCGTCACCGGACCCGTCAGTCCGGTAGGCTTGATATAGTTGAAGAAGGACAGCTCGTCCCGATGAGCGAAAACCAGCGTATTGGTAATTTCCAGCGTCAGACGATGGCAGCCTTCCCCGGCAGGGAAACGGTAGGGCGGGGCTACCCGATGCCCCAGGGATTCGCCGTCCAGCCAAGCCGATACCGCGCCGCTGACCTGGGGCAGCAGCACAGCCTCGCAGCCCTTGGGCAGTTCAACTTCCGCCTCATACCGGGCCGCGCCCGAGAACCGCGGATACGTTTCGTTCAGGTCCCGTGGCTCGTCGGTGCGCAGGGCGGGCAGCTCTGTCCCCGGGAAGGTGATCGTCCACGACGGAGCCAGGGAAGCCGTTTCCTTCCAGCGCCTGGGCGCCTGGGCGGCAGGCCAGTCCTCTATGGGTTCGCCTACTATCATAAGCTGTCCGGGCTCAATCGTCAAGCAAATCTTTTCGCCGTCGGGCAGCGCTTCACAGCACTGCTGCTCCGGGTCGTAGGCCACGGGGGATGCAAAGGGCTCCTCTACACGCAGCGTGATGTCGTGGGCCGCCCGCGTATCCTCGTTGAACAGCGCCAGCAGCAGCTTTCCATCCTTGCGATAGGGATAGCAGGAAATGTCAGGGCTGTCGGACAGGGGCCGCACCGGCAGGGCAGCATGGGCCAGCGCGTCCTCCGCGATGCCGTCAAGGGGCAAAACATGCGTCCCCGCCGTCAGCGCGGCCATATCCCCTGAGCCTTCGCTCAGACCCTGGGGTATTTCATCCACAAAGACCACCCGGCAGCCGGCGTCCATCAGCGTCCGCAGGCGGCGGAACAGCTTCTCCGGCCACCACTTGGCCCGGGGAATGTACAGCACATCGTACCGCCCCGCCGTCAGCTGGTCAATGGGCACGATTTCACAGGCAATCTGCCGCAGGGCCAGCCGCTTCACCAGCGCCTGGGTCTTCATGCAGCCCTTGCCCTGAGCCCATTCCGCCTCGGCGTAATACAGGACGCCCACGCGGGTATCCAGCATGCCGCCGTCCAGCAGCGCGCCCGTGCGCTCCATATGGCCGAACAGGCGGCTGATGGCGGGCATCAGCGGGTTGAAGCGCCCGAAGTGCGGCGGCGAATCCGGATCAGGCAGCGGCTTCAGGCTGAAGGCGTGGGGCGTGAAGTGATTGACGCCCCGAGACAGGAGGAAATTCACCAGATAGCGCATCTCCCCCACATCCTCCTGCCAGCCGTAAGCACCGAAGATTTCGCACAGGCTGCGGCCCTTTTTCTTAGGGTCCAGCCGCGCGCAGGAGACGGTCATCTGGGCAATCATGTAACGGAAAAAGTCGTCGTCCGCCTCGAAATCCTGGGTGTTCCAGGCATGGGAGGCGTTGCGGAAATCCGGCCGAAGCTCGTGCAGCACCAAATCCATACCCGCCATGTCCTGGCCGCTGAGGGCGCGGAAGAAGTGCCCCGCCCCCTGGCCCAGGCGGCTGTGGGCATTGTTCTGCTCGATGACATGGCCGATATAGTCCACCCCATGGGCACGGCACCAGTCGCCCAGCCGCATGGAGTAGTTCTCCGCGTACAGGCTACTGACGGTATCCATCAGGGCGTAACGGATGCGGGCCGTCTTTTCCCCGATGTCGTACCACAGCCCAGGCAGCAGCACACGGGCGTTCTCGTCCAGCCGCGCGCTCAGCAATTCCGGCAGATCCATCCGCCAAGGAATGGGCAGCCGCGGATACTCGCCCAGCACCGCCCGGCAGCCCCGGCCCGCCCGCAACGCGGGCTCGTCCGAGAAAAAGCCGCGGAAGGTTTTGCCGAACTCGTCCTTCAGATGAGCGTAATGAGGCTCGTACACCGCGTCGATCATCAGCTGTCCGCCCTCGGGCAGGAGCGGATTGGCAAAAAACTGGGGGGGATTCCGCTCCGAGACATACTTGGCCGTCAGCACAAACACGCGCCATTCGCCCTCCGGCACATCCCAGCGAACAAAGCCGTCCTCCACCCGATCCGTCAGGTCGATCAGGTCCGTCAGCGCCCAGCCACCCTGATCCACAAAGTCCTCCCGCAGCCGTTCCCGATGCAGTCGGCGCCCGGCCACCACGGCCACCAGCATCCCTGCGGCGTCATCCTCACGCACCAGAATACGCCCGCCCTGCCGGGGGCCGGCGACATCCATGCGGCGTTCGGTCATCATCATGCGGCACAGGGGCGTGCCCTTGGCCGCGCCGTTGGCATAGCCCGAGGGAAAATGCGTATCGTCCAGAAGCCAGTAGGTCAGGCCCAGGCGGCGGCATTCATCGGTCAGGATGTCGATTTCCCGCCACCAGCCGGGGCCCATGAAGTCAGGATGGGTACGGCTCTCGGCGCACAGGCTCCCGCAGCCGGAAGCTGCGATGTCCCGGACGCCCTGGCGCAGCGTCTCCTCGTCCTCCCCATGCAGCCACAAAAAGGGCAGCAGATGATCCCCGTGGTTCATGATGTTCCTCCTTTGCGCTCGCGCGTCTTCAGGCGCGGCCATGTGCAGCAAAAGCGGCGGCGCCGCGGCTTTGACCGCAGCGCCGCCGCTCTCACTTGAGCTTTGGTGGTTATACGCTTACTTGGCCTGCGCAGCTTCCCAGGCGGCGTTGTAGATTTCTTCCATCTCCGTCGCGCCGGCGTTGCGGGCGGCTTCCATCACCTTGTCCCAGTTCTCGATGGGCTCCTGGCCGGTGATGTACTTGTCCACTTCCTGCCAGATGATGTTCTCAACGGCCACCAGCAGCTCGTTATAGCGCTCGGTCTGCTCGGCGTTGAGGGTGGGGGCACGGTTCACGATGCCGATGTCGCGCAGGGCGGTATCGTTCAGGATGCCCTGGAGCTGAGCGCGGTACTCGTCCTTGGCCTCGTCGGTGCCCTTGAGGTACATGGCCATCTGCTGGTCGGGAGTGGTGTCATAGCGGGGGGTGAACTCCAGCAGGCCGATGCCCAGCGCGGAGGACATGTCGTAGATAGCGTTGGCGCCGTTGGCGGCGTACTCAGCCAGAATCTCGTCCTTGAAGACCTTCACGCCGTCCACCACGTCATAGGTGACGCCTTCCTTGCCCAGGTTGTTCACGTCGGTGCCCTGCTCGGAGTAGCACCAATCCAGGAACTTCACGGCCAGGTCGATGTTCTTGGAGGAGGCGGAAATCACCCAGCAGTTCTCGGGGCGATCCAGGGCGTAGGTGGTGTTGCGGGCATAGCCCAGGGAGTTGGTCAGGGAGGGGATCACTTCCAGCTTGGCACTGGGGTCAATGGTCTGGAGCGCCACATTGAAGTTGCGCACCACGCCGTCGTTATCCACCGTGCAGAAGGCCTGACCGGAGGACAGCTTCTCGGTCCACAGATCCTTGGTCATGGAAGCGTAGTCGGGATCCAGCACGCCGGCGTTCCACATCTTGTTCAGATAGGTCAGCACGGCCTTGAAGTTCTCATGGGCGGGGCCATAATACCACTTGCCGTCCAGCTCGTGGTCAATGTACATGCTGGAATAGGAGCCAAGAGGATAGGCGATGCAGTCCATCAGCTTGCGGGTGGCGGTGGTGTTGCCAGCCTTGCGGTTGGTCATGCCAATCAGGTTGGGCTCCTTCTCCTTCAGGGCAATCATGACCTCCAGCAGCTCGTCCCAGGTAGTGGGCACGGGCAGGTCGTACTTGGCCAGCAGGTCGGTACGAATGTTCACCAGGTTGCCGGAAAGGGCCTCGTCAGGATTGTGACGATACAGCGTGGGCGCGGCATAGTAATTGCCGTCCACCGTGGCGGAAGCCGCCATGGAGGGATCGGCGTCCAGCAGCGCGAACAGGTTGGGCATCTGGTCACGGTAATCGCTCAGGTTCACGAACATGCCGTCGCGGGCGTACTGCTGAACGTCCTTGAACTCAACATACATGATGTCAGGCATATCGTCGGTGGCGATCATGACGGACTTCTTGTCGGTGTAGGAGGCCTTCGGCGGGGCGTCGATGACCAGCTTCACGTTCAGCAGTTCCTGAATGGTCTGCAGCTTGACGGTATCGGCCTTGATGGGCTGGTTGGGGTTCTCGTCACGCATCACGCGCAGCTCGACCAGCTCGTCGCTGATCCAGGTGTCGGGATTCTCAGCACTCGCGACAGACACCAAAGACAGGGCCATCGCCAGCACCAGAACCAGGGCGGTCAGGCGGGTAAATTTCATGGTTTCTTCCTCCTTGAGTTTTATTTCCACGGACATACATCCGCAGGATACAGGGAATTCCAGGGCGTCCTCCCTGGGGAGGCGTCGGAAGGCCCGCAGGCACTTCGACTTTGCGCAGCAAGCGATCATGGAAGTTCTGCGATGAAACGGGGCGAAGTTCCTCGTTCAAGCAGAATGCCGCTCGAATGAAGGCGTCAGCCCTTCACCGAGCCGATCATCACGCCCTTGACGAAGTAGCGCTGCACGAAGGGATACACGATCAGGATCGGCAGGGTGGTCACGATGATGGTGGCCGAGCGCAGGGTGGAGTCCGTCACCGCGAAGGCCTCGGCATTGGCGCCGGCAATGGCCGTTTCCTCATTGAACAGACCGCCGATGAGCATGTTGCGCAGCATGATCTGCAGGGGGTACTTTTCCTTGCTGTTGATGTACAGCATGGCGTCGAAGTAGGCGTTCCAGTGGCTGACGGCGTAGAACAGCAGCATGGTGGCCAGGGTCGCCTTGGTCAGCGGGATGACGATTCGGCCCAGGATAATCAGATCGTTGGCGCCGTCAAGCTGGGCGGATTCGATGAGGGAATCCGGCAGGGCCTGGAAGGCGGTACGGATGATAATCATGTTGTAGGTGCTGATGGCTCCAGGCAGGATCAGGGCCCACATGGAGTCCATCAAGTTGTACTGCTTCACCGTCAGGTACATGGGAATCATGCCGCCGGAGAAAAACAGCGTCACCGTCACCATCAGGGTGAAGAACTTGCGGCCGGAGAAGGTCTTGCGGGAGAGAGGGTAGGCGCACAGGCAGCTCATCCCCAGGTTCACCGCCGTACCCACCACCGTGTAGACGATGGTGTTCTTCATGTACATGAACAGTTCGCCCCGCAGGAGCGTCTTGTAGGTCTCAAAGGTGATGCTGCGGGGCAGCAGGGTGATGCCGCCCTTCATGACCTCCAGGCCATGGCTAATGGAGATGATGATTTGCAGCCACAGCGGGTAGAGGCAGACCAGCATCAGCAGAGCCAGGAAGACATAGTTGAATACCATGAACACCTTGCGGCTGATGCCGCCTTCCTTGATGGGCATACGTCTTCCTCCTTCCTTACCAGAGCGAAGTTTCGCTGGTTCTGCGCGAGATGTAGTTGGTCACGCCCACGAACAGCAAGCTAACAAGCGACTGGAACAGGTTGACGGCCGTGGCGTAGCTGAAGTCGGCCTTGGTAATGCCGCGGCGGTACACATAGGTGGAAATCACGTCCGCCACGGACTGGTTGGAGCCGGTCATCATCAGCAATACCTTCTGATAGCTGACGTTCATGATTTTGCCCATGGCCAGAATCAGCATGATGATGATGGTGGGCAGGATGCCGGGGATGGTGATGTGCAGGGTCTGCTTCCATCTTCCGGCGCCGTCGATGCGGGCCGCCTCGTACAATTCCTGATCCAGCCCCGACAGCGCGGAGAGGAAGATGATGGAATCCCAGCCGATGCTCTGCCACACGTTGGAGCCGATGTACATGGGCCGGAAATACTGCGCGTCGTTCAGGAAGTTGATTTTATCAAAGCCCAGGGACGCAATGATTTCATTGACGATGCCCGTGGAGTTGAACATGGTGTTCAGCATACCCACCACCACCACCGTGGACAGGAAGTGAGGCAGGTAGGTGACCGTCTGCACCACGCGCTTGTAGCGGGTGGAGGTAAGCTCGTTGAGTAGCAGCGCCAGGATGATGGGCGCGGGGAAGGTAACGAGCAGGTTTTCCACATTCAGGACAATGGTATTCTTGAACACCGTCCAGAAGTAAGGATCATTGACCACCTGCAGTACATACTTCATGCCATGCTGGCTGGTCCAGGGGCTGCCGGGTATGCCCAGCTTGGGCTTGAAATCCTTGAAGGCAATGGTCACGCCGTACATGGGGTAGTACCAGAACAGGATGTAGTACAGCGCAGGCAAAAGCATTATCAGGTACAGCCATCTGTCGCGCTTGAGGGCGCGGATCACCCGGGTGCTCCAAGGCACGTTATAGCCCAGGGACTTGGGCAGGTCAGTCATCCTTCGTCACTCCTTTGTTACAGCTTGGTCCAGTCCGCCGTCATGACAACGATCATTTCCTTGTTGATCGACACGGTGACAATCAGCCGGTCTTCCTCCGCCAGCACGGTGGGATAACCGTAGACGCCGTTTTTGTCGATGCCCGGGTAGCGGCCCTTATACTGTTCGTCCGCCAGGAGGTAATGCTCCCTCCAGTCCAGGCCGTCCCGGGAAAGGGACAAGGCCAGCACATGGCGGGTTCTGGGCGGGAACGGATCCGGGGTGCCGACATAAAAGTACCGCTTGTCCGGCAGACGTCCGAGGAAAAACTTCGTCCTGTTATCAGTAAAGTCCGTCCGCTCGGGCAGCGACCAGGTTTCGCCCTCGTCATCGCTGAAACAGGCCCACAGCCAGGGCGTGGCCGAACGAAGATACAGCCACAGCCGCCCGCTGTCCTGCTGAATCCAGGAGCCCTCGCACAGCGCCACATGGGTGTCGCTCACCAGGCCGGGCAAATCATCCTCGCTGCGCACATCCTCCGGCCGGTTGCCGTAGCCCTCCGGGCAGATGGTGACGCCCTTCCAGCCGGATACGCCGTCGTCACAGTCGGAGTAAGCCACGTTCCGTCCTCCGGCGGAGAACAGACGCCCCGACTTCAGCCGGCCCACAGGCATGTTGCCGCCAAAGGCCGCCAAAGGCGTGGGACTTGACCAATGAACGCCGTCGACGGATGTCCGATAATGGAAGTCCAGGATTCTCCGCCCCTGCCCGCCCATCTGGCGGCAGCCGTTCCGCAGCACCTCCGGGCTGTATTCCAGCGTCACATAGTACGCGATCAGGGTATCGCCGTGGACATACAGGCCGGATGGAATCAGCGCCTGATGGGCGGGATCCTCCGGCTCCGCCAGCACCCGAACCGGCTCCCAGGCCGTGAGGTCATCGCTCATGGTGCACACAACCCGCTGGCCCACATCATCCTCATGGAGATGACCCTGACTGCTACACAGGAAATACCTGCCCTTGAAACGGATCATGTGCGGGTGATGGGCATAGCTCCATTCATCGCAGGGTTCCAGCACCACCCGGGTGGTCGTCGCCAGCTTGGGACGGACGCCCTCTACCCGGTAGTGGTTGCTGATGGGAAGCGCCATGTCGTCATCACCGTCCTTATCGTTCATTATTACTGAACACCGTTCATTTGATAATTCATTTTAGCATGATTGATTTTCTTTGTCAACAGGGAATCACAAATTCATTTTTTGGTTAATGTGAAAAAATATCTCCCGTATCTTCCACACCTCTTGACAAGAAGCCCCGTATCCAATATGATATAGGTGTTCAGTATGACAGAATGCTGTCCAGTAAAATAACGGAGGGATTTCCGAATGCCTATACAGCACTGCAACGGTCTATGGCCCGTGATGATTACCCCCTTCACCCCGGAGGGCGACATTGATTACGCCTCTCTGGAGCGGCTGATCGCATGGTATGAGGAGCATGGCGCCACCGGCCTGTTCGCCGCCTGCCAGTCCAGCGAGATTTTTTTCCTTTCCTTAAAAGAGCGCGCAGAGCTGGTCTCTTTTGTCAAGCGGCATGCTCATGTGCCCGTCATCGCCTCGGGCCACACCTCCTCCAGCCTTTCGGATCAGGCCGAGGAGCTGAACCTGATGCGCAAGGCCGGCGCGGATGCCCTCATCCTGATTACCAACCGCCTGTGCCTTCCCGGCCAGGCGGAGGCGTCCTTCCTGCCCCGCCTGCAAGCATTGATGCGCATGCTCGATCCCGAGACGCCGCTGGGCTTCTATGAGTGCCCCTATCCTTTCAAGCGGCTGATTACCCTGGATGAACTGAAGTGGTGCGCCGAATCCGGCCGCTTCACCTTCATGAAGGATACCTGCTGCGACATGGCGCTGATCCGCAAACGCCTGGATGTGCTCCATGGCAGCGATCTGCACTTGTTCAACGCCAACACCACCACCCTGCTGGAAACCCTGCGGGCGGGCGGCGCGGGCTTCTCCGGCGTGATGATGAACTTCCACATGGAGCTGTACCGCTGGCTGTGGCAGAACTGGCAGAGCCAGCCTGAGAAGGCCGAGCTGGTACAAGCCTACCTGACGATCTTCTCCGAGATTGAGCGGCAGTACTACCCCGTCAACGCCAAATATCACCTGAAGGCCATCGAGGGCGTACTGGCTTCGGCCGCAGCCCGCGTTCTGCCCGAGGCCGGACTGACCGAGACCTTCCGGGACGAGGTGCGCCAGATGGACAAGGCCGCCCGCCACGTCCTCAGCACCCTTTGCCGCAATTAAGCCCCTGCGCTGAAAAGCAGAATGAAAGGAGGCGTCTCCATGGCTGATGATAATCAGGTCAAATCCCTGGCCCGCGCCATGCAGGTGCTGGAATGCTTCTCCGTCGAGCAGCCCGAAATGGGCCCGTCGGAGATCGCCAAAATGCTGGGTATGCAGAAAAGCACGGTATACAACATCCTCAGCACCTTCCAGCGCCTGGGGTATCTGATGAAAAACCCGGACACCAGCAAATACTGCCTGGGGATGAAGGTGTTGCATCTGAGCTACATCGTCAACAGCCACCATGGCATGCGCGACCTGTTCCTCCCCTACCTGACCCGCATCGCCCAGGAAACCCGGGAGGTCTGCTATTTCGGCATCCTCAACGAAAACGAGGTGCTCTATATCGAGTCCACCTACCCCTCCAGCCAGCAGCCCACCCGCAACATCCTTGGCGAGCGCGCGCCTCTGTACTGCACCGGCATCGGCAAGGCCATGCTGGCCTATCTCCCGGAGGAGCAGATCGACGCGGTGGTTCACGGCAGGCTGAAGGCCTATACCAGCTTCACCATGACCGATCCGGCGATGCTCCTGCACCACCTGGAGGAAATTCGTCAAAACGGCTATGCGGTGGACAATATGGAGCACGAGTTCGGCATCCGCTGCGTGGCGGTGCCCGTCTTCAACGCCGCCGGCAAGGTATTCGCCGCCGTCAGCGTGTCCGGCCCCTCGCCCCGCTTCGACCCCGAGACCCTCATCAATGACGCCCGGATCATCAGCGGTATTCTGGAGCCGCTGCAGAGGATCGTATGAATACAGCCTCCGAAGCTTCAACGGCGTCGGAGGCGTTTTTTGTCCCGCTGGCACGCATTGCAAGCCCAGCACAAATATGGTATGATAACCGGGCGGCGGAGACTTTTTCCATCCGCCGATGGACAGGAGGTTATGATTGGATATGCTGCAGCGATATGGGACCTGGCTGCGAAACGCCACGGAAGATCCTGATCTTTTGGCTGAGCTGCAAAGCGTTGCCGGTGACGAGGCGGCCATCGCCGATCGGTTTTATCAGGAGCTTTCCTTCGGCACCGGCGGGCTGCGCGGCGTCATCGGTGCGGGCGACAACCGCATGAACATTTACACCGTGCGCAAGGCGACCCAGGGACTGGCGGATTATCTGAACGCCTCCGGTCTGCCCAAGGCCGTGGCCATCGCCTATGACAGCCGCGTCAAGAGCGACGTTTTCGCCCGTGAAACCGCCCGGGTGCTGGCTGCCAACGGCATCACCGCCCATCTGTATCCCCGCCTGCAGCCCACCCCCGCCCTCAGCTGGGCCGTGCGCTACCTGACCTGCGGCGCGGGCGTATGCGTCACTGCCAGCCACAACCCCAGCCAGTACAACGGCTACAAGGTCTACGGCCCCGACGGCTGCCAGATCACCATCGACGCCGCCGAGCGCATCCAGGCCGCCATTCGCCGGGTGGACTGCTTTGCTGTCCGGGCCGCCGACTATGACCAGGCCCTGACCGACGGGCGCATCAAGCTGATCCCCGAGGCGTGCCTGACCGCCTTTATCGACGCGGTTTATGCCCAGCGGGTAGGTTCCGGCGAAGGCATGGCGGATCTCAAGCTGGTCTATACCCCCCTCAACGGCGCGGGATTGGCGTGTGTGCGCCGGCTGCTGGGCAAATTGGGCGTGTCTGAGGTGACGGTGGTGCCCGAGCAGGAAAAGCCTGACGGTCACTTCCCCACCTGTCCCTACCCCAATCCGGAAATCCGCGAGGCCATGGCCCTGGGGCTGCGCCTGTGCGACCAGGTTCATCCCGACCTGCTCCTGGGCACCGACCCGGACTGCGACCGCTGCGGGGCAGCCGTCCCGGACAGTCAGGGCGGCTACCGTCTCATCACTGGCAACGAGATGGGCGTTATTCTGCTGGACTACATCTGCCGTCAGCGGCTTGCGCGCGGCGCCATGCCGGAAAGCCCCGTGGCTGTGACTACCATCGTCTCCACGGACATGGCCTCCGCCGTGGCCGCGAAATACGGCGTGGAGCTGCGCCGAACGCTGACGGGCTTCAAATTCATCGGGGAACAGATCGGTTTGCTGGAAGCCCAGGGACAGGCCGACCGCTTCATCTTCGGCTTTGAAGAGAGCTACGGCTACCTCTCCGGCGCCCATGTTCGGGATAAGGACGCGGTGAACGCCGTGCTGCTGGTATGCGAAGCCGCCGCCTGGTACGCCCGCCAGGGCAAGACCCTCCTGGACGCCATTAACGAGCTGTACGCCGAACACGGCTGCTACCGCCACGACCTCCGCAGCCTCACCTTTGAGGGCGAGGCCGGGATGCACGCCATGCGGTCGCTGATGGCCCGGCTGCGCGCCCAACCCGTCACGGCCTTGGCAGTCAGAGCCGTGGAGAGCGTCGCCGATTACCTGAACGGTAAAGGCGATCTCCCTCCGGCGGACGTGCTGACCTTCCGCCTGACAGGCGGGGCCAAGATCATGATCCGCCCCTCCGGCACCGAACCGAAAATCAAGCTGTACCTGACTGCCGTCGCTCCCACCGCCGCCGAGGCCGACGCGCTGCTGCGTCAGCTGGCGGAAGCCGCCGAAGCACTGGTTCGGACATAAAGCATGCAAACAAAAACAGCGGTTCCAGCCAAATCACAGGCGTTGGACCGCTGTTCTGCTTATTCAGAAGTGGCACATGTCGCTTTTTTGCACCTTGCCCTCACTTACGCCGAACGGCACTGCCGTTTTCCCGGCCGATCGTTCAAATGTTATCGCCCATCACAGCCTTCGCCTGCGCTGGGGTGCGCCCTGCGGGAACGCCTTCCCGGCGCTGTCCTCGGGCTTCGGCGGCCTCACGGCCTCCCTTGTTATCGCCCATCACAGCCTTCGCCTGCGCCCGGGTGCGCCCTGCGGGAACGCCTTCCCAGCGCTGTCCTCGGGCTTCGGCGGCCTTACGGCTTACCCAAGAAGCTATTCATTTGAAGAAGCGGAAAACTGCCGCGCAGGTGCTTCGTCCTGTTTGTACAACCCGAAAGGACTCACTGCATTTCGCTCGGCAGTCTGCCGTTGGCAAATCGGATATTCCTTGCTTGACCTTTTGACAAACCCGGCAGCGATCCCTTCCATGATGATTTGAAAGAGCCGCCGCTTTGTCTATTCAGGCATGCTCCAAGCCGATGGCCGCCTCGGGCCACAGCCTGACTGCCTCAGCCTCCATCCGCTTCCTATCCTCCGGCGAAACCGTCTCGAATAACGTGACCGTCAGCTTTTTCCCCTGCCGCTTCCACCGGCCCGCAACGCGGCCATGCAGCAGCACCGCCGGCGCGACAATCCCCGCCAGGTTGAAGATACCCCGCAGGTATTCCGGCGGCAAGAAGGGATTGTCCTCCTTACGGTAGCCCAGCATCAGCTGATCGAACCCGCCCAGGAACACTACCGGCGGCATCTCGCCCTTCGGCTCCGCGTCCGTCAGGTAAAAGTAGGTTCGGCCCTCCACCGTCACAGTCTGCGCCGGCAGACGCGCCAGCCACGCTTTCACCTTCGTCTGTGGGCAGTGAAAGAAGTACGCCGCGTCCCGCAGGGTGGCCGGGCCGTAATGGGTGAAGTACCGCCGGGCCAGCTCCGTCTCCGCCGCCTCCGCCGTCAGCGGCGTGAAGTCCGGGCACAGGCGATAGGCCTTTTCCTCCTGTACCTTGAAGCAAATGACCCCTATTTCCGCCAGCTGCGCGATGCTGCCGCCCCAGCCGCAGAAGACGTAAGCCTCCTCCGCTTCCGTCATGCCGCGTTCCCGGCACATGAGGCGCAGCCCCTCCCGGGTATCGTTGCCCTGGGCGATGGCCTGGGCCAAAAGCGCCGCGAAAAACCGAGCCCGCTCCTCTGGCAGGGAATACCCATGGTCACACTGCCATTTGTACCAGGCGGAGTCCGTCACATCCTCCGGCGCTCCCCGGCGGCGGATGTACAGCGGCAAGTCCGTCTCCGGGAAGAGATGCACCGTGCCGCGCAGCGTCCAGCTCTTCACCAGCCCCGCCACGCTGTCCTCCGTGCTGCGGATACGCAGCGCGTGGCGAGCAGCGCTGAGAAACTGAGCCTGAAGGCCACAAAGATCCTCCGCCACCCTCAGCGGCGGCGCGGGCGCAAGCAGATGCTGCCCGGCCAGACGGCGCAGCCTGATGTCCTGGATGGTCATGCGTATCCTCCTGTCAGGCGCTTGTCTGATCCTGCGCGGGGGCCGTCCGCCGCAGCACCCAGAAGGCATAGACCAGCGCCACGATCGTCAGCAGCGCGGACGCCGCGACCTCAAAGCCCTGGCCCCGCCGGACGGCGAAAGCGCTCAGAGCATTGATTACGCTGTGGGTCACGATGCAGGGAATCAGGCTGCCGCTGCGCTCAAACAGCAGCGTGAAAAGAAAGCCCAGAGCTGTGGCATAGACAATCTGCAGCAGCGTGGACGCCACCGGCGCGCCGTTGAGCAGATTCACAATATGGCCCAGGCCGAAGGTCAGGCTGGAAATCAGTATGGCCAGCTTGACGCCATCCCTGCGCAGCGCCTTGTACAAAAGGCCCCGGAAGATCAGCTCCTCTACCAGCCCCACGCTCACCATGCTGACCATGTGCAGGACAGTCTCAGCGGCGGAGAAGCGCATGGTCACACCGCCCCATAAGTTCACCGAGGCAATCGCCGCCAGCGGAAGCCAGTACAGATACCGTCGCCCGTCTCCCCGCGGCTTACACAGGCCATATTTCTCTCCCAAGCGGTTCTTCAACAACCAGCCCGACAGCGCACCCGCCATCAGCAGGCTCAGAGGCGCCGTGACCAACTTTTCCATGCCCAGCGCCAGGGAGGCTTTGTCCGCCAGACTGAGCAGCACAACGTACAGGCCCACCCACGACAGCGCAAAGGTCAGTTCATTTCGTTGATACAGACGAGTCATGCCTTTTCCTCCCTCTGCGCCGCCCCGCGCCATACACGCGTCAAGTCCCCAGCGGCTTCCGCTTCATCGTAGGCCATGGCGTTGTTGGCCAACATGCTGGCATAGCCATGAACGAACAGCAGCAGCGTCCGAAACAGCGCCCGGGCTTCCTCCTCCCCACAGCCTGCCGCTGCCGCCACCGCCGTCAGCAGCGGCGACAGGTGCGGATCATCGATCAAATCCGTCAGGCTCTTGCCCGCAAAGCCGTTGGTCTGGAACAGGAGGCAGAACAGCTGTTTTTCCTCCGCTCCAAAGCGGATGTACCGCAGGCCGATGTTCCGAAGATCGCCGTCCGCCATGAGATAGACGGTGTGATAGTCGTCCGCCCGCCGGTACACCGCCTGCCGCAAAGCCTCAAACCGTGGAAAATGCGACATGATCGGCTGCGTTGAGCACCCCAGCGCTTGCGCCACCGTCCGAGCATTCAGCCGTTCCACCCCGTGCTCGCGTACAAGGCGGAAGGCGGCCTCCACGACCATGGCCTCGGTGATTTTTGCTTTCGGCGGCATTGGCCTCACCTTCCGCAACAAACGTTATATAACACACGTTATTATATCATTGCCCTCTGATGCTGTCAAGTCATCAGCAGAAAATTCACCCTCCCCGGCATAGCCGGTCAGCGAAAATACGCTTTATACCGAATGAAGCGTTTCAGACCGTTTCCAAGGGGATATGGAAAACCCGAGCACCGTCCCACGTCCGCAAGACCGTTATTCGAGGAACCGCCCCTGCCTGCGGGGCGAATCCGCGGCATGGCATGTCCCATTGTTTTCACGCGTCCTGCCGCGCTGAGGAGCGCTAAAAAGGCAGCTTTCTTCAGCCAAACGCTCACAAACGCCTTTTTGACGAAATGAAAAGGAGACGCCTCATACAAAGCGTCTCCTTTTCGTTCAATCCCTTAACCGCGGCGGGCAGCGAAGCACTCACTGCAGTACACGGGGCGATCCTCCCTGGGCAGGAAGGGCACCTGGGTGGGCTTGCCGCATTCAGCGCAGACGGCATCATGCATCTCGCGGGGAGCGCCGGCAGCAGGGCGGCTGGCCTTGCGAGCCTGACGGCAATTCTTGCAGCGGCTGGGCTCATTCTGGAAGCCCTTTTCAGCGTAGAACTCCTGCTCACCGGCGGTGAACACAAACTCCGCGCCGCAGTCCTTGCAAACCAGCGTCTTGTCTTCGTACATGGTTAGGAACCCCCAAATCCATCGAAATAGGCGAATTCTCCGGCTGACCTGGTCTTTGACCCCACACTCGCCGCCTGGAAGGTAGCTCAACGCCTCTGGCGCCCTCACGCACTTCTCTCGCGGTCAGGAGGCATGCCTCCCGCCCCGGGCGGACTTACTTCTAAACCGCACCATGCTCCCCGCCGCTTTGGACGGATTACGTGGACCGTTTTGCCTGCGACTGGCATCGGCTTGCAACCACAGACCCGAAGGATTCATCCGCGCCTATTATATGCCCGTTTGTCGAAAATAGCAAGAATTATTTTTCGCTATCGGAAGGATATTCCTGCCGAATTGTAAAAACATTGTCGAATCCCGGCATTCTTTGCGGATTGATTGCATCACCCCCGGTCCTTGTGCTATGATGGGAATGTAAATCGACACGCGAGGTGAGTTCATGCGCGGACTGCATGATGAATTACGAACCTGGGGCTGGGATGGCACGGCCCCCGACAAGGCGGCCCTCACCGCCTTCCTGGAGGGCGACATCCTCCGCCGCCTGACCCTGGCCGTGCGCGGCGGGAGCGATGACGCCATTCGCCGTTACGCCCAATCACTGATGGAACAGGCGGCTTTGCTGGGGCTGAACCCCGTCTGGGCCCAGGCCTATCCGCTCAGCCGCGGCTCCTGCCCGCCCGAAAACGGTCTCAGAGCCCTGTACCGTGCTCTGCGGCAGCTGCGGGACATTCTTAACCGATACTAAAGGAGGCGCCGCCATGAAAAAGATGATGCTGACACTGATCGCCTTGCTGCTGCTGACGTCCGTCGCCCAGGCCGAGGTTGACCTGCAAGCGCTGGAGCAGACGCCCGGCTACACCGTCTTTACCGACGTCGGCGGCGTCAATACTGTGGTGCGGCCACCGAATCAGCCCTTTCTGGGCACCATGTCGGGCGATGGCTCCCTGATTGCCTATCTTGACCTGGTGGAGCTCCCCGACCATAACGCTGTGGCTCCTCGGCTAACCATCGCCCTGGAGCTGTCCGACCGGCTGAACGCAGACACCGTGACGCTCCGCTTCGGCGGCAGCGCCTATTGCTTTGCCGCGACCCCCGTCATATCCGACTATGATATGACCTATTACGAGGACTATGGTCTGTACCTCGTCGGCGCGGCTCAGCCGCTCATGCAGGCGCTGGTTCATGCCAGCGGCGACCTCATCGACGTGCTGCTGACGGCGGAAGACGGCGCGGCCCTGGAGGGCAGCGTCTCGCTTCCCGCCGATGAGGTCGCCGCCATCCTGGCCCGGTATGAGGAAGTCGGCGGAACGGCGCAGGATCTGAGCGGCGTGGAGGCTGTCACGCCGGTGGAAGCGCGCTGATTCACGCGCATATTCCCGCCCTTCCGGCCCCGTGCTCAGGCACGGAGAGCGCCTCAAGGATCACACCCTTGGCGGAAGCATTTCGTCAAGGGCATCGCGGTAATGGCGAAATACGTTTATCATCATAGCCTGTCACATCCGCGCTCCCCCAATGAATTCAAATGAGGAAAAGGTCATGAAAAGAAAAGCTGTAATATTCAGCATCCTCTGCGTACTGATTCTGCTCTCCGTCACCGGCGCGTATGCAATGCAGATCTTTGTCAAAACGCTTACGGGCAAGCATATCACCCTGGAGGTAGAGCCCACTGACCGCATCGAGGATGTCAAAGCAAAAATCCGGGACAAGGAAGGCATTCCCGTCGAACAGCAAAGGCTGATCTTTGCCGGAAAACAGCTGGAGAATGGGAATACGCTGCAGGATTACAGCATCCAGAAGGATTCAACCCTTCATCTTTCGACGATCCATGCGCATGATTGGCGTGATATTTGGATCACCCAGGACGGATACCATTGGCATCCATGCGCAGCGGAGGGATGCACGCTGACCGAGCCTGCTCAGATGGATGAATACGGCCCCTGCGCGGGAGGTCAGGCAACATGCCAGCAGCGCGCAGTCTGCACGGTCTGCCATACGGCATACGGCGCTCTTGCTCCCCACACACCGGGGGAGAAGGCAACCTGCCAGCAGCGCGCGGTCTGCACGGTCTGCCATGCGACATACGGCGCTCTCGCTCCCCACACGCCGGGGGAGAAGGCAACCTGCACACAGCCGCAGGTCTGCACGGTCTGCCAGAAAGAGCTTGTTCCAGCCATGGGACACGCCTATCAGACGAAAACAACCGCACCCACCTGCTCAGAAAGAGGTTACGTCATCGATACATGTGCGGTCTGCGGGGACAGCTATACGGATGAAGTCATCCAGCCGCTGTCCCACTGGTACGCACGGTGGACGCCTGAGGACGGCGCGACCCACAGCGCGGCTTGCAAGCGCCGTGGATGCCAGCACCGGCGGGCGGTTCCCTGCACACTTTATCAAATCACCTTGGACGGCGAAAGCGTCGCCGCCTGCCCGGTGTGCGGCAGGCTGGGCGATCAGCAAATGCTCCCCCGCAAGAACGTCCTGCTCTCCGCCATGAAGCCCGGCGCTGTTCCGCAAAAAGGCGAATTGGCCGCATGGCTGCTGCAGCTCCCCGGGGAGCAGGCGGCTTTCGCCATCGCGGTGGCTTATGAATACGCCGGCAGCATCGAGCCGTTTCATGGGACGGTTGAGGTTGCCATTCCGCTGAACCTTACAGGCGGTTTTTCCGTGATGGACGCCTCCCCGCATGATGGCGAAGCCGGCCGCAAAGAGATTCCCTTCGCTTATAAGGACGGTATGCTGACCTTTCATACCGATACGGCAGGCTTCTTCCTGGTCGTACCGGCAGCAGCGTAAAGCCCTGTTTCATGCGCAGGAAGACGCCTCCTTCTCCTGGAATGAGCAAAGGCCGCCAAACAAGGCGGCCTTTGCTCATTCCTATCATCAGTCTTCCATCACACAGGCATCCACCTGTTCCAGGCGGCACAGGTTATAGCAGTAGGTCTTCCCGCGTTTGCTGCTGTCGCACAGGAAGATGTGCTGACGGCTCTGCTCCAGCATGACCCGGCGGATGTGGTTCTCCTCGGAGGAGGCGTCGGTGATCCGCCCGTCCTCGGACACCCCCCGGCTGGAGAAGAAGAAGACATCCGCGTTGAAGTGGCGCACAAAATCCGCCGCATAGTCCCCCACATAGGCCGAGGAGTTATGCAGCATCAGCCCGCCGGTGCAGTAGGTTTTGTGGGAAAGCCCGCTGAGCACCTGGGCGGTTTTCATGCCGTTGGTCACGATGGTCAGGTTCTGGTAGCCCTCAAAGTATTTGATAAGGAACATCACCGTGGAGGAGGCGTCCATGAAAATAACCTGCCCATCCCGCAGATACTGCGCGGCCCGGGCCGCCACATCCCGCTTGGCCGCTACGTTCTGCTGCTCCCGCAGGAACAGCGGAAGCTCGCGCTGCACCCCGTCAATCAGCGCCGCGCCGCCGTGCAGACGCTTGACCAGTCCCCGACGCTCCAAGGTCGTCAGATCCCGCCGGATGGTGGCCTCGCTGGCGTAAAGCCTCTGCGCCAGGTTTTTTACCGTATCCGTCTGCCGCTCCCGCAGGCAGGCGATGATCTGATCCAGACGTTCGTATTCCAGCATAGCTTCGCTCCTGCTCATTTTTGATTGTTTTTGTGTCAAGATTGATTGTTTTCGCAATGTTCGCGCCACCTATTGCGTACTTCGGCGCATATTGCTATGATTCAGTATAGCACAGCAATCAAAAACGAGCAAGAAGGGAAACGATCCGCATGAATCAGCCGCAGCTATCCCCGTCGATGATGTGCGTACCCAGCTGGCAGGATGTCAGCGGGCTGCTCCGGGAATTGGAGGCCCAGGGCGTGGAGTGGCTCCATGCCGACGTGATGGACGGCGTATTCGTCCCCAACCTGATGCTGGGCACGGAAAGCATCCGCCATCTGCGCCGCGCCAGCCGCATTCCCCTGGATCTTCACCTGATGATGATGGATCCGGAAACCAAGCTGGACTGGTTCGACATTCAGCCCGGCGAATTCGTGTCCGTCCACGCGGAGAGCACCCGCCATCTGCAGCGGGCGCTGGGAAAAATCCGTGACCTGGGCGCGCGGCCCATGGTGGCGCTGAACCCCGCCACGCCCCTTTGCGCCATCGAGGATGTCCTGGCGGACGTGGAGGGCGTACTGCTGATGACGGTCAACCCCGGCTTCGCGGGGCAGAAGCTTGTGCCCCAGACCATCGAAAAAATCGCCCGCCTTCGCCGTTATTTGGACGATGCCGGACGGTCGGAGGCCCGCATCGAGGTGGACGGCAACGTCAGCTTTGACAACGCCGTTCGCATGCGGGCTGCCGGCGCGGACATCTTCGTCTGCGGCACATCCAGCATATTCCGCGAGGGCGGCACGCTGAAGGAAAACATCGCCAGGCTGCGAGCCTGCGCATCCAGGGAGGAAACGGCATGATGATGAAAGCGGATCGGCTTCACGCCATCGGCGATCTGCGCTGCGACAGCGTGGATGTCCCTCAGCCTCAGGGAACGGAGCTGCTATTGCGTGTGGGTGCCTGCGGCATTTGCGGCAGCGACCTGCCCCGCGTCTTCGAGCACGGCAGCAGCAACGGAAAATATCCCCTGACCATTGGTCATGAATTCGCAGGGGAGGTCGTGGCGGCGGGCAATCAGGCGGACGCCTCCCTCCTCGGCGCGAGGGGCGCGGTGTTCCCGCTCATCCCCTGCCGAACCTGCGATCCCTGCCTCACAGGCAGCTATGCCATGTGTGAGCGCTACGATTATCTTGGTTCCAGACGGGACGGCGGCTTTGCGGAATACTGTTTGCTGCCCTCCGCCTGGCATCTGATCCGCGCCGAAAAAGCCTCCATGGAGACCCTGGCCATGACCGAGCCCGCCTGCGTGGCTCAGCACGCCGTCCGCCTGAGCGGCATCACAGCCGGTCAGCTGGCGGTCATCTACGGCGCGGGGCCCATCGGCATGATGGCGGCCCGCTGGGCGGAGCTCTTCGGCGCGAAGGCCCTGCTGGTGGACATTGCCAAGGACAAGGTGGCCTTCGCCAAGGCCCACGGGCTGGACGCCGTCCGCGGCGATCAAGAGGACATTGAGCAGGCCATCCGCGCCCGGCATCAGGGCAAGCTGGCGGACGCGGCCATTGAGGGTACCGGCGCCTCCGCTGCCCTGGCGGGCTGCATCGCCTGTGTGCGGGCCAAGGGCACGGTGGCGCTGCTGGGCAATCCCATGGGTGATACGCGCCTGCCGCTGAAGCTCCACTCCATGGCGCTGCGCAAGGAGCTGACCCTGCGCGGCGTATGGAATTCCAGCCGAGCCCCCTACCCGGTGGACGAATGGGCTTACACGGTCGCCATGATGGACGCAGGCCGCTTCGCCGTCCAGGACCTCATCACCGACCGTCTGACCCTGGAGCAGCTGCCCCAGGCCATGGCGGACATCCGCGGCGGCACGCGGAAAATCGTCAAGGCGATGGTCGTGCTATGAAGACGGTCATCGGTATTGACTACGGCACGCAGACCGCCCGGGCGGTGCTTGTCGACGCTGCCGACGGCACGGTGCTGCTCAGCAGCCAATATGCGTATCCTCACGGCGTGATGCCGGGCGATCTGGCCAGCGCGGAGGACTACGACGAGGGCCTTGCGCATTTGCTGAAGGCGGTGACGCCGCCGCGGTGGCGGGATACCGTCGCGGCCATCTGCGTGGACGCTACCTCCCTCACCCTGGTTCCTCTGAACAGGGAGGGGGACGTCCTGTGCCGCGAGACCGATCTGGCGGCGCACCCCCAGGCCCAGATCAAGCTGTGGAAGCGTCACAGCGCCCAGTCCCAGGCGAACGAGGCCCTGGCTTTAGCCCGGAGGACGGGCCAACCCTTTCTGGCCCGTACCGGCGGCAGCCTTTCCTGCGAATGGACGCTGCCCAAGCTGCTGGAAATGCGCGACGGGGCGCCGGAGGTCTACCGGCGGATGGATGCCGCCATGGATCTGTGCGAGTACCTGACCTTCCGCCTGACGGGCCGCCTGACCCGGAGCACCGGCTCCATGGCCTTCAAGGGACTGTGGGCGGAAGACCTGGGCTTTCCCGCAGAAACCTATCTGGACGCGCTGCGCCCCGGCTTCGGCGCGGAATACCGCCGACTTCTCCGGGGGCAGGTGCTCCGTCCCGGGGATGCCACCGGCACGCTTCACCCTCAATGGCAGCGGCTCCTAGGCCTTGGCCCGAACGTCGTCGTGGCTTCCGGGGTGCTGGACGGTCACACCGCCCTGGCGGCGCTGGGCGCTTTGACGCCCGGGGATGCCGCGCTGGTCATCGGCACCTCCAATGTGCTGACCCTCCAAATGGAGGCGCTGCGGGAAATCGAGGGCGTGTGCGGCGTAGCCCGCCACGGTCTGACCCCCGGTCTGTACGGCGTGGACGCGGGCCAGGCCTGCACCGGCGATATGCTGGCCTGGTATGTGGACAACGCGCTGCCCGCGTCGGTTCATCAGGCGGCCCGGGCCAAGGGCGTCAGCGTACACCGCCTGCTGTGCGACCGCGTATCCCGCCCCTGGGCGAATCCCGTGACGGCGGCGGACTGGTTCAACGGCAGCCGCAACACCCCCTGCGACCTCACCCTTCCCGCCGCGCTCTATGGTCTGACCCTGCAAACTCGCCCTGAGGAGCTTTATTTGGCGCTGCTCCAGGGCATCGCCTGCGGCACCCGCGATATTCTGGAGCAATGCGCCCGCCATGGCGTTACTGCCAAGCGGGTTCTGGCCACAGGCGGCGTCACCGGAAAAAATCCGCTGCTCATGCAGCAGTACGCCAATCTGCTGGGCCATGATATCCAGGTGGGCCAGTGCGCGGAAGGCCCCGCCCTGGGCGCGGCCATTTTCGCGGCGGTGGCGGCGGGGATCTATTCAACGCCGCTGGAGGCCTTCGCTCAAATGGGTATCAAGGAGTGGGCAATCTATCGCCCTGACGAAACCCACCGGCAGGATTATGAACGGCTTTACCGGCGCAACGCCGCCCTGCGGCATAGCATCCGGCAGCTTGAACAGCATATGAAGGAGTGACTATCATGACGGATTCCGAGCTTTGGTACGCCCGCGCGGATCACATCCCGGTTCTCGGACATCGGGGGATCTGCGCCCACTACCCAGAAAATACGCTTCCCTCCTTCCGGGCGGCCATTGAGCTGGGCGTGGATCTCATCGAGTTCGACGTCAACCAGACCCGCGACGGCGAGCTGGTCGTCATCCATGACAACAGCATCGACCGCACCAGCGACCGCAAGGGCCTTACCCGGGACTACACCCTTGCGGAGCTGAAGTCCTTCGACTTCGGCAGCCATTTCAGCGCGGACTATCGCGGCGAGCAGATTCCCACCCTGCGGGAGGTGCTCACCCTGGCGTCTCAGAGCCGACGGGATCTGCTGCTGAACGTGGAGATCAAGGACATGGCCCACGATACGGTTGACCGCACGGTAGCCATGCTGCATGAGTTCGGTCTGGCGGAACGCTCGGTCATTGCCTGCTTTGACGCGGAGATCATCCGCTACACCAAGGCGGCCCACCCCGAGATGCGCACCCAGGGCTTCCCCGGCCGCTACATGGACAACTTCACCGAGGAGACCTATGACGCGATGTTCGGCATGGGCATCCCCATCGGCGGCAGCACCACCGATGAGCAGATTGTCCAGGACGTGGCTTTCGCCCGCGCTCACGGCATCCTGGCCTGGCTGTTCTGCGCCGATACCCCGGCGGACGTCCGGCGCTGCGTGCAGTTCTGCGCGGACAACATCACCGGCAACGATCCCGCCGTGGCGCTCAACACCCTCCGGGCCATGGGGCTGCACGCATAAGCGTGGTCATCCGCATGGCCAAGCCGCGTTTCCCCCGGTATTCCCCCCTATGCAAAACAAGCCGCCCCCCTGGAAAGCCTCCACTTTCCACGGGGGCATTCGTCCCCCCGGGATTCGACGCCATAACCCACAAAGTCGTTCTATGGCGGCCTTGATGTTGTTACCAGCGAGCGTTGCGCAGCTAATCCTGCCGGTCGATCAATCATGCCCATAACAGGCCATTCCAACACAGCAAAAAACCGTTGTGGATCAGATATTTATTTTTTGTGCAGAAGCGCCTGCCCTTGTTCGCCCGTATGCATATACGGAATGTGCTGTCTCCAATGCCGCTGAGCATATCCCCATGCTCCGGCGCCGTCACAGCAGCAGGATTTAGAAGCAAAAGCTTTTCACAGCGCATGCCTGATCTCTTTTTTTCGTCACCCGCGCTCTGTACAAGTTCAAATTTTTTTCGGAAAGGCCCTTGACACTTCCGCTGCGTAAGGGTTTACACTGTCTGCGTGAAGGAGGGGTCATCTATGTACACCGTCAAGGATATGGCAAAAATCGCCCGGATCAGCATCCGCAGCCTGCGCTATTATGATGAGATCGGGCTGCTTGAGCCCACCCAGACCAGCGAGGCGGGCTACCGTCTCTACGACGACAACGCGCTGGGCCGCCTGATGGAAATCCTGTTTTACCGGCAAGTCGGTATGCCGCTGAAGGCCGTCCAGGAAGTTTTGGCTCATCCGGAGCAGCGCGAAGCCGCCCTTCGCCATCAGTGGGAGCGGC
Source organism: uncultured Clostridia bacterium (assembly GCA_947565865.1). Lineage (GTDB taxonomy): Bacteria > Bacillota > Clostridia > Christensenellales > Aristaeellaceae > UBA11524. The sequence continues at coordinate 66,323 of CANOHT010000001.1, forward strand.
TGGAACGGAAGAGGAACCACCTGAACGGTCTCCTGCGGCTGCTGGATGACACCGCCGCTCACGCGGCTCAGGCTGACTTCCGCCCCATCACGCAGGAGGATGCCGCCCGCGTCATTGACCACGGGCTTTCCCTGCAGTCGGAAGAATCGAAGACGCTGCTGCCCCAGCGTTTCGGCAGCCTGGGCGCCTATCGCGAGCAGGCTATCCGTGCCTTGACTGACCCGGCGTACAGCGCCCAACTGATCCGGCTCTACGGCAGCAAGGACAGGCTGATGGCCGCTTCCCTGGGCACGGAAAATCGGACAGCGGCATTCCTTGCCGGAGCCAATGCTACCGACGCCATCTATCGTCAGCTGGCCCAAGCCCAGGCCGAAGGCAACGAGCCATTGGCCATGGAAAGCATCCGTGCCCTGGAAGAAAATCACAAGGTTCTTTTCCAGCTTGACAGCGCCCGCTGCCTTCTGCTGGAGCTGGCCGACCATTACCTCAGCGCCGCCCATGACCTCGGCTCCGCCACCGACCGGCAGTACGGCCCCGGCACAGCCGCGTATATCGGCCGGGTGATTCGGCGGTATTATGGGGTGGAGGAAGGGTGATGAACATCTTCTTATGGTCAAGAAAAAGCGACGGCGCATCATGTTCTGTCGCTTTTTGTTATGGTCAAGTACAACTTGACTTAATATTCAGCATACCAATCATTCGGCTCTACGTCAACCGATATCCCATCCGTAAAATGAACCTTAACAACCGCCGTATAGATTCTCTTTGCGCCATCAAATTGATAGGTTTTGAGCCTGGGCATATATTTTTTGCCGCCCGGTTTGATGGTTAGATTGAGAATCTCTTCGTGATATAGATCGCCCCAGCCAAATCCTTTCATTTTATTACCATAAACGTCCATCGCGTCATATCGAGCGGTGATGCCATCAATCGTGCGCTTTGGGCTTGTTTTTTTATACTCCCATGAAAACCATCGTGTCCATAGGAGGTGCCCCCATCCGCGTATCCCGTCAGTTCAATGGCCATCGCGGACGCTACCACCACTTTGACACGCTCGGACACATTGCTGCCATCCACCACACTGCATACAATGGTTCCATGTACCGCTACCCTTCGCCGTAATCAAGCCGGAGCTGCTGACCGTGGTCACTTTCTCATTCGTCGATGACCACGCGGCCTTTTGCTGACTGGCGTTTTCCGGCAACGTGGACACCTTCAGCCTCCGTGTTTTGCCATTGTTCAGCGTGAATACTTTTTCATCCAGCACAATGCTGGCAACAGCCAGGTTGACCTTCACTTTGCATATGGCCGATTGCTGTGAGCCTTCCTCAGCCGACATCGCTTTGATATTGGCTGTACCCAGCAGTTTGCCTGAACAATACCATTGCTATCCATCGTCGCCACGATTTCGTCACCGATGTCCGGATGACGTCCTTGCAGTAGGCGTTTTCCGGCGAGACCATCGCGGTCAGTGAGCAGCGGGCTGTTGCCGGCCATCCGACAACAGCAGCGTCACCGAGGATTCCAGCAATGCCACCCTACTCACATGCAAACGCACCCGGAGGGACAGGATCGTAAAAATCGTATCGTCATCTTCCGCCAAACATGTTATTTCGGCATCGCCCTTTCCGGCAGCCGTCAGCACACCCTTGGAGGAGACCCTAACAACTTCCTCATTGGATGCGCGCCATGTCAGCTGCGTATCTTCCGGCGCGCTCTCGTCAATACGCTCATTCACGGGCCCCAATTGCTGCTTATCCTTCTTATACAGAATGACAGGCTCTTCGCCCACATCAATCCGGCGGTTGCCATGCTCAATTGCATACTGCCGCCGGTATTCCGCCATTCGTTCCTCTACCCGCGTCCGCAATTCCTGCAATTTCTCATAGGAAAGGCCGCTGATATCAATCGCCACTGCGGCGACACCCCAGGTAAACATCAACGTCTATGCCATCACTACGCCTCCGCCTTCGCAACCCTACATTTTCCATTCGTTCACCGTCCCTTATTCTGTTCGCATTGACATCCGCCCCATCCCTCCTCTATAATGTCAGGAGCAAGGGAGGGACGCGCCATGGCCAAAATCAACTGGGGAGAAACGTTGGAGCTGAAAATCGCGAAGCTACCCGAAAGCCCCGGCTGCTATCTGATGAAGGACGCGGAGGGCGACATCATTTATGTAGGCAAGGCCGTGAACCTGAAAAACCGCGTCCGCTCCTACTTCCGGGATACCGCCCACACCCCCAAGGTGGCGGCAATGATCTCCCACATCGCGGACTTCGACATCCTCCTATGCGAAAGCAACCTGGAAGCCCTGTGCCTGGAATGCAATCTCATCAAGCTGCACAAGCCCTACTACAATATCCTTTTGAAGGATGACAAGCATTACCCCTACCTGCGGGTGGATCTGAAGGAGCCCTTCCCGCGCCTGACCCTGGCCCGGCGAATGGAGAAGGACGGCGCGAAATACTTCGGGCCCTACATCGGCGCCACGGCGGTCAAGCAGGTCATTAACGCGGTGCGGGATGTTTTCCCTCTGCGCACCTGCAAAAAGGCCCTGCCGCTGAAAAAGCCCAGCCGTCCCTGCGTCAATTACGAGATCGGCCGCTGCATGGCGCCCTGCGCGGGCAAATGCACTGAGGAAGCCTACTGGGACATGCTGGACGGCGTACTGGCCTTTCTGGGCGGCGATTACAAGACGGTGGTCAATCGCCTGAAACAGGACATGGCCGCCGCCGCGGAAAAAATGCAGTATGAGAAGGCCGCCGTCATTCGGGACAAAATCCGGGATGTGGAAGGGCTGATGGAGCGGCAAATCGCCATTCAGACCGCCGCGGCCGAGCAGGACATTCTTGCCATTGCCCAGGATGGACTGGACGCGATGATCCAAGTGGTGTACGTCCGAGGCGGCCGGATGATCGGCGGCGACCACTTCCCCTTGCCCCGGGAAGGCGGCGAGGACGCCGGGGAGGTGCTGGCCTCCTTCCTCACCCAGTATTATGAGGATGTCAACCTGATTCCGCGGCATATCCTGGTGCAGGCGCTCCCCGAGGGGAGCCAGGAGCAGCTGGAAAGCTGGCTCCGGCAGCAGAAGGGCGGCGCCGTGACCCTCGCCACGCCCCGTCGCGGCGAGAAGCACGACCTGGTGCTGCTGGCCGCCAAGAACGCCGCCGACGCCCTGGAAAAACGCAACGCCCGCGCCTCCATTCAGGAGGAACGCACCACCGGCGCCGCGGCGGCGCTGGGGCGGGCGCTGGGTCTGCCAAAGCCGCCCCGGCGCATTGAGGGCTACGATATTTCCAACACCCAGGGCGTGCTGTCCGTGGCAAGCATGGTAGTATTCATCGACGGCGTGGCCGCGAAGAAGGAATACCGCCATTTCCGAATCAAAACGGTGGAAGGCGCCAACGACTTCGCCTCTCTCAACGAGGTGCTGGGCCGCCGTTTCGCCCACGGCCTTGAGGAAAAGGCGGAGCGCAAGGCCGCGGGGCTGTCCCCCATCGGCGGCAAATTCAGCGATCTGCCTGACCTGGTGCTCATCGACGGCGGCCCTCAGCAGCTTCGCTTTGCCCGGCAGGCCTTGCTGGATATGGGCGCGGAGGTCGCCATGTTCGGTCTGGCGAAAAAGCAGGAGGAAATCTTTCTCCCCGACCGGGAGGAGCCCATCCTGCTGGATCATCACACGCCGGAATTGCACCTCATCCAGCGCATCCGCGACGAGGCTCACCGTTTCGGCATCACCCATCATCGGGCGCTGCGGGGGAAGGCCAGCATCCACAGTCAGCTGGAGGACATCCCGGGCATCGGCCCCAAGCGCCGGAAGGCTCTGCTGACCAGGCTGGGCTCCCTGAAGGCCATCCGGGAGGCCTCCCGGGAGGATTTGCTGGCCGTGCCGGGAATGACGGCCACAGCGGCCGACGCCGTGCTGGCCTGGGCACGGGATTCGGGGAAAAAATAAGAAAGCGGCGGAGCAGTTATCATTCACTGCTCCGCCGCGCAGAGTGTCAAAACAGTGGCTTATGCCACTTTTTTGAGTAATGCACGCACTCACTGGTCGGGACATAAAAGCCCCTCCCGGCCATTCGTTCGTGTAAGGAAGCGATTTTGCGAGCAAAATCGCGCGAAAATCGCCGTACAGGGGCTTCGCCCCGTTTAACCGCCCCGAAGGGGCCCGCCGATTTTCGATGGACAGTCAGAGGGCCTGCGGGCCCTCCGACACCTTCTGGAGTTTTTTGACAAGCTGAGCGGTGGAGCAGTGTTTGGTGACTGCTCCGCCGCGATATTTCATGACCGATCCTCCATGGGAAGCGCGCCCTGATAACCCGCTTCCTCCAATGTCTGCCCGGCGATGGCAATGGTTCTCATGCCCACATGGCGCAAGCCCATCCGCTCATAAAACGCCCGGGCCCGCGCGTTTCCGGCCAGCGTCCACAGGCACACGCCGTCATAGCGTCCTGCCAGAACATCCATGGCGCTCCGCAGCAGCTGACCGCCAATGCCCTGCCGCCAAGCCGCCGGCAGGACATAGAGGGCATATATCTCGCTGTGCGGGCCGCCGTCCCGTGCCGGGCCAAAGGCGATAAGGCCGCACAGCACACCGTCCGCCTCCGCCACCAGGCAGCCGTCCGCGCTGATGGCTTCCTGCCTGGGGGCACAGCCTTCCGCTGTCAGAGAAGATAGAAAATCCTCCGGAATCAGCCCGCGATACCCCGCCCGCCAGCCTTCAGCGTACACCCGCCCCATGGCCAAGGCGTCCTCCGGTCTGCCGGGACGTATGCTGATCCCCGCGGTCAATCGCGATCCCTGGCAATCAGCAGCAGCCGTAAAAGTGAAAGCAGGCTTGTCACCGCCGCCGCCACATACGTCAGCGCCGCCGCCCGGAGCACCTTGCGAACGCCGTCTTCCTCCTCCTGGGTCACATAGCCGCCCTCCGCCAGCATCCGCACGGCGCGCTGGCTGGCGTTGAACTCCACGGGAAGCGTCACCAGCGCGAACAGCACCGACAGGCTGAACAGCACGATGCCCACCGTGACCAGGGGCTTCCACGAGAAAATCAGTCCCAGAATGAACAGCGGCGTGGACAGGGATGACCCGATATTCACCACCGGCACCACCGCGGAGCGCAGCTGCAGGGGCGCGTAGCCCTCCAGCTTCTGCATGGCGTGACCCGCCTCATGAGCGGCGATGCCCAGAGCCGCCACGCTGGCGGAGCCATAAACGCCCTCGGAGAGGTTCAGCGTCTCGTCAGCGGGGTTGTAGTGGTCGGTCAGCTGACCTGATGTGCGGGCGATGCGCACACGGTCGTTGCCGTTGCGCCGCAGCAACTCAGCCACCACCTCGCAGGCGGGCCGACCCATCCGCGTCGGCTTGCGGCTGTACGCGGCGTAAGCGCCCTTCACCTGGGCCTGAGCCCACAAGCCCAGCAGCAGACCAGGGATAATCAGGAAATACGTCCAATCCCAGTAAAACATGGCATCGACCTCCTTGTAGGGCTTATCATAACACAATCCCCCTGACGGCGCAAGGGGGGGCGGATCATGCCTTCAGCATGCCCGGTTGTGGGGTGCGGCATTCGGAAGGCGCGGTTCTCCTGCTGCCACAGCAAAGCCGCCAGCCTTACGGCTGACGGCCCGGAGTATCGAAAAAGCCTTGGATGGCGCAGGCTGGCCTGAAGGCACACTGGCTACCAATCGAAAATCGGCGGCGGTACGGCGATTTTCGCGTTTTGAATGAAATTAGAAAGCTTCCTGACCCGAATGAACGGCCGGAAGTCTGCGCAGCGAGCAACCAGTGATTGAGTCCAAAACTCAAAAAAGTGGCGTACGCCACTTTTTTGATGCCTACGATCCTTCGCCTGACGGCGACTCACCGGGCTCTTCGATGCTTAGAAGCGGTTGGCGCGCTGAGCCTCGAAGCAGTCACGGCAGTACACGGGGCGATCGCCACGGGGCTGGAAGGGCACCTGGGTGGTGCAGCCGCAGCCGTCGCAGATCACTTCGTACATCTGGCGGGGAGCAGAAGCGCCGCCATTGGCCGCACGACGGGCGGCACGGCAGGCGGGGCAGCGGGAGGGCTCATTCTGGAAGCCCTTCTCGGCAAAGAAAGCCTGCTCGGAAGCGGAGAACACGAATTCGTTGCCGCAGTCACGGCAGGTGAGCGTCTTGTCCTGATACATGGTGGAAAACCTCCTCAAAAATTGTCACCCATACCGACGCCATTCAAGATGTTCCAGGGTCCCGACTTGGTCATGTTTGACAACCAAAGGAGGATTGAACCTTGCATACCCGGCTGGATTACAAGTGCTATTATAGCATGGCCCTTGGCAATTGTACAGCCCTGGCGAAAAATTTCTTTTTTTCCTTCCGGAAAATTCAATTTCTAACAATAGCGTTTTTCGGCCTGTGACAGCGAATACAAAAATTATTGAACAAATGTACAAATTGTCTTGTAACAATTCTTTTGGTGTGTGTATAACTTTTGCCAAATGAAGTACAATAAAAGGGTGATAACTAATCTTGCGGGAGGCGCGAATCATGGCGAACACAAACACGAACATGAACTACACTGACCTTGGCGAGCGCGTGAGGCTGCTGCGGCGTCAGAAGAAGCTTACACAGGAGGAGTTGGCCGAGCGGCTCGGTATCTCCGCTTCCTTCCTGGGGCATATCGAGCGCGGCACCCGTGTAGCCAGCCTGGAAACCCTGGTCACGATGTGCAACACGCTGCAGGTTGCGCCGGAATACTTCCTGAGCGCCAGCCTGCACCATCTGGATTGCAAAACCCCAGACGGGATCACCCCCGAAACGCGCGCTCAGCTCACGGAGTTCCTGCGCCTGGCTCAGGAAACCCTTCGTCACTGGGACGATTAAGGCCGCGGTCAGCTGGTGACCGTCCCGCGCCGCCCATTTTTTCAAATTGAGCGGCGGGCCTTTTTGAGTTTGCATTTCGATTATTAGGTTAATAATACCATATTGGAAGGCCGTCTGTCAATAGCAGACGGCCTTTTGTTCATTCCAATCAAAGAATTTGGATATTCCTCATGCTTTAGGGATACGGTTGAGCTGGGCATTGAGGGCCAGCAGCTGCTCCCGCGTCACCTTCGCGCCGGCAGCGCCCATCAGGCTTGTCAGGCGCAGCACGGTGAAGGCGCCCATCATCTCCATCATCGCCGGAGACATCTCAAAGCCCGCTGGCCCCTTGCCCTCCAGGTTGCTGACCATCTGCTTCATCAGCTGGCCCAAAACCACCGAGCCCTGGGGGTTGCGCTGAATGTCGCTCACCTTGTCCTGGAGGGAGAAATAACCCTCCGGAGCCTCCACGTCAAACCAATTCAGCACCGCGCCCTTTTCCCGGAGGCGATAGCTTTCGTTGAAGGTTTCCACCTTGCGGATGCGGCTTTCATCCCGGCACTTCCCCGCCAGCGCCGTCAGAAGGCTGACGCCCTGATTGGGCACCTCGAAGCGGAAGAAGTGATCCTCCCGCCGCTGCTTGCCCAGGCTGCGCCCGTTCACCAGAAGTTCCACCTCCGGCTGGTTGGAATACACCGTCACCCGGGTGACGGCCTCCACGCGGTCTACATAGCGCTTTCCAGCAATATGGACAAAGGGCTCGTCGCTCAGCCACGCCTTGTAGGCATAGAAGGCGTCCTTTTTGTAGCGCCGGTCGAAGGTCACCAGGCCCTTGTGGTTCTGTCCGTTCTCCCCGCCCTCGGAGCGGTTGTCCGCGCCAAAGTCAAACATGTTCCAGACATATGTCGCCCACAGGTAGGGCCGCTGGGCAATCTGGCGGATCAGTTCCTCATGGTAGTACGCCTGGTATTCCTCGGTGTAATCCCCCTGGATGGGCTGGGAGGAATGCCAGTTCAGGGCCTCGCAGCCATACTCGCTCAGACCGATGGGGATGTCGGGAAATTCCTGATGGAAGCGGTCGAACCAAGGGCCGTTCATGCTCGTCTCCCCGCCGTACCAGCCAAAGTAATGGTTGTACGCCACCGTATCCGGGATGCGGATGTAAGGCGCATGGATGTCGCACATGCTCAGAACGGCCAAGGTGGTCGGCCGGGTCTTATCCAAGGCATGGCACAAGTCGTTCAGCCGGCGGTGATTTTCCACCATGCCCGGGTCGTTCTCCCCGCCCATGGTGATCTCATTGGACAGCCCCCATACCACAATGCTGGGATGATTGTAGTTCTGCACAATCAGCTCCCGCATCTGCTGCAGGGTATTGTCCACGCCCTCCGGGAGATGCTTGGAAATGTAGGGGATCTCCGCCCACACCACCAGGCCCCGCTCGTCGCACAGGTCGTAGAACGCCTGATCGTGCTGATAATGAGCCAGGCGAACGGTGTTGGCTCCCATTTCGCAGATGAGGTCGATATCCTCCCGGTGATGCTCCGGCAGCAGCGCGTTGCCGATCCCCCACCGGTCCTGATGGCGGCTCACGCCCCGCAGGGGATAACGCTCGCCGTTGAGCATGAAGCCCTGGTCGGGATCGATGCGGAAGCTGCGGCAGCCGAAACGGGCGCTCACCCGGTCGATGGCCTCGCCCTCCTCCAGCAGCTCGGCCTGCACGGTATACAGATAGGGATCCCGCCGCCCCCGCCACAGGCGAGGCTGGCGGATGCTGGTTTCCCAGGAGGGGTGAGCCGCGTCAACGGTAGATTCCGCCAGCCGCCTTCCCTGAGCGTCCAGGAGCACGAAGCGCAGCTTCTGTTCCGGCTTTTCATCCGTCAGGTGCACCTGAACGCGGATGTCCGCGTCCTGCCCCACGACCTCCGGCGTGACCGCGATGCCCGGGCTGCCAAAATACATCAGATCAAAGTGGGAATCGCCCACGCAGATCATTCTGACATCCCGGTACAGCCCGCCGTAGAAGGTGAAGTCCGCCATCTGCGGATAAACCTGCTCCCCGGCGCTGTTGTCCACCCGCACCGCCAGTACGTTCCGCGCCTGCAGGGCCTGGGTCACCTCCACCCGCCAGGTGCTGTACCCGCCGTCATGCCGGGCCAGCATCCGGCCGTTCACATACACCGCCGCCGATGCGTTGGCGCCCCGGAATTCCAGGTAATACCGCTGCGCCCGAGGCAGTTCCTCCAAGGCCAGCTCCTTGACGTACCAGCAGGCGCCCCGGTGGTAATCGCCGCCGCCATCCTGTCCGTCAATGGCGTTCCAGGTATGGGGCAGATTCACCCAATAGGGCACCCGAGGCAGCTGCGCGGGGTCGGGCAATTCCTCCTTGGTAAAGGCCCACTTGTGGTTCAGGCTGACTATTTCTCGCATGACCGCACCTCTTTCCGATGATTTGGAAGCATTACTCCTGGTTTCCCCGCTCCCGCTTGCGCTTCAGCGTGGCGACATTGCGTTCCACCACAGCCTTGCGCAGGGGATACCACCACCACAGCACCGCCGCCAGCAGCCCGAAGCCCAGGGCAGGCACCAGCGCAGAGATGCTGTAAATGCCATTGATGACGCCTGGCTCGAAGGCCGTCGTCTGATCGTATCCAATTATGGTCAGCAGTCCGCCCGTCAGGCCCGCGGACGCCGCCTGACCCAGCTTGCGGGCAAAGGAGTACAGCGCATAGACCGTGCCGTCCTCCCGGATGCCGTTTTTGACCTCCGCGTCGTCGATCACGTCGGTAATCAGCGCCCAGGAAACCATGGCGAATACGCCCAAGCCCAGCCAGTTCAGCGTCTGAATGGCTACATAAACCCACACATTCGCCGGACGGAAGAAATACAGCCCCAGGGAAATCAGCGCGGCCAAGGCGTTGGTGGCGGCGCTGATTTCCGTTTTGCCAAAGCGTCGGGCCAGCGGCTTGGCGATGGCCGCCGCCACAGACATGCCGCCCAGCATCAGGAAGGTGGACGCCGCCTGGGCTTTGGGACTGTTATAGTAGTTGGGGTAGACATAATTGGCCATGGACTGAATGGTCAGCTGTGCCAGCAGCATCAGAATGGAAGCCACGATGATGGAGATCAGCGAACGGTTGGACGCCGCGTTCTTCAGCATCGACCAGGTGGAAGGCTGCTTGCTCTTTGGGGTATCCTGGGGGCGGACACGCTCCGTCACCAGGGTATAGCACAGCAGGTAGCAGCCCACCGCCAGCACAGAAAACAGCCCCGCGATGAGGGTGAACGTTCCGCCGTCCAGCACAGCCTGACCGTTCACGTCCCGATAGGCCACCATGGGCACCAGCGCGCCGATGATGGTGCCGGCCATCATGCCGCCCATGGAACGATAGGTGGACAGGGACTGGCGGTCACCGGGCTCCGGCGAGATGGCGGAGGCCATGGAGCCGTAGGGAATGTTGATGGCCGTGTAGAAGATGGAGCCCCACAGAATGTAGGTCACCACCAGATAGGCGATCTTCGCCGCCATGGGCATGCCCGCCAGCCCGCTCTGATAAATCAGAAAGGAAGCGATGGCCACGGGTCCGCTCATGCGCAGGATCCAGGGCTTGAACTTGCCTGCCGCGGTAATTCGGCTTCTGTCGCAGATGCGGCCCATGGTCACATCCGTGAAGGCGTCCACAAACCGGGCAATCATCATCACCACGCCCACCACCGCGGCGGGCACGCCCATGACGTCGGTGTAGAATTTCAGCAGAAAGCTGGAGGACAGAATAAAGGTAAAATCATTGCCGAAGTCGCCAAAGAGATAGCCCAGCTTGTCTCGAAAGCCAAAGGGCCGCGTTTGCTCGGACACCACGCTCATTCCTTCCGTGCCATCATTCGCGCCGCGTGGCGCGTCAAGTCTATTATGTACGGCCGAGGGCATCATCATGGCCGGAGGAATTTTCCTGCAATGGAAATAGGCGCATCTTCAGACAACGTTTCCATTCGCCGCTCTGCTTTTACTAAAATATTGAAAAATTTCCTTCTATTGTTGACTGTTCCATGCCGAAAGACTATAATGGACTTATGAAAGCATGCAGTCGTTAAAGAAGAGAAGGAGGGTGATACCGTTGAACGAAAAACTGTCTGAATAATTCCTTCTGAATAAGCCGCCAAATTCGTTCGTGAATCATGAATAGAAAACCAGAAGAATCCATATGATGAAACCTTCGATCATCGCGGTATTTCTTACTTCAGCATTCGTTTGATCCATTTTCATCATTGCCTTTGACGCTTCAGGAATGTTTTCCACAGCCCTTCAAACGTCTTGCGATAAAGCGTTAGGCCAATGCACTGGTGCCGTTAACATGATATAAAGCTACGATGTTCCCATATCAAGCAATGCAAGAGGTTCGCTTAGCGCCAACGCGCGCAACCATGACGCCGATAACAGAGACATCCAAGGCTGTTCAAGTCATCCTGCTCCAAAGCCCAACTCCCTGTGACTGCGTTGCCCGACCGCTTGTGACGATTCACAGCATTCTACCGAATAGGGTACTCGGTTAGCATCCTTACCCAACCCCGGCAATAGGCATTGGGGAAGGAATCCGCTACTAAAGAAAGTGGAGATTTTAAAATGATGAAAAAGCTATACACCATCTGCAGCATCATGTTCATCTTGCTGGTTCTCATGAATCCATGTGCATTGGCGGAAGAAAATTACATTCTTTACAGTTACTCCACGCAGTTGACCTATCTTGACGGCACACGCCTGCCGCCGGCCCCTTTAAGCCGTGAGCAGCTTTCTCAACCGCTCAATCTGTTTGTACAAAACGGAAACTCCATCGACGACACCTGCATGCTGCTCTGCTTCCTGAACGGTCATCTTGTCCCTTACTCCATCGATGAGCAGTTATACGATCAGTACCAGTTTGAGGCGCCTTCCAACACGGCTGTCAATCTGGGCTTCTCATTGGATCTCAGCCAAACAGACATACCCGACGGGTCTGTTTTGTACATCGTGACCGTTGGTTTATTGGACACTGTACCAGCAAATGTTTTCGATTCCGTCGGACAATTCATCAACAATATTGCTATTCCTCTACGCTCAGATTCCCCTGCTCTCCAGCCAAAAACCAATGCCTATTGGCAGGAATACCCTTCCGACAGGGAAATCTGGCCTATGCACGTCTATTATCCATTCTCCCTCGACGAGCTTGAGAATGAGACGGGCAAATTTCAAGCTGACGGCACACCCGAAGGCGGCTATGACCTTACGCTGGCAGCGGAAGGAGACGGCACGCCCATCATGATCGTGCTGATGGTCGATCATCAGCTCGTCCCTTTCAACGAAGACGGTATTTTGACCTTAATCACTTCACCGGGGAAAATTTATACTTATACTGCCCACCTCAACTTAAGCCCGGGTACGCACCAGCTTTATTGTATCTATATGTCTCTCCCATCACATCCTGGCGTATGGAACAGCGATAAGCTGCTCATCCATATCCCCGAAGGAGCTGAAGCCAAATGAAGCACCGCTTTTTTCTGCCTGCCGCCGTTCTTCTCGGTCTGATTCTTTCCCTCCTGATCGCTTTGCCCGCCCTGGGCGCGCCAACGAGTCTGACTGATCTATGCTGCTCCGGGAGTGATATTTATGCTCTCCAGGCAGGCGAGATTTTGATCTACGATCCGCCCTCTCAGGATTTTCTGCCCACCGGGCTTCAAGCAGGAAGCGGCGCCTGCCTTGTGGACAGCCTGGACGCTTTATGGATTTGGAACGTTCATGCGCAAGCGCTCACAGCCTTTGATCCCGCCACCGGCAGCCAGACCGCACGGTATCAACTGCGCTCCGGCCTCGCGGAACGACCCTATCACACCGTCCTTTCAGGCGATATTCTTTACCTGCTGGCGCAAGACTTTTCCTCCGACACCTTTCGCGGCGTAACGGCCATCGACATTCACACCGGCCAGCTGTTTCAGTCTCCGCTTTCAAGCATCGCTGACATTGCGCTGACGGCCGGCGGCGAGCTTGCGCTATATCAAACGCCCCTGGGACAGCCCGGCGCCCTGTATACCTGGAAAGCCGGAAGCTCTCCCGTTCGTCAGGCAGACGCGCCCGGCAACACGCTGTTGACAACGCCGCCGGGCGGCATGGCCTTCGACTTGGCGGAAAACAGGCTCCTCGCGCAAGCCAATCAAACGTTGTGGGACTTGTCGGGCAGTACGCGCGCTGAGGTCGCTTATCTTACGGCCTATGAATACGCCGATCTCTTACGAAGCGCTTACACCCAGGGAACTTATTTCGAGCTTTTCTCGAACGGCGCCTGGCGCGCCCAGCGTACAGATACATCTCAGCAAGTACTGCGCTTTGCCGGGTTGTTTCCTGATAAGGCCTGTCTACAGGCCTTCCGTGAGGCGCATCCCGACATCGCCGTTGTATATTCCAGTTTGGATGTAACCAACGAGACCGCCCTGGCCGAGGCAATCATCAATAACACCCTTGACGCGGACATCCTCATTCTGACTACCGACAGCAGCCTGTACCGTTCCGTCATTCAAAAAGGATATGCCTTGCCTCTTCGCAGCATATCCGTTTCTGAAAATGTCCAGCGTATGTACCCTGTGATTCAACGGGAGCTTATGGTGAACGGCGAAGTTTTCGCACTGCCGCTGAGCCTTGACGGAAATACACTGTTATACAACGCCGCGCTTTTTGACGCGCTGCAGCTGTCCGTCCCCGCCACTGCGGAAGAGCTCCTCAGCTTTTGCGCCACAGCCAACCTGCCCGACGGCGCCCAGCTGCACCAGAGCTGGTTAATGCCGCTTTCCGAGATTCTGCTGCGCTATATCTGCGATCTTTATATGGATTCTCCCGATCTGGTGGACAGTCCCGCTCTGCTGTCAGCCCTAAGCCTGTGGGAAGGCCGCTGTGATGCCATAGACGCTCGCGCAAGCGACAACAGCGAATCACCGGCACTTTTTCGATACGCTTCGGAGCTTTATCCCTGGGATCGTCCCCAGGAGAATGAGCGGATTCTGATCCTTAACGATTCAAACGGAGAACCGCTTTCCTTCCCCATCAGCATGACCGTCGCCCTTGTCTATGCCCGATCCTTGCAGCAGGACGTATGCCTGTCCTTCCTGAGCTTTTGCGCGGAGCATCAGGATGACGCTTTCCGCATCGCGGCGCATCCTGACGAAAACGAGCCGGTTCCCGCCCTCCACACCACTCAGCAGCTTCAATCCATTCAGGAGGCAATGCTGCCCATTCAGCAGGCTTTGGTTAAGCAGCCGGACAGCTTGACGCTGCAGCAGCAGCTTGAAGAGCTTCAAATGGAGTACGCCCGGCTGGAAGCGCATCCCTGGCTAATCTCCGAGGAACAAATCCTCGCTTACCGTCACGATGCTCCGTTCTTCGCCCTGCGTGAAAGGCGCTGGGGATACGATACACAGGACGTTCAGCTTCATCAGCTGTTAACGCACCTGAAAACGCACCAGATTTCGGCCCAGCAGTTTGTGGAAAGCTATCTTGCTATTGGCCAGATGATGCTCTTGGAGAGCAACTAATGTAGACCGATAGCGCCTTCATCCGCCCGCCAGCAGCCACGCCGTCTCGATCCAGCCCAGCAGCTCGCCGTCCACCTCCTCCGCCGTGCGCACCCATACATGATGAGTCCAGCGGCCAGGGTAGGGCTCCACCGCCTGAAGGATGCGTGGGGACATCACCCGCTCCCGCAGGCCAAAGGTGACGATTAGCCGCTGCCCCCGAAGGGAGACGAAGGCGAAGCGGCGCTTCACCGTGAAGGCAATCTGGCTTTTCTGCACCAGGATTTCCGTGTCGGGGCAGACGGTCAGAATCGCGGTCTCCACGGCCTCATAAAGCGGCAGAAGCCCCGGCGTCCCCTGAAAAAACAGCATGGCATCAAGCGTCATTAACCGTCGCCTCCCCTGCGTTGACCAGGAAAATGCTCCCGATAATCATCCCGCCGCCCGCCACGGTCTGCCAGGTGAGCGCCTCACCCAGGAAGCAGACACCGCCGACCATGGTGGTCAGGGGAATCAGGTTGATAAATATCGCGGAGGCCAGGGGACTCATGGCATGCAGCGCGTTGCCGTAGAGCCAGTAGCACAGCGCTGAACAAACCACCGCCAGCACCCCTACGGCCAGCCAGCCGCCAGGTGTCGCCGCCCCCAGATCGCACTCCTCCATGGCCGCCAGGGGCAGCAGCGTCGCCACCGCCAGCATGGCCTGCCAAGCATTCATGCTCAGACTGCTGTACCGCTCCCGAAGGCGCTTGCTGAGGAAGATGTACCCCACCCAGACCACGCTGGCCCCCAGGATGAACAAATCTCCCGTCAAAGACGATGCGCCCTCCTGGGCCCCGCACAGCACGATCAGCGCCGTCCCCGCCGCGGACACCAACGCGCCGCCTATCTGACGCTGGCCCATCCGCCTTTTGTCAATGAGCGATTCCGCCGCCATGGTCAGGATGGGGATGGCCGCCAGGATCAGCGAGGCGTCCACAGTGGATGTCCGGCTGATCCCCTGGTATTCGCAGAAATAGTACAGGGTGACGCCTGTCAGCGCGGACAAAAGCATGAGCCACCCGTCCCCCCGGCGAAGCACCAGGCGCTTTTCCCGCAATAGCGTCATCGGCGCCAGACAGGCCGCCGCCAGCACATAGCGAACCAGCGCCAGCGTCATGGGGGTGAAGCCGCTGAGCATCGCGTGCTTGCTGGCGATAAAGGACAGCCCCCACATCACATTGCAAAACACCATGGAAAGGATTTGCCGCGTCACAGCTCTTCCGCTCCTTCATCCTTCGTTTTCGCAGGCGCGCCGAGGGCCTCCCCCCCCTGGCATGACCATAACAAGAAAACCCGTCTCTCGCACAAGAGACGGGTTATCTATCATGTGGGGCTCAAGCCTCTTCGTGAGTCTTGGGCAGCGCACGCATCACATTGCCGCTGCGCAGGCAACGGGTGCAAACGTTCATCCGCTTCGCCGCGCCATTCACCACCACGCGGACGCTCTGCACATTGGGCGCCCAGGTACGGTGAGTCTTGCGGTTGGAGTGGCTGACGCTATTGCCGTTCAGCGTACCCTTGGCGCAAATTTCACAAAACTTACCCATGGTAATCCACCTCCTCGTTGGAGTATGCACACATCAAAGCCTATTGATTGTACCACGGGCGGAGGGAAAAAGCAAGCCCCATTTTGGCGGGAATGCGGTTTTTCTGCGCAAAATGCGCCCTTCAGGAAAACATCCGCTCCAGCTCCTCATACTTTTCATGGGTAATCAGCGCGTCCTGGGTAGCGCCGTTCAGACGCACCACATAGGTCCAGCGCCCATAGGGCGTGATGTTGTTGATTTGGTTCAGATTAATAATGTAGCTTTTATGACAGCGGAAGAAGACCGCCGGATCGAGCCTGGCCTCCGTTTCACCCAGGGAGTCCCCCGTTACAAAGCGCCCGCCGCCCACGGTATAAAGCACCGTGGAGCGATCCTCCCGCTGCACCAGGACAATATCGTTCATGCTGATGAAGCTCACGCCCTCCCGATGGCGCAGCATCAGCCTTCCGGCAGCGGGACGGGGCGTCGCCTTGGGCAGGCTGGGCAGAGGCTTGTCGTCGATATGCCCGATGCGATCCCGGGCCCTTTCCAGGGTCTTCATCACCCTGTCCACCTTGAAGGGCTTGAGCAGATAATCGAAGGCATAAACCTCGAAGGCGTCGCCCATGTACTGGTCATGGGCCGTGGCGAAGATCATCACCGTGGACGGATCCATATCCTGAATAACCTTGGCACATTCCACGCCGGTCTTCCCAGGCATCTCCACATCCAGGAAGACGATCTGCGGGCGCAGCCTTTCCACCAGAGCCAGCAGCTCCTCGCCGTCGGAGGCCTCCCCCGCCAGGGTAAAGCCCTCCACCTTCTCAATCATTTTCCGCTCAATGAGCCGCATCCCGGCGTCGTCATCCGCGATCACTACCTTGATAGGTTCCATGGTTCTTGGCACCTTTCTCTCGGGGGAATTCCCCACGTCATCACATGATAAGGAGGAGCCGCTGCTTTCACGGCTCCTTTCAGATCGTCACAAAGCCTTGGGGTAGTGTCGGAGGGGCCGAAGCCCTTCCGACTGTTCTTCGGCAATCGGCGACATGCGCGGCGATTGTCGTGCTTTTTCGATAGAAAAAGCCTCCTTACACAACCGAACGACAGGGAGAACAGCTTGCTGTTCGACCAGTGAGGGTGTGCAATATTTCGGGAAAGTGGCATTTGCCACTTTCCCGATACCCAAGGAGGAGCCGCTGCTTTCGCGGCTCCTCCACGGGGTTGCGTTACGCTTTTCTGCGCCGCTGGCAGGGCCTGGTGAGCACCTCGGACATGATGAAGGACTTCACCATGGCGTCGCCCGTCCACTGAAGGTTCAGACCGGAGCGTTCCTCATCCGGCAGGCTGAAGTCAGGGCGCGCCGTCTCCACATCGGGCAGCATATCCTCATGACAGAGATCCACGCCTTCCGTGCTCTTGAAGGTCAAGCTGCCCTGTACGTCATGCTCCGGCCCGCCCGGCGCCACATGAGCGTGAACCCTGGGCGCGATGGCCGGACGCTCCGCCGAGCGCTGAAGCACCGGTGCGGTCTTCAGCGTCCGCATGGGCGCGGGGGCAGCGGGCTTGACCGTCGGAATCGCGGGCTTCTTGGCCACAGGCGGCGCATAGGGCGACCGGGCAGCATCCTTTTGCTTCTTGCCGTTTTTGCCAAACAGCGCGGTGATGCCCCAAACCAGCAGGATCAACCAGATGAATGAATCCATGGACATCACTCCCTTTCAGCCGACATACGGCCCATGCGTTCCATGCCGTTACTTCCGCGGCTCGGCGCCGTTGCTCTGCTGGGGCGCGCTGGCCTTGGCGATGGAATCACGCATGGTGGTATCGGCGATGGTGTTCTGCAGCTGGTAGTAATCCAGAGCGCCCAGCTTGCCCTCCCGCAGCGCGGCGGCCATGGCCTTGGGCACCTCAGCCTCGGCTTCCACCACCTTGGCGCGCATCTCCTGCACGGAGGCCTTCATCTCCTGCTCATGGGCCACAGCCATGGCGCGGCGCTCCTCGGCCTTGGCCTGGGCGATGCGGCGGTCGGCTTCCGCCTGATCCATCTGCAGCTGAGCGCCGATGTTGCGGCCCACGTCCACGTCGGCAATGTCGATGGAAAGAATCTCAAAGGCCGTACCGGCATCCAGGCCCTTGGACAGCACCGTGCGGGAAATCAGGTCAGGGTTCTCCAGCACCTGCTTATGGGTTTCGGAGGAACCGACAGTGGTCACGATACCCTCGCCAACGCGGGCGATGACCGTCTCCTCGCCGGAGCCGCCCACCAGGCGCTCGATGTTGGTGCGCACGGTGACCCGCGCCTTCGCCCGAAGCTCGATGCCGTCCTTGGCGATGGCGGCAACCACGGGCGTCTCAATGACCTTGGGGGTTACGGACATCTGCACAGCCTCGAACACGTCGCGGCCCGCCAGGTCGATGGCGCAGGCCTTCTCAAAGGCCATCTCGATGTTGGCGCGCTGGGCGGCGATCAAGGCGTTGATGACCCGATCCACATTGCCGCCGGCCAGGAAGTGCGTTTCCAGCTTGCTGATGGTCAGATTGAGGCCCGCTTTGTTGGCCTTAATCAGCGGAAGCACCAGCCGCTTGGGCTGAATGCGGCGGATCTTCATGCCCATCAGCGTGGTGACCGGCACATGCACGCCGCTGGACAGGGCGGAAATCCACAGGCCCAGGGGTACAAAGTTGAGGAACACACACAGGAGAATAAACGCTACCAGGACAACCAGACCGATCCAGAGAATACCATCCATAATCTTTCCTCCCTTATCCTATTCCGATGCCTTACGGCATGGCTTACGCTTTGACGGTGCGCACCAGAACCCGGCTGCCCTCCACGCGGACGATGCGCACCTTCTCGCCCGCGGGAATGAATTCCACGTCGCTGACCACATTGAGCTTCACGCCGTCAAACTCGGCCATGCCCGTGGGCCGCAGCACGGTGGTGGTCTCCCCTTCCTTGCCCAGGAAAACCTCCATATCTGCGGCGGAACGGTAGCCAGCCTCGTTGCTCTCGGTATCCTTGAGAATCAGCTTGCTTCGGCTCAGCTTGCCGTTGGCCGCGCTGCGCAGGGACATCGAAATGGCAATTGCCACCACGGACAGCACCACCAGCGTCATGCCCAGGGCCGCCATGGGGCCATGGGTAAACCAGGTCAGCACAACGGCAGCAACCTCCAGCAGAATGCCGGAGATACCCGGCAGGCCGAAGCCCGGCATGAACGCCTCCAGCACCATCAGCCCAATGCCCAGCACAAAGCATACCAGCATCGGCAAATTCACCGCGATCCAATCCAACATATCTGCATCCTCCCAGTCGTCTGTTTCGGGCCCGGGCGCATCCTCTGCGTTCCGTGGCCATCCGTTGCTTGACGGTGTCAGTATAGCATAGTTCTATTTTCCGCGCCATGGCTTGTGCGTCAAAGATACATTTTCATGTTTGAATTGACAGACAGCCCTCCGCCTCCATGAGCGTTCTGAGCTTTTCCAGATCCTCCTCATAGGTTTGCGTCAGCGAACGGTTGTAAATAATAGACGCCGGGTGGTACAGCGGAAAGACCTCCACCGTCATGCTGTCGCCCTCATGCGTGACCACGGCCTCCCGCCGCTGGCCATGACAGCCGCCGATGACCTCGCCCCTGCCCAGCAAGACCTTCAGGGGTACGTTGCCCAGGGTCACGATGCGCCGGGGCCGCACCAGCAGGATTTCCTCCATCAGCCAGGGGGCAAAGAGCATCAGCTCCTCCCGGCTGGGGGGACGGTTGCTGACCGAGCCTTTGGGCGAAACCTTGGTGGGGCGGATTTTCACCACATTGGTAATGTAGATATCCTCCCGACGGATACCCACCACCCGCAAAAAGCCGTCCAGGTTTTTGCCCGCCTTGCCCACGAAGGGATGACCCTGAAGGGTTTCCTGCTCCCCGGGCGCTTCCCCGATGAGCATCACCGGCGGGCGAACCTCCTGGCCCTCGCCGAAAACCAGGGGCTTGCGCTCCCCCGGCCAAAGGGAATCGAAAAAGGATTGGCACCGTGCGCGGTAACGTTGCATGGCAAAACCTCCATGGCATGATGGTATTCAGCAAAATCTTAGCTTTCCCTTCGGGCATCAGCGCCATGCGCCCAGGGCGGCGCATCATCCGCCATACAGGTCGCTGTACTCCCCCAGCTCAATCAGCCGGTCTCGAAGGGCCTGCATGTCCTCCCAGGCCTCGCGCTTTTTGGCGGGGTCCCGCAGGAGGGCGGAGGGATGATACGTCGGCATGAACCATACGCCCTTGCGCTCATACCACTGTCCCCGATCCCGGGTAATGCGGATATCCGATCCCAGGATATTCTTTGCCGCGGTGGAGCCCAGCAGCACAATCACCCGTGGCCGCACCAGGGCAAACTGCATCCGCAGGTGCAGCTTGCAGGCCTCGGCCTCATGGGGCTCCGGCACACGGTTGCGGGGCGGGCGGCACTTGACGATGTTGCAGATGTACACCCGATCCCGGGGCAGGGAGATGGCCGCGAGCATTTTTGTCAGCAGCTGTCCGGCGGGGCCCACAAAGGCCAGTCCCTCCTCGTCCTCCACCTGACCGGGACCTTCGCCAATAAACATCAAGGGAGCATGAATATCCCCCTGACCAGGCACCTTATGGATGGCTCCCTCATGCAGAGGACACAGATCGCAGGCCTGCACCTGCTGATGGAACAGCTCCCAGGTGATCTCCGACATGACCGCCCCTCCTTTGTATCGTCTGATTTACAGCTTGGTCTGCAGCAGGGTAAAGGACTGAAGCATATCGCTCTTCACCCACTTCAGCAGGCTGATGAGCAGCAGGATCAGCACCAGAATTACCACGGCGCCCACGATGACGCCGACGAAATCCCCCACGCCCGCCAGCAGCCGCCAGCGATCCCGCCTGCGCCAAAGCCGCTCCTCCTCCTGAAGGCCCTCGTCATCCTCCAAATCAAGGGCGGGGTCGAAATCCTCCGCCGGCATATCGTCATCGAAGTCTTCCTCCGGCTCGTCCGTCACCGGCTGCTGGAATACCCGGCGGTGCCGCCGCTCCGGCTGGTCTGAATGGTCAAAATAAGGCATTTGCTTTACCTCCGGTCTTTGTCCGATGGAAACGGCGCCGCGTCAAACGTAGTCCAGCCAGGGCGCGTCGCTTTCCTCCCGCCCCGTCAGGCTCCCCTGTCCGCTCAGCCCGGAAAATTCCGTCTGCCGCAGCGCCTCATAGAGCACCACCGCCACCGCGTTGGAGAGGTTCAGGCTCCGGGCCTCCTGGCGCATGGGAATGCGAACGCACCGCTCGTAAACCCGCGACAGCAGCGTTTCCGGCAGCCCCCGCGTCTCGCAGCCGAAGACAAGGAAATCATCCGCCCGGTACTCCGCCTGATGGTAGGCCCGGGGCGCCTTGGTCGTGGCGAAGTGCATCCGCGCCCTGCCGTGCTCCTTCAGAAAAATCTCCAGGCTGGGATAGACGCGGTACTGCATCAGATGCCAGTAGTCCAGGCCCGCCCGCTTGAGATATTTGTCGCTGAGGGAAAAGCCCAGGGGCTCAATCAGGTGCAGCGTCGCCCCCGTGGCCGCGCAGGTTCTGGCAATGTTGCCCGTATTCTGTGGAATCTCCGGGTTGACCAGCACGATGTTCATGGGCATCGTTCGCACCTCCATGCTTCTATTGTACCATCGGCGGGGGTGAGATGCAAGGGTTTGTCGCGCTCGGTTGCTTTTGAGCCGTCAGCGGCAAAGCCCCCTGCGCCGCCCGCCTGGTCATAAAAAATTCATACCCTTTCCCGGGGAAAACGCTTGACAAAACCGCCCCTTGGCGCTATGATAGGAACCGTGGTTAGCACTCAAAGGGTTCGAGTGCTAACAAAACGGATTTTCGGATGAAAGGAGCTGACCCCCTGGCGATGGACGAGCGCAAGTTCAGGATTCTGCAGGCCATCATCGATGACTATATTCTCACCGCCGTGCCCGTCGGCTCCCGAACCATTTCCAAGAAGTACGATATGGGACTTTCCTCCGCCACCATCCGCAACGAGATGAGCGATCTGGAGGAGCTGGGCTACCTGGATCAGCCCCATGTTTCCGCCGGCCGTATCCCTTCCGCGAAGGCCTACCGGCTTTACGTCGACCAGCTGCTGCGCTCAGGCCGCCTTCACTCGGACAGCGAGGCCGCCATTCGCGCCCACTTTCTGGGGCGGATGCGGCAGATGGAGGATGTCATTGACCACGCGGCCCAGGTGCTTTCCACCCTGACCCACTACACCGCCGTGGTGCTTCCGCCCAGCGGGCCGCAGCCGCGAATTCGCACCATACAGCTGGTGCCGGTGAGCTCGTCATCCGCCCTGGTGATCATCGTGACGGACAGCGGCATCGTTCGGGACACGGTCATCCGCGTTTCCGAGCAGCTGGACGGGGACACCCTTTACGCCATCTCAAAGACCCTGACCTCCTCGCTGTCAGGCTATACCCTGCAGGAGGCGATGCAGCTGCTGCCCGGCATCACGGCGGGAATCAGGGAGAACGAGCGGCTGCTGGAGAGCCTCAACGCCTTCCTGCACGATAGCGCCGACGCGGCCCACCCCCGGGTGGCCATCGGCGGGCGGAGCAACATCCTCAACTACCCGGAATACAGCGATATGGAGAAAGCCCGTTCCTTCCTCTCCCTGATGGAAACCCGCGATAAGCTGGCCTCCATCATCGCCCAGCAGGGGGAAATGGCCTTCACCGTGCGCATCGGCCCAGAAACCGGCGTGCCGGAGATGGCGGATTGCTCCATTGTTACCGCCACCTACTCCACCCGCTCGGGCCAGCAAGGCACCATTGGCGTTATCGGCCCGACCCGGATGCAGTACAGCCGGGTACTGTCCATCCTCGGCACCATGGGCCACCAATTAACCGAGCTGTTCGGTGAGAACGGCTCCCAGGAGTCTGAACGATGAAAAAGAACCGAATGTCACGGAAGAAAGGCGGCGACACCCCCATGACCGAGAACGAACTGCCCCTGGATGAAACCATGACGCAGGCGGAAGCGCCCGCGGACGCCGAGGAGACCCCCATGCCCGACGCCGCGCAGCTTCAGCAGGAGCTGACGGCCAGCACGGCCAAGGCGGAGGAATATCTGGCCCTTGCCCAGCGGGTACAGGCAGATTTCGACAACTTCCGCCGCCGCAATGAGTCCGTCCGTGCCGACGCCTATGCCGACGGTCAGCGTCAGGCGGTGGCGGCGATGCTGCCCGTGCTGGATAACCTGGAGCGGGCCATGGATGCCGCCGGGGAGGAAAGCAGCCTGCGCACCGGCGTGGAAATGACCCTGCGCCAGATGCGGGAAGCCCTGGAAAAGCTGGAGGTCGCCCCCATCGACCGCCTGGGCGAGAAGTTCGATCCCAGCCTGGAAAACGCCGTCCTGCAAGGCAGTCCCGAGGATGGCGAGGCCGGAACGGTCTGCGCCGTTTTGCAAAAGGGCTACACCATGAAGGGCCACGTTCTGCGCCACGCCATGGTCAAGGTCGTCCCGGACTGACGTCAATAAAGTGACAGAGCCACTTTATCGAGGAAGTTGAGGTATGTTTTTCTCCGCAAAATAGATTTGCTACGAAAAACTCCCCGTCCCGCCGGTTTTCTTCTCGCGGCGATGCCGCCCGGCGGATACGATCTCACGGCAAGTTAGCCTGCATCGGAAATTCCGAGCATCCCTTTGCCAGCAAAAGGCCAACGCCTTTTCTGATACACTACCATCCCACACCAAACGTGTTTGCATGATTAAAGGAGGCTATTCACATGAGCAAGATCATCGGTATTGACCTGGGTACCACCAATAGCTGTGTCGCCGTGATGGAAGGCGGCCAGCCCGTCGTCATCCCCAACGCCGAGGGCAACCGCACCACGCCCTCCGTCGTCGCCTTCACCAAGGACGGCGAGCGCCTGGTGGGCCAGATCGCCAAGCGTCAGGCCGTCACCAACCCTGATCGCACCGTGATCTCCATCAAGCGCGAGATGGGCACCGCCTACAAGGTGAACATCGACGGCAAAGCCTATACGCCCCAGGACATCAGCGCCATGGTACTGACCAAGATGAAGGAAACCGCCGAGAGCTATCTGGGCGAGAAGGTCACCCAGGCCGTCATCACCGTGCCCGCCTACTTCAACGATTCCCAGCGTCAGGCCACCAAGGACGCTGGCCGCATTGCCGGCCTGGAGGTGCTGCGCATCATCAACGAGCCCACCGCCGCGTCCCTGGCCTATGGTCTGGACAAGGAAGGCACCCAGAAGATTCTGGTGTACGATCTGGGCGGCGGCACCTTCGACGTCAGCATCCTGGACATCGGCGATACGGTGTTTGAGGTGCTGTCCACCAACGGCAACACCCGCCTGGGCGGCGATGACTTCGACCAGCGCATCATCGACTACATTGCCGATCAGTTCAAGAAGGAAAACGGCATCGACCTGAAGGCCGACCGCACCGCGGCCCAGCGCCTGAAGGAGGCCGCCGAAAAGGCCAAGATCGAGCTGTCCGGCACCACCACCGCCAGCATCAACCTGCCCTTCATCACCATGGACGCCACCGGCCCCAAGCATCTGGACATGACCCTGACCCGGGCGAAGTTCGATGAGCTGACCGCCGACCTGGTGGACGCCACCATCACCCCCATGAACAACGCCCTGAAGGATGCGGGCCTGAGCGTGAACCAGATCGACAAGGTGATTCTGGTGGGCGGCTCCACCCGTATCCCCGCCGTGCAGGCCGCCGTGAAGCGCGTCACCGGCAAGGAGCCCTTCAAGGGCGTGAACCCCGATGAGTGCGTGGCCATCGGCGCGGCCATCCAGGGCGGCGTGCTGGGCGGCGAGGTCAAGGACGTGCTGCTGCTGGACGTCACGCCCCTGTCCCTGGGCCTTGAAACCGAGGGTCACATCTTCACCCGCCTGATCGACCGCAACACCACCATCCCCACCTCCAAGAGCCAGGTGTTCTCCACCGCCGCCGACGGCCAGACCACCGTGGAAATCAACGTCCTGCAGGGCGAGCGCCAGATGGCCTACGACAACAAGTCCCTGGGCCGCTTCCAGCTCACGGGCATTGCCGCCGCGCCCCGCGGCGTACCGCAGATTGAGGTGACCTTCTCCATCGACAGCAACGGCATCGTCAACGTGTCCGCCAAGGATAAGGCCACCGGCAACGAGCAGCAGATCACCATCACCGCCTCCACCAACCTCACTGAGGAGGAGATCAACCAGCGCGTGAAGGAAGCCGAGCAGTACGCCGAGCAGGATAAGAAGCGCAAGGAGGAGGTCGAGACCCTCAACCACGCCGACAGCCTGATCTACGAGATGGAAAAGCAGCTGCGTGAAAACGGCGACAAGCTCTCCGAGGAAGACAAAAACACCGTCCAGAGCGAGATCGACGCCTTCAAGAAGGTTCGCGAGGGCAACAACGCCGAGGAGATCAAGAACGCTATGGAAGCCTTCACCCAGAAGGTTTACGCCATCTTCGGCAAGCTGTACCAGCAGCAGGGCGGCGCGCCCGAGCAGCCCGCGCCCGAAGCCGGCTCCACCAACGCCGACGGCTCCGTAAACGCCGAGGGCGACGTGCAGTAATTCCACCGCTGTAACCCGATCAAGCCCGCTGAGTTCCTCGGCGGGCTTGATACGGATGACAGCATGACGTAATAGAGGTGAACCCAGCTTTGGCAAACAAGCGTGATTATTATGAGGTACTGGGCGTAGATAAAAACGCCTCGGCAGACGACATCAAGCGCGCCTTCCGCAGAAAGGCCAAGGAGTGTCACCCCGACCTGCACCCCGATGACAAGGAGGCCGAGGAGCGCTTCAAAGAACTCAACGAGGCCAATGAGGTGCTTTCCGACGCCGATAAGCGCGCCCGGTACGACCAGTTCGGCTTCGACGGCCCGAATATGGGCGCTGGCGGCAACCCCTTTGGCGGCGCTGGCTTTGATTTCGGCGGCATGGGCTTTGACAGCATCTTCGACATGTTCACCGGCGGCATGGGCGGCGCGGCCCGCCGTCAGGGGCCGCAGCAGGGCAACGACCTGCGCTATGACCTGCGCATTACCTTTGAGGAGGCCGCCCGGGGCTGCACCAAGTCCTTCGACTTTTACCGCAACGAGAGCTGCGAAACCTGCCACGGCACCGGCGCCAAGCCCGGCACCAGCCCCGTCACCTGCCAGATGTGCAAAGGCGCGGGCCAGATCCGTCAGTCCGGCGGATGGATGACCACCGTCCGCACCTGTCCCACCTGCGGCGGCACAGGCAAGGTCATCCAGGAAAAGTGCGCCTCCTGTGGGGGCTCCGGCCGAAACCGGGTGCGCCGCACCGCCACGGTGAAGGTACCCGCTGGCATCGACAACGGGCAGACCATCATCATGAACGGCCAGGGCGAGCCGGGTCTTCGCGGCGGCCCCAGCGGCGATCTGTACATCAATGTGATCGTCAAGCCCCACAAGCTGTTCAAGCGCGACGGCTACGACCTGCGCCTGGAAATCCCGATTTCCTTCACCCAGGCGGCCCTGGGCGCGGAGGTGGACGTCCCCACCCTGGACGGCACGGTGAAGCACCGCATCCCTGAGGGCACCCAGACGGATACGGAGTTCCGTATTCGTGGCGCGGGCATTCAGCAGCTTCGCTCCTCAAACAAGGGCGATTTGCTGGTGAAGGTTCGGGTGGAAATCCCCAAGCGGCTGAGCGACAAGCAACGCGAGTTGCTGCGGCAGTTTGACGAAAGCTCCACCGGCAAGGAATACGAGCAGCGCAAGGGGTTCTTCGACAAGGTAAAGGATTTGTTCAACAACTAAAAGAGAAGCCGCCAGCGAATCGTTGTCTGATTCGCTGGCGGCTTGTTTGTGGGGGACTGAGGGCGGGCCCCAGGTTCCAAACATTCGTGACCGAAGGCCGAAGGTTTCCTGCGGAAAACGAGCGCCTCTCGAGTTGCGGGCCGAAGGTCTTTGCAGGGTGATCAGAAGGCCCTTTGGCCGCTCTGCGGGGCGGAATCCCTGTTTGAATGCAAAGAGCCTTGCATGGATGCTTTTCCCTGCAAGGCTCTTTTTGATAATAGTTCTACTTTCTCCACGGAGAAAGTAGCAAAGAGGTCTGGGGGCCGCCAAAGTTAACCTGCATGAGTGGCGGCCCCCAGGCCCCCCGTGGCATAGCATGTTGCGCGTGGCTATAACCGAGTCACCAGCTAAGACCGCCTCGCAGGGGCAGTCGTCCACCTCCATTGGAGCAAGGATATGTCCAGCAGGCGGCGTAGTTTTCGTCTGGCTTGGCTTTGAGGCTTGGTTGCACATGGGACTGGCACCGCTGGTTCCTGTGTTGGTTATGGAAATGGCACTGTCGGTTTCCATGCAGGCCCGGCGAAGCCGATAGGGCCCCCGCAGGACAGCCCGCCTTGCAGATTCCAAAACCCTTATAGCTGCGGGCCCCGAAGGTTTCCAAAGGGCGATCGGAAAGCTTTGGAGCGCGCCGCAGCGCGAAACCCTGCCAACCACGCGCACAAAACACTAGCCGAAGGCCCTGCACCAAGCCGCGAGACGGGTGTCCAGAGGGCAGCGCCCTCTGGCATGCTTCACTTCGTAATCCAAGTAACTACGGTCAGATCGGGCCCAACATGAGTGCCGATGATGCAGCCGATTTCCATGGTGCGGATTTCCGGCAGCGGCAGGCCGCTTTCCTCAAAGAGGTGTTTGAAGTCCGCCACCATGTCCGGGCAGTCCGCGCCGCCGATAATCAGCGGGAAGGCCGGGTCTGGCGGAAACTGCTTCAGCTGCTCTACATACCAGCCGCGGGCCTTGGCCGCACCGCGGCACAGACCGGCCTGACTGATTTCCCCGTCCTCAATTTTCAGCATAGGCCGGATGTTCAGCGCCGTGCCTACCTTGCCCACCAGCGGATTCAATCGGCCGCCCATGACCAGGTACTTCAGCGTCGCGGTCTGGCCGACGGTCTTCTGCCGGGGGCGCAGCGCCTCCACATAAGCCGCCAGCTCCGCCGCCGAGGCCGCCCGATCAGCCTGTTCCGCCGCCATCAGCACCAGGAGCGCTTCCGCGTCCGTGGCATTGAGGGAATCCACCACCATCACCCGCTCCGGCTCCAGGCAGCCGCCTTGGGCCATCACCGCCGCCTGATAGCACCCGGACAGCTTGGACGAGCCTGTGATGCACAGGATCTCATCCTCGCTGTCCCGCAGGATCCGGTCAAAGGCCTCCAAGAAATTCTCCGGCGGAACACAGCTGGTCTTGGGCAGCTCCTCGGCTACCCGCAGCCGCGCAAAAAACTCCTCCCGGGGAATATCCACGCCATCCCAGTATTCCTCTGTGCCGAAACGAACCGGCTGAGGCAAAACGGTCACGCCCAGGGCCGCGCCCTCCTCCGGCTTCAAATCACACATGCTGTCGGTTACAATGCGAATCATGTCTGATCCTCCTTCAATGTATCCTGATCGTAAAAGTAATCGTTCACCGCCATTAGACCCTGGATGAAGGTATCCAGCTTTTCCGGCGGAACGGCAGCCATCACAGCCCCGGTCATCCGCTGATGATACGCGCGGTGACAAAGCTCCACCGCCCGGGCAGCCTCCGTGGGGAACACATGTACCCGCCGCTTATCCGTCTGTGAGCGTTGACGATCCAAATAGCCCTTGCGCACCAGCGTGTTCACCGCCACTGTCAGCGAGCCCACCGTCACCCGCAGCCGTGCCGCCAAAGCAGACATGTGGCTGTCGGCCTCCGTGGCGGCGCATACCGCCTCAATGATGTGGATTTCCCGGATGCTCAGCCCCGATACGCCTTCCTGCCGCAGGGTATTCTCCTCAATGCGCAATAGGTCATTGAACAGGTGCACCAAAATTTGATTGATAACCTTTTCCTGTGTTGCCATGCTATTTCCTTTGATATTCAAAGTATATGGTGCAAAGAAAACCGCTTTGATATTCAAAGCGGTTATGAGCATACCATAGCTCCCGGATTCTGTCAAGAGGCATCCTTATTTTGATGAAGGCTCTGACCATCCTGAAGCGGTTGCGCCGTTATTACATCCTGAACCAGCAGAAGGAGGTACAGCCCGGCAAATCCCAAATGGTCAGCTCGTAGTTGCCATCGTCAATGAGGAAGTAGGAAAAGTCGTTGACCTGTACATGCTCCTGATAGGGAGCTTCCTCCAGCGGCACACCGATGATGGAGACCTCCACGCCGCCGTTGGTGGTGGAGCATTTGCCGTATTTATCGCTATTCTCCGCGATGAACTTTTCAAAGCGCTCGCCGTAGAAGGGGCTGGGGCCGCTGTGAATCACCAGGGGATAGTCCAGATAGGCCGCCAGCTCCGGCACTTCCTCCGCGGTGAAGCCATAATCCGCCAACGTGCCGATGTACATCATGATATGCCGCGCGCTGTGCTTGCCCACCAGCAGGTCGCCTACGATAAGGTGATCCTTCAGCTCGTTGTAGGGCGGCATCTCATGGCCCTTGCGATGGTTGTAGAGATGATTGCCCTTACGCTCATAATCATACTTCAGGATCATATTGGGCAGGGTATCATGCGCAGGCAGACCGCACTGGGCATAAATCCACTGGGTATAGCCCGAGCAGTCGAAGCCGTAGATGTACACATTGCCCTTGCGGTAGAACTTGGTAGTCTCCCAGCAGTCCCGGGTAGCATAGTTCGGGTACTTGGAAAGCAGCTTGTCGCCATCCTTTCCGCCAAACATATAGGGCATGCCCAGCTCAAACAGCGGCTCCACGTTGGCACCGGTGATTTCGTTATATCGGCGCAGGAAAATGTTGTCCTTTTCAATGAGCGAGAACGCGACGTCCAGCAGCGGGGAGCGCTCCACCTGCGCCTGGGCGGCGAAGCAGGCGCTCAGCAAAATCAGCACCGTAAGGGTCAACGTCAGCAGCTTTTTCATGAGGAACCGACCTCTCTTTCGAGCAAACAATGATATTTTCATTATACAGCATTGGCGGAATTTGTCAAGGCAATCCGCCGTGATCGCGGGGCCTTCAGGCTCCGGCCAGACGAATCAGGGCGTTGGCGAAAATTTTCGTGGCCTTGACCATCTTGCTGATGAAAACGTACTCCCCTGCCTGATGAGCCAGATCTTCATCGTCTGGGAAGGCCGCGCCAAAGGCCACGCCCTGCTTGAGCACCTTGGCATAGGTGCCGCCGCCGGTGTATTGGGGCTTCGCCGCCTCGCCGGTCTCCTCGGCATAGGCAGCCAGCAGCGCCGTCACCAGCTCGCTGTCAGCGGGTACATGATGAGGGGCCTTGGTTTCCGCCACATCGGCGGTAAAGCCGGTCAGACGCGCCAGGGCCGTGTTCATCAGCGACTCCAGGTCGGCGGTGATGGGTACGCGCATATCCAGCGTCGTCGTCAGTTCTCCGTCCTCAAGGTGCAGGATGCCCATGTTGCACGTCAGGCTGCCGGACACCTCGTCCGTATAGGCCACGCCAAGGGACGCGCCGTCGCTCTCCATGCCCACAGCGTCCGCCAGCGTCAGCAGCGCGCCCTGAACCCCCAGCTCCTTCAGGAGCAGCAGCATCATGCCGATGGCGTTGCGGCAGCCCTCGGGATAGGCGGAATGACCGGGAATACCCTCCGCCGTCACCCATACGCCCTCCGCCCCGACCTCTGCCGTATAGGGCAGGTTAACCCGGATGGCATAGGTGCGAATCCGCTGCGCCAGCTCCTCCCCGCCCGCCAGCAGGGCCGTGCACTCGCCCGGAATCACATTGACACGCTCGCCCGTCCACAGCCGCTTCACCTGAAGGCCCTCCGTTGACAGCGGCGCGCGGAGGTACAGGTGAATCATGCCCTTTTCGGTGTTGATGAGCGGGAAAGAGGCGTCGGGCGAAAAGCCCAGATCGGGCATGTCGGCATGGGCGCAATAGTAATCCATGTCCTCCCAGCCGGACTCCTCATCGCAGCCCAGAATCAGCCGGATGGACTTGCGCAGCGGAATCCCCGCTTCCTTGATGGCCCGCATGGCGTACAGGGCACACAGGGAGGGGCCCTTATCGTCGCCCGT
This sequence comes from uncultured Clostridia bacterium, assembly GCA_947565865.1. Taxonomy (GTDB): domain Bacteria; phylum Bacillota; class Clostridia; order Christensenellales; family Aristaeellaceae; genus UBA11524. The sequence continues at coordinate 97,302 of CANOHT010000001.1, forward strand.
GCCCCGGCCGTAGAGCTTGTCGCTCTTCATCACAGCGGCAAAGGGCTCCACCATCCAGCCATCCCCCGCCGGCACCACGTCCAGGTGGCCCAGCACAGCCACGGTGTCCTCCCCGCCCGGAAGGGTGATGTCGCCGGCATAGCCGTCAAAGCCGCGCGTTTGGAAGCCCATGGCGTCCGCGTCCGCCAGCGCCATGTCCAGCATCCGCCGAACCTCCTTGCCAAAGGGCGCGCCGGGCGCCGCATCCGCCTTCACGGAGGGCACCTGCACCCAGCGGCGAAGCGTATGAACAAAATCATCCTGATAGGAATCAATCAAATCGTAGACCCTTTTTTCCATAAAAATCGCTCCTTTCATTACAGCAAATAGACCATCACGCGAAGTGCGCGAGACGGCTGAGTTGATGGCCGTCTGCAAGACTGTAATCGTATCGACCGGCTCTGCCGGGCGGGCAGGAAGTTTTTTCGATAAAGTGATAGAGTCACTTCGGCGACGCGCACAGCGCGTCACATTCCGCCAGCCAGGCCGCCGCCTGGGCGTCAGAGGGCATCCGCCAATCGCCCCGGGGCGACAGCGCGATGGAGCCGATTTTCACGCCGTCAGGCATGCAATTGCGCTTGAACTGCTGGTTCCAGAACCGACGATAGAAATTTTTCAGCCATTTCAGGATGGTCTCCCGATCGAAATCCTCCTGGAAGGCCAGGCAGCACAGCTGATACACCCTGCGCGGCGGATAGCCAAAGCGAATGGCGTAGTAGAGGAAGAAGTCGTGAAGGGCATAGGGGCCCACCAAATCCTCCGTCTGCTGAACGATGTTGCCCTTCTCGTCCGGCGGCAAAAGCTCCGGGCTGATGGGCGTATCCAGGATACGGCGAAGCACGGCGCGGCTGGCAATGAAATCCTCGCCCTCGCAGGCCATCTGGATCACCCAGCGCACCAGGGTCTTGGGGACGCCGCTGTTGACGCCGTACATGCTCATATGATCCGCATTGTAGGTACACCAGCCCAGAGCGATTTCGGACAGATCCCCTGTGCCCAGCACAATGCCGCCGAAGCGGTTGGCCATATCCATCAAAACTTGGGTGCGCTCCCGGGCCTGAGCATTCTCATAGGTCACGGAATGGTCGCGCTCGTCATGGCCGATATCCCGGAAGTGCAGCCGCACCGCCTCATGGATGGGAATCTCCCGCTGGCTGACCCCCAGGGTCGTCATCAGCTCCAGGGCGGATTGATACGTCCAGTCCGTGGTGCCGAAGCAGGGCATGGTGACGCCCAGGATGTTCGTCCGGGGCAGACCCAGCTGATCCGCCGCCTTGCAGGCCGCCAGCAGTGCCAGGGTGGAATCCAGTCCCCCAGAGATGCCCACCACCACCTTGCCGCCGGTGATGGTCATCCGCCGCGCCAAGGCCGTGGCCTGCATGGCGAAAATCTGCTCGCACCGAAGCTGACGGGACGCCCTGTCCGCGGGAATAAAAGGGTGCTTGGACACGCTGAGATCGGCGGCCGCGCTATCCGGCAGACACACCGCGTTGGGCAGCGCGATCCTCCGCACACCGCCGCGCCAGGCTGCCGCGCAGTCACCGAAGCTGGTCTGCCTCATGCGGTCCGCCCGGATGCGCAGGATGTCCAGATCCGCCGTCAGCAGATAATCGTCCTCCAAATAGGCCTCGTTTTCCTTGAGAACGCCGCCGCACTGGGCCGCCATGCTATGGCCGGAAAACACCAGGTCAGAGGTAGATTCCCCCGTTCCGGCGGAGACATACACATAGCCGCACAGGCACCGGGCGCTCTGCTGGCGGATCAGCTCCTGCCGATACTCCCGCTTGGCAATGAGCTCATTGGAAGCGGAGAGATTCAGGATAATCTCCGCGCCATTGAGCGCCAGCAGGGTGCTGGGCGGCAGAGGAGACCACAAGTCCTCGCACAATTCCGCGCCGATGGTTACGCCGTCCGCCGTGGTAAACACAAGGCCGCTGCCCACCGGCACCGCCTGTCCGCCGACGTCCGCCGTGACGTTCGCTTCCCCCGGCAGCTCCCTGCCGCTGCGGAACCAGCGCTTCTCATAAAATTCCCCATTATTCGGCAAGCAGGTCTTGCACACTGCGCCATAAATACGACCCCGGCCGATGACCACCGCGCAGTTATACAGGCCGTCCGCCACCCGAAGAGGCGCGCCCACCACCGCAGTGAGCCCCTCCGGCATTTCTTCCCGTATAACGGCCAGGCCCCGCTCCACCGCTTCCAGCAGGGTTGACTGAAAGAACAGATCGCCGCAGGTATAGCCCGTCAGGGACAGCTCCGGGAAAACCACCAATCCGGCATGGCGGGCCTTGGCCTCCTCCAGCTTGTCCAGGTGCGCCCGGACATTCGCCTCCACATTCGCCAGGTTCAGATGAGGTACCGCCGCCGCGACGCGAACCAGCCCCTCCATCCCATCATCTCCTTACGCAAAATCCATGATTTCCGCCGTCAGCCTGCCCTCCGTCTCGGTCAGTACCGCCAGATGGCCGTCCGCAGCGCTGCCGGGATTGATCAGCAGCGTCCTGCGCTGCTCCACCAGCGGCAGGTGCGTATGACCAAACAGCGCGCCCTGGCAGCTGTTTTGCGCCGCCTCCATGTCCAGGGCGGCATAGGTGCGCTTCACCTGAAAGCGGTGACCGTGGGTCAGCAGCAGACGCACACCGCCCAGGGCCGCCACGCGGGTTTCCGGCAGGTCGTCAAAATAATCGCAGTTGCCCTTGACGCCCAGCAGCAGCGCGTGTTCGTCCCGGGCGCGGATGAACCGCTCCAGGCGCTGAAAGTCCCGGGCGCCGTCGCCGCAGTGGAAGTAGGCGTCCACCGGCCCCACATACCGCCAGCATTGCTCCAGCAGCCATCGAAGTCCGCTGTCATCCCCATGGCTGTCCGAAAGAACAATGGCCCGGGTCATTCGTGCAGCTCCTTCATGATGGCCAGCATCTTCTCGCAGGCCCTGGCCCGATGGCTGACCTGGTTCTTCTCCTCCTCGGTCATCTCAGCGAAGGTCTTGCCCAGGGGCTCGTAAAGGAACAGCGGGTCATAGCCAAAGCCGCCCGTTCCCCGCTCCTCCTCCAGCACCACGCCAGGACACACCCCTTCAGCAATCAGCGTCTCCCTGTCAGGCAGCTTCAGCGCGATGGCGCTGACGAAAGCCGCCGTTCGCACCGTTTTGCCATTCATACGGCGCAGCAGCAGCGCATTGTTGGCCGCGTCATCACCGTGAACGCCCGCGTATCGGGCGGAAAGCACGCCGGGCTCGCCATCCAGCACATCCACGCTCAGGCCGCTGTCGTCCGCCAGGGTGGGCAGGCCCGTAGCCTCGCACACCGCCTCGGCCTTGATGGCCGCGTTGCCCGCGAAGGTATCCGCCGTTTCCTCAATTTCACCGCTGAAGCCCGCCGTTTTCATGGACACCACGGTATAGTAGTCCCCGAAGATGGTCTGCAGCTCCCTGAGCTTATGCTCGTTGCCCGAGGCCACCACCAAAGGCGGCTTGGGCGCAATGTGCCTCGCACACTCGCCCAGGGCCTCCCGCTGGGCCTCCTGCAGCTGCTCGATGCCCTTGCGGCCATAGGCAATCAGGCTGCTGAGCTCCTCCGGCGTATACGCCCTCCCCTCGCCAGTACCCTGCAGCTCAATAAACTCGCCTTTCTCGTTCATGACCAGATTCATATCCACCTGGGCGCGGCTGTCCTCCTGATAGCACAAATCCAGGCAGGGCACATCGTCCACCACGCCGCAGGAGACGGCCGCCACCTGGTGGAGGATGGGCGACTGCACCAGCTTGCCCTCCCGCATCAGCTTATCCACGGCGCAGGTCAGCGCCACCATGGCCCCGGTGATGGAGGCGGTGCGGGTGCCGCCGTCAGCCTCCAGCACGTCGCAGTCCAGGGTGATGGTTCGCTCGCCTAACTTGGTCAAATCCACCGCCTGGCGCAGGGAGCGGCCAATGAGCCGCTGAATCTCCACGCTCCGGCCGTCCTTCTTGATGCCGTCGCGCTTCTTGCGGGTCGTGGTGGAGGCCGGCAGCATGGCGTACTCCGCCGTCAGCCAGCCCTGCGCCTTTCCCCGAAGGAAGGGAGGGACGCCCTCCTCCACCGAGGCCGTGCAGATCACCCGGGTGTTGCCCGTAGCAATCAGGCAGGAGCCGTCCGCCGTGCGGACAAAATCAGTCTCGATAGTCACCGGGCGCGCCTGGTCCGGCGTTCGACCGTCTATTCTCATGGGATCACTCCTCGTCCGTATTTCCAATTGGCTGATACCGCTTCACGCCTGCTTGGCGTAAACATGGTTCAATTCGACTCCGCATCCGCGGATTCCTCCCCGCGGCCTGTCATAAGCCGCGAATATCTGTCCAAAAACCGCCGCTTGGCGTCCCGCGCGGCATATTTTTGTGCTATAATGGATTCAGTCAAGCCCCATATGGCTCTCAGACGCGTTTTAGTTGAAACAAAGTTGACGCTTGTGTGTCAAACTAACGGCAGGAGGTACGCGCATGGGAAACGCATTGATCCTTTACCGGAGCAAGGGAGGCTCCACCGCTCGGTACGCGCAGGCCCTGGCCCGGATGACCGGAGGCCGCGCCCTTCCCGCCGCGCAGGCTGACGGCGCGCTTCTGGCCTCTGCGGAACAGATTGTCTTCGCATCCTGGATGCGGGCCGGCGCGCTGGCAGGCATCGGCTATCTTCGCCGTCATGCCGCCCAGCTTCGCGGGAAGCAGCTGACCCTGATGGCCGTCGGCCTCTCGCCGCAGCTGGATACCGCCGCCTGGGAGGACTCCATTCGCCGCTCCCTTCCGGATTTTCCGCTGGAAGAAATCCGCACCTTCTACCTGCGCGGCGCCTATAGCCCCGCCCAGCGCGGCCCCCTGACCCGCGGACTTCTGGCCGCCATGGGCAAAACCCTTCAGCGCAAGCCAGACGCCTCCGCCCAGGAGCTTGCCCTGGCTCACGATCTGCTTGACGGCGGCGACCATGTACAGGAGGACGCCTTGGCCGCCATTGCCCTTTATTTGACCGGCCGACCGGCAATCAGGCCGTCGATCCAGGCGTCCCAGGCGTCGTCCACCCGCTGAAGCTCCGGGCGAGTGTCCACCATGCGGATGATCCGGCGCACGCCTTCCCGGAAGGGCACGTCAAAGCGGAACCCCGGCACATACCGGCGCAGCTTGCTGTTATCAAAGATGGCCGTTTGCGACTTGTCTCCCAGCAGACCCGCTTCCAGGCTGTCGTCCAGGCGAATGAGCTCCTCGCTGGTGCGGTGAACCAGCACGGGCGCGGGCGCGCCGGCGACTTCCGCCATCACCTGGGCATACTGATCCCAGGTCATGCACTCATCCTGGGTGATGTGGAAGTCCTCCCCCAGGGCGTCTGGGTTCTCCATCAGGCCTGCCAGCCCCCTGGCGAAGTCGGAATTGTGGGTCATGGTGAAAAAGGTTGTGCCGTCCCCCGGCACCAGGATAGGGCGCCCCGCCCGCAGCCGCCGCAGCAGCGTCATGGGGCAGCCCCTGGGGCGGATGGCGAAGGGCAGATCGTAATCCCCATAGGTCAGGCTGGGCCGGACAATCACCATGGGGAAGCCCTCCTCGCGGTACGCTGCCCGGAACACGTCCTCACACTGGATTTTTTTCCGGGCGTAGTCGGAGAATGGATTCGACTGGGGCGTATCCTCCGTCATCAGCGGCGTGCGCGGGGGCTTCTCGTAGGTGGTGGCGCTGGAAATGAACACATACCGGCCGCAGCGCCCCTGGAATTGACGCACCCGGGTTCGCGCGGTTTCAGGGGTATAGGTGAGGAAGTCCACCACCACGTCAAAAGAACGTCCATCCAGCACGGAGGTCAGCGCGGCGTCATCATAGACATCCGCCACAAGCTGCTCCACGCCCTCCGCCATCGGCCGATGGCCCCGGTTGACGCAGGTCACCCGATGCCGGCCTGACAGCTGCGCCACCACCCCGGTAGAGATGGTACCCGTGCCGCCCAGCAGCAGCCAATTGCGCCGTGTGCCGGAATTCTCCCCGGTCTCAAAGGATTTTTCATACTGCATCGCGAATACCTCTTTTACTGAAAGATGCTGCACCCGCAGAAAGGTTGACGACCATGAACCGCATCCTCGCGAAATATACCAAGGATATTTGGAACGTACCCAATGTGCTGACCATGCTTCGTCTGGCGCTGATTCCCGTCTTTGTGGCGCTGTTTGCCACCGGGCATCGCAAGCTGGCGCTGCTGACATTCCTTGTCGCCAGCCTGACCGACCTGCTGGACGGCTATTTGGCCCGCAAAAATCATCAGGTGACAGCCTTCGGTAAGCTGATGGATCCCCTGGCGGACAAGGTGATGGTGGTGACAGCGCTGATTTGTCAGGGCGTCAGCGGGGTGTTCCCCTGGACGGCCATTGCCGTGGTGATGGCCAAGGAGCTGGCGATGATTCTGGGCGGCGCGGTGATGCTCAGCCACGATATTGTCGTTTACGCCAACATGCGGGGCAAGGTTGCCCAAGCCACCTTCATCCTGGCACTGGTACTCAGCTTCTATCACGCGGAATTCGCTGCCTGGGGTTTTCCCCTGGATCGCGTAATTCTTTGGCTGGCCGTCGTTCTGGCCCTGGTGGCTCTGGTGGACTATGCCGTGGACGCCATCAAGAAGCTGAGAGCGGCTCAATCATTTGAATAGAACGCTTGCAAAGCGTCCTCGCGTCAGGCCATTCGTTGGAACAGTCCGTCTGCGCATGGGCCCATCGGAACAGCTGAGCGGCCGTTTCATCCCAACCATGCCAGTCCCCAAAGCTTGATTCGATTGATAGAGGCCAGCGCCACGCTGGCCTCCTTTTTTACTGCTCCGGCACGATGGCCAGCATCACCAGCTCCTCCCCGCCATCGCTGATGGTGGTGTGAGCATGTCCCTTCGGGCAGTAGTGCAGCTGTCCAGGAAGAACAACTTCCTCCACTCCATCCATGATGATCCTTGCCCTGCCGCCCAGCACATGGATGATTTCGCTGCTGGTATCGTGGGTATGCAGGCCGATGGACACCCCAGGCGCCAGCCTCGCCATCAGCATGCGATTCATACCGTCAAAAAACATCTTGCCATACGTTGTGCCCTCGCCGCCCTTGAAGCGGGGGAATGCCTGTTCCTCCATGGCGTCCCAATTCAAAACCATGTTGTATCCTCCTTTGCTTGTCCCTCGTCAGGCGCAGCCCTCATAGCTCGCCCAGCGCAAACAGGTTATCCTTCCCCATGCCGCACACAAAGGGATTGGCGTCATAGAGGTGGCAGAAATCCAGGAATTCCGCCCGCTGCTCCGGGTCGTTCATGATCTTGACCAGCAGCTCGTTGGGCAGCGTCCTGGCGAACGCGCCCGGCCCTGCCAAGTGAATATCTCTCACGCCGTGGCGCCTGAGCATCCCTTCCAGCTCATCGGGCATGAAGGCATAGGTGATGCACCAGGGCGCGCCCCCCCTTTCGTATTCGGCAATTTCGCCCTCTCCGCCCATCACGCCTTCCGTCCACCATCTCATCGCGGTCGCTTTGTCAAAATGAAACGACTCAATGGACTTCGTCCTATTCTCCACGCACCATCGAACGAAGGCGTCACCGCTGCTTTCATCCAGAATGAACTGGTTTTTCTGGATGGGGTTGGCCGCGTAGGGAAGGCTCCCCAGGCGGCTTGACACGCTGAGCATCAGACGCTTGCGGCCAATGCGAACCAGTTCGCTGATGACCCGCTCCTGGTTGGGATAGGTATAGGAGATGGGGGCGTCGAAGGACATAACCAGGTCAAACGACCGATCCTTAAAGCCGCGAAGATCCTCCAGCGCTCCCTTCACAAAGGTGATGCGGTCAAGCACGCCTGCCTCCGCCGCCAGCGCCCTCGCCTTGTCAATCATGGACTGGGAAATATCAAAATGAGTGACAGCGCAGCCCTGCCTGGCCAGCAGGATGGAAAACCTGCCGCAGCCCGCCCCGCCGTCAAATACCGTCCTCACGCCGTCCAGATGGGCCAGCAGTTCCTTCTCGATATGACTTTTCTGAACAATGTCGTCGATGTACGTTTCTTCACGACGGCTTTCAAGCTCCCCTTTATCCGGCAAATTCCATAACCGTTCAGCGATTTTCTGGCTGTAATCCATGCACACACTCCTTCCCGCTGATGATGCGCTCCCTATCGGCGTCCTTCCGGACTGACCATAAGCAAACGCCCGCCGGTCTGTATCAAGGCCAGCGGGCGGACGCGGGCGATCTGCCCGTGCTGTTTACCGTGTCTTCGCCCCGGCGCAGCGTTACTCCGCGCCGGTCAGCTTGATGCCATAAATGTAGGCCGTATTTTTGCCTGTGGTGCCGATGACCAAGGTATCCCGGTACACGGCGGGGGAAGCCTCGATGGTGCCCTCCACCTCCAGGCTGGAAACCATCTGGCCCGTCAGGCCATTGTACAGGGTAACGGTACCACTGCCGGTGGCCTGGATAATCCAGCCCTCACCGTAATCCGAATAAACCGCCACGGGAGAGGAATAGCTGTAGCTGTCCAGCTCCTGCTTCCACACGATCTCGCCGGTGGACTTGTCCATGGCCAGCAGCACGGCGGCCGCGGCCTTATCAACCTCGCCCAGCAGGTTCTCGGTTCCAGCCTTGCTCAAGCCGGTAACCGTGAAATATACCAGGTTTTCCAGGCTGTTCTGGCCGATGACCGGAGAAGCCATCACGCCGCTGATACGGTTCTTGGTCGTTGTCACGCCCACCTCGAGGGCCCAGCTTTCCTCGCCTGTGAGGGCGTTGAAGCGGCGGATGACGGCGTCGCCCTTTTTCCTGTTCTGCAGCGTATTGCCGGTATACAGCCATAGCTGGCCATCCTGCGTCATATCCAGGGCGATGGCCGCCTGTACCGCGTCGCCCGTGTCCACCGCCCACAGGGTGGTCATGGTGGATGTATCAACGCAGCGTAGGATACCGTCCATATCGGCATAGTAGACATAGCTGCCGTACATGGCCAGAGAGGACTCCACGGCGGTGTAGGAATTTTTCTGGTTCTTCGTGCGGGACTTCATCACCACCGATTCCGGATCCATGGTGAGATCGAATTCCCCGCTTTGCAGCTTGCTGTTGAGCTTGGTCACATACAGCATGCCGTTGGTGCCGATGGTCACCATGGTATCGGTGTTGCGATCCACCAGGGCGGAGGAATCAAAAGCGCCCACGCTGTAATAGGGCCGCTCGGCATCACCGTCAAGGCCGTCGATCATGTAGACCTGCTTCTGATTCATCAGATTGTAGAAGCGCAGGCCGATCTTGCCCGTGCCGCTGGCCATCTTGCGGGCATACTGTCCCACTGTCATCATCGGATAGCACAGGGAATGAATGCTGGGCGATCCCTTCATGGGATAGCCTACATTGATAGGATCGCGGGTCGGCTGGCCGTCCTCCAAATCCAGGAAGTAGATTCTGCCGTCCAGACCGGCCACGATAACTTCCTTGAGGGCGGACACGTTCCGCTTCTCCTCGGAAATGTTGGAATTTTCGCGGATTTCCTTGCTCCACTTGACGATGGCGGGCTGGCCGTACCAGCCGATGCCGTAATAGGTGTCCGACGCGCCCTTGACGCTGCTGGCCTCCGCCGACCAGATCAGCTCCATGCCGTTCACGCCGTTTACCGTGCCGGAGGCGGCGTTCTGCCGGAAGGCGTCGCCCCGGAAGGTCAGCACACCGTAGGGCAGCGTGGTGTACTGGCTACCCGCAGGCATCCGCAGCACATCCTCCAGCGCCCGGTTATAGCCCTCGACTTTCTTCGTGCCGTTGTAGATTACCGTATCGGCAATCAGCTTGGGATTCGCCTCCGCGCCGGCTTCCACCGTCAGCTCGGGCATGGCCGTAGGCTCAGGCGTTCCAACAGGCACGGCGGTGGGCACGGGCGTGGGGGCCAGGGTGGGCGTCGAAGTGGGCGCCTGGGTGGGAACCTCCGTCTCCACAGGCTCCTGGGTGGGAACAGCCGTGGGCGCTTCGGTGGGCGCCATCGTCGGCACGGCCGTGGGCTCCTGCGTGGGAACCTCCGTCGGAACCGCAGTAGGTTCCTCGGTGGGCACCGCCGCCATTACGGGCAGTACGGAATCAGTGGCCTCCGGCGCCGCTTCGGGCGTGGGGGCTTCCGTAGGCGCCAGGGTGGGCTCGGCGGTAGGCTCCTGGGTCGGCGCCTCCGTAGCCTGGAGGGAAGCGATTTCCAGCATCACGGTTTTGCCCGTGTCCAGCCACTGCCCCTCCTGATCCATGACCTGGGCCTGCACCAGCCCCTCGTAGCCGCTGTCCACCGACAGGCTCATCATCCAGATATTGGCATCTGTGTTCTCCATGGCATAGCTGCTGGCGGAGGTCAGCGGTACGCCGATCTCATCCACCACCCTGACGGCCGTGACGGATTTGCTCGCCGTCAGCGTGAAGGCCACGTCAATGGGCGCGACGCCCTGCACCGGAGCCGCCGAAAAATCCAAGGCCTCTGCCGCCGGCACAGTCTCCTGACCAAGCAGGCCCGCCAGCTGCCGCGTCACCGTCTGCTTGAACTGGCCCAGGGGCGAATCGTCCTGGGGAATCAGCATAAAACCCAGCACCGCCAAAGCCAGCACCAGAATGATGACCACCACCGTCACCAGCGCGCCCTTGTCCTGCTGCCGTTCGGCCTCCCGGCCGCGCGCAGGCACAAGCTCCTCCTCCCCCATGGGGATCGGGCGGCGAACCCGGGCCATGCCTTCAGGCTCCGGGCGGCTGTTTACCGGCGGGCGCTGACTGAAGCCAGGCGCGTTCACAGGTCGGCGAACCGCCTGGCCACGACGCCCGCCCTGGCCGGCTGCTGGCTGGCCCTGGGCAGCGCGGTTCAGCGCGTTGGGCCTGGGCACACTCTGTCCGGGCTGGGCCTGCTGGCTGGCATAAGAGGTCTGCACCGTGCGGCGGGCGGCGTTTCTGCCCTGATAGGCTTCGGGCTGCCGCGCAGGCTCGTCCGTCAGCTGTTCATCGCCGGACGCCTCCTCCCGCTCATACTGATAACGCTCGCTGCGGCGACGGCGGCGATAAGCGCCTTCCGCCTGCCCCTCCACGGACGCGACCGCCCGTGTCCGCTGCTCCTCGTCCGTCAAGCCGTCCATGCGGCGCTCTTCGCTATTTCGATCCATGCTCAAGGCTTTTTACTCCTTTGCGGTGAAAATGTCAGATATAGACGAAGATATTATACCGCAAAACCCCTGCCTTCACAAGTGCGAAAGCCTATTCCATGTAAATCTTCACGAAATTTGTGTGGATGGCGGATGAATTTCCCGGGCAAACTGGCCGCATCCCATATGGAAAGGACGATTCTGCCATGACCATTGCCTTTGATGATTCCCGCACCCGTGAGAACCTGATGCGCGCCTTCGCCGGGGAGAGCCAGGCCCGCAATCGCTACATTTTCGCCGCCCAGCAGGCCGATAAGAGCCGACTGCGCCTGGTCGCCGACGCCTTCCGCTTCACCGCCTCCCAGGAGAAGGAGCACGCGGAAACCTTCTACAAGCTCCTGGCCTCCTGCGCAGGGCAGACCATCACGGTGGACGGCGGATACCCGGTCAACCTCAGCCCCGATATGGGCGTTTTGCTGACGGCCGCCCGCCATAACGAGACTGAGGAGGCGGACGTGGTTTATCCCAGCTTCGCCGCCATTGCCCGGGACGAGGGCTTCACCCAAATCGCGGACACCTTTGCCGCCATCGCCCGTGTGGAGGAAACCCACGCCCAGCGCTTTGACCGCTTCGCGCGCATGTTAAAGGACGATACCCTCTTCCGCGCCGACAAGGACACGGCCTGGCTTTGCCTGAACTGCGGCCATATCCACTATGGGAGCGAGGCGCCCCGGGCATGCCCTGTCTGCCAGCATGACCAGGGCCATTTCATCCGCGCGGATCTGTCGCCGTTTGTGAGCATCGGCTAAAGCGGACGCCGGCGCCTCCTCCAGCGGCCGGAGAATGGCCGCCGCGCGCTCCGTATCGCCCTGGTCGAAGGCGTCCTCCGCCAGACGCCTAAGCAGTTCATAGCTGATCGTATTGCTCATGGTTTCAACCTCCATCTTCGGTATACCGTCATCATACAGGGCTTTCCGACAAAGCGCAACGGCGAAGATACACTACTTTTGTCGAAGCCTGTCGATATGACCGCGTGTCCGGACGATTTCTCTCGAAGACAGCGGATTTTTCTTTTATCAGCAGGGAAAATGTGCTATAATGGGGCAAAATGCTCACCGGGAGGATTTGCCCATGGAGAAGCCCGTGGTGGCCCTTGTACCGCTTTCTGTCTACGATCAAGCCCAGGCGGACGCCGCCGTTCGGGAGGGGCTTCGCCTGCTGGGCGGCATCGGCCGCTTTGTCCGCCCGGAGGAACGCATTCTCCTCAAGCCCAACCTGCTGGGACGCGCGCTGCCTCAAAAGGCCGTCACCACCCATCCCGCGGTGTTTGAGGCCGTGGCCCGCCTGCTCAGGGAGGAGGGCTTCGACCGCCTTTCCTACGGCGACAGCCCCGGCAATCCCTCCACCACCCCGGAGAAGGCCGCGCAGGCCTGCGGCATTGCGCAGGCCGCCCAACGGCTGGGGGTGGAGCGGGCCGACTTCAACAGCGGCTCTCTTGTGCATTATCGCGAAGGGCGAACCGCCAAGAGCTTCTACCTGTGCCATGGCGTGCAGGCCTGCGACGCCCTCATCAACCTGCCCAAGATGAAAACCCATGCCCTGGAGCGCATTACAGGCGCGGTAAAGAACCTCTATGGCTGCGTCTGCGGGGTAAATAAGGCCACCGGCCATGCCCGCTTTCCCAATTCGGAGGTTTTCGCGGACATGCTCGTCGATCTGAACCGCTGTGTCGCGCCCCGCCTGCACATCATGGACGGCGTGGTCGCCATGGAGGGCAACGGGCCGACCTCCGGTACGCCGGTAAGCATGAACATGCTGCTGTTTTCCGCCGATCCCGTGGCCCTGGACAGCCTCTTTGCCGCGCTGGTTCATCTCAGCCCCGCCGCAGTGCCCACCTGTGTCAGCGGCCAGCGGGAGGGCTTGGGCGTCATGGATACCGCCGAAATCACCGTGCGCACGCCTGACGGCGACCTGAGTGTCACGCAGGCCGTGGAGCGCTACGGCAAGCCGGAGTTCAACGTCTTCCGGGGCGTGATGAAGAAGGGCTTCCTGTTCAAGATGATGCCGCTTTTGCCCTTTCTCCAGCACCGTCCCCGGGTGGATCACACCAAATGCGTCGCCTGCGGCATCTGTGAAGAATCCTGTCCCGTACCTGAAAAAGCGGTTCACGCGGGCCACGGGCAAAAAGCCCGATACGACTACCGCAAGTGCATCCGCTGCTACTGCTGTCAGGAGATGTGTCCCGCCAAGGCCATTGAGGTGTACCGAAATCCGCTCAGCAGGCTGCTGAGCGGTCAGTAAGGGCACAAAAAAGAATCAGCCCCGCAAGTGCAGCGCTTGCGGGGCTGATTCTTTTCACAATTTTTTCCGCAGATCATCCAATGGCCATGAAATTGAACCCGCAAGAGCGGCGAAGCCGCGGCGGCGGGCGCTGTCGAGCCGGCAGCGCTTGTGCGGGAATATCCCTTTCCCTCCGCCAAACCGGCCGTTGGATCAGTCATCCGTGAAGCGGCTTCCGGCCTGCGTCGCCGTGAGGACAGTCACGGATGGCGCGCCCGCCTTCAGCAGGCATTCCGCGCAGGCCCGCGCCGTGGCGGAGGTGGTCATCACATCGTCCACCAGGAGAACGGGCGCGTTCAGCCGCCCTACGCAGGCAAAGCCGTCCTTCAGATTGGTCAAACGCGCCTGACGGTCCAGTCCCTGCTGGGTTCTGCCCTCCTCCCGGCGCGCAAGCAAGCCCTGACAGGGCAAACCCAGCCGTGCCGCCACAGCCTGCGCCAGGACACGGCCATGGTCAATCCCGCGTACGCGCCGCCGGGCTGCGGGCATGGCCACCCAGGTAACCACGGTATCCTCCGGCAGGGAAAGCGACAAGGCCTCGTCCGCCATGGCTTCAGCCATCACCGCCGCGCTGTCGGCCATGGCGCCGTGCTTGAGCCGATGCACCAGCGTCCTGGCCGCGCCGGTATGCCGCCAGACAGCTCGCATCCGCCCCGGCACCTGACCATGGCAGAAACCGCAGCGCCCGTTCTCCGTGGGATGACCGCACAAGGGGCAAAGGGGCTCCTGAAGGCGCAGCCTTTCAATTTCCTCCCGGCAGTCCTGACACAGAAGCGCCCCATGGCTGGGCATCGCACAGCACAGGCATACGATGCCCCGGGGATACACCGCGTCCATCAGCGCATCGCCGGCGCTGCGCAGCCCTGTCATGAAGCGCTGCCAGCCCCGTCCGAGGGCGCGCGTGCTTCTCACCCTCCATCACCCCTTTCTTCTCACGGAAACAGCCGTACCCAGGTGCCGTCATCGTTCAGCACGAAGCCCTCGCCGCAGCCCACCTGCCAGTCGAAATAGGGTCTGTTCGGCCTCGCGAAGGCCTCCATAACGGCCATCACCGTACCCCCGTGGACGATAACGGCGCAGCAGCCGTCGTCCAGCTCCGCCGCAGCCCGCTCAAAGGCCGCGACGCACCGTCGGCTGAAGCCGTCCCGGCTCTCGCCCCCCGGAAAGGGAAGCGTTCCTCCCGAATCAATCCAGTCCTGATAGTCCGCCCGACCGTTGAGCTCTGCGTAGTTCTTTCCTTCAAAAACGCCGAAGTCGCACTCCCGGAAATCCTCCACCACCGTCACCGGGCGGCCGGGATAGATCAGAGCCGCCGTTTCCAGGCAGCGCCGCATGGGGCTGACCAGTACGCGGTTCACCGGCGGATAGCGCCGCGCCCGCAGGGCGGCCACGCCCTGGGAACATAGCGGCTCGTCCGTGCGGCCGATATACCGGCCCTCTAAGTTACCCGCCGTCTGGCCGTGGCGAATCAGCAAATACCTCACTTAATTCGCACCCCGATTCCGCAGACCACCCGGGTCACGGTCTCCGCCGCCTGAGCGATGATGCACAGCGCCCGGCCCACGCCTTCTCGCCAGGCCCGCTCCTCCGCGTCCATGGGCACGACGCCCGCGCCGACCTCGTTGGATACGACAACCGCCGCCGGCCGCTCACGGCACAGGGCCCCGGCATAATCACACGGCTCCCCGCCCCCGGCCATCACCCGGCGGATGACCTCATGGAAATCCTCGATGACGTCCGCGCCGGGGTTTTCCTGCCGGGCAAGTTCTTCCTGTCCCTGATACGCGCCGCCGATGTAGAGCCTCATCCCAGCCACCTCCCCAGCAGAATTGCCGCCAGCTGTGCCAACTCCGCCACCTGCACGAACCAGCCCGCCTGATCCCCGGTCACCCCGCCGAAATACTTCAGCGCCCGATGGCGATACCATACCGCGCACAGCCCCGCCGCCACGGGCAGCATCCATGCCCGCAGGCCGCACAGCGCCAGGATGAGCGCCGCTACCGCCGTCAGCCAGAGCACCGAGGCGACGCGCACCATGCGCTGATCCGCGCTGCGGGCATTGTCCGCCAGCATGCCTTCCTTCCGTGCCTGGGGCAGCAGGGTCATCATCAGCGCGCTGACGCTCCTGGAAAGGACGAAGGCCGCGGCAACCAGCGGCGCGTCCCCCCAGCGCATTTCGCTCATCAGCCCCGCGAAAACCAGCAGATACCCTCCGCACATCATCACCGCGAAGGCGCCGGTGTGGGAATCCTTCAGGATTTCCAGCCGCTTGTCGGTGGACTGCCAGGAGGCCATGGCGTCCGTCACGTCCATCAGGCCATCCATGTGGATGCCCCCCGTCAGCAGCAGCGGAATCACCGCGCCCACCGCGCCCCGAAGCACCGGGCCCGCGTTCAGCATGTCGCACACCCAGAGCCACAGCCCCATCGCCAGCCCCACCAATACGCCCACCATCGGGAAAAAGCACATGCTGAAGCGCCGGTTCTCCGCCGTCCACGCCGCCTGAGGCACAGGGAGGCGTGAATAGCTGGCAAAGGCGATCAGCAATCCGTTAAGCCAAGACATGGAAGCGCTCCTTTCAATATCACGGGCAACGAACAGACCACCTCCACCACCGCGTCCGCCATGGCCGCCACGGCCCGGGCGGCTTCCCCCAGCGTCCGCAGATAGCTTTGGGTGGCGGGATCATACGTCGCGCCGTCGGCAAATACATCCCCGGTAACCACCACCAGATGATCGCAGCGTTCAGCCAGGCGGGTCAGGTCAGGCACGATCCGGGCGGCGTCCCCGCCGCCGAACATTTCCCCCGCCACCAGGTTGGGCAGATCCTCCAGCAGCACCGCAGCGCCTGTGGGAATATCCGCGCCCGCCAAATGCCGCGGGCGCTCCACCGTGATAAAGCCCTTGTCCGCCCGCTGGGCCCGATGCCGCGCTACCCGTTTTCGCGATTCCTCGTCGAAAACCTCCATGGTGGCGACATAGACCCGCCCCTTGGAAGACAGCCGCGCCAGCAGCATCTCGGCAAAGGCGGACTTCCCGCTTGCGCTGCCACCCGTCACCAGCACCGTCATGGCCGGCCTCCCTGGGGCACATAGGCCTCCATCCGCAGGGCGTCGAAGGTATGAACGCCATGATAGACCCGCAGGGCCATATCCAGCAGGGGCAGGAGCATCACCGCGCCCGTGCCCTCCCCCAGGGCCATGTCGCCGTGGATGACCGGAGCCATGCCGAGAGCCTTCAGCACCAGCTGGCCCGCGGGCTCCCGGCTCTGATGGGAGGGCAGGATAAACCCTCGGACGCCGGGGCACAGCCGCTGTGCCGCCAGCGCCGCCACGCAGGAGATCACGCCGTCCGCGATCACCGGCAGCCGATGCGCCGCGCCGCCGATGAACGCCCCCGCCATGCCCGCCAGGTCGAAGCCGCCCACCTTGGCCAGCACGTCCAGCGCATCCTTGGGATCGGGGCGGTTCACGTCCAGCGCGCGGCGAATGGCCCGCACCTTGTTCCTGAGGCCCTCGTCCGACAGGCCCGCGCCCCGGCCCGTGACCTCCTCCGGAGCCGCCCCCAGCAGCACCGAGGCCACCGCCGACGCCGTGGTGGTGTTGCCGATGCCCATCTCGCCCACCGCCAGGACGCGGTAGCCCCGACGTTTCATCTCACCCGCCAATTCGGCTCCAGCCAATACCGCCCGCTCCGCCGTCTCCCGGCTCATGGCGGGGCCCTGGGCGATGTTCGCCGTACCCTTTCCCATGCCAAGGCGGATGATGGCCGGGTGCTCCACCGCTTCCGCCATGCCCATGTCCACGCAGAAGGCGTCCGCCCCCGCGGCCTTGGCCATCAGGCTGACGTTGGCCGTGCCCTCCGCCAAGCTTTTCCCCACCTTGGCCGTGACCTCCTGGCCGGACTGGCTGACGCCCTCCCGTACCACGCCGTTGTCCGCGCAGAAGGTCAGCACGCAGGCCGGAAGCACCGCCACCTCCGCCGTCCCGGTGATGCCCGCCATTTGCACCGTCATGTCCTCAAACCGCCCCAGGCTGTTCAGCGGCTTGGCCACGCTGTTCCACCTGCGCCGCGCGGCCTCCATGGCCTCCATATCCAGGGGCTGAATGGAAAATGTCATCCCGCGATTCCTCCTATCGCCAGCGTCAGTACGCCCAGCAGCGCCATGGCCAGCAGGGCGGTTATGTACATCATGCGGTTCATCCGGCGGATGTCCTGCCGCTGGATGGGCCGCGTGTCATCCCCGATGTCGGGCTTCTCCACCGTCTTGCCGAAGTACTGGTGGGTTCCGCCCAGGCGAATTCCCAGCGCCCCCGCCGCCGCAGCCTCGGTCCAGGCGCAGTTGGGGCTTTGATGGCAGGCGTGGTCGCGCCTGAGCATTCGCCAGGCCCCGCGGATATTCAGGCGGCACAGCCCTGCCGAAAGGCACATCAGCGGCCCTGTCAGCCGGGCGGGAATGTAGTTGAGGATGTCATCCAGCCGGGCGCTGCTCCACCCGATGTCCCGGTACTTGGGGTCCATGTACCCCACCATGGAATCCAGGGTAGATGCGGCCTTGAAGCCCCACAAAAGCACCGGCCCGCCCAGGAAGCCGTACAGCATGGGCGCGACCACACCGTCGGTGGTGTTCTCGGCCACCGTTTCCACCGTGGCAGCGATGATTTCCCTTTCGTTCAGCTCCCCGGTATCCCGGCCGACGATCCGCGCCACCTGCGCCCTTCCGGCTTCCACGCCCCGCGCCAGGGCCTGACGGACGCCCTCCGCCTCCTTGGCCAGGCACCGTGAGGACAGACCCATCCAGTTCAGCAGCGCCATGACCGCCAGGCACGGCCACCGCCCCCCAAGGGACGCCAGCGCTATCAGCGCCGCCGATGCCGCCATGGTCACCGCCACGGTGGAAGCCGTCAGCAGTACGGCGCTTTTGCGCAGATCGCCGCCGCGAAAGCGCAGCCGTTTCTCACACCAGGCGATGTACCGCCCGATCAAGCATACGGGGTGATACCGCCAAGCCGGGTCCCCGAAAAGCAAATCCAGCGCGAAGCCTGCCAGCAGCGCCAGATACCAGTCCGTTCCGTTCATCGCTTGCCTCGCAGAATATCGTAGACGGCGTCCATGTCCAGGCTTTCCCGGACGATGGCGGCCACACGGTCGAATTCCCGCTCCCGGAAATCCGTCATGGTCATTGCCTTGTTCGACATCTCCCCGCTGAGCCCCTTTTGCTCCCGTACATACCGCAAAATGCCGCCCAGCAGCTGCCCGTCATCAAACAAACCGTGCAGATAGCTGCCCAGGACGTTTCCGCCCTCGCTGCACACGCCGTCGATCTCGCCGTCCACCCGCAGCCAGGGCGTACACCCCGGGCCAAAGGCGTTGTGCCCGGCGTGAATTTCATACCCGTCCACCGTCACGCCGTTCATGGCCGCCAGCCAGCCATCGGGACACTCTACCGTACCTACGGCCTGCCGGGTACGCTTCTCCCGGGCGAAGGTAACGTCCATGTCCACAAGGCCCAGGCCGCTGACCTCCGGCACCCTCGACTCCACATGCTCCGGGTCGCGCAGGGTATTGCCCAGCATCTGATAGCCGCCGCACACGCCGATGACCAGCTTCCCCGCCCGGGCATGGCGGACGATAGCCGCGTCCAGCCCCCGGCGGCGGATCGCCAGCAGATCCTCCATGGTGTTTTTCGTTCCGGGCAGCACGATCACGTCGGCATGCTCCAGGGCGGATACCGTATCAGCGTAGCGGCAGGTCACGCCTTCCTGAAGGGCCAGAGCCTGGAAGTCCGTAAAGTTGGAGATATGCGGCAGGCGAACCACCGCCACCTCCACCTCGCCCTGGCCCGTCACCCGGCGGAACCGCTCGGTCACGCTGTCCTCGTCCTCCAATTCAATGTTCATCCAGGGTACCACCCCCAGCACCGGGATGTGGATGCGCTCCTCCAGCATCCTCAGCCCCGGTTCCAGGATGCTCACATCCCCTCGGAATTTGTTGATGATGACGCCCTTGACCCGCGCCCGCTCCTCCTCGGTGAGCAGCATCACCGTTCCCAGCAGCGACGCGAACACGCCTCCCAGGTTGATGTCCCCCACCAGGAGCACCGGGGCGTCCGCCGCCTCCGCCATGGACATGTTCACGATGTCCCCCTCCCGCAGGTTGATCTCCGCCGGACTCCCCGCCCCCTCGATCACCACGGCGTCCACGACGGATTCCAGGCGGTCATAGGTGGCCTTGATCCGCTCCCGAAGGCGCGGCTTATAGCGGTGGTACTCCGCCGCCGTCATCACGCCGATGGCGCGGCCGTCCACAATCACCTGGGAGCGCCTGTCGCTGGTGGGCTTGAGCAGTACGGGATTCATCATCACGGAAGGCTCGACGCCCGCCGCCTGAGCCTGGGTGGCCTGAGCGCGGCCCATCTCGTGCCCCTCCCTGGTCACAAAGGAATTGAGCGCCATGTTCTGCGCCTTGAAGGGCGCGACGGCCATGCCGTCCTGCCGCAGGATGCGCAAGAGCGCCGCGCACAGCACACTTTTCCCCACCGAGGAGCCTGTCCCCTGAATCATCAGCGATTTACCGCGCATATGCGTCCTCCTTTGGTCTTGCCAGCATGATAACGTGAATGCCGCGCTCCAGCGCCGGAAGCACCTTGTCCGTCACGCCGCCGGGTTCTCCCGAGTCCTTCGCCACCATGACGGCGATCCCCAGCTGGTCGTACAGCGCGCCGTTGAGCGCCCTGGAAAAGGGCCCCTGCATGGCAATGACGTGGCTGGGCGGTATCCCCGCCTGACGGCAGCAGTCAATGGCTTCCGGCGTGGGCAGCACCCGGGCGTAGAGCCGCTCGGCCTCACACCGAGCCGCGTACACGCCCAGGGTATGGCTCCCCGTGGTCAGCAGCACATTGCCCGGAAGCCCCGGCAGCAGCGCGGCGGCCGCCTCCGGCGTATCCGTCCAGATCACCGCGTCCCGCCATTCCTCCCGGCCCGCCGCCCGGCTGATCCGGCAGCATGGAAGCCCCAGCGCCGCTGCGCAGGCGCGGATGTTCCGCGTGGCCGCCGCCGCGAAGGGATGGGTGGCGTCCAGGATGCTGTCCGGCGCCAGGTCACGGATGAAGGCCAGCATGGCCCGCTCCTCCAGCGCGCCCACATGGCACATGACACCTTCGGGCAGCAGTGCACGGGCATAGTCGCTGGTGACGCTCACCGTCACCCGGTCGCCGCGCGCAAGTGCCGCCTCAGTCGCCTGACGGCCTTCCGTCGTGCCGCCAAAAATCAGAATATTGGCCATAGCGCCTCCATCAGCCGCTGGTTCTGTTCATCCGTTTTCACCGCCAGGCGCAGCACGCTGGGCGGCAGACCGAAGGACGCGCAGGTGCGCACCAGGATGCCCCGCCTCCGCAGCTCCGCCGCCGTCCGCGTCATGTCCCGACCAAAGTCCGCCAGCAGGAAGGGCGCGGCGGAAGGCCAGACCCGGACGCCCCGCCGTGTCAGGGCCGAGGCGAACCGTTCCCGCCGCAGCTCGTTTCGCGCGGCGTCCTCCGCCATGTCCGTCACATGCAGGGGCAGCGCCGCCGCCACCGCGGAGGCCATGGCCCCCAGCGCCCAGGGCAGCTGCCGCGCCGCCAGCCGCTCAATGACCGCCGGCACGGCGCACACATACCCCAGGCGAAGCCCCGGCGCGCCCAGAATCTTCGTCAAAGAGCCCGCCACCATCAGACCCGGCGCGATGTCCCGGCGCACGGAACGCTCGGGGCAGTAGTCGATAAAGGCCTCGTCCACCAGTAGCTCCGCCCCGTCCTGGGCCGCCTTCCGATGGCGCGCCAGCACCTGTTCCCTGGTCAGCGCCTCTCCCGTGGGATTGTTGGGGTTGCACAGCACCGCCGTGTCCCCCGGCGTCAGAGGGCCGCTCACGGCTACTTCGCGCCCATGGACGCGGGCCCGCTCCGCGTATTCCCCGAAGGTGGGCATGTCGATCCGCACCCGCCCCCGGCCCAAGGAAAGCGCCAGGTCAATGGCCGCCGCGCCGCCGGGGGTGGGCAGGATGCATTTCTCCGGCACCCCCGCGTAGGCCGCCAGTCCCCGCCGCGCCGCCCGCATGGACGGGTCTGGGTAATAGGCCGCGTCGTCCGCCGCCGTTCGCATCGTCTCCCGTACCCAAGGGGCCATGCCCTCCGGGCGAAGGTTGGCGGAAAAGTCCAGCCATTGGCCGGGTTCACCCGCCGCCCATACGTTGCCGCCGTGCTTCATGGCCACAGCCTCCTCACCAGCGCCGGACAGGATAAAAAGTGAAGATGGGCAAAGCCCGCCGTGGTCGCCTTGCGCACCATGCCTCCCTGCCAGCACCGCGCGGGCTCGGAGGCCTTGCGGACGGCAAAAGCATAGGCTGCCGGTTCCGTTTCCTCCGCCACGGCATGGTGGAACTCATGGGCGGGAAAGGTCAGCCCGGTTCGATCCGTCACCTGGGCATAGCCGAAGCGCTGAAGCCGCTCGGTCATCCGGCAGCGCAGGGGCAGGAAGCTCGCCATGGGCCAGCCATCGATGCTCTGGGCGAGGTACATCATCCCGCCGCACTCGGCATAGCAGGGCAATCCGCCTTCCAGGGCGGCGCGGACGCTTGCCCGCATGGTCTTGTTGGCGGCCAGCTCCTGGGCAAAGACCTCTGGGAAGCCGCCGCCCAGGTACAGCCCGTCCAGGCCTTCAGGCAGCGCCGCATCCGCCAGGGGCGACAAGGGGATCAGCGTCATGCCCATGGCTTCCAGCACATCCAAATTGGCCTGGTAATAAAAGCTGAAGGCCTGATCCATGGCGACGCCCATGCGGTAGCCCGGCCGCCGCTCCCATTCATGCCGCGCCGCAGGAAGTCCGGGGGCCTGAGCCGCCAGGCGCAGGATCAGCGGCAGATCCAGCGTTGCCGCCGCCCGCTTCGCCGCCGCCCGTATACGGGGAAGCGCGTCCTCCACCTCATCCGCCGGAACCAGACCCAGATGGCGGCTTTTCAGCTCCAGCCCCGCGTCCTTGGGCAGATACCCCACGCAGGGCAACCCGGTATAATGGGCCACGGCTTCCCGCACCAATTCGTAATGCCGCGCCCCGGAAGCCCGGTTGACCAGCACGCCCACGATACCGCTGTCCTCCCGCAGGGTCTGGAAGCCCTTCACCGTCGCCGCCACACTGGCGGAGGCGCCCGCCGCGTCCACCACCAGCAAGGCAGGCGTCCGCGTCCATCGCGCCACCTCCCAGGTGGACTGGCTGCCGCTGACGGCGTCCAGGCCGTCATAGTAGCCCATGACGCCCTCCATCACGGTGATGTCCGCCTTCCGGGCCGCCAGGGTGCATACGTCCTCTTTGCGCATCAGGTAGCTGTCCAGGTTGTGGCTGGGCCGTCCGCACACGAGGCGGTGAAAGCCGGGGTCGATGTAATCCGGGCCGACCTTGCAGGGCGCGACATCCAGGCCGCGCTCCTTCAGCGCCGCCATCAGCAGCAGGGATGCTGTGGTTTTGCCGCAGCCGCTCCCCGTGCCCGCCAGCATGATCCTCATGGCCGTGCGCCCTCCATGCCGTACATCAGCGCGTTAACGATGGCGGCGGCCACATTGCTGCCGCCCCTGCGTCCCCGGGCCACAACGCACGTCAGCCCCGTGCGCAAAAGCGCTTCCTTAGCCTCGGTGACGTGCACGAAGCCCACCGGTACGCCGATGACGCCCACATCTGTCAAGGAGCCGGCGCTGACAAGGGGATCAAGGAACGTGGGGGCGTTGCCGCAGACCAGGAGCTTTGGCCCCGGCAGGGCCAGGGCGCGCTCCATGCACACCGTGGCCCGGGTGACGCCACGCGCCTGTGCCTCGCGGGCCACATCGGCTTCCGCCATCAGGCACAATCCCCGGCAGCCCAGCCTGCTCAGCGCGGGCTTGCTGATGCCCGCCAGCGCCATTTGCGTGTCCGTCACCACCGTCGCGCTCCGGCTCAGCAGCGCCCGAAGCTTTTCCACCGCGCCGGGGGTGAACACCATGCTCTCCGCGAAGGAAAAGTCCGCCGTGGCATGAATCACCCGCTTCACGATGGGCTTGACGTCCTCCGGCAAGGCCACCCGCAGCTCCTCCTCGATAATGGCCATGCTGGCCTGCTCGATTTCCATGGGCTTCATTACCATTCCACTCCTTCCCGGGCCCGCAGCCCCTCGGTCTGATAGGGATGCCGCTGGGCCGCGATCTGGCTGACGTAATCGGCCCGAGCCAGGAGCCACGCCGGAGCGTCCCGTCCCGTGACCACGGTCTCTCCCGCCGCCAGAGCCGCCCGAACCAGCGCCTCGGCAGCGGCATCCTCCACGGCCCCCCTGGCCCAAGCCACCGCCAGCTCGTCCAGAACGATCATATCGGGCTGCTCCCGGTTGATCTCGTCAGCCAGATCGCGGGCCTGCCGGGTCTGCTCCCGGATGGTTCGCGCCTGCTCCTCCTCGCTCATCCGGGAAAAGAAGCCGCGCACGGGCGATAGAACCTCCACCCGGGCCCCCGGCACCTGCCGAAGCGCCGCCAGTTCGCCGGAAGTACCCGTCTTCATAAACTGCGCAATCAGCACCTTTCTGCCGTGACCCAGAGCCCGCAGCGCCAGGCCCATGGCGGCGGTGGTTTTTCCCTTGCCCTCACCGTAGTACAGGTGCAGCCGGTGTTCCGCCGTCTTCATGGCTTCGCTCATTCGTCCTCCCCCTCCCGCTCAAGGATCAGCCCCCGCGCCCGTGCCATGTCAATCAGGCGTCCGCAGCAGGCGTTCAGCCCGCGGATGGGCGTCCCGGGGTCAATCAGGCGCTCGCACTGGGCCAGGGCTTCCTCGGCGGCGGCCACCACCGCGTCCTCCGCCGGCATGAAAGCGGGCGTCTCAAACACCGCCGACGCCAGACGCCTGGCCGATGCGCAGTCCGCGTCGTTATCAAAGAGGATGCCCGTGGCAAAGGGGATTCCCTGCCGCTGAAGCCGTCGGTACACAGGCGTTGCCCGCCCGCCGCCGCCCAGCACGAAGCAGCGCGGCCTTCCCGCCGGTCTGGGCAGCTCGACGCCGCCCAGCTGCGGATCATACCCCCCCTGACAGATACCGTACAGCGCCGCCACGCCTTCCGCCGTGAAGACCTCCTCCGGTGTGCCCAGCCGAGGCGCCGCGTCCCCGCCCACGCACATCACCAGGTCGGAAAGCCGCGCGGCCAGGTCGATCTCGTGCAGGGACATCACGATGGTCATGCCCTGCTCCCGGGCCAGACGCAACAGAACGCCGGACAACTCCAGCTTGTAGCGCACATCCAGAAAGGAGGTAGGCTCGTCCAGCACAAGCACCCGCGGCTCCTGGCACAGGGCCCGGGCGATCATGACCCGCTGGCGCTGGCCGTCGCTGACGGTTCCGAAGGGCTTGTCCGCCAGCGCTCCGCCGTCCACCTGGTCAAGGCTGCGGCGAACCACGGCCCGGTCAGCCTCCGTCAGCGTACCGAAGCGGCCCGTATAGGGATACCGGCCCGAAGCGACCACGTCATAGCAGGTCATCATTTCAGGCCGGATGCGCTCGGTGGACACCATGGCCAGCTGCCGAGCGACCGCCCCGCCCCGCATGCCGGCCATGTCCCGGCCATCCAGCAGCACCGCGCCGCCCAGCTTGTCCAGCTGCCGGGTCAGCGTCCTGAGGATGGTGGATTTCCCCGCGCCATTGGGGCCGATGAGGGTCAGAATCTGTCCTCTGTGCAGCAACGCGCAAATGTCCCGGATCAGCACCTGCCCATGGTAGCCCACGCAAAGGCCGTCCAGGCGCATGATTTCCTCCCGCTTCACGCCCGCTCACCTCCCCGCCTCAGCATCAGCCCAATGACCACAGGCGCGCCGAACAGCGCCGTCACCGAGCTGATGGCCAGTTCCGTGGGGGCGAAGGCCGTCCGGGCAATCAGATCGCACAGCATGCAGAACACCCCGCCCAGCAGGAAGCACCCCGGCGTGATGACCTGGGGCCGGGCCGTGCCGAACAGGCGCTTGGTCACATGAGGCACGGCGATGCCCACAAAGGAGATGGGCCCCACCAGCGCCGTCACGCAGGCGGAAAGCACGCTGGACAAGAGAATCAGCGCCAACCGGTATGCCCGCACATTCACCCCCACGCTGGCGGCATAGCCTTCCCCCAGCTGGAAGGCGGAGATGGGCTTAGCGATGGCCATCGACAGCGCCAGCGCCAGCGTCACGGGCAGCGCGCAGGCCTGCAGATTGGCCCACGATACGGCGGAAAAGCTGCCCATGGACCAGCTGTGCAGGTTGGCGATCTCGGCGTCCTGGGCAAAGGTCACCACGAAGTCCGTGGCGGCGGAGCAGATGTTCCCCACCATCACGCCCACCACCAGGAGCATCGCCATGCTGCGCACCCGCCGGGAAGCCGCCAGCACCAATCCTGTGCAGAGCATCGCTCCCGCGAAGGCCGCCAGCATCGTCGTCCCGAAGCTTACCCGGCCCAAGAGCTCCTGGCCGAAGACCAGCGCCAGCCCCACCATCATTTTAGCGCTGGCGGAAATGCCCAGCACATAGGGTCCCGCGATGGGGTTGCGGAAAAAGGTCTGCAGCAGAAACCCGGACACAGACAGCGCGCCTCCCATCAGCGCCGCCGTCAGCAGCCGCGGCAGGCGGATTTTCCAGATCACGTTGTAGGCCGCTTCGCCCGCGCCCTCCCGGAAAAGCACGATGCGGAGGATGTCCCCCAGCGATATGCTGACGCTGCCGGTGTTGATGTTCATGACAAACAGCAGGAAAAAAAGGACGGTCAGCCCGCCGAAGCACAGGGCGTACCTGATCCCGGTTTTCTTCATCGGTGACATTCCTTTCCCATGCGCGTAAAGCCCGCCGACCGGGGCGCGGCGCTCTCTTGGATACCGCGCCCCGCAGGCTTATTGCAGCCTGAACAGGTAGGTGAAGGCGTCCACGCCAGGATCATCGTTGGTCAGCATCCTGTTCATGTCCGCGATCATCTCCCCCAGGCTGTCGGAAATCTGGAAGTAATCCGGCGTGGTGCACCAAACGTTGCCTTCCTTGACGGCCCTGAACTCGCTGAGCATAGCGTTGCGTTCCAGCAGTTCCGCCATTGTAGCCGGCTTGCCACCCGTGCTCCAGATGTAAATGATGTAGTCCGCGTCCCCTGCCTGGGCGTAGAACTCCTCCATTTCCAGCTTCTGTGTGCCGGACTTCTCGGGATTCAACCCAGCGGGGACATAGCTTCCCCCGGCCAGCTCCAGCATTTTTGCCATGTAGTCGCCGCCGTTGCGTGCATACAGCCCGCCGTTTGAAATGATATAGAACATGGCCACGGTCTTTTCCGCAGCCGCCGCCTGAAGGCCGTCCACCAATGCCGCCTGGGCCTCAAAGACCGCCTGGGCCTCCGCCTGTCGGCCCAGCAATTCACCGTAGAGCTTGACCCACTCCACCCGCGCCAGGGGATGCTCCTCATAGGTGGACTGATCCAGCAGCACGGGGATGCCCAGCTCCGCCAGCTTTTCCGCCACATCCGGGGCGCTCAGCAGCATGGTGGAAAATACGGCCAAGGGGGGCTGCTCAGCGGCCAGCACCTCAAAATCCGGCTCCTTGTAGCT
Source organism: uncultured Clostridia bacterium (assembly GCA_947565865.1). Taxonomy (GTDB): domain Bacteria; phylum Bacillota; class Clostridia; order Christensenellales; family Aristaeellaceae; genus UBA11524. The sequence continues at coordinate 124,390 of CANOHT010000001.1, forward strand.
GCCGATGTAGCACATCCGCCCGGTGCTGAGCGCCTCTCTCACGGCGTCGATGTACCAGCTGTCCGCGTCGGTGGTGGTCTGACCAACGGCATCCAGGCGACCGATGGCGTCAATCAGGGAAATGGTGGACGTGGAGGAAATCAGCAGGTTGTCCAGCGGCAGCCGCAGGGGCGTCACATCCTCATCCAGGTTATCCGGCGCTTCCATGCCCTCGGGAATGGTCAGGAACCGGCTGCCGTCGGAAATGGTGATGAGGGTATAGCCGCCTTCCAGGTAATCCAGGGTGAAATTCCTGGCGTATTGCAGCGGCATGGACGATTCCACCGCAGGCATATCCGCCAGAGCGGTGGCGCTGATAAGCAGCAGCGCCGTCAGCACAAGGAACACCAGCGTCTTTTTCATGGGATGACCTCCTTTTTTATCTTCAGGCATGTCAAAAGAGGTCTCCCACCGGCGCGCAACAGAAAAAAACGTCCATTGCCGCACAGATGGACGCATGAAACATGCGCGCGCAGGCCTCGCCCGCCGCCGTCATGTCAACCTGCCTTCTCCAACTGCCCGAGAATCGGTTCCAGCGCGCCGGGCAGGTCTCCTGACTTTGGATGCCCGCGGTTTTCCGCGGTGAACCGGCTGCCTTCTCGGATTGCTCCAATGGCCTCTCGCCCGCCTTGACATCCCTACACAGTAATGGCTGTTGTGCCGGATTCCCACCGGCTTCCCTTTTCACCCGAACCAGACGCCGTTAAACGCCCTTCGGACACCCTGCGCTGATATTCAGTTCCTGCTTATTATACCAGCGGATGGCAGATGCGTCAATGCCGACGCATACGAATTGAGTCTGCCGACGGCAAATAAGTCTGTTACTTTTTATAGATCTGCTGATAGAAAAAACGGAGAAGCAGGTGTGCTTCTCCGTTCATGCTGCTGTGGAACGCCCGGGAGGTGTCGGAGGGCCCGCAGGCCCTCTGACTGTATTCATATCGCGCGGCTTTGCCGGGCGGGCGGGTCTGCGATCCCGCCAGGGATCGCTTCCTTACACGACCTCACAGCCGGGAACTTGCGCAGCAAGTAACCAGTGAGGTCGTGCCAACTCGTGGAAGCGGCTTTGCCGCTTTCACGACGCTTACATCAGCATACCCAGCAATTTCTGGCTACGATTGAGGAAGGCCGTAATTTCCTCAGCTTCCAGGGGCTGGGCAGCCATCCGGGCCAGATCGTAGACCTGCTGACACATCAGCTGCGTGATCTCGTCCTCCGGATCACGGGCGGCCAGGGCCTGCACCGTCTGGCTGCGGCGGTTCAGCACCAGCTCAAACCGATCCGGCATGGGGAAGGACTGGCCGTACATCCGGCTCATTTCCTTGAAGCGGCGGCTCTGCTCGTCCTCGGTAACCATGGCGGTGAGCTCGGCGCTGGCCAGGGCTTCCAGCTTCACGGCAAGATCATCCTTGCCCAGGGCCTTGCGGAACATGGCCTGCAGGCTGTCGCCGTCCAGCTCCTTGCCCTCCTCGGATTCCTCTGTCAGGCCGGACACGTCCGCGTCTACACGAGCAAACTGCACCTCGCTGCCGCCGCTGTATTCCATGAAGGACAGGAAGTTGCTGTCAATCAGGTGATCCAGCACCGCCACGTCCATGCCCCGCTGGGTGTACAATTCCACCGACGCGGCCTGACGCTTGGGATCGTTGGTATAGTAGACCTTCTTCTCAGCCTTGTCTCCGTTGCGGGTCTGATACTCGCTCAGGGTCAGGTATTCGTCCTTCACCGTCTTCAGGAGCAGTACGTCCTTGACCTTCTCGTAGAATTTCTGATCCTTCATGCAGCCATACTTGACAAAGGGCGCGATGTCATCCCAGTAGCCCTGGTAGGTTTCCCGCTCGGTATTGAACATGCCGGTGAGCTTGTCCGCCACCTTCTTGGTGATGTGGGCGGAAATCTTCTTCACGGTGCCGTCGTTCTGCAGGAAGGAACGGCTGACGTTCAGCGGCAGGTCGGGACAGTCGATGACGCCCTTGAGCAGCATCAGGAATTCCGGGATGACCTCCTTGACGTTGTCGGCCACGAACACCTGGCCGGAGAACAGCTTCACCTGGCCCTCATGGGTGCCGAAGTCGTTCTTCAGCTTGGGGAAGTACAGGATGCCCTTGAGGTCGAAGGGATAATCGACGTTCAGATGAATCCAGAACAGAGGCTCCTCATACCCGAACATCTTGTGGTAGAAATCCTTGTAGTCCTCTTCCTTGCACTCGGAGGGCTTGCGGAGCCACAGCGGCTGGGTCTCATTGATGAGGCTGGGCTTGGGCAGCTCAGCGACCTTGCGTGTCTTGGGTGTGCCGTCCTCATTGGTCTCGCCCTCGATGGTTTCCTCCCGCTCGATGGGCTTGGCGTTGGCGTCCTCCAGATAAATGGGCGCGGACATGTACCCGCAGTAGCGGTTCAGCACCTCGCGGACGCGGTACATCTCCAGGAAGTCCTTCTCCTCGTCGCTGATGTGCAGGGTGATGGTGGTGCCATGGCCGGCGCGGCTGCCGGGAGCCATGGTGAAGTCCATGCCGTCAGCCGACTCCCAGTGCACGGCTTCCGCCCCCTCCTGGTAGGACAGGGTGTCGATTTCCACGCTTTCGGACACCATAAACACGCTGTAAAAGCCCAGACCAAAATGGCCGATGATATCGCCCTTGTCCTTGTCGCCGTCGAAATTCTTCATAAATTCCGCCGCGCTGGAGAAGGCCACCTGATTGATGTAGCGCCTCACCTCGTCCGCCGTCATACCGATGCCGGTATCGCTGATGGCGATGGTTTTGTTCTCCTTGTCCACCGTCACATGGACGGACATGCTTTCCTCCGTACCGGGGTGAAGCATCCTGTACTTGGTGATGGCGTCGCAGCCGTTGCTGACCACCTCCCGCAGGAAAATATCCTTGTCGGAGTACAGCCAGCGCTTGATAACCGGCATAATATTTTGCGCGTCAATGGAGACGCTGCCCTTTTCCATATCCATGGTGATAGCCCTCCTTCGGTCGATTCCTTGTTCATGCGAGGCTCACACAGCCTGGTACGAAAGGTATTGTACCATTGCCTGAGCGGAATTGCAAGAGAAAATTAGCACTCAACAGCAAAGAGTGCTAACAATTCGAGTTTTGCTATGAAAACAGGCGGCATGGAAGCCGTCCTCAGCATGTCGCACAAGTCCAAATAAGGAGTGCCGGGCTTGTTGCCGGCAGACTGCCTGTCGAAAACCGATGAGCCGTGAAAAGCGGCTTTCGTGCTTTATCGACATAAAGAGCCTCCTTGAAGGCAGCTATGAGGCCGACTGAGGGGATGCAATGCTTGCATTGCCCCCCGATACCCGCGACGGACCTTTGTCCGGGGCGGGCGAAAGCAAATGACCAAACAATCCGGAGAATACTCTGCCACGCAGCCAGTAAAGGCGTTCAGCTACTTAAAAACCGTGGTCTATGCCACGGTTTTGACAAATGAGAGCGCGGTATAGAAACCACGCCTTGACATTACTGAGCGTCAGAGCCATCCTCGCCGCTCTCAGGCGTCTGAGCGACGCGCTCATCAACCAGCTGCTTCAGCAGTTCTCCGTTTCGGCGGGTCTGCGCGATCAGTTCGCCAAAGCCGTAGAGCAGACAGCAGTAAGCCCAGACGCTAACCATTACCAGCACCATGGGCAGGAACGCCCCCCAAAGGTTTCCCTCATGCGCCGGGCTGAAGTAGCTGCTGAACAAAGCGATGATGGCAAACGCCGCTATCAATAGCGCGGTGATTGCAAAAATCACCCCCGCGACCGTTTTGATTTTCGGATCAATGTTACGAAACATGACGTACCCTCCATTCTCCTTGCTTTGGCATCGTGCGGATGAGCTTCCCTGCGCCGACACACGCATTAGGAATTTAATGGTAATATAGCATGTCTATCAAAAATTGTCAAATGGGAGTCTTTACAGGCCGCTGGCCGGCAAGTATAATGAATGGGAATGGTCGCGGCAGCAAGCCCGCCTGCGGAACGCGTTTGGCTGATGCAAAGGCCGGAGGCAAGCCGCGCCACTCATGAAAAAATTTCGATCTTCAGGAACAAATCGCTTCGGCATCCGTCTAACCTGTACGGATATGCTTCCGCGAAAGGAGGCCCTTATGGATGAATTAACCCTGCGCCGGGCTCAGCAGGGCGACGCCGCCGCCTTCGAGCGGCTGATGACGCCCCTGGAGGGCATGGTCTGGCGCGTATGCTATCATTATACCGGCCACAGGGAGGACGCATCAGACTGCGCTCAGGAGGCCATGGTCAAGGCATGGCGATCCCTTTCCCAGTACCGTCAGGACTGCTCCCTGGAGACCTGGCTGTACCGCGTGTGCGCCTCCTGCTGCCTGGATTTTCTCCGCCGCCGAAAGCCTAACGTCTCCCTGACAAGCATGGCGGAGCAGGGCTTCGATCCGCCTGACGCCGCTCCCACCCCAGAGGAATCCGCCCTGCGCCGCGAGGACGGGGACGAGGTGCGCCGCGCCATCGCCCTGCTGCCGGAGGATATGCGCACTGTGCTGATCCTCTCTGCCCTGGAAGGCAAGCGTTATGAGGAAATCGCGGACATCACCGGCGTGGCCGTGGGCACCGTCAAAAGCCGGTTAAACCGCGCCCGGCTCCGTTTGAGCGAAATTCTTGCGCAGCTTCGGGAACCTTCCGCGTTTTCTTCCGTCCAACCAGGTGAAAGGAGGACACAACCATGACCTGTACCGAATACGCCGTCCTCCTGGAGAAGCTCCTGGATGGCGAGGCTACCCTGGCGGAGGAAGCGATGCTCCGCCAGCATGAAGCGCACTGTCCGGCCTGCGCAGCCCAGCGCCGCGCATTGGACAGCCTCCAGGATTCCCTGCAAAGCCTGGATACGCCCCCCATGCCGGAGGGCTTCCACCAGGCCTGGACGCAACGTGTCAAGGAGGAAGCATCCATGCTGGAACAGCCCGACAAACGCAAATCTTTCCCGAAGAAGGCCTTTCATCGTGCCCTGGCCGTGGCTGCGGCCGCCGTCTTTGTGGTGGGCGGCACCCTGCTCACCCGGAACGATCCCGCCCTCAGCCGTCAACCTATCGCGAAGGAGAACGCCAGCTATGACGAGACCGGCGGCTATCAGCTGAACAGCGTCGCCTACAGCATGGACGCGCCCGCAGGCACACCGCGAACCGCCAGCGGCAAGCTGGCCGCAGGCGGCGCCATGGAGCAGCAAAACCCCGAGGCGAAAGTCATCCGCAACGCCAGCCTGACCATCGGCACGCAGCAGTATGACACCAGTCTGGCCGATCTGAGGTCCCTGTGCGAAAGCAACGGCGGCTGGGTCTCCCATATTTCCGAAAGCGTCGGCAAGGACGGCTTGCGCTACGCCTACTTGAGCCTGCGGGTTCCCGCCGACCAGCTTGACAGCTGCCTCGCCGACTCCGGTCAGCTGGGCCGGATCATCCGCCGTGAGGAAAGCGCCAGCGACGTAACCGAAAGTTACTACGATACTCAGGCCCGCCTGGATACCCAAAAGGCGCTGATGGCGCGGCTCCAGTCCCTGGTCACCGACGCCGCCGATCTGGCCGATCTGCTGGCCCTGGAGGCGCAGTTGGCCGACACGCAGTATGAAATCGACCGGCTTCAGTCCAGCCTGGACAGCACGGATCGCCAGGTGGCCTATTCCAGCGTGGATGTCAGCCTCCAGGAGGAATCCTCCTCAGCCCTGGTCACCGCCGACGTTACCTTCGCGGAACGGCTCCGCAGCGCTGTCAGCGCCGGTACGAAGGCGTTCGTGAATTTCTTTGCCGATGTGGCGGTGTTCCTGACGGCGGCCCTGCCCTTCATCGCCATCGTAGCTGTGGTCGCCCTGGCAGCGCTGCTGGTGCGGAAGCTCCGCAGGAAAAAGTAACGCCGCTCATCGCGTCAGCGAAAACGGGAGTCTGAGGGCCAATGGCCCTCAGGCAGGGGCTTGGAGGCAAGGCCCCCAAACGTCTCCCCATCGCGCAGCGATGAATCCGTAGTCAGGCAGTTCAGCGGCACCTGACGGTCGGTTCCGTCATCGCGTCAGCGAAAACGGGAATCTGAGGGCCAATGGCCCTCAGATAGGGGTGTGGGGCAAGGCCCCCATACGTCTCCCCATCGCGCAGCTATGAATCCGTAGTCAGGCAGCTCAGCGGCTCCTGACAGTCGGTTCCCAAACCTCCATAGAACACGCCTGCACCAAATCGCCCCAGAAGAAGCAGCCATGCTCCCTCCGGGGCGATTTTCGTATACATTTTCATACCATGGCCCGGAAAAAATCCCGGCAGTCCTCGGCATCGCGGGCGATCTGCCGCCGCAGATCCTCCACACCGTCAAAGCGCCGCTCAGGCCGCAGAAAGCGCAGAAACATCAGCCGAACCTTTTTGCCGTACAGCTGCAGGCATTCATCCAGGGCGTAGGCCTCCACCGTGACCTGACCCTCCGGCAGCGTCGGGTGCCGCCCAACATTCACCACCGCCGGATAAACCGCGTCCTCCACCCGCAGCCAGCAGGCGTACACGCCATAGGCCGGAAGCAGCTTATTCGGGTTCACGGACACATTGGCCGTGGGAAAGCCCATGGTGCGCCCAACGTGCTTACCGCTGACCACCCGGCCTGAAAGAACGTAGGCATAGCCAAGCAAGCGGTTGGCCTCGGTCACATTCCCTGACGCCAGCAGACCGCGAATCCTGGTGGAGCTTACCGCGCTGCCACCAATGGACACCTCGGGCATTACGCACACGTCAAAGCCGTGAGTCCGGCCATAATCCCCCAGGGCATCGCCATTGCCCGCGCCGCCCCGGCCAAAGGTATAGTTGAAACCGCAAATCACCCAGCGGGGCCGGTAGATGCGCAGCATTTCCGCCATGAAGTCCTCCGCCTCCTGGTCGGCCCGGGCTCTGGTAAAGTCCAGAACGCACAGCTGATCCACGCCGAAGTCCGCCATAACGCCCGCCCGCTCAGTGAGGGTGGTCAGCAGAGGCGGGGCCGCTTGCGGTCGCAGCACCCGCAGCGGATGGGGCTCGAAGGTGCAGACCGTCAGCGGCAGATTCGCAGCCTCCGCCAATGCTTTTCCCCGCGCCAGCAGCCGCCCATGGCCCCGGTGAACGCCGTCAAACATGCCCAGCACCAGCACACAGGGCCCCGCCGACCTCGGATTGCGCCATATCCGCATTTACACTCACTCCTCCGGCGCAATCAGCGCGCGCCAGCTCAGCTTATCGCCCTCGCGAACAGCCATACCCCAGAACATGCCGCTCAGGTATACCCGGGCTGCCTGGCCCTCCGCCAGGCTCACGCCTCCCCGGGCCGCCCGCAGGGGGAGCTTCACACCGTTTTCCACCTGCTTGCGCAGCGTCTCCCCCACATCTGCCCGGGGCAGATGCCGCAGGGGCATGTCCAGGGGCAAAAGACGCTCCTTCAGCAGTCCCTCGCTTTGCAGCGCCGAAGCCTCTTCCAAGGTCATAGCTGTGTCCAGGCGAAAAGCGCCGCTCTGGCTCCGCAGCAGAAAGCGCATATGGGCGGGACAGCCCACCAGCGCGCCCAGGTCGGCGCATATGGATCGGATATACGTCCCCCTGCCGCAGCGCACCGTCATCAGCATGCCATGGTTCGCCGTCTTCCCGTGGAGGTCGATGCTTTCCACATGCACCTGGCGCAGGGGGACTTCCACGGTCTCCCCTGCCCTGGCCCGCTCATACATGGGCTTGCCGTCCCGCTTGATGGCGCTGTACATGCTTGGCCGCTGCCAGATGTCCCCGATCAGCTTATCCGCCGCTTGGCGAACTTGTCCATCATCGGGATAGTTCTCGCCCCAGGCTACCGCCCGGCCGGTGGCATCCTGGGTATCGGTGGCGCAGCCGAAGGCAACCTCCGCCACATAAGCCTTTTCCTTATCCACCAGATAGTCAAACAGGCGGGCCGCCTTACCGATCATCACCGGCAGAACGCCCGCAGCCTCGGGATCCAGCGTACCGGCATGGCCCACCCGCTTCTCGCCCGTAAGCCGCCGGATCACCGCCACCACCCCGGCCGAGGTCATCCCCGGGGGCTTGAGAATATTCAGGAAGCCGTTCATGCCCGACCTCCGCCCAGCGCCTTGGTCAGCGCTGCCAGCACCTGGGCGCGGGCCGCCGCCATGTCGCCATTGACCGTGCAGCCCGCAGCCTGGGCATGGCCGCCGCCGCCCAGGGACTGAGCCGCCTCATCCACCCGGTCAGGCTCCACTGCCCGCAGGGAGATCTTTATCTGCGTCTCCGAAGCCTCCCGCAAAAGCGCCGCCATGCGCACGCCCTCAACGTCCAGCGCCAGATTCACCAGCGTGTCCGCGTGCTCCTTCAGCGCGCCGCAGTCCTTAAAGTCCCTGGCAGTCAGTTCCATCAAAGCAATCCGCTCTCCTTCGTAGAAGGACAGCGCGTTCAGCGCCCGGGCCATCAGCCGGATTTGCGGCTTGCTCCGCTGGCGGAACAGCTGACGGTTCAGTCGGCTCAGGGGAAGTTGCCGTTCCATCAGTTCCGCCATCACCTGGAAGACCTCCGCTGTGGTACAGGAATAGGCAAAGTTGCCCGTGTCCGTGCTGATGGCCGTATACAGGCACGCCGCGATGTCCGACGTGATGTCCACATCCAGCAGCGCCAGCAGTTCGCGAATCATCAGCGCCGTGGCGGCAGCCTCGCCGTCCACCGCGTTGACCTGGGCATAACCCGGATTGGTGCCGTGATGATCCACCTGGGCGGTATGGTCGGCCAGCTCCGCCAGCACCCTGCCCGCCCCCAGGCGCATCTCGTCGGAAACGTCCACAGCAATCAGCAGGTCATAGCGCCCCTGGGCCTCCTGCGGATGGCGGATGGCGTCGATGCCCGGCAGTATGGCGAGATTATCCGGCGTCTTGTCCGGGCAGAAGGCCTCCACCTCCTTGCCCATCTGAAGCAGCCCCAGCCGAAGGGCCAGAGCGCTGCCCAGGGTATCGCCGTCAGGGCTGACGTGGCTGCACAGCGCAATGCGCCTTGACCCGCGGATCAGCGCCGCGATAGGCTCAAGATTCCTGCTCGTCTTCATGGCTGCTGCCCTCGTTCTTCTGCGCGTCAGCCAGCACTTTGGCGATGTGGACGCCATAGGCAATGTTCTGGTCGCTGACGAAAATCAATTCCGGCGCGCTGCGGATGATGATCCCCTTGCCCAGCGCACGGCGGATATATCCAGCCGCGCTCTTGAGGGCCTGGAGCAGCGGCTCGCGCTTCTCATCCTCCAGAACGCTGACGTAGACCTTCGCGTACCGCAGATCCCGGGTGACCTCCGCCCGCGTCACCGAAAAGGTGCCGCTGACCCGAGGATCGTTCAGTTCCTCCCGGATGATGCGATCCACCTCCTGGCGAACCTCCTCGGAAATGCGGTCGATTCTCTGATAAGCCATATTCTACCTCCTTCGCAGGGGCGCTGCCCCTGCACCGTGTCGCTGAAGTGGCAATGCTACTTCAGCGAGTTTTGCACGACCTCACTGGTCGGAGCGCAAGCGTTCCTCCCGGTCGTTCAGTCGTGTAAGGAAGCGATTTCTAACGAAATCGCACGAAATTCGCCGTACATGCTGCCGATTTTCGATGAAGCGTCTGCCGACGGCAAGTTACTGTGCCACCGCAAGCAGCAACCCCGAAATGAACGGAGGGAGGCGGGGACGTCAAGTCCTGCCTCCCTCGCAAGAAAACACGCAAGCCCCACACCGCCCCCGGGTGGTGTCGGGGGGCCCGCAGGCCCTCTGACTGTAATCGTATCCGACGGCTCCGTCGGCGGGGCGGGGAGTTTTCGGCTCTGCCGAAAACATTCCTTACACTTGCGAACGGCCGGGAGCCGCTTTCAGCGGCGACCAGTGAGCGAGTGCAAACCTCGCGGAAATGGCTCCGCCATTTTCGCGAAGCGCAGCGTTATCGCGGTATCTCCTCCATGATGAAGCACTCCACCACGTCGCCTTCCTTGATGTCATTATGCCCCTCCAGGGACATACCGCATTCAAAGCCGGCAGCCATTTCCTTGACATCCTCCTTGTAGTGCTTCAGGCTGGACAGCTTGCCCTCGAAGCAGACCACATTGTCGCGCAGCAGGCGTACCTGGGCGTTCCTCTGCACCTTGCCATCCTGCACATAGCAGCCGGCAATGATGCCCGAGCCGGTGATCTTGAAGACGCTGCGCACCTCGGCGTGACCCAGCAGCACCTCGCGGAACTCGGGCGCCAGCAGGCCCTTCATGGCCTTCTCCATATCCTCGATGGCCTTGTAGATGACGGTGTACAGCCGCACATCCACCTTTTCCTTCTCGGCCTGCTCCCGGGCGGAAGCATCCGGCCGGATGTTGAAGCCAATGATAATCGCGTTGAAGGCGCTGGCCAGGTTGACATCGTCCTTGGTGACGGCGCCGGCGGCGGAATGCAGCACACGCACCTTCACCTCGTCGTTGGAGAGCTTCTCCATGGCCTGCTTGACGGCCTCCACCGAGCCCTGCACATCCGCCTTGATGATGAGGTTGAGGGTGGTCATCTTGCCAGCCTCCAGGCTGGAGAATAGGTTCTCCATGCTCATCTTGGCCATGGTCGCCTCGCGGCTGGCCTTCAGCTTGGCCTTGCGCTCCTCGGCAACCTGGCGGGACAGATGATCGTCGCCCACAGCGATCATTTCATCGCCCGCGGAGGGCACCTCGTCAAAGCCCATGATTTCCACAGGCATGGCAGGCCCAGCCTCCTTGACCTTTTCCCCACGATCGTTAATCAGCGCGCGCACACGGCCCGAGGCCATGCCGGCAATGATGTTGTCGCCCACATGGAGCGTACCATTTTGAAGCAGCACGGTGGCCAGGGGACCGCGGGCCTTATCCAGCTTGGCCTCGATAATGACGCCGCGGCCCAGTCGGTTCGGATTGGCGCGCAGCTCGAGGGTATCAGCCTGCAGGAGGATCATTTCCAGCAGCTCGTCGATGCCGTCGCCGGTCAGGGCGCTGACAGGCACCATGATGTTCTCGCCGCCCCACTCCTCGGCAATGATGCCGTACTGGGTCAGGTCCTGCTTGACCTTATCGGGGTTGGCGGAAGGCTTGTCGCACTTGTTGATGGCGACAATCACCGGCACCTCGGCAGCCTTGGCGTGGTTGATGGACTCAATGGTCTGGGGCATCACGGAATCGTCCGCCGCCACCACCAGCACGGCGATGTCCGTCGCCTGGGTGCCGCGGGCGCGCATGGCCGTGAAGGCCTCATGACCGGGCGTATCCAGGAAGGTGATCTGACGGCCGTCCACATCCACGGTATAAGCGCCGATGTGCTGGGTGATGCCGCCGGCCTCCCCCGCCGTCACGCGGCTCTTGCGGATGTAGTCCAGCAGGCTGGTCTTGCCGTGATCGACGTGACCCATGATGGTCACAACAGGCGGACGGGCCTGGAGATTCTCCTCGGTATCATCGAAGTCCTCGGCCACCAGGGCGTCCTCGGCGGTCTGCTCAGGCTTCTTTTCCAGGGTGATCTCGAAATCGGAACACACCAGCTGGGCGGTATCGAAGTCGATCTCGCTGTTGATGGTGGCCATGTTGCCCAGCAGGAACAGCTTCTTGATGATCTCGCCCGAGGGCTTACCGATCTTTTCGCAAAGATCGCGCACCACAATGGTGTCGCCGGCCATGTAGGCCGTCTCAATCTTGATGGGCGCCATCAGCTGCTGCGCCGAGGGCTTCTTCGCCCGGGAGCGCTTGCCGCCGCGGATCACATCGTCATCATAGCCGCTGAAGTTGTCCCGGGCCAGCTGCTTGCGGTTGCGGGCCACCCGCTCCGGGTCATGCTGGCGGACGTAATTCTTTTTGTTGGGGTCGTAGTTGGAGACGCGCTCCTTCTCCATGGCAGGCGTCAGTTCCGGGCCCTTGCCGCGCGCCATGGGACGTCCGCCGCCCTGGGGCCGGGGAGCGCCGCCAGGAGCGGGACGCTGGCCGAAGCCTCCCTGTCCGCCCTGAGGCCGAGGCGCAAAGCCGCCCTGGGGCCGAGCGCCCTGAGCGGGACGGCCGAAGCCTCCCTGCTGTCCCTGGGGATTCGCAGGACGGCCATAGGGCCCCTGAGGATTCGCGGGGCGGCCATAGGGCCCCTGGGGATTCGCGGGACGGCCATAAGGGCCCTGAGGATTCGCAGGGCGGCCATAGGGCCCCTGGGGATTCGCAGGACGGCCATAGGGGCCGGCAGGCCGGTTCTGACCGGGCTGCACGGGCCGGGGCGCGCGAATCACGTTGGGCGCGAGACCCACGCTGCGCTGCTGGCTCGGCATCTGCTGTCCGGGGCGCGCCATAATCTGACCAATAGCGGGCTTCTTTTCCGCGGGTTTCTCGGCCGGCTTGTCGGCCGACTTTTCTTCCTGACGCGCTTCCGTCTTGGGCGCGGCATCGGCCTTGGGGACGGCATCCGTCTTCACGGGCGCGGTTTCCGCCTTCGCAGCAGGCGTCTCCTGCTTGGACGGCGCGGCTTCCTCTGCCCTGGGGGCGGCATCTGCCTTTGCGGGCGCCTCCTGCTTGGCAGGCTTGGGCTTCTCCGCCTGAACGGGGGATGCCTCCGGCTGAACGGAAGCAGCCTCCGGCTTGACCGGCTGCTTAGCGTTTTCGCTCTGCTCCTGCACGGCAGCGGCCTGCACGGCGGCTACCTGGGCCCTTTCATCTTCATCCAGCATGGTGAAGGCCTTGGAATGGGAGCTGATGACCTTCTGCTGCTCTTCCCTGCGGAGCTTCGCGGCCTGCTCCTCCTGCTTGCGGACAAAGCCGTCCCGCACCTCCCGCAGGCTTTTCACCAGCGCGTCCGCGCTCTTGCGCACCCGAACGGCGTCGCCCAGCACCTTCGAGGCGTCCTGAGCCAGTTCCTTGGTGGCATCCTTCAGTTTCACTTTCGTCATTCGACGCTCGCACCCCCGCATTTATTTGCCGATGTCATTGGTTGATCCGGCGCCCTCACCGGAAGAATTCCCTGAATCTGTTCCGCCAGGCCTCCCGGACGGATCGCCATCGCGACCCCGGGCTTTCCCGTGGCCCCGTAAAGCATGCCCTCGGGCAACTCACCCATGGGCGTTTGCGCATGAAAGCAGGCCCATCGGTACTTGTCCCTGGTGGCGGGAGAGGCTCTCCCGTCCATCAGCAACACCGCGCACTGCCCCTGGCGAATAGCCTTCATGCAGCCGTCTTCACCGAAGACGGCCTGACCGGCCCGCACACACAGGCCCATCAAGCCTCGCAGCTTATTTTCATCCACGGCTTACGTCGCCTCCCCCGTCTGGGGCGGCAAGCCCGCCAAGGTTTGGCGCAGCGACGCAACCACGTCCTCCGTCAGCTGCGTTTCCAGCACCCGTTCCAGCTGTTTCTGCTTCAGGGCGCGGTTCAGGCAGGCCTCGTCGCGGCACACATACGCGCCTCTGCCCGGCTTTTTGCCCACCGGATCCATGGAGACCTCCCCCTCGGGGGAGCGCACCACGCGGATCAGTTCCCGCTTGGGCTTCATTTCCCGGCAGCCCACGCACATCCGCATGGGAATTTTCTTCGGCTTCATTCCGCTTGGCAACCTCCAGTATCCTCCGCCGTCCGCGCCTTACAGCGTATCGTCATCCTCCGCCGCGGGCATGGAGAACAGCTCCACATCCTCGGGCATGGGCAGGTCGGTATCGTCCACCATATCCGTCATTTCCGCCGCCTGGGACTGGGACTTGATGTCAATCTTCCAGCCGGTGAGCTTCGCGGCCAGGCGGGCATTCTGGCCCTCCTTGCCAATGGCCAGGGACAGCTGATTGTCCGGCACGATCACCCGGCAGGCCTTCTCGTTCTCCGCCACGAAGACGGAAAGCACATGCGCGGGGTTCAGGGCGTTGGCCACAAACTCGGCCGGGTCGCTGGACCACTTGATGATGTCGATTTTCTCGCCCTTGAGCTCCGTCACCACCCGATCCACGCGGCTGCCCCGCTGGCCTACGCAGGCGCCCACCGGGTCGATCATCATATCGGAGGAATGGACGGCCATCTTCGTGCGGCTGCCGGCCTCCCGGGCAATGGACTTGATGGTCACCGTGCCCGAGGCGATTTCCGGCACCTCCATCTCAAACAGGCGCTTGACCAGGTTGGGATGAATCCGGCTGACCCGCACCTGCGGCCCGCGGGGACCCACGGGGCCGGAGCGGTAGACCTCCAGCACATACACCTTGATGTGATCGTCGTCATGCAGGGTTTCGCCGGGAATCATTTCGCTGAATTCCAGTACGCCCTCGGTGCGGCCCAGTTCCACAAACACGGCCTTGGGCTCCACCCGCTGAACGATAGCGGTGAGAATTTCGCTTTCTTTTTCAATATACTCATCATAAATTCTGCCGCGCTCGGCCTCGCGGATACGCTGCATAATCACCTGCTTGGCCGTTTGGGCCGCCACGCGGAGAAAACCGCTGGGCGTCACATCCACCTCAGCGATGTCGCCCATCTGATAAGCGCTGCTGATGCGCTGGGCGTCCTCCAGGCTGATCTGGCTGCCGGACTCCTCCACCTCGGGCACAATCAGCTTCCGGGCGTAAACATGGGCCGCGCCGTCGGTACGGCTGACGGTCACCGCCAGGTTGTTGGGCACGGGCGCACCCTTGGGCAGGTTCTTGCGGTAAGCCGCCTTCAGCGCCTCCTCAATGGTGGAAAACAGCATCTCCTCGCTGATTTCCTTTTCTTTGGCCAGTGCCTTGATCGCTTCAATAATTTCTGCCTTTGCCATGCTTCCTCCGCCTTCCAAGAGATATTCTATGCCGTTCCCGCCGGGCGTAATGACCCGGAGGGTGCTGAATCAGGTTTCCTCGGACAAATCGACGCTTTCCACGCCCTCCATGTCCACCACGGGCTTCACCAGGGCGCAGTCCTTCCGACGGATGCGCCGCGCCTCGCCCTCCACATCCAGAATGATTTCTTCCTTGGTGTAGTCAGCCAGCGCGCCGGTGATGACCTTGACGCCATCCACCGCCTTGAACAGCTTGACTTCCACCGTCTCGCCAATGGCCCGCTCAAAGTCCCGATCCTTCTTCAGCGGCCTGTCCACCCCCGGCGAGGAGACCTCCAGAAAGTCATAATCATAGCTTTCCAGCTGGGGCTGGATAGCCCGGTGATAGGCCTCGCAGTCGTCCAGGGAAATGCCCTGGGGCTTGTCGATGTAAATGCGCAGGTACTTGCCCGCGCCCTCCTTGTCCAGGCTGACATCCACCAATTCAAGGCCCATGCGCTCCGCCAGCGCCTGGCACTTGGGGGCGACCACCGCGGTCAGTTCCGCCTTGGGCATACCTCGCACTCCTTCCGCCTTGCGGCAATTGGATGAAATTTCCATCAGAATAACAGAAAAGAGTGGCTGCCATCAGCCCAGCGAATAACGCCGTCAGGGCAAAGGGCGGCAAGCTGCCTGCCTCTTTGCATTGCCTTATGGCGAGTCGCCAGGCCATGTCCACTCTTTACGTCAAACCCTTCTTTCATCAAGCAGCGCCGTCAAGCGGCCCCTTTTATGGCGAATCGCACGCCCAGAGGGGCATACGCTTGAGCCACACGGTGGGAGTATACCACATTCAACCCGGAAATACAAGCGTTTTCGCGCCTCTAACCCCTGAAAAAATGGTAAATTTCCGTTTGGCCGCCCCGCGCTGCGCCGGAAGGCCTCCGGGCCTATCCGACTTGCCCGTCCGAAGCGAATATGCTACAATCAGCGTGACCGCTTATGGTACGGAAAGGAAGGCTTCCCATGCTCACCTGCACGCTCTGTCCCCGCCAGTGCCACGCCCGCCGCGATGATGCCGCCGGTCAGGGCTTCTGCCGCCTGCCGGAAACCATGCTGATCGCCCGCATCGCCCCCCATCTGTGGGAGGAACCGCCTATCAGCGGCAGCCGAGGCACAGGGGCCGTCTTTTTCAGCGGCTGCACCCTGCGCTGCGCCTATTGCCAAAATGCCGACATCAGCCACCGCAATCAGGGGCGTCCCTTCACCCCGGCTCAGCTGGCGGACAGCCTGCGCCGCCTGGTTGAGCAAGGGGTACACAGCGTAAGCTTCATCACCGCTACGCCTTATGTAGAAGGCGTTGTGCAAGCCCTGGCCCTCTACCGTCCGCCTGTGCCGCTGGTATGGAATACCTCCGGCTATGAAACCATCGACACCCTGCGGCGGCTGGACGGCGTTATCGACGTTTACCTTCCCGACCTCAAGCACTACACCCCGGGCATGGGCAGGCTTTGCGCCCAAGCAGCGGATTACTATGACGTGGCCACCGCCGCCATCTCCGAAATGGCACGGCAGACAGGCCTGCCCCAATATGATGAGAACGGCCTCATGACCCGTGGCACCCTCATCCGCCACCTGATCCTTCCCGGCCTCACCGGGGAATCCATCGCCCTGCTGAACTGGGTACACGATACGCTCCCCGGCGTTCCCGTCAGCCTCATGCGCCAGTACATCCCCTGCAACAACGTCGCCATTCCCGGTCTGGACAGACCCATCACCCCCCGGGAATACAAGCGCGTCCGCCAGCACATGCTGATGCTGAACCTCCCCGGCTTTGTTCAGGAGAAGGCTTCCGCCTCAACCGATTTCGTGCCCGTCTTCGGCCAGGATGAAAGTTATGTTTGAAGCATGAATGTTCCCCTCAAAGACGAACGGTACGTCAAGTGAACTTCAACCGAACATCAACGCGAATTACCTTGAAATACCTTGCTCTCCATGGTAAAATATAGGGTATGGATGATCAGAGTATGACGGAGGCACGTATGCGGAAACCACTCGCAATTCTTACCGACAGCCACAGCGGCATCCTGCCCGAGGAAGCCGCGCGCATCGGCGTTTCGGTTCTGTCCATGCCCTTTACGGTGAACGATCAGACCTTTCTGGAAAGCGTATCGCTCTCCAGAGAGGCTTTTTTCCGCCAGCAGGCCGAAGGCGCCAGCATCAGCACCTCCCAGCCCGCCCCGGAGGCCGTCGCCGCCCTGTGGGACGAGGCGCTGCAAACCCATGAGCAAGCGTTATACCTGCCCATCAGCAGCGGTCTGAGCGGCTCCTGCCAGACAGCCGCCGCTCTGGCCCAGGAGCCTGCCTATGCCGGGCGGGTGCTGGTGGTCGATAACGGCCGCGTGGCCACGCCCCTGCACCGCGCTGTGCTGGACGCCGTCGCCCTGCGGGATGAGGGGCACGACGCCCAAGCCATCAAGGCCGCGCTGGAAAACAGCAAGGCCGAAATGACCATCTATGTGGCTCTGCAAACCCTCGAATACCTCAAGCGCGGCGGCCGCGTCAGCCCGGCGGTGGCGGCCATCGGCACCCTGCTGAGCATCAAGCCCGTGCTGCGCCTGTCCACCGGCGTGCTGGAAAGCTACAAGAAATGCCGGGGCTTCGCCAAGGCCAAGGCCGCGATGATCGAGGCCGTCCGCGGGGATCTGACCATCCGCTTCCGAGATGCCCATGCCCGAGGCGAGGTCTACCTGCTGGCCGCCACCTCCGCCTCCCAGGAGGAGACGGCTCAGTGGCTGGCGGAAATCGAAGCTGCCTTCCCCGGTATGCCTGTGCTGTGCGATCCGCTCTCACTGGGCGTATGCTGCCACACCGGTCAGGGCGCCCTGGGCATCGGCCTGAGCTGCAAGCCCCGTCTATAAGGGCGTCAAGAAAAGCGTTGATACAAGCCTTTCAAGCAAACCATGCAAAGTTGCCAAACAGAAGCATCGCCCCCGTTGACCGCCCCGAAGGCGCTCACCTGTTTTGATTAATCGATCGACCGCAAGCTGTCATCCCTCGTCCGAACGATTTGAATCGCCAGGGGGCCAGCGGCCTCTCCAACGCCTTCTAAATCATTGTTGACAGTATGATTGGAGCATTGATGATGACCTACCAAGCCATTTTGTTCGACCTGGACGGCACGCTGCTGCCCATGGATACCGAAGCCTTCACACAGGGTTATTTCCGTCTGCTGGCTAAGGCAGTCGCCCCGCTGGGCATAACCCCGGAGGCCATGATTTCCGCCCTTTGGAGCGGCATTCGGGCCATGATGGTCAACGACGGCCGGCGCAGCAACCGCGAGCGCTTCTGGGAGGTCTTCAGCGCCGAAACAGGCGTCGCCCAGGCGCTTTGCGAGCCCATCTGTGATCGGTTCTACACCGAGGGCTTCCACCAGGCCCGGGCCTTCACCGGGGACAACCCCCTCGCGGTGGAAGCCATGAGGCTGGCGCGACAGAAGGCGGACAAGGTGATCCTGGCCACGAACCCCCTGTTTCCTTTGCCGGGGCAGACTACCCGGATGAGCTGGGTTGGCCTGCGGCCCTCGGACTTCGACCTGGTAACCAGCTATGAGGGCGACCGCTTCTGCAAGCCCAATCCCGCCTATTACCAGGACATCTGTGATCGCCTGTCCCTGGACCCTGCCCGCTGCCTGATGATCGGCAACGACGAGCGGGAGGACATGCTGGCCGCTCACAGCCTGGGCATGGCAGGCTATCTGGTCACCGACTGCCTGCTGCCCTGCCCGGAGCATCCCTGGGACGGCCCTCGCGGCACCTTTGCCGACATGACGGCCATGCTTCGCAGGCTGTAAGCGCACACTCAGAAAAAGGCCCGTTTCCCTCATGGACATCAGCCGTCCAAAGAGGGCAACGGGCTTATTTTATCGTCTTGTCCGCAGGGATTGAGTGGACATGTAACCCACAAACAGGCTTTCCGCCAGAACCACCTGACCGCTGCTGGTCGCCAGCATATCCAGCACGGGCAGCCGCGCGCTTCCCATGCTGTGCAGGTACTGCCAGACGATCACCGCCGCGATGACCAGAGCCGGAATCCACAAAAGCACGGCGAAGGGCTCTTTGCGGCGGCTGGCCCCGCTCAGCGGCAGCAGCAGCGCCAGACAAACGCCCAGCAGCAGCCCCTTGAGCACATTGCTCCAGAAGCCCAGCTGATCCATCAGCGGCAGCAGCAAACACGCCAGCCAGCACAGCAGGAGCGGCGCCACCAGCACCATCAGCTTGCGCAAAAACATGCTACATCTCCTCCAGCCATTGTTTTTCCCAGTCGGTCAGCGCGGCCTTTTCCAGCAGATCCGGCCTGAACCGCTTGGTAGCCAGGATCGACTCCCGCCTGCGCCAGGCACGAATCCTCGCATGGTCGCCCGAAAGCAGCACCTCCGGCGTCTCCATGCCATTGAGCACCCGCGGCCTGGTGTACTGCGGATATTCCAGCAGCCCGTCGGAAAAGGACTCTTCCTCCGGGCTTTCGGCGCTGCCCAGCACCCCGGGAATGAACCGGGCCACGCAGTCCGTCAGCACCATGGCCGCCAATTCGCCCCCGGTGAGAATGTAATCCCCGATGCTGATCTCCTCATCCACACAGCTATCCAGCGCCCGCTGATCCACGCCCTCATAATGGCCGCACAGCAGCACCAGCTCCTCCTCCTGAGCCAGGGCGCGGGCCTTCTGAGTGGTCAGCGTAGCGCCCCGTGGCCCCAGAAAGATCCGCCGTCCGCGAAAGCCCTCCCCTGTCACCGATGCCATGGCGTCCATGATCGGCTGGGCCAGCATCACCATGCCCGCGCCGCCGCCGAAGGGGTAATCATCCGTGTTCTTGTGCTTGCGGTCGGAAAAGGGGCGGATGTCCACCGCGCGGATGTCAATGAGCCCCTGCTCCCTGGCCCGGCCCAGGATGCTGGCGCTCAGCACACTTTCAAACATATCGGGAAATATGGTGAGGATGGTGATTTTCATCGTCCGTCACTCCTCGCGCACGGCCACCTCGTCCAGGTGGGAGGCGTCCACCAGGATGCGCCGGGCAGCCACATCCACCTGGGGGAAGACGGCCTTCAGCGCCGGAGCCATCAGGTTGCCCTTGGCCGTGCGGAAGACGTAGACATCCACCACGCCGTGCTGAAGCACATCCGTCAGCGTCCCGATGACCTCGCCCCGCTCATCCACCGCCTCGCAGCCGATCAGATCGGTAATGTACGTCTCGTCCTCCGCCAGGGCGTTTGCATGGGCACGGTCGATAAACAGCTGCTTTCCGCGCAGCCGCTCCACGTCCTCCGGCCTTTCGCATCCCTCCAGCAGCAGGTACACAAACCCGTCATGCACACGGACACACCGGCTTTGGATGGGCGCGTAGCCCTCGCCCTGGGCCAGGTACAGCGTTTCCCAGCGGCGGAAGTCGTCGTGGTTGGCGGCGTAGGGCTTCACCTTCGCCTCGCCCCGAATGCCCTGGGGCTTGAGAATTTCACCGATCATCAGATATTGCGTCATGCGCTGCCTCCACATTACAGACGATGGAAAAAGTGCGCTCAGTCGAACGATCCCGCTGCAGCCTTTCAAAACGCCGCAAGGAGGCCTCGGAGAACCCGCAGACCTTCTAACTGCCGCCCGAAAGCAAGCAGCTCCGGGGCATGAAAACATAGCGAACCCCTGGGCGGTGGTTTTCGCGCGATTGCGTTAGAAATCGCTCCTTACGCGACCGAACAGCAAGGGCCGTTCAAACTCAAAAAAGTGGCGCATGCCACTTTTTTGACGCCTTCAGCGTGATCAGTCGAATGATCCCGCTGGCAAATCACTGGATTTCCACAAAAACAGGCTTGCTGTCCTTGGCGGTGGCCGCCTTGACAACGGCACGGATCGCCTTGGCGATGCGGCCCTGCTTGCCGATGACCTTGCCCATATCCTCTTCGGCCACGTTCAGCTCAAGGATGATGGCCTCGGGACCCTCGGTCTCAGTGACGCTCACCTGCTCGGGATGATCCACCAAGGACTGCGCCACAAAGGTAAGTAGTTCTTGCATGGGACTTCCTTTCTGCGCACCGGCAGAACCGATGCTGCCCTGGACTTGCGTCAGCCGGCTTACTTCTCTTCGATGACGCCGGACTTCTTCAGCAGGACGCGCACGGTATCGGTGGGCTGAGCGCCAACGCCGAGCCAGTACTTGGCGCGCTCGCCGTTGACGTTGATCTCGGCGGGAGCGGTCATGGGATTGTAGTAGCCGATCTCCTCGATGAAGCGGCCGTCACGGGGGCTGTGGATGTCGGCAACGACGACGCGGTAGAAGGGCTTCTTCTTCATACCCATTCTCTTCAGACGAATCTTGACAGACATTTGGAAATTCCTCCTCCATTGTAGTTCGTGGTGAATCTATATGGAAATCATATAAACGGGTTATATGATACCACGCGTTTTTCGACGGGAAGCGCCCGTCACATATTCCCCAGCATCCGGCGCATCCGGGCGCCCTTGCCGCCCTTGAGCTGAGCCATCTGCTTCATCATCTGCTTGGCCTGGTCGAACTGGCGGATTAGCTGGTTGACATCCTGCACCGTGGTGCCGGAGCCCGCGGCAATGCGCTTGCGACGGCTGGCGTTGAGGATACCGGGATTCCGGCGCTCCCTGGGCGTCATGGAGCGGATGATGGCCTCGGGCTTCTTCATGGCGTTCTCATCCACGTCCAACTCCTTGCCGGACATGCCCGGGAGCATTTGAAGCATGGACTTGATGCCGCCCATCTTCTTCATGGACTGCATCTGCTCCAGAAAATCGTCAAGGGTGAGGTCGGCGGTTTTGACCTTGCGGGCCAGCTTGTCGGCGTCATGCTCGTCAAAAGCCTCGGCGGCCTTGTCGATGAGGGTCAGCATATCGCCCATGCCCAGGATGCGGCTGGCCATACGGTCGGGGTGGAAGGGCTCGATGTCCGAGAGCTTCTCGCCAATGCCGCTGAACTTGATGGGCTTGCCCGTCACCGCCCGCACGGAAAGGGCCGCGCCGCCGCGGGTATCGCCGTCCAGCTTGGTAAGAATCACGCCGTCGATGCTCAGCTTCTCATTGAAGGCCTTGGCCACGTTCACGGCGTCCTGGCCGGTCATGGCGTCCACCACCAGAAGGATTTCCTGGGGCTTCACGGCTTCCTTGACGCGCTCCAGCTCGTCCATCAGCTCGGTGTCGATGTGCAGGCGGCCAGCGGTGTCGACAATCAGCACGTCCCGCTGATAGTACCGGGCGTACTCGACGGCCTCCCTCGCCGTCTTGACCGGGTCCTGGGTGCCCTTCTCAAACACCGGCACCTTCACCTGCTCGCCCACCACCTGCAGCTGCTTGATAGCGGCGGGGCGGTAGATGTCGCAGGCGGCCAGCATGGGCTTTTTGCCCTGCTTGGTCAGGTAGCCCGCCAGCTTGGCGGCCATGGTGGTTTTACCCGCGCCCTGAAGGCCGCAGAGCATGTACACCGTCAGCGGGGAGGAAGACCAGGTGAGCCGGGCGTTGCTGCCGCCCATCAGCTGGGTCATTTCCTCATTAACGATTTTGATGACCTGCTGCCCCGGCGTCAGGGAGGAGGTGATCTCCTGCCCCACGCAGCGCTCCGTCACCTTTTTGATGAAGTCCTTGGCGACGGCATAGTTGACATCGGCTTCCAGCAGAGCCATGCGGACTTCCCGCATACCCTCCTTGACGTTTTGCTCGGTCAGCTTGCCCTTGCCTGTCATTTTCCGCAGGGCGCCCTGCAGCTTTTCACTCAAGCCCTCAAAGGCCATTGCTTTCCTCCTGATCCAGCCGGATGAGCGCATCCAGCATTGTCTCGCACTCAGCGTACCGCTTCGCCCTCAGCGCCGCCAGGCATTGCTCCATCCCCTGCGACCGGCGGGTGAATTTGTCCGCCATCCCCAGCTTCTCCTCCATATCCAGGAGGCGGTGGGCCGCCCTGGTCAGCAGATCATGCACACCCTGACGGCTGATACCCGCCTCGGCGGCGATCTCCCCCAGGGACATATCCTCCTCGCAGTGCATCGCCAGCACCTGGCGTTGTTTTTCCGTCAGCATACCGCCGTAAAAGGCCACCAGCCAGGCCAGCTCGACCTTTCTTTCCAGAACCTCCGACGCCATGGCGGTGCCTCCACTGTCAAGGGTTATTGTTTGACACCCGGCTATCATACACCATCGCGGCGCGGTTGTCAAGGGGTTTTGTTTGACACCCGCGCAATTGTTCCCGCTCTTTTCATCCATTAAGGATGGGAAGAATTTCCTTTGTGGCGGACAGATCAAGCTCATCGTCACTGAGATGCTGGCAGAACTCCTCATCCGGCATCGGGTGCACTCGGAATTCATTCAAGCCCCTTGCAGCAAGTGGCGAGGGCAGCTGTACAGCACCGCTGTTTGGTAATATGAGACTGGGGCCATATCTCAAAAAAAGGGGTTGCCTTGTCAAGGCAATGCAGCTTGTTTGGCCGCCCTGCCAAGGGCAAACCCTTCTACACCCCCAACGGTTCCAGTCCCATGCGCAATTGTCCTTCCAAAACATACCAATATCCGTCTTGTTGCGAATGCCAACTGGCTTGTAACGATGGAGGCGGAACACCGCCCTCCCAGATCTCTTTGTTCCTTCTCCGTGGAGAAAGTACAACCAAACAAGCTCCACTGTCCTGCCGAGGATCAAATCTTTTTCCATCATAGAACAAGAAGCCTCCCCCTCCACTTCGTCCTATCCTAAAGAATTAAAGACAAATCACCTGTACTTTTTTCGATTGTCCCCATATTCGCCGTGTGCTATAATGAAACCGCAGTCGGCTCGGGAAAATAAAATCTGCTTGCTATCCGCGCCGGGCCCGGTTAGCGCACCTGGAGCAGACATACTGCATGGAGGAATTATGGACGTGAAGCACATTCTGGCGCGTATGACGCTGGAAGAAAAAGCCCGCATCCTGACCGGAGGCGCGGAAAGCCTCGCCACCGCTGGCGCGGAGCGCGTGGGCGTCCCGGCCAAGAACCTGGCGGACGGCCCCAACGGCCTGCGCAGCTATGTTCCCGGAACCAACTGCACAACGCTCCCCTCCGTGTGCGCCATCGGCGCGACCTGGAGCCGGGAGGCCGCTGAAAAGGCCGGCCGCACCATCGCCAACGACTGCATCCATCACGATAAGCAAATGATCCTCGGCCCGGGCCTGAACATCAAGCGCAACGCCCTCAACGGCCGCAATTTTGAGTATGTCTCCGAGGATCCTGTGCTGACGGGCGTCATCGCCGGATACATGACCAAGGGCACAGAGGAACGCGGCGTCGGCACCTCCATGAAGCACTTCGCCCTGAACTCCCAGGAGATCAACCGCACGGAATCCAGCGCGGAAATCGACGAGCGTACCATGCGCGAAATCTACCTGCGCGGCTTCGAGCTGGCCATCAAGATCGGCAACCCGCAGAGCATCATGTGCGCTTACAACAAGGTCAACTCCATCTGGTGCTCGGAAAACAAGGCCCTGCTGACCGAGATTCTCAGGGATGACTGGGGCTATGAGGGCCTGGTGGTATCCGACTGGGGCGCCGTCCATGACGAATGCAAGGCTGTGTGCGCGGGGCTGGATCTGCGGATGCCCTGCAACCCCAATATGGTGGACATCATTACCCAGGGCGTTAAGGAGGGCCGCATCACCGAGGCGGAAGTCGATATTGCTGCCGAGCGTGTGCTGAAGTTCCTGATGCGCCCCGTTCCCCAGGACAAGGATTACGACCGCGACGCTCAGCATCAGGCGGCCCGGGAGGTGGCCAACGAGGCTATCTGCCTGCTGCGCAACGATCGCCAGCTGCTGCCCATCACGCCCAAGAAATACAAGAAGATCTGCGTCACCGGCGAATACGCCGTCAAGCCCTACATCAACGGCCAGGGCAGCGCGGAGGTCTTCACCGAGCCGGAGTATGTGGACACGCCGCTGGACTGCCTGCGTCGGGCGCTGCCGGATGTGCAGATTGACTACTTCGACTATCTGCCCGCCAAGCATCCCGACCGAATGCTGTGGCATTACTTCCGCCAAAAGATGCCCGACATTGAGAGCTATGACCTGGTGCTGGTGTTCACCGGCGTACAGCCCTCCCAGGATTCGGAGAACCTGGATCGCTATGACAACCACCTGGCGGGCTACATCGAAAACGTGCTGCACAACGTGGTCTTCCACAACCCCAACTGCGTGCTGGTGCTCACCAGCGGCTGCTCCACCTTCCGCAGCGTGGAGGCGGATAAGTTCCCCGCCATCGTCCAGATGTGGCCCACGGGCGAGGCCGCCGGCGCCGCCATTGCGGACGTGCTGACGGGCGCGGTGAATCCCTCCGGCAAACTGTCCGAGACCTTCCCCACCCGGATGCGCACGGACCTCGACCTGGTGGGAGACGGCCTGAAGCAGGAGTACGGCGAAAAGTGGCGCGTAGGCTACCGCTATTACGATCTGCACCCGGAGGAAATCTGGTTCCCCTTCGGCCACGGCCTGTCCTACACGCAGTTCACCTATGCCAACTCTGCCCTGACCCAAACGGCGGAAGGCTGGGAATTGTGCTTCGACCTGACCAACAGCGGCGACGCGGACGGCGCGGAGGTCGTACAGGTTTACGTCTCCGACCCCGTCTCCACCACCACCAAGCCCATCAAGGAGCTGAAGCAGTTCGACAAGTTCTTCCTGAAGGCAGGGGAGACGCGGCGCGTTTCCTTCACACTGAAGGATGAGGACTTTGCCTATTACAACGTGATGCTGCACAAGTGGACGGTGGAAAACGGCCGATATGACGTGCTGGTGGGCGCTTCCTCCCGGGACATCCGCCTGACGGAATCCTTGGTCTACGATGATCCTGCCTGCTATACCATGCGGAAAATGCAGGAGGATATGATTGGTTAACGGCTGAGGGCTGAAAGGCCTTCCGGCCGCTCAAGGATGCTTTTTCTGATGAAGCAGCGCGGAAGTCGCCGGGGTTTCGCCCGGTTTGCCGCACCCATGAAGGCCATGAAGGGGCTCGCTGCTTTTCGCTCGATCGTCTATGACGGCGTGTCGGCCGCTTCCCGTCTAACCTTTATGACAAGCCGAGGGCCTTGCGGGTTCCATCCCATGCAAGGCCCCCTTTTTTATGGAATACGGCGGCGTTCCGGCAGGGCTTCAAGCTCATGGCCCCGCTTCCCTTATGGAAGCTCCCTATGCAGGAGCGCCAAAGGGCAATCGGAAAGCCCTTTGGCTGCCCAGCCGAGTGAAAGACCCATGCGCAAGAAGGGTTCCGCGCGAAGCTGCGGAACCCTTCATCTTATTGGCTCCACAAAAGCCGCCGCACCCTTTTCGATGCTGCTGGCAGTCCGTCTGCCCCAAGGGCTGCAGAGAGCGGCCAAATAGCCTTGGGGGCCGCCAAACGCAGCCCGCACAAGCGTCGGTCACCATGACGCGTCCCCTTGCGGACATCTGCGAGCACCTCCTCACGAAGGCCGCCCGGCGGGACAACCGCTTACCCCCATGGCGCAAGAAAGCATGCTTCAGCCGCCGAACCGCCATGGCGCTTGGATCAAAAGACCCGGCTGCGCAAGGGCCCAGTACCACTGGCACAGCAGCAGTGCTTCGTCCTTGTGCAGCCGGGTGACTTAGTACGCTTTCGCGCAGAAGCTCGGCCAGATAGTTATCCAGCCGCCCCTTGGCAATCTGTACGCCGATCACCGCGGACATCTGCGAGCACCTTCTCACGAAGGCCGCCCGGCGGGACAACCGCTTACCCCCATGGCGCAAGAAAGCATGCTTCAGCCGCCGAACCGCCATGGCGCTTGGATCAAAAGACCCGGCTGCGCAAGGGCCCAGTACCACTGGCACAGCAGCAGTGCTTCGTCCTTGTGCAGCCGGGTGACTTAGTACGCTTTCGCGCAGAAGCTCGGCCAGATAGTTATCCAGCCGCCCCTTGGCAATCTGTACGCCGATCGGGACGCATTTCCGCAGCCGTCCTCTTGCCCTGTATGAATACCCGCTCACAGCCGCACTAAATGCCTGACGGCCTCCCAAGTCCCGCCTTCCTCCAAAACGGACGCTGACGTTATGACCCCCTCGGCAGCGTCACCGTTACGCGGAACGTAGCGGCGTCGGGATAGGCCGCGGTCACGGCCCCCCTATGGGACTGCGCGATGCTTCTGGCCGCCGACAATCCGATACCGCAGCCGCCGGTCTGCTGGTTGTGCGCGGCGTCACCCCTGGTAAAGCGCTCGAAAAGGGATTCCGGCGGACAGTCCGGCAGCGCCGTCACGCTGTTATCCAATTGAATCACCACACTGCGATGGCGGCTGTGGGCCGTCAGCATCAGGCTCCCGCCCTCCTGCGCATACTGCACAGCATTGTCCAGCAGCATCCGCATGAGCTGTCCCAGCGCTTCCCCGTGGCCCCGCATCGTCAGGCCGTCCTCCACCTGTGCCTTCAGCGTAAGCTGTCGGCGTTCCATAGGCTCACGATAGTTCTCCAGCTCCGAGCGCACAAGAGCGCTCAGGTCCACGGCGCGCTTCTGGTCGCGGGACAGTCCCTCGTCCAGGCGGGAAATCATCATCAGCTGAGCAATCAGCCTGGTCAGCCGGCCGGCCTGTCCGCGAATATTCCGGCTCCAGCGATTCTCCCCCATCATCAGCTCCATGGCGTCCAGGTTGGCCGTCATGATGGCGACAGGCGTCTTAAGCTCATGGCTGGCGTTGGTAATAAACTCCTTCTGGCGATTGATGTTCCTCAGCCAGGCCCGGGAAACCCGCCGTGCCACGGGCTGAAGGATGACGAACAAAAGCAGCAAACTCACCGCCGCCATCAGCACCGTGCCGCGAAGGGTATCCAGCAGCACATGCATCCGCACGCTGTTATCCACCAGCACCAGCCGCCTGCCTCCCCCTTTTTCCGTCACAATCTCATAGCGGAAGGCCCCCTGCTTGCCGCCGGGACTGTCCAGGCTCAGAATATCCTCCGCCAGATGACCCAGTTCCTCCTCCGAGGTGTGCGTAAAGCCCAAGCTATGAACGGCGAGGATGTTTCCCTCCTTGTCCACGCGGATGTCGTGAGCCGCCCCGGGAAAAAACAGGTTCTCCCCCGGCCTCCGGCTCCGGCGCTGATCGATGTCCGGCGGCCTCTGAAGCAGCTCGCCCTGGCTGAGCAGCACCTCCAGCAGCTGCTCGGACGCCGCCTCCATCTGAACGTAGTTCACCAGGAAAACACCGACAGCAATCATAAGGATCAAAATGGCGAAAGCCAGCATGGACCCCTGAACGAACCGCCTGCGCAGCATCCTCTCCATGCTCATTCGCCCCTCTCCAGAACGTATCCCACGCCCCGCCTGGACTGAATGACAACGCCGCACCGCAGGCCCTGCAGCTTTTTGCGCAGATAGGAGATGTAGACCCAGACGCTGCCGGTCTCCACCTCCCGGTTGAGACCCCACACCAGCTCAATCAGCCGCTCGGCGGAAAAGTACATACCCGGGTTGCGCATGAAAACCTCCATCAGCTGATATTCCAGATTGCTCAGGGCCTCCATACGCTCGCCGCATTGCAGCGCGCAGTGAGCCCGATCCAGCTGAAGGCCGCCGAAGCACAGCGTATCGGGCATGTAGCGTCCGCCCCGCCGTACCAGCGCCTTCACACGCGCCAGGAGCTCTGCCATGGCAAAGGGCTTCGGCAAATAATCATCAGCGCCATCGTCCAGGCCCTGCACCTTGTCGGAAAGGGTGTCCTTGGCCGTCAGCAGCATCACGGGGGTGGCGTTGCCCTCGCTTCTCAATTGCCGCAGTACGCTCAGGCCGTCCAGCCCCGGCAGCATGATGTCCAGGATGATGCCGTCGTAAGCCTGGTTCCGCGCCCAGTACAGCGCGTCGCCGCCGTTGAACACGGGATCGACCGCATAATGATGATACGTCAATATATCCACCAGGGCCTCGGACATGGCCGGTTCATCCTCCACCAGCAGCAGCCGCATGTGATCCCCTCCCGCCTGCTTCTTTGCATCGTCTCTCCCCATTTCGCCGCCGTCCGCGTCATTTCCTCCATCGAGGAATATTTTCATTCGTGCCGCAAGCGAGCGGTTTTACAGTTTGTTCACAGTTAAAGGCCTTTCAAAGGGCCTTTTTTAAGGTTGGTTTAAGCCGCCGCTGGTAGGATAAGGAGCACAGGCGGGGCGGAACCGCACGCCGCTTGGATGAACAGAAACGGGGGAATGAAAATGACCGAACAACAGCCGAAAAAAGCGAAGAAGCGTGGCAAGCGGCTTCTGCGCAGGCTTCTTGTGTGGATGCTGCTGCTTTTGCTGCTGGCAGCGGGAGGATATCTGGGCTACCAGACGCTGAAGCGCGAGTACACCGTGACCTATGACGGCTATACCGCCGTAAAGGGAAGCATCTCCAATTCCCTTTCCTTCTCCAGCAGTTTATCGCTGATCGACAGCGCGTCCTACACGGCCCCCGCCTCTGCCACGGTGCGCCAGGTTTATGTTGGGGTGGGCGACCAGGTGCAGGAAGGCGACAAGCTCCTTCGCTTGTCCACGGGCGAAACCGTGGAGGCCGAGTTTGACGGCCGGATCAACCAGCTGGACGTACAAAAAGGGGACAGCGTTTCCCCTGGCGACAGCCTGGTGCAGGTGGCTGACTTTGAGCGCCTGAAGGTCAATATCCGGGTTGATGAATACGACATTGCCGATGTGGCGGTGGGCCAAAGCTGTACCGTCACCACCACCGCCACCAATCAGACGTTTGAATCCACCATTGACGCCATCAGCTACATTTCTTCCTCCCAAGGCTCCGTGGCCTACTATACAGCCACGGTGTATGTGAATGTGGGCAAGGCGGAGAACGTCTATCCCGGCATGCAGGTCACCGTCACCGTGCCCCAGGAGGAAGCCAAGGATGTGGTCATCCTCAAGATGGACGCTCTTTCCTTCAGCGCGGCCAACAGCGCCTTCGTCTACAAGCAGCTGGAGGACGGCGCCATGGAGCAGACGCCCGTGGAGGTCGGCGTCAGCAACGGCAATTATGTGGAGATCAAGGCCGGCATTAAGGAAGGCGAGACGGTGTACGCCGTCGCTGAAGCCGAGGAGACCGCCTCGGTTCTGGGCGGGCTGCTCTCCGGCATTTTCGGCGGGCAGCAAATGAACATGCCCGGCGGCCCCATGTCCTTTGGCAACGGGCAAATGCCGAACTTTGGCGACGGCCAGATGCCCGACTTCGGCGGCTCTGACGGCACGACCCGGCCTGACGGCGGCAGGCGGCAGAACAACGACGGTTTCGGCGGCAGCAGCGGCATGGGAGGCGGCCAATGACGGAAGCAGCCTTTTTCCACATGCGGGACATCGACAAGGACTACCCGATGGGGGATGAAACCGTCCATGTCCTCCGCAGCGTCAGCCTGGATATCACCGAAGGCGAGTACCTTTCCATCCTGGGGCCCTCCGGCAGCGGCAAGTCAACGCTGATGAACATTATCGGCTGCCTGGACACCCCCTCGGCCGGGCGGTATGTGCTCAAGGGACGGGCGGTGGATGAGCTTGACGAAGGGGAGCTGGCAAGGCTAAGGAGCCGCGAGATCGGCTTCGTTTTCCAAAACGCCCAGCTGCTTCCCCGCCTGTGTGCCCTCAAGAATGTGGAGCTTCCGCTGATCTACGCCGGCATCCCGCCTCGGGAGCGCCGCCATCGGGCCAGGCAGATGCTGGAGCGCGTCGGCCTGGGCGACCGGATGGAGCACCTGCCCACCCAGCTTTCCGGCGGTCAGCAGCAGCGCGTGGCCATCGCCCGTGCGCTGGTGGGCAACCCTTCCATTCTCCTGGCCGACGAGCCCACCGGCGCGCTGGATCAGAAAACCGGCGCGCAGATCATGTCCCTGTTCAAAGCCCTGAGCGATGAGGGGCGCACCATCGTTATGATTACCCATGATATGAACATCGCCGCCCATGCCCGGCGGATTGTCAGGATCATCGACGGCGAACTGCTGGAAGGAGGCGAAGCGGCGGATGCTTAACGCCATTCGGGCCTGCGTGGTCATGGTCTTGGAATGCGTCCTCATGTCCCTGGACAATATCCGCAGCAACAAAATCCGTTCCTTTCTGACGCTGCTGGGCATCATGATCGGCGTTACCGCCGTCATCGCGCTGATTACGACGGTCTCCGGCGTGTCCGGCTCCCTGTCTTCCTCCTTCACCGATATGGGCGCCGGCACGCTGACCGTTTCGGTCTCGGGCAGCGACCTGAAAAGCGGCATGACCGCCGAGGATTTGGCCGAGCTCACCGCCCTGGAATGCGTGGACGGCATCACGCCCACCGTCACCATCAGCGCCCAGCTTTCCTATGGCGGGAAGACCAAGAGCCGCGTCACCGTTTCCGGCAAGAACGCCTATTATTTCTGGGTCAACCAGGACACGGCCACCCGGGGACGGGCGCTGAATTTTGTGGATGATGACAGCGCCACCTTTGCCTGCATGATTAGCAGAGACATGGTGGAGCACTTCTTCTACGGGGTGGATCCCCTGGGCAAGACCATCATCATCAACGGCCTGCCCTTTACCATCGCGGGCCTGTTTGAGGAGGACGCCGGCGGCGGCGTAGCCAGCATTTTCAGCGGCACAGCGGACGTTTTCATCCCCTACACCACCGCGCTGAAAATGAACAACGACAACGTGGTGACCAACTTCACCGTCTACCTGGCGCAAGGCGCTGATTCCGCCGAAGCCGCCTCGGACATCGAAAATGCCATGGACGCCATGTTCAGCTTCGAGGATGATTGCTTTGACGTGACCACCATGTCCTCCATCGAGGACACCATGCAGGAAATGCTGGGCATGATGACGACGCTCCTGGCCGGCATCGCCTCCATCGCGCTGGTGGTGGGCGGCATCGGCATCATGAACATGATGCTCACCTCCGTCACCGAGCGTACCACGGAAATCGGCCTGAAAAAGGCCCTGGGCGCCATGCCCTGGCAGATCCAGACCCAGTTCCTGATCGAGTCCTTTCTGCTTTCCATGCTGGGCGGTTTATTAGGCGTCGCGGCGGGCCTGGCGCTTTCCGCCGTCCTCTGCCAGCTGCTGGGAACCTCCTTCGTCCTCAGCGTGACCTCCATCACACTGGGCGTTGGCTTCTCGGCGGCGGTCGGCATATTGTTCGGCTGGGCGCCCGCCCGCAAGGCCAGCCGGCTTAATCCCATTGACGCGCTAAGAAGCATGTAAACCTACCGACCATGAAGGGAGACTTTCACGATGAAATACCGCCTCCGAACCTTGCTTTCCTTCCTTTGCGCACTGCTGCTCGCCGCCTCCGCTCAGGCTGAAACGCTGTCCATGAACGGCACCGTCACCGCCGCCGCTACCCGCGAGGTCTACGCGCCCATCGGCGGTACCGTCGCTCATGTGGCGGTGGAAGCCGGGCAGTCCGTGGCCGCTGACGACGTGCTCCTGACCCTGCAAACCACCAAGGTGTACGCCGAGGAGGACGGCACGGTAACAGGCGTCTTCGGCCAGCCTGGCGACGACGCGGAAAGCGTGGCCGAGCGGTACGGCGCGGTGCTCTACATCGAGGGCGACGTGCTGTTCACCGTGTCCGCCTCCACCGACAACGCTTATAACGCCACCGAGAACAAGCTTGTCCATGTGGGCGAAACGGTCTACCTGGAATGCCGCAGCAACAGCGACCGGGTGGGCGTGGGCGTCATCAGCGCCATTGAAGGCACCTCCTACACCGTCCGCGTCCAGGAGGGCGTGCTGATGCCCGGGGATTCGGTCAACGTATACCGCAGCGCCGACTATGCCAACAGCGCCAAGCTCGGCCGCGGCACCGTCAGCCGGGTGAATCCCACGGCCGTCACCGGCAGCGGCGGCATTGTGCGCGTTGCCGTCACGGACGGCCAGCAGGTCAAGCGGGGCGATCTGCTCCTGGAGACCCTGACCGGCAGCTTTGACGGCCTGTACATGAGCGGCGTGGACTTCCTGGCGGAGGAAGCGGGCGTTGTCAAAACCATTCAGCCTCAGCAGGGTGACACCGTGCAGAAGGACAGCGTCGTCGCGGTGCTTTATCCCCAAGGCAGCATGCGCGTGGAAGCCTTCGTCCCCGAAGACAGCCGCGGCCAGCTGCGCGTAGGTCAGCCGGTTACAGTGGAGCTGGCTACGGACGAAACGAAGGTCTACCCCGGCGTCATCTCCATGCTCTCCTACCTGGCGGAGGATAGCGGCAGCCAGGACGGCGGCGTGACCTACAAGGTGCTGGTGGACTTCGACCCCGATGAAGCCGTGCACTACGGCATGAATGTGGTGGTTTCCACCGTGGAGGAGGCGGAAAACGATGCTGCTCAGGCCCCCGTCGAAGCCGGTCAGCCCAATGCTTAAGCGCACGGGCCTCCTGTTTGCAGCCCTGCTGCTCGCGATCGCCCTGCCTGCCCTGGCGGAGATCGCCACGCCCACCGACCTGGAAACACCGCCGCCCATGGTCACGCCCGATCCCGAGCCTACCGCCGCGCCCCCCACGGATACGCCCCCAACAGATGTCCCCGCCACAGTTGTTCCCCCAACGGATACGCCCCTGCCTGAAGGCGACGGGGCTCCCCCCTGGGGCGGCGGCCGCCCTTCCTTTGGAGGCCGGCCCTCCGGCGGCAGACCCTCTGGCGGCAAGCCCGGCGGCGCTTCCTCCGGGGAGGATGCGGGCTTCCAGGTAACGCCCGGCCAGGCCCTGACCAAGACCCATGCCTCCGGCGATGGCGATATGACGGCCTACGGCGCGCTTCCCCTCGCCTTGGACGGCGAGTCCATGACTTTGCTGACCCTGGGCGGGCAAACGGTGGACGTCAGCTGCGACGCGGCCTTCACGGCGGCTGTGGAAACCGCCGCGCTGACCCTCGCCGCCGACGCCTGCACGGAATGGCGGGTGACCTTGGCTGCCTTGGATACGCTGCGCATCAGCGGTATTGAGCGCGTCATTCTGCAATGCGCCGCATGGTCCGCTGAACTGGACACGTCCCTGACCCTTACCGGCAGCGCTTACGCCCGGCTCCGGGCCCAGGGATACGTCGCCGCCGATTTCCTGCTGCGGGTCACGGCGGAAGGCATCGCCGTTGACGCGGCGGACGAGACCTATCGTCTCCATCAGGGCCGCCTGGAAAGCGAGGCAGACCGCCCATGAAAAAATTTTTTCTCTCCCTGGCGCTGATCCTGCTGTTCACCCCCGGCGCACTGGCAGATACCTGGGCCGGCAAGGTAGAGGCCGACGCCATCACCCTGATGGCGGCAGGCTCCACCGGCACGCTGACAGCCCTGGACATCCTGCCCGGGCAGCTTGTCGAAGCGGATGACACCCTGGGAAGCATCGCCGTCACCCGGCGGTTCGCCCCTGTGAGCGGCGTTGTGGCGGCCGTCCATTTCCAGGAGGGCGACACGCTCAAGGACACGGTGTTGGAAATCGAGCCCATCAGCCCCTACGTCATTTACTGTACCCTGACAGACGGGGTTTCCGCGGAAAACGCGGCCCTTCACTGCGGCGAGACGCTTTTCATCAAGTGCGCCGCCGACGGTTCCCATCGCGCCTTCGGCCGGGTCACCAGCGTGGACGGAACCGACTACCAGGTAGAAGCCCTGGGAGGCGAGCTTTATATTGGCGAGACTGTTTCCCTTTTCCGTGACCAGGATTTTGTGAAGAGCAGCCTTGTTGGACGGGGCACCGTGGTAGCCAGCGAAACCATCGCCGTCACGGACGAGGGCACGCTGCTGTCGCTGAACGTCGCCCGAGGCGACCATGTGGAGCGCGGGCAGCTGCTGTTCGCCACCGCCTCCTCCAAGACAACGGCGCTCAGCGCTCCCTGCGAAGGCATCGTTGTCGAGGTGCTGGCTCAAGCCGGCGATTCCGTGCAGGAGCAGCAGACCCTGGCGCGGATCGCCGCCGGCGTCACCCTGCGGGCTGATGTTTCCGCAGATGACCTGGATCGCTTCCAGCCCGGCCAGCGCATCGCTTATCTTCGGGGCGACGATCCCCACGAGACGCCTCGTCAGGCCGTTGTCACGCAGCTCCTCATCGACACGGAAAGCGGCGGCGCTACCGTGGTTTGCCTGCCGGAGGAAGCGCTGCTGCCCGTCGGTTTGAGCGTCACCCTGACGGATGAGGGCATTGGGGATTGAGCAAGGAATCAAAGCGCTGGACCATTGGAGGTCTCAGGAGCCTGCCGTCAGGTCTCGCTTGCTCCCTGACGGGAGTCAAAATCGCTTTGCGATGAGGAACGCTGGAGGCCTTGCTCCAACCCCTTGACCAAGGGGCATAAGCCCCCGGACTCCTGTATTCGCTTCGCGATCATGCTCGGTATAAACAAAGTGCCTGTCGCGCGTCCCCAAACGCTGCGGCAGGCACTTTCAGTATGTTCATCCATTCAAGCGCCCCTGCCAGAAGGCTTCCAGGGCCTGCTGCGCGTCTCCCTGCCAAAAGCGCCAGTGCGCCGGGCAGAGCCGCTCGTAGTCCGGCTGATGATAGCGGTCGTCCAGCAGCAGCGCCACGCCGCGGTCCGTCTCCGTGCGGATGACGCGGCCCACGGCCTGGGCCACCTTCTGCATCCCCGGGATCATGTAAGCGTACAGGAAGCCGTTGTCCAGCTTCTCCTGATAGTAAGCCCGCAGGGTCTCCTGGAACAGATTCACCTGGGGCAGGCCCACACCCACAATGGCTACGCCATCCAGCGCCTCCCCCGGCAGGTCGATCCCCTCAGAAAATATGCCCCCCAGCACGCACAGGGACAGCACTGCCTCCCCGCCTGCCACATAGGGCGCCAGGAACTGCCGCCGCTCCTCGTCGCTCATCCCCTGGCGCTGCACCTGACAGGGGAGCCCGATGGCCTCCGCCACCTGCCGCATGAAGGCAAAGCTTGGGAAGAACGCCATGTATCGCCCCGGTCTGGCTTCCGCCATATGCCGGATGGCCGCCGCGATGTCCGTCACCGCCGCTGTCCGGTGCTGATACCGGGTATTGATCCGCTGCCGCAGGATCAGCAGATTTTCCCAGGGAAAGGGCGAGGGGACGGCGAAGCAGGCATCCTCGTCATCGCCCCCCAGAAGGCGCTTCATGGAGGGGAGCGGCTCCATGGTCGCCGAAAAGCACACCACCCCGGACAGCTTCCCCGTCGTCTGAGCCAGATAGGTTGCAACGTCCAGAGCGAAGGCCGTCACCGTCCGCTGCTTGCCTCCCTGCCAGATGTAAGCGTAGTCCGACAGCGCCCCCCGCAGCGCCCGCACAAAGCTCAGAAGCCCGGAGGTCACGTCCAGCAGCCGCTCCCCGCTCTCATCCCAGGGGAATCGCTCCATGGCCGCCGCCCCAAAGGCGTCCGCCAGCTCGCTTGCCGCCCGCTCCAGACTTTGGGGAATCGACGGCAACCGTCCCTCCCGGGCATCCTCCTCGGCGGGCAGATCATCAAGGGCCTTCAAGACCTCCGTCATGGCCTTGTACAGGGGATGCTTCCGCCCCGCGCTTTTCCCCACCACCGTCCGAAGCCGACGGATGCTCCCGCCGTCCACCGTTCCGGAGAGCATCTCCCGCACCCGATGGAGCAGGTTGTGGGCCTCGTCAATGAGCAGGGTCACGTTGGCGGTACGGTCGAATATGCGCTGGATGTGCACGGCAGGGTCCAGGGCGTAGTTGTAATCGCATATCGTCAGATCAGCGACCTCCGCCAGGGACAGGCTGAACTCAAAGGGGCACAGATCATGCTTGTCCGCCATGGCGCGGATGGCCTCCGGCGACCAGTCCTCCGCCGTCAGCATTTCCTCCAGCGCCGCGCTGTCCCGCAGGAAATGCCCCTTCGCTCTGGGGCACCAATCGGGATGGCAAACCGTCCGCCGGGGACACTGCTTGTCCTTGGCGTCCAGGGTCAGGGTCCACAAATGGAGCGGCTGGCGTCGCATCCGTGCCAGGGCCTCCAGCGCGCCCTGACGCTGGGTGGTGCGGGCCGTGAGATAATACACCTGTCCCGTATGGCCCTCCCCCAGGGCCTTCAGCGCTGGAAACAGCGACGCCGCCGATTTGCCCGTACCTGTGGGCATGGAGGCAAACAGCCGCCGCCTCAGCCTGATGGCGGTATAGACCTGAGCGGCCATTTCCCGCTGCCCGGACCGGTAAGCGCCAAAAGGAAAGGTCAGCGCCCGCAGGGAGGCGTCCCGCTCGCGCCGGTGCCGCCGGAGGAGCCGCAGGCGTCGCAGGTAGGGCGTCAGCAGTCCCGCGAAGGCATCCCGGCAGCTTTCCGCCGACCATTCCCGGTCGAATTTTGCCCGCACCTGGCCTGTCCGCGTCACATAACACACGCGGATCATTACCCGCTCCGCCCCCTGACAGCACAGCATATGCCCATAGCACACCGCCTGCATTTCATGGGCGGGGACGGGCGATTCAGGCGGCTCCTGGCCCTGCCACAGCTTGATCTCCTCCACCCAGGGCACGTCCCCCGGGCAGTAGGCGTCCATGCGCCCCGTCAGGCACAATACGGCCGCTTCGTCCTCCACGGGCACCTCCAGGCCCAAGGGAATCTCCGCCTGCCACCCCTCCCCCAGGTGTGACTGTCTGGCCTTATGGCCCAGCATTCCCTCCTGCATATCCCGGACAGAGCCACCGGGACGGATGTCCTCCCCGTGAAGGGTAAATTCCACCAGGGCCCGAACGGCCAGGCGGATTTTCTCCACGCCCGGGGCATCGCGCTCGGACGTGGCCTCTCCCATCCACATGGTGCGCGTTGACGCGCCTGCCTCCGCCATCCCCGGAATCCTCCTTTCCCTGGATCATCAGACGTATACAAAAGCAGCGAAAGGCATCCTTCCCGATACCCTTCGCTGGAAAATGACCGCACCATGCTGCACCCTGACGATTTCACCCGCCACGGCAGCAGCACGACCTTCCCGGCTCCTTGCCGGAAAACGTGCTATAATCAGAACAGATCGGACGCCTTTTCGATGGCCTCCTGCTGCGCCTGGAGCAGCGCCTCAAACTTGGCGCGATATTCGCTGGCAGCGGTCTTGAGGGCAGCCACCTGGGCAGTCAGGCTTTCCTTCTCCTGGGAAAGGCTGCTCAGCTTGGCGTCGGCCTCCGCCTGGGCAGCGGCCAGGATCCCTTCGGCCTTGCGCTCCGCATCAGCGATGGTCTCGCTCTTCACCTTCTGCGCCATCTCCAGGATTTCCCTGAAATCGTCCGTGGGAACAGCGGCTGCGGGGGCCTGCACCGGCCGAATGACCTGGGTCGCTTCGGGCTGCGCGGGGCGGGCTGCCTTGGCCGCCTGCAGCTGCTGCTGAAGAGACTGGATCAGATCCAGCTGACGCACCATTTCGTCACCAATGGCATCCAGAAAATCATCAACCTCCTGCTGGTCATAGCCACGAGGCTTGATTTTGAACTCCTTGGTATCAATCATGTCCACGGTAATCTGCTGCATGATCATGGCTCCTTTCCATATTCGTCCCGGCCGAAGCACGGGTCAAGATTTCGCAAATATCTCCAGGGCAACCGGCAGCCTGTCCTTGCGCGTGGGCGCGCCGACCGTCATCAGACGGACTCGGCCAAAGCCGCGCACGGATATTGTCTGTCCCGCCGTCAGCAGGCGATCCACCCGTTCCTCGGGCAGATGCTCCACCGACACGGCGCCTTGGCGGATGAGCTCCGCCGCCCGGGCCCTTGAAGTCTTCATGCCGCTGGCCAGCACACTGTCCAGCCTCAGCGACGCCACGGTATCCCGTAGCGTCATACCCTCCGGCGGACGGATGGTCGGAGGCTTGTCCAAGACATCCACACGGATGGACGCGCTGCCCGCCTTCAGCCATTCCTGGGACAGCCTACAGGCCGCCTCCGGCAGAGTCAGCAGATACGCCTCCCCATCCTGGGCAATCAAATCTCCGAAGTAGGCTCGCTCGATGCCCAGAGCCATCAGGCTGCCCAGCAGGTCGCGGTGATCCACCCGGGCAAACCGCCCGTTCCAGCGAATGCGGAGCCACACTCCGGTGAACACAGGTTCCGTACCCGCTGGATGAAAACAAACCTGCACCCGCTCCGCCTCTGGCCATCCCCCGTCAAAGCTGACGGTCACGCCAGCCTGCCGGGCCTCCCGAAGGGCGACGGCTCGTTCATCTCCCGCCAGGAAGCGCCCTGGAACAGGAGCGTCCAGCCGCTCAGCCCGCTGCGCCCACTGCCGAAGCCGCAGGATCAGCCGGCCCGCGTCATCATGCGCACCCATGGCGTTACCACATCAGGGGGAAGAAGATCATCGACAGCACCCGGCGCAAAAGGCCCAGCAGCAGCCAGGCCACCGCCACCGACCAGTCGATAATCTGCCACCGCACGGGCAGCTTGGCCATCAGAATGCGGCGGATGGGCCGCAGCACCGGCTCGACAATGGCGCGCAGCAATTCCGTCCATTGGTTGGCCGCGGGCCGAACCCAGGACAGGATGACATAAACCAGCAGGGCCAGCTCGTACAGGGACAAGGCCCAGGACAGCAGCGTATAAATCAGGCGCATCGCTTATCCTCAGCGGGCGTAGGCGGTCTGATAGCCGCCAAAGCCCTCGTCATATCGTTCGGTATAGCCGGAGCGGCCGCTGCCGCGCCGGTCACGGAAGCCGCTCACGCGCTGGCCTCCGCCATAGCCGTACCGCCCCTGGCTTTCAGCCATTTCCTGCTGAGGCCAGCGGGCGTTCACATCCTGATCGCTCATGCGGCGGATACCCTCGTCCGGCAGCACCATCACCGTCGCCGGAGACAGCAGGTAAATGTCCCTGGCGGAAATCCGGGTCAGAGTACAGGCCATGGTGAAGGCCGCGCCGAAGAGCAGATCCAGGCAGCGCTGGTTCTCCCGCTCATCGGTGATCTGCTCGGTGGTGACAATGACGCTCTCGCCGTTGCGCATAAAATCGATGATCTTCATGCTGGAGGCCACGCTGGTCATCCGCACCACGCGCTCCACATGGCTGTACGCCCGGCCGTCAGGGCCGACAAAATTACCGGGCATGTAGCTGATGTTGTCCGGAGCCTGCTGGGCGCCGCCCTGATAGGCGGCGGTATAGCCGCTGTCATTGCCGCCCCAGGCGGTTTGCTGATAGGCCGTCTGCTGATAACCGCCCATGGGCTGCTGATTCATGCCCTGCTGGTAGGCCGTCTGCTGCCAGCCCTGGTAGCCGGTCTGCTGATAAGCCGTCTGTTGATAAGCGGTCTGCTGGTAATTCGTCTGCTGATAGCCAGGGTTCTGGTATTGCCAGACATTCGGCTCCCCCATGCCCTGGTAGCCGCTCGCGGGCTGCTGCCATTGGAGGGGATTCATCCCGGTAAAGCCCTGCTGCTGGCTGGCGAAGTCCGCCTGATCGGCCGCCGCATCCTGAACAGGCTGCTGACGCAGCGTCTCCCGGATGGTCTTGTGGCGGGATGTCTGCGGGCGATAGCCGCTGAAGCCGCCATTGGCCATGTTGGACTGGATATCATCCTGCCCCGCTGCGGCCGCCCGCTGCTTCATTTTATCCAGCAACGCCTGGGTCAAGTCTAAAAACGACATGCCATTTCCCCCTATGCTTGTTACCGATAGCTTCGCTGGCCGAAGAGCGCGCTGCCCACCCGAACCATGGTAGCCCCATGACGCGCCGCCAGCCTATAATCACCCGACATGCCCATGGAGAGCTCCTCCATCTCGACGCCCTCCATCGCTTCCTCGCGGAGGCGGTCAAAGAGCTGACGCATACCGGCGAATAAACCTGACAGATATGCCTGATCGTCGCTTTGCGGCATGACAGCCATCAACCCGCGCACCCGCAGGCCGGGCATCCGCCGCGCCTCCTCCAGGAAGGAGCGAACCGCCTCCGGCGCCATACCGCCCTTCTGCGGCTCTCCGGCAGGACTGACCTGCACCAGCACATCCATCACCCGGCCATGGCGCTGGGCCTGCCGGTCAATTTCCGCGGCTAAAGACAGCCTGTCCAGAGAATGAATCAAGCATACATCCTCTATTATATATTTAACCTTGTTACTTTGCAACCTGCCAATGAGGTGAATCCGAAATTTTCTTTC
This sequence comes from uncultured Clostridia bacterium, assembly GCA_947565865.1. Taxonomy (GTDB): domain Bacteria; phylum Bacillota; class Clostridia; order Christensenellales; family Aristaeellaceae; genus UBA11524. Next base: position 165,189 of record CANOHT010000001.1, read on the forward strand.
CAGGGCGGCGCGTTTTTCCAGGATTTCCTGTACGCGGTTCTCGCCAACGGCACTTACGCCGCAGTTCAGCAGCGGCAAAATCATTTCCGGCGGATGCGTTTTGGTCACCGCGATCAGCCTGGGCGGCGGATACCGCCCCTCGGACGCCTGAGCAAGCTCCGCCTGAACCTGCCGGACACGCTCGCCCAGCAGCTTCGGAAAATTCTCCTCCATGGCGCTTCCTTCCCTTCCGCTTTGTTTCCGCCGTCAGAATAGCAGCACGGTCTGCCCCTCATACAGCAGGCCCTGCTGGATGGCCGTGATATACACGTCATCCCCATCCCGAAGCAGGATATTCACCGGGATGAAGGAGGTGTTATCGCCGTCCCGCACCACCACGCCATCGGTATTGTTGTACCGATACAGCGCCCTGGCGGGAACGCAGAGGCTGGAAACATAGTCGCCCAGCTCCGCCTGACAGGTGCGCATGTACAAAACCTGCTTCACCGGGCCCTGAACCGAAAGGCACACCAGCAGTTCTCCGCCCGAGCGGGTGAAGGACTCCACTCTGGCGTTGACCGTGGTATTCTCAAAGCCCTCCAGCTTCAGCTCGTAGGTTTGCCCCTCCACAGGGTTCCATGTGCTGTCATCGGAAAGGAACAGCACATGCCACATGCCGTCACGCACCATGCGGTAGATGGTGGTCTTGCCCTTCTCCGCCGTGGAGCGCTCGGGGCGGAAGCCGTTGTACATCCGCCGAACCTCCGCCGGAGTGAAGGAATCATAATTGTTGGATGTCAGGGTGTACTCATAACCGTCGGAATAGAAGCTGACAACGCCTTCCGCCGTGGCTGCATAGGGCTTGGTCCAGCTCTGAATGCGCTGCAGCTGGCTCAGCTCGTCATCCAGCAGGCGGCTCAGCCGCTGATCCCCCGCGTATTTCTGTTTGAGGTACTGCTGCCGGGCGACGATGGCCGCGTCCAGCAGGCGCTCCTGATTGGCCATGCTGCCCCTGGCCCCGGCAATCATCTCCCGCACCTCCCGGGCACGGGACAGCACATCGCTTTCCAGCCGGGCCATCTTGGCGTCGTAGGTAGTTTCCTTGGCCAGCAGCTCCAGCTGGTAGTCCCGGATCTGATCGCGGTAGTCCTGGAGGTTATTGACCTCCCGGGTGGAGAAGCTGGAGGAATACACGTTGCAGATGGTGGTGCCGCGCTGCACCAGGCTGCCCTCCTCCGCCTCATATTCCACGGAGGTCACGCCCTCGGCGTCATAGGGCGTTTCGCCGCGGACAATCAGACAGTCGCCGGAATACCGAGCGCCCAGGGTGCCCGCCGTGATGACGGCCTGGGTCGCCGCCGCCGGGGCCAGCGCCGTGTACAGGTACCAGCCCGCAAAGCCGAAGACCGCCAGAAGAATCAGGATTTGAAACAGGTTCAGCTTTTTCTTGGGAGGCTTAGGCGGCTGAGGCGGTTGCATTTGATACATGGCACTGCTCCTTACGGCCGCCGTCATGGCAGCCTGTCCTTCTTCACATCTTCTCAGTTCAGCGGCTCCGACATCTCGCGAAGTCTGGCCAGGATCCGCCGCTCCATGCGGCTGACCTGCATCTGGCTCACGCCCAGATGCCTGGCGGTCTCCCGCTGACCCATGCGCTCCATATAGCGCAGTTCCAGCAGGCGCTTTTCCTGGGGCGTCACCTGACGCATCACCCAGTCCAGCCAGGCTTTCTGCTCCACCTGCTCATAGCCCTGATCCACCGCGCCCAGCCGCTCCTCCAGCAGCTGCGCATCGCCGTCAGCCGAGGATGCGCCGCTCAGAGAAAGCACCTCCGCGCTATCCCGCTGATCCAGCAGATTCAGCAGTTCATCCGGGGACATACCCATGGCGGCCGCCAGCTCCCGGATGGAGGGCTCGCGCTGCAGTTCCTGGGTCAGCCGCTCCTGCACCCGCTGCATCCGGTACAGCCGGGAACGGCTCTCTCGGCTGATGCGAACCGCCGAGCCCTTATCGCGAATATAGTTGCGCACCTCGCCGGTGATCGTCGGGGTCGCGTAGGTAATAAACTTCAGTCCCCGTTCAGGCTCGAAGCGGTCGATGGCCTTCAGCAGCGCCATGGCGGCTACCTGCTCCAAGTCCTCCGCCTCCACACCCTGACCCGCAAAGCGGCGGGCGATGTGGCGGCACAGGGGCATACAGCCCTCCACCAGCGTCGTCAGCACCTCCGGCGAGGGCTCCCTGGCATATTGCGCCAACAGCGGCGTCAGCTGCGTATCATTCATGCCGCTGCACCTCACACCGCCTTGGGCAGGGTCAAATCAATCCGCTGAACGCAGCCGCAGGCGCAGGCGCACAGCGTCACCTCCGGAATCAGCGTTTCCAGCACCGCCTGCGAAACCGCCGTTCGATCGGTACAGTCGGTTCGCTTGTCCCCGGCAAAGCGGGCTTCCAGGCTGACGGTCAGGCGTTCGCCGCCGTCCCGCACCGTCATTTCGATGCTCTCCACCAGTCGACCCTGATGCAGCAGGCAGTCGCAGGCCTCGTCCGCCGCCGTGCGCAAATCGTCCATAGCGCCCACGTTCAGATCCTTGAGCACCGCCACGCCGCCCAGCGCCGTGCGGATGACCAGGGCAAACTCCCGCGCACCCGGCACCCGCAGGCTGATTTCAGCCTCACCCATGTTGCTGCCTCCTGTCATCCGCTCCCCGCGGCAGTTCCCTGGCCGTAAGCCAGTCCAGTTTATTTTACCACATCCAGCAGCATCTTGGCAAGCAGAAGGGCCAGCGCCGCCATCAGCATCCGCCGGATGAACCGCGATCCCCGGCGAATGGTCATGCCCGCGCCCAGGATATTGCCCGCCACGCCGCAGGCCGCCGCCGGAAGTCCCAGGAGCCACAGCACCTGTCCCGCCGCCATAAGCGCCGCGAGGGCGGCAATGTTGCTGGCCAGGTTCACCAGCTTGGCCGTGCCGCTGGCCGTGACCGCCTCCAGCCCCAGCACGGTGGTGAACAGCAGGATCAGGAACGTGCCCGTCCCAGGCCCCACCAGCCCGTCGTAGAAGCCCACCGCGAAGCCGATAAGCAGACTGACGGGCTTCACCGCGCCCGCAGGGATACGGCGGACGGCGCCCAGCTGACGGCCTTCCCACAGCACCACCAGCGCCGCCATGGGAATCAGCACCAGCATCATCACCCGGACGGACTGCTCAGGGATGTGCCGAAGCAGCTCCGTGCCCAGCCAACTGCCCGGGAAGGCCCCGCAAGCCGCCAGCAGCGCCACCGCGGCATTCACCCGCCGGGAGACGGCGAACCGGGCCGAGGACGCCATCGTGCCCAGAGAGGCGGACAGCTTGTTGGTGCCCGCTGCCAGTACCGGCGGAAGCCCCGCCAGGTAATACGCCGGCAGGCTGATGAGCCCGCCGCCCCCAGCCGAGGCATCCACAAAGCCTGCCAGGAAGGCCAGCGGGCACACCGTCAGAAGCATGGTGACGGTAATGTTCATGCGCATCATCCTCTTGTCCGTGTGAACAGCAATGGAGCGCCAGATCCTGACGCTCCACCGCTGTTCATGCCGTTGTATCTTTTGTGATAAAGCCCTCAGCTCACAAACTCGTCGTAAATGGCCCGGATGGTGCGCTCAAAATCGCAGTCATCCACACCCACGATGATGGACAGCTCGCTGGAGCCCTGGTCGATCATCCGCACATTGATGCCCGCCCGGCTCATGGCCGAGAAGAGGCGCGCGGCAGTACCGCAGTTGTTCACCATGCCCCGGCCTACCGTGGCGATGATGGACATGTTGTCATGGACGGTGATGGTGTCGGCCCCGGTTTCCCGAACGATGCCGCTGATGATTTCCTCCCGCACAGGCTCCAGCTGATCGCCGGCGGCCACCACGCACATGGTGTCGATGCCCGTGGGCAGATGCTCAAAGGACAGCCCGCATTCCTCCACCACCTGAAGCACCTTTCGGCCAAAGCCCTTCTCGCTGTTCATCATGGCTTTTTCCACGCTGATGACAGAGAAGCCCTTGCGTCCCGCCACGCCGGTGATGGTGGGCTGAGAGCCGCACCTGGGCGCCGTCAGGCTGATGATGGTGCCGGGATGGCCGGGATTATTGGTGTTGCGGATGTTGGTGGGGATGCCCGCACGATGCACGGGGAACACCGCGTCCTCATGAAGCACCGACGCGCCCATGTAGGACAATTCCCGCAGCTCCTGATAGGTAATGGAACCGATCTCCCGCGGATTCTGCACGATGCGGGGATCCGCCATCAGGAAGCCGGAAACATCCGTCCAGTTCTCATAAACATCGGCGCAAACCGCCCGGGACACGATGGCCCCGGTGATGTCGCTGCCGCCCCGGGAGAAGGTATGTACCTCGCCGTCGGGCATGGCGCCGTAAAAGCCGGGAACCACCGTGGGCACGCCGTCCGCCAGAGCCTGCCCCAGCACCTCGTTGGTCTTTTCGCTGTCCAGCAGGCCATGCTCGTCAAAGCAGACGACCTTGGCGGCGTCCAGGAAGCGCCAGCCCAGATAATCCGCCAGCAAAAGACCGTTGAGGTACTCGCCCCGGGAGGCGCAGTAATCCGCGCCGGCGCCGCCGGCGATGCGCTCGTTCACCTCGTCCAGGGCCGCGCCCAGATCGCAGGAGAGATGAAGCTCCTCGGCAATATCCATGTAGCGGGCGGCTATCAGGTCGAAGGTATCCTGAAAGTCCGCGCCCTCGGAAGCCTCCCGATGGCAGCGGTATAGCAGATCCGTCACCTTGTCGTCATCCTTGAAGCGCCGTCCGGGCGCGGAGGGCACCACATACTGCCGGGCGGGATCCATCCCCAGGATGTCTTTCACCTTGGCAAACTGACCGGCGTCGGCCAGGGAGCTGCCGCCAAACTTCGTCACAATCTTCTTCAACACGCTCTACCTCCAGCAATCGCGGACTTTGCCCACGCGACCCACAAATCATACAGCCCCGGACAGCCTTCTGTCAACGGCGCGGCGGCCTTTTTCCCGAAAAAAACCGACATAGTACATTTTTTCGTTCCGTTCCCCGGCATCCGTCCGCGCTCACTGCCCATCGGCCAGCCGGGACAGCACCGCCACGTCACGGTACGCGCCGTCTCGGAAAATCTCCGCCCTCATAAGGCCCTCCTGGCAAAAGCCGCAGCCCTCATAGCAGCGGATGGCCGCCTGGTTGAAGGCGAACACGCTCACCTTGAGCTTATGCAGGTTCATCTCCCGAAAGCAGAAATCGCACAGCAGCCCCATGGCCTCCCGTCCATAGCCCCGCCGCCGGTAAGGCGCGCCGATCATGATGGCCAGCTCGGCCAGGCGGTTCTTCCAATCCAGCCGGATAACGCCGCAGCGCCCCACCAGGCTGCCCTCGAAATCCTCCACCGCGAACTGGTACTCCCCCCGGGAGTAGCTGGTCTGCTGCTCCAGCCAGCGGCGCTCGTCGCCGTAGGAGGCAGGGAAGGGAATGCCGCTCATCATATCCCGCAGGGTGTCGATGTCGTTCATGAAAGCATGGTTGGCGTCCAGGTCATCCTGTTCAAAGGCCCGCAGGCGCACCAAAGCCCCCTCAATCACCACGCTTCGCCTCCATTTCGTCAAAGTCCTCCCGCAGGATTGCCATCAGCACCTCGTCCCGGAAGCAGCCATCCCGCCAGATGGCCTGGCGCTGTACGCCCTCCTCCCTGAAGCCGCAGGCACGGTAGCATCGTCTGGCCCGCTCATTGTCCGCGTGGACGGTCAGTTCGACGCGGTTGAGTCCCAGGGTCATGAAGCCGTAGCGGCATAACAGGCGGATGGCCTCCCGGCCCACGCCCCGGCCCCGGTCTTTCTCCGCCGCGATGGCAATGCCCAGCACCGCCTTGCGGTCGCGGTTGTTGATGCTGTTCAGGTCGATCTGGCCCAGATAATCCCCGGTGCCCGCCTCCGCGACGACGAAGGCCGCCCTGTCCGCCGGGCCTTCCAGCACCCGGTCGATGTACACCCGGGCGTTTTCCTCCGTATAGGGCATGTCGAACAGGTGCGTCAGATAGCGCACGACGTCCTTGTCATTCACCCAGGACAGAATATGTTCCTGATCTTCCCGGCGGTACGGCCGGAGCATCACCTTGGTTCCTCTCAAAATCGGCATGTTGTCCTCCTTACGCCCCTTCCCGGGGCAAAAGCGCCGCCATGGTCCGCAGCCGCTCCGCCAGGGAGGTGTAGCGGCCCAGGATATGGTCGTTCTCCACCAGCTGGCCGATGACCTCGTCCCGGCCCACCAGCACCACCAGGCTTCTGGCGCGGGTGAGGGCGGTGTAGAAAAGGTTGCGGGTCAGCAGCATGGGCGGGCCGCCTACCACGGGCATCACCACCGCCGGGAACTCGCTGCCCTGACTCTTGTGCACGGACAGGCAATAAGCCAGGTCGAGGTTTTCCAGCTGGGCGGACTGGTAAACAACTTCCTTCTCCTCATCGAAAAGGACGGTCAGGCAGTGCTCCTCCACATCCACCTGGGTGATGAAGCCCACATCGCCGTTGAAGACCCCCGCGCCGTCCTCCCAGCCGGCGGCCGTTTCCCGCCGCCACTCAATCTGGTAATCATTGCGGGTCTGCATCACCTTGTCGCCCTGGCGGAAGACAGTCTCGCCGTAGGTGAGCTGAGGCTTGTCAAGCTCCGGCGGGTTCAGGGCGGACTGCAGGAGGGTATTCAGGGCAGCCACGCCGCACTCGCCCTTTTTCGCCGGGGCCAGCACCTGGATATGGCGCACGGCGAAGTCCGCCATGTCCTCCCCGCTGCCCAGGAAACGCGGCAGTCGCTCTGTCACCAGCTGAACGATGGTGTTCGCGGCTTCGCGCGGATATGCTCTGCGCTCGAAAAAGAAGTCGGTGCCCCGCTCGTTGAGCAGGGGCATCTCGCCCCGGTTGATACGGTGGGCGTTGACCACGATGCGGCTGCTTTCCTCCTGACGGAAGATTTCCGTCAAGCGCACATGGGGCACGACGCCGCTGGTCAGAATATCCCCCAGAACGTTGCCCGCCCCCACCGAGGGCAGCTGATCCGCGTCTCCCACCAGGAGCAGGCGCGTTCCCAGCTCCACCGCCCGAAGCAGCGCCTTCATCAGCTGCAAATCCACCATGGACATCTCATCCACGATGATGCAGTCCCCTTCAATGGGATTGTCCTGATTCCGAGCGAAGGCGCTGTCCTCCCCGCCGTATTCCAGCAGGCGATGCAGCGTCTTCGCCTCGCAGCCCGTGGCCTCCGCCATCCGCTTGGCCGCCCGGCCTGTGGGCGCGCACAGCACCACCTCATTTTCCCGGCTCATCAGGGCAATGATACAGTTAATAATGGTGGTTTTGCCCGTACCGGGGCCGCCGGTGATGACCAGCACGCCGGTCTCCATGGCCTTGATAATGGCCTGCCGCTGCTGCGCGCCAAAGGAAATGCCCTGGCTTTTCTCAAAGCGCCGCACCTCCTTGTCCGCGCCGTGACTGCGCGAGGGAGGCAACGCGGCCATCAATTCGCACAGGCGCGCTGCCACCTCCCGCTCCGCCGAGTCATAAGCTGGGAGGTAGACCCTGACAGCCTCCTCCTCCTGGACGATCAAATCCCGGTTCAGCGCCAGCTGATCGACCTGCCGCGCGCACAGAGCAGCGTCAATCCGCAGCAGCTGCGCCGCCTTGCGCTCCAGCTCCTCCCTGGGCAGATACACATGGCCCATGGACGCCGCGGCGTCCTTGAGGATATACCTCAGCGCCGCCTGAATCCGGCCCTCGCTGTCCGCCGCCACACCCAGCGCCGTGCCGATGCGATCCGCCGTCAGGAAACCCACGCCCTCCAGATCCTCGCACAGCCGATAAGGGTTCTGCCGGACGACGGCGGGCGTCCGCTCCCCATAGAGCTTGCTGATCTTCACAGACAGCGTGGCCGGCACACCGTAGGTCTGCAGAAAGACCATGGCCTCCCTGGCCGTCTGCTGCTCCCGGAAGGCCTCGGCGATCTGCTTCCAGCGCTTTTTCCCCATCTTGGGGACTTCCGCCAGCCGCTCGGGATGCTCCGATAGAACGGTTAGGGTCTCCTCACCGAAATGGCGCACAATCAGCTTTGCCGTTGAGGGGCCTACACCCTGAATCAGTCCGCTGCCCAGATAGCGCTCGATGCCCAGAAGAGTGGTGGGCTGCTGCAGCTGGCACGCGGCGCACTTCAGCTGACGGCCGTATTGGGGATGCTCCACCCATTCCCCGCTGAAGACGGCCTGCTCCCCCTGGGTCAGCTCCGGCAGCGTGCCCACGATGGTGATCTCGCTGCGTCCCATCCGTGCCATCACCACGCTGTACCCATTTTCCGCGTTGCGGTAGACCGTGCCCAGCACACTGGCTTCCACCTGCTCCATGGCCATCCTCCCTTCGCACAGCATTCCAGGATATAGTATATCACATTTCCGCCAGGACGCAAGGGCGCGGGCAGATCGGGAGGGTGCGCACCTTCGCCGCCCAGCCGCGGCATACGGATAGCCTCGGGGGACGGATTTCTTCAGGACGTTTCGCGGATTTCCTTTTGCTTCGATCAAATGTATCCCACTTTTTCCCTTGCTTTTTGACCGCCAAAATGGTACACTGTTCCTGTGTCTTTTGTAAAGAAAGGAAGTGCTTTGGTATGAAGTCTGTCAACATCAAGCTGAGTCTGGCTGAAAACGTCAAGACGTTTGTGAATATGGTCAACCGCTATCCTTATGATATGGATCTGCGGGCGGGCCGCCATGTGGTGGACGCCAAGTCCATTCTGGGCATTTTCAGCCTGGATCTGAGCAAGCCCATTACCCTGGAGATTTACACCGACGAGTGCGACGATCTGATGAACGACATCAAGCCCTTCCTGGCCTGATGCGTTATCCCTTCGCTGCCATCTCCCCTCTCGCCTGCGGTGGAGGGGAATTTTTCGCGTCCTGACACAGGAAAGGAGCCGTCATGGAGCGCCGCTTTATCCCTGAGACGGAAAACAAGCTGATTCTTCTGTACGCCCTGCGCGCGCTGGGGCCCGTGACGGGGATGCAGCTGATTCAGTTTCTGGCCGAGCTGGATCTGATGAACTACTTCACCATGCAGCTTAGCCTGAGCGATATGGAAAAGCAGGGACAGATTGAGACCCGCGCCCATCCCCTGGGCAGCCTGATGGACATTACGGCCGAGGGCGCCTTCACCCTGGAGAGCTTCACCGGCAAGATCCCCCGAAGCCGCCGTCAGCTGATCGATCAGGAGGCCCCCGCCTGGCAGGAGCGCTTCCGCAGCGAGCAGATGGCGCCCACCGAGGCCGTTACCGGGCCGCAGGGCGTACCAGGTGCGCGCCTGAAGCTGCTGGAAAGCGACGCCGTGCTGATGGATGTGACCCTCCTGGGCGAGGACGTTCCCCGGACGCGGCTGGAGCAGCGCTGGCGGCGCACGGCCCCGACCGTCTACCAGGAGGTCACGCAGCGGCTGATGGCGGGCTTCACCCCCGACGTCCCCGCCCCCCAGGGCGACGACCCGGCGCTGACCCAGGCCAGCCGCGCCGAATGGCTGCTGACCCTCCAGGACAGCCCGGAGCGCCCCGGTTTGATTCTCCTGCTCACTCTCCCGGACGAGCAGCTGGCCCGCTGGTGTCTGGCCCGCTGGCCCGCAGCCTGCGCCGACCTGCGCCAAAGCATCGTGGATGCCCTCCAGCGCGCGCAAGTCTTAACGTTCGGATAACGTTCTGTCAAGCAAACCATAAAAAATCCCGAAAAAAGACGAACTTTTTATCAAAAAAGCGCTTCCATCATTCGCAAAACTATGCTATAATGTCCGGGACGATTGGCATACTGATGAAGGAGCGACCCAGACGTGGAAAAGATTCGCCGCAATGAGCGCATGAGCGCTATGATGAAAATCCTTGCCGATTCCCCCAACCGTATTTTCACCCTCTCCTATTTCTGCGACCTGTTCGGCGCGGCAAAGTCCACCATGAGCGAGGACATCGACATCCTCCGCGACGTGGTGCGGCAGTTCAACCTGGGTGAATTGGAGACCGTCACCGGCGCGGCAGGCGGCGTTCGCTATCGCTGCAGCGTATCCCAGCCGGACGCGCTGCGCTTTATTCAGGCGTTGTGCGGGGAACTGTCCGGAACGAGCCGTGTTCTGCCCGGACGCTTTCTGTACTATTCAGACATTCTTTCCAACCCCAAAATGGTACAGGGCATGGGGGCCATCCTGGCTACGGCGTTTGCCGACCAGGCCCCGGACTTCGTTCTGACCATGGAGACCAAGGGCATTCCGGTAGCCATGTCCACCGCCACGGCCCTGGGCGTCCCGCTGATTATTGCCCGCCACGCCTCCAAGGTCTACGAGGGCCCCGCCGTAAACATCAACTATGTTTCCGGCTCCGGGCGGATCGAGACCATGTCGCTGACCCGCCGCGCTGTGCAGGAAGGACAGCGGGCGCTGATTGTGGACGACTTTCTTCGGGCAGGCGGCACCGCCAAGGGCATGGCTGACCTGATGCACGAGTTTGGCGCGACGGTGGTGGGCATGGCCTTCGTGATGGCTACCCGCGAGCCGGAAAAAAAGCGCGTCACCGGCGAGAAGAGCCTGATGATCCTCAGCATCAGCGGCGACGACGAGGAGACCGCCACCGTTACCCCCGCCCCCTGGCTGCTGGAACGGCAGCCCTGACTGATCCGAATCGACCTATCCTGCGCGGAGGGGGCGGACGCCTTCTCCGCCAAAATGTGTTTTGGCGGACGCGCGGAAGACCAATTTGACTGATAGAATGAGGCTTTGGAAGATGGAAAAGGAAACCTGGATCATCGTAGGCCTGGGCAATCCCGGTCTGCCCTACGCCCATACCCGGCACAACGCCGGCTTTGACACCACGGACATCCTGGCCGCCAGGTGGGGCGTATCGCTGACGAAGCGAAAGTGCTCTGGCCTGCTGGCGGAATGCAGCGTGGACGGCAAGCGGGTGGCGCTGTGTCAGCCGCAGACCTTCATGAACCTGTCAGGCCAATGTGTGGCGGAGCTGATGCAGTGGTACAAATGCCCGCTGGATCATCTGCTGATAATCTACGATGACATCGACCTCCCTCTGGGTAAGCTGCGGGTGCGCGGGAGCGGCAGCGCGGGCACCCACAACGGTATGCGCTCCGTCATGCAGCATGTGCCGGATCAGGTCTTCCCCCGGATTCGGGTGGGCGTGGGCGCCAAGCCCGACGGCTGGGATCTGGCAGACTGGGTACTCTCCCGCTATCAGACCCGGGAGGAGCAGGACGCCATGGCCGACGCCTTCCGCCGCGCCGCCGACTGCGCCGAGGACTGGCTGAAAAGCGGCATCGACCATGCCATGCGGCAATATAATCAGAAATAACGCCCTATCCGGCGGCCCTATGGTTCCGCCACACAGGAGTGATTATGGATCAAGCGCTTCTGGGCGCCGTGCAGGCCCCATCCATACAAAAGCTCAAGCAAAATATCGACCACCGCGTTCCCACCGCCGTCACCGGGCTGACCGAGAGCATGGCGGCTTTTGTCGCGTCCAAAATAGCGGCGGACACAGGCAAGCGCATTCTGCTGCTCACCGCCAACGATCTCAAGGCCTCCCGTATGGCCGATGACGCCCAGCAGCTGCTTCCCGGCCGGGCGGCCTGCCTGCCGGGGGGCGAAATTGATCTCACCCGGGGCGCGTCCAGCCATGAAAGCTCCTGGCGAAGGCTGGAAACCCTGGCCAAGGCCGCCGAGGGAGACATCCGTCTGCTGGTGGCGTCCATGGATGCGGCGCTTCAGCGCATGGGCAGTCCGGAGCTGTTCCGGGAGGGCATCATCCGCCTGCGGCCCGGGGATCGCTACGCCCCGGACAGCCTCATCCGCCGCCTGACCCATCTCGGGTACGAGCGGGTAGACATGGTGGAAGGCAAGGGCCAATGCGCCATGCGCGGTTCCATTCTGGACGTCTATCCTCCCGCCGCCAGCTGCAGCCTGCGCATCGAGTTCTTTGATGACGAGGTGGACTCCATCCGCAGCTTCGACTGCATCAGCCAGCGCAGCCTGGATAAGCTGCGCGCGGCCGTCATCACCCCCGCGGCGGAAATCATCCTGCCCCAGGAAGCCTGCGCCCCCGCGGCACGGCGGATGCGGGACGCCGTCAACGCCCTGATCCCGGACGCGCCCAAGGAGAGCGCTCTGTTCAGCGACCTGCCGCCTCTGCCGGAAGGCGACGAGGAATTGGTGGACGTCTATGACAAGAAGATCGCCCCCAAGGCACGGGAAAAGGCTGCTGACGCCGCCCGCTCGGCGGAGCTGGAGCGCCGCATGGCCGCCCTTTTGCGGGACGCTGACCTGGTGGAGGGCGGGCTGCCCTTTCGCCGCATCCGGGCCTGGCTGCCCGTGCTGACCGATGACACCGCCACGCTGCTTCACTGGTTCCGCCCGGACGCGGTGCTTATGTGCGCCCCGGATCAGCTGCGCGACCGCGCCGACGAGCGCAACCGCGGCTTTCAGGAGGATTTGCGGGGCGCCATGGAGCGCGGCGAGGCCGTGCAGGAGCAGCAGCGGCTGCTGATGGACTGGGAGGAGCTTGTCCACCGCATAGACGGGCAGACCATCGTCACCCTGTCGGAGCTGCTGCGGGGCCTTGGAGGCCTGCGCACCCAAGACGCCATCGACCTGGGCTGCAAGGGCGTGGCCGGATACCAATCCCAGCTGAAGCTGCTGGCGGAGGATTGCATCGCCTGGCGCCGTCAAGGCTGGTGTGTGGCGCTGCTCTCCGGCGGCGTGGCCCGGGGCAAGCGGCTCGCCCAGGCCCTCAATGAATGGGAATCCCCCGCCGTTTTTTCGGAGAGCACAAACAATCTGATTCGCGGCGAGACCCTGGTGCTTCCGGGCACCCTGAGCCACGGCTTCCTCTGGCCCGAGGCGAAGCTTGCCGTCGTGGCGGACACGGACATTTACGGCGCGGGCTACCGCAAGGCCAAATCCCGCCGCAACGCCGGGGAGAAAATCGCCGCCTTCACCGACCTGAAGGTGGGAGATTACGTCGTCCATGAGGATCACGGCGTAGGCGTGTATCAGGGTACGGTGCATCTGCAAAGCGAGGGCGCCTACCGGGATTACCTGCTGATCCAGTACCAGGGCGCGGATAAGCTCTACATACCCATCGAGCAGCTGGAGCGGGTACAGCGCTACATTGGCAACCCCAACCAGCCTCCCAAGCTGAACCGGCTGGGCGGCGGCGACTGGCAAAAGCAGAAAACAAAGGTCAAGGAGGGACTGCGCAAGCTGGCCTTCGACCTGGTAGCCCTCTATGCCAAGCGCAGCCAGAACAAGGGCTACGCCTTCCACCCGGATACCCCCTGGCAGCGTGAGTTCGAGGATCGCTTTCCCTACGAGCTCACCCCCGACCAGGAGCAGTCCGTCAAGGAAATCACCAGGGACATGGAATCCAGCAGGAACATGGATCGTCTGCTGTGCGGCGACGTGGGATACGGCAAAACGGAGGTCAGCCTGCGCGCCGCCTTCAAGGCCGTGATGGACGGCAAACAGGTAGCCATCCTGGCCCCCACCACCATCCTGGCCCAGCAGCACTACAATACTGTCCTCAAGCGTTTCGAGGGCTTCCCCGTGCAGGCGGACGTGCTCTCCCGCTTCCGCTCCCCCAAGGAGCAAAAGCAGGTGCTCCAGGCGCTGAAGGCCGGGAGCGTCGACATCATCGTCGGCACCCACCGCCTGCTGGCCAAGGACGTGCAGTTCAAGAACCTGGGCCTGCTGATCGTGGATGAGGAGCAGCGCTTCGGCGTAGGACACAAGGAGCAGATCAAGAATCTTAAAAGCCAGGTGGACGTGCTGACGCTTTCCGCCACCCCCATCCCCCGGACGCTGCACATGTCCATGGTGGGCATCCGCGACATGTCCGTGCTGGAAACGCCGCCGGAGGAGCGCCTCCCCGTCCAGACCCATGTGGTGGACTACTCCGACGCCCTCATCCGCGACGCCATCCTGCGGGAGCTGTCCAGGGGCGGCCAGGTATACTTCCTATACAACCGGGTGCATTCCATCGAGCAGTTCTACAACCGCCTGCGTCTCCTGACGCCGGAGGCCCGCATCGGCGTGGCCCACGGCCAGATGAAGGAGCACGGCCTGGAGGACGTGATGATGGACTTCTACGCCGGCAGCTATGACGTGCTGCTGTGCACCACCATCATCGAAAGCGGGCTGGACGTGCCCACCGCCAACACCCTTATCGTTTTTGACGCCGACCGCTTCGGCCTGAGCCAGCTGTATCAGCTGCGGGGCCGAGTGGGGCGCAGCAACCGCCAGGCCTACGCCTATTTCACCGTCCGGCCGGACAAGATGCTGTCGGAAACCGCCGAGCAGCGGCTTCAGGCCATCCGCGAGTTCACCGAGTTCGGCGCGGGCTTCCGCATCGCCATGCGCGACCTGGAAATCCGCGGCGCCGGCAACATCCTTGGCCCCGAGCAGCACGGCCATCTGGCCACGGTGGGCTATGATATGTACTGCAAGCTGATCGAGGAGACCCTGCATGAGGTTCAGGGCGCCGCGCCCGCCTACGAGCTGGAGACCCGTGTCGACCTCAAGGTGGACGCCTACCTGCCTGCCGATTACATCCATGACGAGCGCCAGCGGATGGAGATGTACAAGCGCATCGCCGCCATTGCCACCCAGGAGGATCGGGAAGACATGGTGGATGAGCTGGTGGATCGCTTTGGCGACCCGCCCGCCGTGGCGGACGCCCTGCTGGACATCGCTCAGCTGCGGGCGCTGAGCAACAGCCTGGGCGTCAGCCAGGTACTCTACCGCAAGGGCATGCTCGTGATGAAAATGGACGAGCGCTGCATACCCGACCCCGTGGCGCTTTTCCGCGCCATGGACGATACGGATTCCCGCCTGACCTTCTCCACGCAAAAGCCCACCAGTCTGCTGCTCAAGGACCCACGCCTGCTGGAGCGAGATATGCTGCGGGAAGGCGTACGGGTATTGAAGCTGCTGACGGCCAGACTGAAGGACTATCAGCAGCCGGAAGAATAAGATGTCGCCCCCTGACGCTGCATTACAGGCGGATAGAGGCTCAGCGCCCCTATCCCCCCCGGGCGTCCCGAACGGACTTGACAGCTGACGCTGAGAGACTTCATCCCGCGAAAGGCCGCCGGACCCCAGCCCGTCACGCGCTGCTCGCAATGGCGCGCCAGCGCACCGATTACCTGCGCCGCAGGGACGCAGCAGTTCGTCATCCGGCCGTTTCCCGAGGAGAACGCACCCATCCGGCACTGCGCCATCGTGTTCCGCGAGACAGAATTTTGTTTTGCACTTGATGGCGAAGACCGCTATCCGCACCGATAAGTCAGCTTTAGCCGCGCCGCCCCATTCGCGTGTTCCATGAGGGAGCGGAAAACTCAGCCGTTACGCTGCATCAAATCAAAGCGGGAATGAGTCCTGACGGACTCATTCCCGCTTTGATTTGATGCCCTATGGAAAGACCGCCGTTCACGATGGTCTGGGCAATCTGCCCGTGCGCAGGCGCTTCACGCCTGCAATTCGACGCCCGCCATCCATTCGTAGAACTTCACAATGGCGCTGTGGTCACGCTGCCCCTCGCCCATCCGACGCAGAACCTTCAGCATCTCCGTTACCTGGTTGGTCAGCACCATAGGCGCACCCGTGGCCTTGGCCGCAGCCAGCACATTGTTCAAGTCCTTCAGATGCAGGTCGATTTTGAATCCCGGCTGAAAATTCCTGCCGATCATCATAGGCGCCTTATTTTCCATGACCGTAGAGCCTGCCAGCCCGCTGCGAATGGCCTGGAAGATCACCTCCGGGGACACCCCTGCCATCTGCCCCAGCACCATGGCCTCCGATACCGCCGCGATGTTCACCGCCACGATAATCTGGTTGCACAGCTTCGTCACATTGCCCGCGCCAATGCCGCCGCAATAGGTGACAGAAGCGCCCATGGCTCGCAGGAGGGGCAAATGCTCGTCAAATATCGCCCGGTCGCCGCCCACCATAAAGGCCAGCGTACCGTCAATGGCCTTGGGTTCCCCGCCGGACACGGGGGCGTCCAGCATGTCAATGCCCTTTGCTTTCAGCGCCGTCGCCACCTCCCGGGAAGCCATCGGGTCGATGGAGCTCATGTCAATCACGACACTTCCGGGCTGCAGCGTTTCCGCCAGTCCGCCCGCTCCCAGCACGACCTCCCTGACCTGGGGAGAATCCGGCACCATGGTCAATACAGTCCGGCACGTCCTGCCGATTTCCCCAATGCTGCCCGCCGCCTTGGCCCCGATGGCAGTCAGCGCTTCAACCCGTTCCTTGCTGAGATCGTACACCATCAGCGGGTATCCCGCCTTCATCAAATTCTTCGCCATGGGCAACCCCATGATTCCCAGTCCGATCAATCCGATCATTTTTTATCACCTGCCGCCAAGCGATCCTTTCTTTTTATTTCATCCACTGCGCCCAATCATCCGGATGGGAACCAAACCGCATGTTTTGATCCAGGCTGTCGATAGCCGCCATTTCCTCCGCCGTCAGGCTGAAGTCGAAAATGTCGCAGTTTTCCTCGATCCGGCCCCTCTTTGTGGATTTAGGAATAAGCTGCACCCCCAGCTGAAGTCCCCAGCGCAAAACCACCTGGGCCGGCGTCTTGCCATACTTTTCCGCCAGCGCCGTTACGATCTCTTCACCCAGCGCCTTTCCTTTGGCCAGGGGCGCCCAGGACTCGGTCTGAATCCCGTGCGCCTGGTTGTAGTTCAGGGTTTCCCGCTGGGTCAGGTAGGGATGCATTTCAATCTGATTCACCATCGGCTTCACCCGGGCAAAGCTCAGCAGCTCATCCAGGTGATGGCCCAGGAAGTTGCTCACGCCGATGGCCCGCACACGCTTTTCCTCATACAGCCTCTCCATGGCCTGCCAGGTGCCCTTCAGGTTCGGCGCCATGTAGTGATGGATCAGGAACAGATCCAGGTAATCCAGCTTCAATTTTTTCATGCTCTGGTCAAAGGCCCGCAGCGTACCCTCGTATCCCTGGTCGGTATACCACACCTTCGTGGTAATAAAGATTTCCTCCCGGGGGACGCCGCTTTCCCGCACAGCCTGACCCACATCCGCCTCATTGCCATAGATGGCCGCGGTATCAATCGCCCGGTAGCCGGTCTCCAGGGCGTACCGCACGGCGTTTTGCGTCTCCGCGCCGCTCTCGGCCTTCCACACCCCCAACCCCATGACGGGCATCGCCACGCCGTTGGGCAGCATCCTTACATCCTTCAAAGAAGCAGGCGTCATTCAAGTTTTCCTCCTCGCTTATTTTTCCAGCATGATGTCGTAGGTCTTTTCACAATCCAGCGCCGACACGGTGATTTTCAGCGGCCCCTCCCAGGGAGCCAGCAGCTCCCCGACCACGCGCCGGGTCTCCCCGGGCATCATGGTAAAGTAGTTATCGCTCCACAGGATATTGCCGTCGCTTTCGATGGACAGCATCTTAACTATATCCCCGCTGGTCACCTCAAGGGCCCAGCCGTCTCCGGCCCTCTCCCAGCGGATGTCCAGTCTCGCCTCCGGATTTTTAAACTCCGGCCACATACAGAAAAACAGGGTATCCTGACAGATCCTCTCCCCGTCCGCAAACACCTCCGCTTGGATCAATTCCCGCTTCCTGTCACGGATGGCCTGATAATGGTTCTCCAGGCTCATGAGCCGGATGGCGTTGCCTCTGGGAATCCATACAGCCTTCTCCCATCGGCCCAGGACTTTGCCCTCCACGTTCATGTGGGTCACCCGCGCCGTGGCATGTATCCCCGCAAAAGCGCTGTTGGCCGCCACCAGGCGAATATCGTCAATGTCCCGGTACAGGTGGCATACCGCAGGCTTGAACACCCTGGCCAGCTGGTAGTAGGCCATGAGAGGCCGCTGGTCGCAGTCGATGCACCCGAAGCCGATGAACATGCCCCCCTTGTTGAAGGGCCAGTACAGAATGCCGTTGCAGCTTGAGCTGCGGCACCTCAGATAATACATCCCCTGGTAGTCCGCCAGCATCTGCTCAATTTCCAGGGAGCGCATGTAATCCGCCAGGGAATCCAGCCAATAGTACTCCCCGTACTTGTGGTTGCCCTGCAATTCCCTGCCCGTCAGCTCAAACCACTTTTTGTTCCAGCCGGGCGCCGCATAGTCGGACATTTTGATGCCCATGATTTTTTCAAGGGTCTGGGGTCTGGGATGGCTTCCGTCATACCAGCAGGTTTCCGCCGAGAACTGCGGGTCCTTGGTGGCGTTGTAAAAGTTTCCCCAGGTGTGGGTGTCGCCCTCCACCGGGGATTGGGCCAAGTCCTCGCCATGGGGGGAATCAATGACGAAGGGAACCTCCGGGCACATCTCCCTGGCCAGCGCCGGGAACACATCGTACAGCAGCTTGCTCCCGTAAAACCTGTCCATCATTGCCCGATAATTGTACGCCTGGTAGCCCTCATGCATTTCATTGGCGCCGCAGCACACCGCGAAACAAGCATGGTTGCGCACATAGCGCAGGGTTTCCCTCGTCTCCCGGGTCACGTTCGCCACATATTCCGGATCGTTGTCCGGATATGGCATGAAGTGCAGATGGGCGTCCTTCCAGATCATGATGCCCATCTCGTCGCACAGATCGTAGAACCAGTCGGCCTCATTATTGCCCCCCGCCCAGAGCCTGAACATGTTCAGGTTGGCCTGCACCGCCATTTTCAGGATTCTCCGGCTTTCCTCCGGGCTACCGGTGGCAGTCAAGAAATGAATGGCCATCATGTTGCCGCCGAAAACGTATATCTCCTTCCCGTTCACCCGGAACTGGAACGTGGCTCTGCCGTTGGCCTTGGCACGGATGATCTCCACCTGACGGATGCCCACCCGGGCCGTCTTCTCCTCCAGGAGCGTTTGCCTGTCCATGACGCTGACCGTCCACCGGTAAAGGTGCTGCTTGCCATAGCCGTTGGGCCACCATAGGGCGGGCTTCTCGATCATCACGGTTCCCTGGGCCCTGCCCTGCCAGACCGGGAAGGCCCATTGGTACTTCTCGCCTTCCCTTTCCAGCGTGAAGACAACGGTCTGACCATCTTTTGCGCCAGAAAGCTTGGCTTCCATGCAGACGGTCGCCCGCTCCTCATCGGCCCGGAGCACACGGAAGACGGTATCCTCCACATACACCGCCGGACGCGCCTCCAGCCATACGGATTTGGGAATGCCAATGCCCAGCACATAAAACCCGAAGCCCATGATGTCGGCGCTGTACGTCCTTTGGGGCCGTCTGGTAATGTTCCGCGAGGCGGCGGCCTCCCGGCCGGAATCGCTGTCCACCGCGCAGGTCGCCAGCGCCAGCTTCGCCAGATCGGCAGTCATGCGCTTGTGACCCTTCAGGTGGACGACCAGGGTATTTCCCGTCCGTTTTACGTCAGCGTTTTTCAGCGGGAAATCCTCCCGGATGAAGGCGTTTTTCGTGCTGCCGACCAGCACGCCGTTAACAAATACATCAGCAAACGTGTCGATGCTGTCAAAATGCAGGAACAGGTTCGGCGCCTTGATAAGCTCCTCGGGCACGTCGAATGTCCGCCGGTATACCCAATCCGCATCGCACACCCACGCGCCCCTTTGGGCCGCTTCCCTGCCAGCAAAAATGTTTTCCATCTTTCCCTCACGGATCAGGTCCTGGTGCACCTCCCCCGGCACCCGGCCCCTGATCCACGTCCCGCCCTCCAATGGGGGATACCGGCCTTCCTCAGGAAGAACCGTAAGCTGCGTGAGCTCCCATTCCCCGTCAAGCGTCCATGGCTTCATAGCTGTCCGCCCCTCCTTCTCTTATACCCCGTCATCCTGCTCCGGCCGCTCCATGGCGCTGAGCTGCAGGCCCTTCCGATAGCGCTCCGGGGTCTCCAGGTACTCCTTTTTGAATTGTCGGGTGAAATATTTCACATCGTTGTAGCCAACCCGCTGGGCAATTTCGTAGACCATCAGCCCCGTCGTACGCAGCAGCTCCGCCGCCTTCTTCAGCCGAACCTTCATCAGATATTCCGTATAGCTGACCTGAAAGTGCTGCTTGAACATGCTGCTGAGGTAGAAATAGTTCATATCGAACGCCTCCGCGATGCCGCTCAGGGACAGCTCCTCCCCGTAATGGGTCTGGATATACTCCGCGATCCTGTCATAAACCATGGAGGGCGTGCCCCCCGGCTTGTTCTTGATCTGACAGGCCACGCTCATGACATGCAGCATGTACGATTTCATTTGAATATGGCTGTCGCACTGGTACAGCCGTTCCTCCATAAGCCCCGCGTTTTCCAGCGCCGGGGCCAGCCCCTCCATATGGACGCACAGATAGCTGGTAATTCCGTGAATAATCTTGATGATATCCGCCCTGCCCATCCTGTTGCGCTTGAAGTGGATGAACAGCCCGTCCACCTCCTGCCCAGCCTTGCCGATGTCCCCGTCCAGCACGGGCAGCATCACATGCCTGTACGCACCGATGTCCGGGGTTTCGGGCTGGTGATAGAAGGTGATTGCTTCCCCGTTCAGCCGGCCGTTTTCCAACGCCAGACAGCCGTGGCGGTAAAGCGCCGGCAGGCTGGACAGCCCCGCCGCGGTTTCGCTCACCCCAACATGACGGCATGCGGACATGCAGGCAGCGATCACGCCCCTGGCCACGGTCTGCGCGCCATCCTCGTCCGCCGCGCCAATGGCAAGCCACTCCTCCGGCGTTTCCACCAGCACATACCGCCCTCCCTCGACCGCCTTCAGCCCGTGCAGACGATAGCTATCCAGCGCCTCCCTGGGCTTCTCGCTCTCCTCCGGGGGACTTCCCACCGCCACAAAGGTTTCCGGGTAAGCAAGCGCTGTAAGCCCCGCGCCCTGGAACAGCTCGCCCAGGTTCAGCCGATGGTTTTTCCCGGTCAAATACTCGTACAGCAGCATGCACTGGTAGGCCTTTTCCCGCATTTGTTTCAGCTGCGCCCCTCTGCGCATGGAGAAAATCTCGCTGATAATGCCTGTGAGCGTCTGGAATAATTCCGCGCCGGACACAGGCTTGAGCAAATACTTGCACGCCCTAAGATCCATTGCCTTCCTGGCAAATTCAAACTTGTCATAGGCAGAAATGAAGACGATATGGGTCTCCGGCGCAATGGCCCTGCGCAGGAGCGCCACCATGTCCAGCCCGTCCATCCCTTCCATCATAATGTCCGTCAGAATGATGTCCGGGCGGTGGCTTTGCGCCGCGGCGATGGCCGCCTCGCCGCTGTCAGCCTCCAGGTACTGGGTAATGCCCAGTCCCATTTCCTCTATGGTCTTTTTCAGCCCCATGCGCACCGCCTGCTGGTCGTCAACAATCAGCAGCTTTAGAGACGGTTCCGTTTGGACTTTCATCCGCTATCACCTGCCTTTGCCCGAACGAACGGGGGGGAATCATGAGCGTGATCTTCGTGCCCACCTGGGGGTAGCTCTCGATTCTCAGCTCGCAGCAAGCGCCATAGGCCATGCGCATACGCTGGTAAATGTTTTTCAGCCCGATACCCCCGTAATCCTTGCCGTCCAGCAGCTCCCGCTCCCCGTCCTCGCTCCGGAAAGACTGGTTCAGCGCCTCTGCCTGACTGGCTTCCATCCCGCCGCCGTTGTCCTCGATGCCAATGCTGATGGCCTGCCCGAACGGAGCCTGCGCGTAAGCCAGCTCCAGGGCGATAAAGCAGGCCCCCTCCTTATGTCGGAAGGCGTGCTTCACCGCGTTTTCCACAATGGGCTGCAGGGCGTATTTTATGATCGTATGGCTATCCAGCCGATCCGCGATGTCCGGCGCCATGTCAATGGTGTACTGAATGCGGTTCCTGTTAATCAGGTTGTAGATGCCGATAAAGTCCTCCACGTTCTGCAATTCGTCCCGAATGCTCACGGTCATGTGCTTTCGGTTCATGTTGTAATTCACATATTCCATGATGAGGCCGACCGACTGGGCGATTTCCTCATCCCCGGCGATTCGCGTGCTCATGCGGATAAAATCCAGGGCGTTGCACAGGAAATGGGGCTTCATCTGGCTTTCCAGGGCCTTGTAGATGGCTTGCTTTTCCAGCTGGCCCGCCAGCTTTTCCCGGTTCAGCAGCAGCTTGATCCGGCAGGTCATTTCGTTAAACTGGGCGGCGATCTCTCCAAACTCATCCTTCGTGGCAATATCCACCCGAGCATCCAGATCCCCCGCCTGCACCTTGCGGATGCCATGGATCAGCTTTCGGATGTTCGCGGAAAAAAAGCGGTACAGGATCGCGCACATCATGGAGAAGACGCAGCCGGTGACCAGAAGCATGGCGCTGATGACCAGCTTGTACTTTTCTATTCCCGTCATGTGTACCGGAATGTACTGGATCAGCCAGCCGTCCATGGAGGAAATGTGCTGGAAGTACATTCTGTATCCCTGGCCCTGCCACTGGATTTCCGCGCCCTGCTCGGCAGCCTGTCCCGGTTCCGGCAGATAATCAAAGCTCGGGGATGAGGTGCTCAGCACTCGTCCTTCCCGATCAACCAGGCGCAGCACTTCTCCGTCGTTCACCGGCACATTCCCCAGGGGCTGGGTCAGGGTTTCCAGCGCCATGGCGACCTCCACCACCCCCAGCAGCCGATTATCTCTCTGGGAGAAAACGCCGGCATAAACGGGCAGCACCTGCTTGTCCCCGTCGTGAGGGCCATACCCGAAATAATCCGTGTCCGGGCCCTCCGGCCCCACATAGGCGAAGCTCAGAGGATCCTCATCGTCCAGATAAAAGCTGTGCAGCCGCTCCCGCCATTCCCCCGTCGCCACTTGGGGGACATAGCAAATGCGGTCATAGACATCAAAAACCCGGTCGTTTCCGTGAATCAGGCGGATGGACGCGGCAAACCAGTTGTTCACCCTGGCGTTTTCCAAGGCCGGAATGGCCCTGTTCCTCAGAATGTCCACCACCTGGGCGTCGCCCGTCTCCGCCGTCACCTCGTCCAGCAGGGCCATGACCCCGCTGTTCCGCCCCAGATTGGCGGCGGTCTGCTTCAGCAGCCTCACCCGCTCCTGGATAATGGCGTTGGCCTGCTTCAGGTTCGCCCGCATGCTTTCAATATAGTTATCGGTTTCGTACTGGATGAGAAACTGGGCCACGACATACAGCCCGATGGCAAGGGGCACCAAGCTGGTAGCCAGGATGCTGGCCACAATCTTCGTAAACGTGCTGGTCTTCCATTTGGTTTTGCCCATTGCCCTTTCCCTCCCTTAGCCCTTCACCGAGCCGATCATCATTCCTTGAATGAAATACTTTTGCAGCGCGGGATACAGAGCGATGATGGGGAAGGAGGTAATCACCATGGCCGCCATCTGCAGGGTAATCGTCGTCACCTCCTGGCTCTTCATCATGCTCTGAATGTTCTCGCCCCCCACCTGAGCGATCTGGTTTTCCAGGTACTGCATGGTCTCAATCATTTTTTTGAACATATAGGAGAGCGTTTCCAGATCGGCGTTGGTGGTATACAGCATGGTATCAAACCAGGAGTTCCACTGGCCCACCGCAACAAACAGGCCCACGGCCGCCACCACGGGCTTGGCCACCGGCAGAATGATCTGGAACAGGATACGGAATTCGTTGGCCCCGTCAATCTTTGCGGATTCCTCCAGCGATGGAGAAATGCCGTCAAAGTAGGACGTAAACAGCACCGCGTTGAACATGCTGAACAGACCCGGCAGCACATAAACCAGAAAGCTGTCAATCAAATCCAGGTCGCGGATCAGCAGATAGGTCGGAATCAGTCCGCCGCTGAAGTACATGGTAACCAAGCCCAGCGTCAGATACATTTTTCGGAACGCCAGCGCCTTGTGAGAAATCACGAAGGAGTACATCGCCGTAAAAACGATGGCCAGGGCTGTGGTAACGACTGTGCGGGCTATGGAGTTGACGGCCGCCCGGGTAAAGATGGGCTGCTCCAGCACCTTGACATAGTTTTCCAGGGTGAACTGCCGGGGCCAGAAATAGATGCCTCCGGCCATGGCGTCTATGCCGTTGTTGAAGGACAGCACGATACAGTTGTAAAACGGGAAAACCACCAGGACGGAGAACAGCACCAGAACGGCAGCGTTCACCACGTCAAACGGTTTAATTCGGCGGAACTCATGGGCTTTCTTCATATAGCAACCTCTTTCCATGATAGCGTAGCCACGCTGCGTCTCGTCCGCGCCGCGTCAGAAAAAGCTCTCGTTGGTCAGCTTTTTGCTGCCGTAATTCGCGGCCAGCAGCAGCGCCATGGATACAATGCCCTTCAGAAGCCCCACCGCTGTGGCGTAGGAGAAGCGACCCAGGGACACGCCCATTTTCAGCACATAGGTATCCAGGATTTCGGAACGAGGGTTGTTCAGCGTATTGCCCAGCAGGTAACTAATCTGGAAGTTGGAACCGTTCAGGCCGCCGTTGAGCATATTGCCGATGTTCATGACCGCCATGATGATGATGGTGGGCAGGATGCTGGGCAGCGTCAGATAAACGATCCGCTGAAAACGGGTAATGCCGTCGATGGTCGCGGCCTCATACATTTCCGGGTTGATGCCCGCAATGGCCGACAGATAGATAATGGACATATACCCTGTGGACTTCCAAATATCCAACCCCAGGGAAACCCACCAGAAGGCCTCGGGCTCGCCCAGAAACAGATACGGCTTATCCATCGCCCCGATGGCAACAAGGAAATGGTTTACAAAGCCGGTCGTGGGAGACAGCCATACAGTGGCCATCAGGGCCACCACGGTCCAGGAAATAAAATGAGGAAAGTAACTGATGGTCTGGATGGTGCGCTTGAAGCGAGGATAGGTCACTTCGCTCAGCGCCAGGGCCAGAAGAATGGGCATGGGGAAGCTGAAAACAACCTTGATAAGGCTTGTCCCCAGGGTGTTGACGATGATCTGGCTCATCATGGGATCCGTCAGCACGGCCTGGATATGCTTCAGCCCCACCCACGGACTTCCGCCAATCCCCTTGCGAAACATGTAATCCTTGAACGCAATCTGCGTCCCATAAATGGGGATATAATGAAAAATGATCAGCCAGGCGATCACCGGCAGGATCATCAGATGCAGGTATCTCTCCGCGGCCAGCTGCCTGCCCAGGCTTTTCAAACGTGTTATCATCCCTGTCTTTCCTTTCCTTCGGAGGCTGGAGCCGCCGCGCCCGAAGGCGGGGGAGCATTCCCCCGCCCCGAGCCTTGGGCTGATGGGCATCGTTACTGCACACCGCGCTCCAGATACTTATGGTAATTGGCGGTATAAACCGCTTCCAGCTTTTCCAGCCCCAGCAGCTTCGCGTCGCTGATGAGCTTCTCATACGCCGCTTCAAACTGCTCGTCGGAGGCGGCCAGATACAGGCTGGGCAGGGCGTTGTTCCAGGTATTGATGATCTGGGTATAGGTGGTGGTCATGTCAGCATCCGTCAGGATACCGGCCAGAATATTCAACCGCTCCCAGCTGGCATAGGGCCTGGCGGTGTCCAGGAAAGCCTTGTAGTAGGGCTCGTTATCAATCCTCAGATGCCGCGCCAGGGAATAAATCCACATGGAGGGCAGCCACTGCACCTGGGTGTTGTTCATGCCCAGGTCGCGGATCAGCGCGTCCACAGGGCCGCTCTCATACTGCAGGCGCAGCTCCGTCGGATGCGGAATGCCATCCTCGTCCAGGGTATAGGTGACATCTTCCACGCCTTCGCGGGTCATGATCTGGCCCTCATCGGAAAGCAGGAAGGTCAGATAGCGGATGGCGTCTTCCTTGTTGGCGCTGTCCACGTTGATGAACACGGCGCTCTCCACGCCAACGCTGCAATAGGAGTTCACCATCTTGACATCCTCCGGCGTGATGTCGGCGCTGATAGGATAATCCCAGCACTGATAAGGCGCGCCCTCCACCAGGCCTCCGTCATAGCCGGAAACGACGCTCCAGAAGTGGCCGAAGTAGGCAAACACCTCACGCTGAGACATCAGCTGCTTGAATTGCTCGGGCGTCACGGTGAAGTTTTCGGGGTTCACCAGGCCTTCCCGGTACAGGCTGTTGATGTACTTGAGGGCCTTTTTATAGGTTTCGTCCTGGAAGTTCAGCTTCACGGTGCCGTCTTCCTGAATAGAATAAATATTGGTACCGCCCATGAGACGGTTGATGACCTGCGCCATGTTCTGGTCGGAGTTGGCGTTGGCAATGTTGCCGTCATAGAGGGGGAAGGCCGTGCCATACTTCTCCTTGACCTGCAGCAGCACATCCTTCAGCTCTTCCAGGGTAGCGACGCTGGGATTGCCCAGCTCCGCCAGCACCTGCGTGTTCAGCAGGAAGGATGCCTGGGGCGAGAAGGGCTCCTTCAGCTCAGCCAGCCGCTCCTCATCACCAAACTGATCGACCACATAGTACAGATTGTTGTCATCCCAGGTATAAACCTTGTCCTCGTCGGTGGGCAGCACGTCCCAGAACTCCGGGCAGTACTCGTCGGCCAGCTGGTTCAGGGGCGCGGCAAAGCCCTGGCTGATAATCAGGTTAGGCATCGCGCTGAACATGTTCGTCACGATGAAGTCGTAAGCGAACTTGCCGGACGAAAGCTGCGTGGACAGCTCCTGGTGGTCGGTGGTCGTCGCGTTGGTGATTTCCAGCTTATACCCCGTCCGACGGGTGATCTCCCGGGTGATCTCGTCATCGCCCCATTTCCAGTCGGTCACGGTGTTGGGCTTATCAATAAACGCGGTCAGGGTCTTGGCTTCCGCCATCGGATCGGCTTCCGCCCATACCATCGCCGGGCACATCATTCCCAGCAGCATCACGCATATCAGGCTCCAAGCAGTCAGTTTACGCATCATTGTCCTCCTTTGTCCGAACAGATTTCCAGGCAGCGTATCAGATAGCCAGTCTTTTCGCTTCCTGCGTATTTCTCCAAGCGGCATCTAGATGTTGATTTCATTTTAGCTGTTTTGATGTTTTTTTCAAGAGCAAACTATTTGGGAATGGTGGAATTATTTTAGGTTGTTTGGCGAAATTGCAACCAAAAAGAACCTTTACTTATGTTGGAAAAAGAGACGCGGCAAAAAAGCGCAACACGCCAAGAGCGCTGTATGGCGCGTATGCTCGAATTCAAGGATAAAATAAAAACTATTTTAATTTTATAAAGGCAATCATTCAATTCAAAAAAGCCACCGATCACACGCTCGTGATCCGTGGCTTCGCATCGTTATCGCCGTCAAATATTTTCAAAGAAAGGCTCGCCCTGCTCGTCCCGGAGCACCTCGTCCTCAAAGTGCAGCGGCAGCGGATGAGCAATCATGTACTTCAGAATTTCATCCATGCGAACGCTCTCCTGGAACGTTACCAGGGAGAAGCTGACGCCGTGCTTATGCGCACGGCCTGTCCGGCCGATGCGGTGAAGATAGTACTCGTTTTCGCTGGGGAGGTCAAAGTTGATGACCGCCTCCACGTCATCCACGTCAATGCCGCGGGCCGCAACATCGGTGGCGATCAGAATCGGGAATTTGCCTTTGCGGAAGTCCGCCATGGTGGCGTTGCGGATGCTCTGCTTGATGTCGCCATGGATGCACTCCGCCGCGTAGCCCTGCTTCTTCAGCATGCTGGTCAGCTTGTCCGTCATGAACTTGGTGTTGCAGAAGATCATCATCCGCTGATATACATCCGCGTCCAGCAGATAGAGCAGATGATCCATCTTCTTGTCCCGCTCCGTCGCAATGACGTACTGAGCAATCTGCGGCCGGTCTTCCTTCGTTGCCTCCACCGTAATCTCTACCGGATCGTGCTGATACTTCCAGGCAATGGTCAGCACCTCCTGGTTGGTGGTGGCGGAAAACAGCACCAGCTGCCGATCCATCGGCGTGGCGTCCATGATGCGGGTAACATCCTTGACAAAGCCCATGTTGAGCATCTCGTCCGCTTCATCCAGCACCATGGTGTGCACCGCGTCCAGGTGGATGTTCCCACGGTTCATGTGATCCAGCAGCCGGCCCGGCGTCGCCACAATGATTTGCGGCTTCCGCTTGAGGGCATTGAGCTGCTTGGTGATAGGCTGACCGCCATAGAGCACGGCAATCCGCGCACCCTTGATGAACTTAGCCAGCCGCGTCAGCTCATCCGCAATCTGGATAGCCAGCTCTCGGGTGGGGGCCAGGACAATCTCCTGTACGCGGCTGTCCTTCAGCTGAACATATTCCAGCATGGGAATACCGAAGGCGCAGGTCTTCCCTGTGCCGGTGGGGGCAATGGCGTTGATGTCCGCTCCCGCCATCATCAGCGGTATTGTGCGGGCCTGAACGGTGGACGGCGCTGAAAAACCCATATCCTCCACCGCCCGAAGTATTTCCTTGGAAAGATCCATCTCCTCAAAGGTTGTTGGTATGGCTTGGGGTTCTGACAAAGAATCGGCTCCTTTCGTCTACAATCCTCATCAATCCTATGGATGGGCCGAAGGCATATGCCCGCATCACGGCCCCTCTGGCAGCGTTCAGGGTGCAGCGGCCCCGCCTCAATCATGATAGGCGCGAATCGCCTTGGAAAGCTGGTCGGGGCAGGAGGTATTGCCACGGCAGGCAACGCCGGACAAGCGCTCGGCCACGTCTTCCGCCTTCTGACCAATCACCATACGGGCCAGGCCCTCCGTGTTGCCCTTGCAGCCCTTGGTAAACTGGCAGTGGGTAATCACACCATCCTGAATGTCCAGTTCAATCTGCGTGGAGCAAGTACCGCTGGTCTTATAAACAAACATACTAAAAACCTCTCTATCCTTTGTTTTCTTTTTTGTTTTCTTTCAATACTTCGCCGCCGATCCTGGCTTTTCCTGCTAATGCGCACACTTGCGCGCAAAAAGGCATAGCCTGTTGCGGAAAGGGGTGAAGCGTCATGGCCATCCTTGCCCTGTGCGGCGCCGACGGGCTGATGGAATACCGTCAAGGTTGGGAGCAGATCACTTGTCCCCTGCCCTCGCCAACCCTGCTGGCTCAGGGCGGCGGCCTTCTTGCTATGGTCGACGCGCCGCACCGGCTGCTGTGGATGGGCGAAAAGCTTTTCCCCGTGGATGCGGGCATTGAAGCGCTCCTGCTGTGGCAGGGGTATCCCCTTCTGCTCTCCGGGGACACGGACTGCCTTCTCCTGCTCGACCCGCAATCAGGCTCACCGCTGGTTTTGACGCCCGTGGGTGTCTACCCCCAGGATATGTGCCTGATGCCGGGAAACGCCGTGGCCGTCTGCGGCGGGGCAGAAGGCGCTGTACATCTGCTGCGCCTGCCGGAACTGACCATCTTCCGTACCATCCGCGTGCCGGGAAACGCCCAGCGCATCGCCTGGCAGCATGGCTGCCTTTATGTCCTGTGCGCCGCTGAAGACGATGGCCTGTGCTGCCTGCTGTGTCGTCTCTATCCGCAGACCCAGCGCTATGAGCCCCTGGCCACGCTGCCCGGCCTGCCCGGCGCCCTGTACGGCGACGGTCGGGGGCTTTGGGCCGCGGCCAGCGAAATGCTGTGCTATTTCCCGGAAGGGAGTACCCAGCCCTCCGTTCGCCTGGCCGGCTCCGGGCTCATTCGCCACATTGACTGTCAGGATGGCCTGGTGCTGACCACCGATCCCCTGATGGGGCAGATCCAGCTGATCCGCAAAGACCGTGGGCAGGTACTGTTGGAAGGAGACGTGCAGGAGGCACGGTTCCTGCGCTGAGGCGCAAAGCAAAGCGGCACAGCCCTAAAGCCGTGCCGCTCTGGTCGGATCAGCGATCACGCTGTCCGGGAATGATTACTCGATAACCTTGGCCACAACGCCGGAGCCAACGGTACGGCCACCCTCACGGATAGCGAAGCGCAGGCCCTGCTCCATGGCGATGGGGGTGATCAGGGTGATCTCCATGTCGATGTTGTCACCCGGCATCACCATCTCGACGCCGTCGGGCAGCTTGATGTTGCCCGTCACGTCCGTCGTGCGGAAGTAGAACTGCGGACGATAGCCATTGAAGAACGGCGTATGACGGCCGCCTTCTTCCTTCGTCAGCACGTACACCTGGCCGATGCAGTGGGTGTGCGGATGAATCGTGCCGGGCTTCGCCAGCACCTGGCCGCGCTCGATCTCGTTGCGCTGGATGCCGCGCAGCAGCGCGCCGATGTTGTCGCCCGCCTCGGCCTGATCCAGCAGCTTGTGGAACATTTCCACGCCCGTCACGACCGTGCTCTTCGCCTTCTCCATCAGACCCACGATTTCCACCGTGTCAGACACCTTCACCACACCGCGCTCAACACGGCCCGTCGCCACGGTGCCGCGGCCGGAAATGGAGAACACGTCCTCAACAGGCATCAGGAACGCCTGGTCAGTGGCGCGGGCGGGTTCCGGGATGTAGCTGTCCACAGCGTCCATCAGCTCGAAGATCTTCTTCGTCCACTCGTTCTCGTCCACATTGCAGCCGCCCTGCACAGCTTCCAGCGCCTGCAGCGCGGAACCCTTCACGATCGGAATGTCGTCGCCGGGGAAGTCGTAGCTGCTCAGCAGCTCACGAATCTCCATCTCCACCAGCTCCAGCAGCTCCTCATCGTCCATCATGTCCGTCTTGTTCATGAACACAACGATGTAGGGCACGCCCACCTGACGGGCCAGCAGGATGTGCTCGCGGGTCTGGGGCATCGGGCCGTCGGGCGCGGACACCACCAGGATCGCGCCGTCCATCTGCGCCGCGCCCGTGATCATGTTCTTCACATAGTCCGCGTGGCCGGGGCAGTCCACATGCGCATAGTGACGCTTCTCCGTCTCATACTCAACGTGCGCCGTGTTGATCGTGATGCCGCGAGCCTTCTCTTCCGGCGCCTTGTCGATATCGGCGTAGTTCATCGCCTGCGCTGCGCCCTTCTGCGCCAGCGTCATGCAGATCGCCGCCGTCAGCGTCGTCTTGCCATGGTCAACGTGGCCGATCGTGCCAATGTTTACGTGGGGCTTTTTGCGCTCGTAACGCTCCTTAGCCATGGGAATCTCCTCCTTTAAGTTCACGTCAAACTGCGGAAGCTTGGCCTCCGCTGGTTCAGGCGGTTGATGCGGAAATGGAGCAGGCGATGGGAATCGAACCCACAAGGCCAGCTTGGGAAGCTGGAGTTTTGCCACTAAACTACGCCTGCAAGGACCGCATCACCGGCCTGTCTATCCAGACAAATCATATTTTAGCCGTTTTTTCCTGTACTGTCAAGAGTTTGGCACACATTTGCGGCGCTCATTCCTATTTTGTTAATCAATTGCAATAAATACATAGAAAAAACATTCATTCCGTCCTTCGCGGATGGCTGCGCCTGCTATTACGCCCTTCAGGCCGCCCCTGCTGCGAGAACAGGAAAGGGGCGGGCCCTCCAAGGAGTGCCCGCCCCGGCTGCGGCGTGATAGAAAACTGTCCGGAAACCATCACGCCGAAACCCGCTTGTTATTCGACCACAATGGTCTTGGTCAGGCCGCAGACGCTGATCTCATGGGTGCCGGCGTCCAGGGTCAGGTCGATGGTCACCACACGGAACTGGCCCGCGTCCAGGGAGATGAACTTGCTGGCGATCAGCTGGTCGCCGTCGTACACCACGGCATTGAAGCAGCCGTCATCACCGTTGTTCTGGGCAATGAACATGATCGGGAACGCCTCGTTGGCCTTCTGCACCTTCTCGACCGCCTTGGTCACAGTGCGCATGCTGCCGCGGTATTCCTCTTCGTAGGATTTGACCTCCTTGGGCACAATCAGGGTGTTGAAGTCAAAGTCAGGCTCGGCGCCATAGGTCATGCCAAAGTTGGAGGAATACAGGGAGTCGCCTAGGTTATTGGGCACCAGCAGATCAGGCTGATTGCGGATGGCGGCAGTCAGGTACAGCCTGGTCTGGTCATCCATGCCAATGTCCAGCTGCAGGTCGCCCCAAGACATGGTGTAGTCTTCCGCGCTGCGGCCAATCTCGTACACCAGGCTACCGGAGGGCACGCGGCTGCCGAACAGCATGTCAGCGGTGACGCTGGGATAAGTGTAATGATAGAACTGGGGCAGCGCAGTGCCGTGATCCGGCAGGCTGTTGTAGGTCTGCAAAAGGATGGCGGCACTGGCGCTGACCTCGCGCTCAGTGGGTTCGCCGGTGGCGCCGTTGCGGCCAATGCCAACCTCCATTACCAGGACGATGGGCTTACCTGACGCCTGGGCGTCCTCCATGATATATTCCCATGTATCGCCCAGATCCGTCATGTGCGCGATAACCACGTCAGCCTCTTCATAGGTCTCCACCAGGGTCGCTTTCATACCGATGGCCTCGGTATCCTTCGCCAGCACATCGTTGACATTGCTGGTCAGGTAGACCTTGACACCCTCCGTCAGGGGCAGGATGTCGTTGTCATTCTTCAGCAGCACGGCGGACTTCTCCATCAGCTCCTCGTCCCAGGCGTTCATCTGCTCGGTCCGGGCGCGGACAACGTCCTCCACGCTGTTCAGCTCAAAGGCCTCAGCCTTGTAGGCGTCGCTGGCAAAGAGGGCTTCCAGCTCGCCATAGTCATTGAAGGGATCCTCAAACAGGCCCAAGCGGAACTTGTTCTTCATCGCGCGGGCGATGGCCGCGTCAACAACCGCCACATCCAGCTTGCCGTTTTCGATCTCCGCCTTGAGGGCATCCGGCCAGAAGATGCAGTCAAAGCTGTTGGACACATAGAAGTTCTCGGTA
Organism: uncultured Clostridia bacterium; assembly: GCA_947565865.1. GTDB lineage: Bacteria > Bacillota > Clostridia > Christensenellales > Aristaeellaceae > UBA11524. The sequence continues at coordinate 197,867 of CANOHT010000001.1, forward strand.
TCCAGGCCATGCTCAATACGGAAAACGCCGAACTGGTCGATGCCGCACGTCATCATCCAGGCGTATTTCTCGCCCAGCGTCATGTCGCCAATCAGGCGGCCGTCGCTGGTGTAGCCGGCGTCATACGCCGTCATGGACAGAGGCCAGTCGGTGCAGATGACGCCCTCGAAGCCCAGCTCGTTGCGCAGGTAGCCCAGGGTATAGCCATCATAGTAGATGGGGTTGTTCTCAATGCCGTAGCCGGCGTTAAGCATGATGGTCGAGGTCTGGCCCTCCTGCACGGCAGCCTTCCACGGCACCATGTAGTTCTCCCACAGCTGAGCGTCGGAGCGGGCGTTCGCAAAGCTGTTGCGGCCGCCGCGGGCAATGTAATGCTTGGTCATGGCATGCAGGCCATTCTCCTCATACGCCTTGGTTTCCGGCACGATCATCTGGGAGATGTAGTTCACCTCGTCGCCATACCAGGAGCCGATCTCCACGCCGTAGCTGTGGAAGATGGTGGTATAGCCCATGGCCGCCATTTCCTTGGAATACTGCGCCACCATGTTGTAGAGCAGCTCCGGGTCATGGGCCACACCGAAGGCGTAGTAGGGCATGTTAATCATGGAGCCGAAGGTGTTGTAGGGCCGATCCGTCTCAAAGGAGATCGGGATACCGAGAGCCGCGCCCTCGCCGATGCTCTGGATGGCGTTGAGCACATCCAGCTGCTCCTTGGGCGTACCGGTGGAACTGTAGGAGTAGTGGGTCACATGGTTGTTGTTGATTTCAAACCACATCGGACGATAGACAATGCCATCATCCATGGCGATGTGATCCTCCTCGCCGTAGAGCCATTCATCCCGCATGGGATAGATGGGAGAGAAGGCGCCGCCGGTGAAGTCGTTGGCCAGGTTGCCCAGCTTCATCTCCAGATCCATCTGGGAAATCAGGTCGGCCACGCGGGCGTCGATGTCCTGCCGCCAGTCCTCGTAGACATCCAGCTCGCCGTTGCCGTTGAGATCCTTGAACCACAGGCCGTCCTGCTGGAACAGCTTGTCCTTGTCAAAGGCGCTCACGCGGGGCTGCTCGCCATTGGCTTCCACATAGAAGAAGCCGGAGGCGCTTTCCTTGATACCGCTCTCCTCCGCAAAGCCGGTCAGGCTCACACAAGAGAAAAGCATGATGAGGGCCATCATCAACGCAGTTTTTTTCATGAGACAGTCTCCTCCCTTTTTTCACGGCTTGAGCGTTTTCGACATCCCTCTATGTGAAAACGCGCCGCTTGGTGGATCTAATATAGCTTATGCAGTTACTGCACAAGCTATGGAAAAAACATCACTCCGCATAAAAAAAACAGGCACATGCCTGTCAGAGTGTCAAAAAAGCTGCTGACCATAGCACAGTAGCTTGCTGTCGGCAGACTGCAAATCGAAAATCGGCGAGCCCCTTCGGGGCGTTAAATGGGGCGAAGCCCCTGCGCGGCGATTTTCGCGCTTTTTCGTTCGAAAAAGCTTTCTTTAAGGGAGGGGCAGCAGCCCCGACTGAGGGGATGCAATCCTTGGATTGCGCCCCGATACCCGCGCTGTGCCTTTAGCACGGCGCGGGCGAAAAACACGAACGAACGGCCGGGAGAACAGCGAGCTGTTCGACCAGTGAGGGCATGCAAAACTCAAAAAAGTGGCAAAAGCCACTTTTTTGACACTCTTTATTCCGTCTTCCATTCGCCCACCCAGACCTCACGGAAGTAGCTGCGCCGCTCTCCCTCCGTCTGCGCATACAGGAAGGTGTCGATCACCCACACGTTGCGCCAATGCCGCTGCTCCTCCGCCTGGGCAGCCAGGGCCTCCAGCGTGCCTTTTCCCAGACAGTCCCATGCTTTTTCGTCGGCGGGGCAGCATACGCGCAGCACATCCTGCTTATCAATCAGCTCTGCCCGCTCCAGCAGCGGCAATTCCTGTCTTTCCGCCGCACGCTGCCAGATGCCGAAACCCGTCCGCACGGAAACCATGTTCCCGCCTTCCACCAGATACAGGTTCATCTGCCGGGTCTCCGGCATGAGCCTCAGCCACACTGCGATGGCTTCCTGTTCCTCGCGCCCACGGCCAAAAAGCGGCTCCATGGGTAAAAAGTGCAGGGCAGGCAGTGAGAACGTCTCCATGCGCAGCGCATCCTCGCTCATCAGCCGCACCCGGTCGCAAAACTCATAGAGCAATGCCTGTGAAGCCTGAAGCTCCGCCATCTGACGCCGGATCTCCTGGATTTTCGCCTCCGCCGCCCGAAGCGCTCTCCGCCAATCCGCCTCCTCCACACCAATGAAGTCGTCGCGGACAGATTGCAGCTCAACCTCCAACGCCCGAATGGCTTTGGCGTTCATCAGCTTTTCAAGGTCTTCCACCGTATATTTTCTGCGGCCACCGGACGTCCTGTCGGGCTGAACAAAGCCCTTCTCCTCATAGAACCGCACACCGTTGGGCGTCATGCCGAAAAGGCGACAGACATCGGAAATATCATACAGCACCGGATACCATTGCCCCCCCACATTGCTAAAAATTGGTATATTGTTGATCGCGTCTTTTGTCTTATTCCGCATAGCGCTCACCTGCTTGTCTTTTGGAATGGGCGGCTGTCCGCCGTCAGCCCTGGGTTACCTTGCCGTCAATGAACATCGCGTCGCCAAAGGAGAAGAACCGATACCTCTCCTCCACCGCCACACGGTAGGCGCGAAGGGCCTGCTCCCGGCCCATAAAGGCGCTGACCAGCATCAGCAGGGTGCTTTGGGGGAGGTGGAAATTGGTAATGAGGGCGTCCACCGCCTTGATTTTCTTGCCAGGATAAATGAAAATCGCCGTATCTCCGCTGCCGGGGTGAATGACGCCGTCCTCGTCCGCCACGGTCTCGATGGTGCGCACCGAGGTAGTGCCCACGCAGATCAGCCTTCCGCCGTTTTGACGGATTCGGTTGAGGGTATCCGCGGCTTCCTGCGTCACCTGGTAGAACTCGCTGTGCATCACATGGCTGTCCACGTCCTCCACCTGCACCGGGCGGAAGGTGCCAAGACCCACATGCAAAAGCACCGGCACAATGGTCACACCCATGGCACGGATTTTATCCAGCAGCTCCGGGGTGAAATGCAGTCCCGCCGTGGGCGCGGCCGCGCTTCCTTCCGCCTTGGCGTAGACCGTCTGATAGCGGGTTCGGTCTTCCAGCTTTTCGTGAATGTAGGGCGGCAGGGGCATCTCGCCCAGGCGATCCAGCAGTTCCTCGAAAACGCCGTCGTAATGAAAGCGCACCATCCGCCCGCCGATTTCCTCCACCGTGGACAGCACCTCACAGCGCAAAAGTCCGTCCCCGAAGACGCACATCGTCCCCGGCTTCAGCCTGCGGCCCGGGCGCACCAGCGCCTCCCAGTCCATGGCGGAAGCCCGCCGCAGAAGCAGCACCTCCACCGGAACGCCGGTGTCCTCCTTGACCCCCAGCAGCCGGGCCGGGATCACCTTCGTCTCGTTGATGACCAGGGCGTCGCCGGGGCGCAGGTACCGGGTAATGTCGCAGAAATACCGGTGCTCCCATTCCCCTGTTTGGGGATGCACCACCATCAGCCGGCTGTGATCCCGGGGCTCCACCGGCGTCTGCGCGATGAGCTCCTCCGGGAGAACATAATCAAAATCGGATGTTTTCATGGGGTTGTTCCTCTTTTCTTGCCCTTGGTTTCACAGCGCCAGCACATAGACCTGGCAGGGGTTCCATTCGTCCCACAGGGTCGGGAAAACCTCGAATTCCCGGAAGCCCAGGCTCAGATAGAAGCGGTTGGTGGCGTCATAGCAGGCCCAGCGGCCCATCTGCACCGTCTTCACCTGCATGAAGGCGTAGCCCTGCGCCCGCGCGTCCGCCTTTGCCCGGCCAAACAGCGCGCTGCCGATCCCCTGCCGGTGCCATTCCTTCCTGACGCCCATCACGGCCAGCTCCATCGTGGCGTCGCCGGTCTCCTTCAGGCACAGGAAGCCGATAGGCTCCCCGTCCTCCTCCGCCGCGAAGAAGGTCTGCTCCGCGCTGTCCGCGATGTATGTCTCCAGGGCCTCCTCGATGCCGAACCATTCCGGCAGCGCCGTCAGCACGGCGCGAGCGACGGCCTTCTTCTCCTCGGGCAGGGCAACTTTCGTGATGGTCATAGGCGTCATAGCTCCATTTTCATCTGGGGTTCATCCGCCGCCGCGGGCATGGTCTTGCCCATATGCTCCCAGGCCGCGGGAGTGCAGACCCGGCCCCGGGGGGTGCGCATCAGGAAGCCCAGCTGCATCAGGTAGGGCTCGTACACGTCCTCGATGGTCACGGCGTCCTCCCCGGTGGTGGCCGCCAGGGTATCCAGACCCACGGGGCCGCCGCCGAACTTCTCCATCATGCAGGTCAGCACGGCGCGGTCCACCTTGTCCAATCCCAGCTCGTCCACGCCCTGCATGGCGATGGCCTCCCGGGCGATGTCGATGGTGATGACGCCCCCGCCCTTCACCTGGGCATAGTCCCGGACGCGCTTGAGCATCCGGTTGGCAATGCGGGGCGTGCCCCGGCTGCGGCGGGCGATCTCGAGGATGCCGCCGTCCTCCGCCTGAACCTCGAGGATGGAGGCGCTGCGCTTGACAATGGCGGCCAGTTCCTCCGGCTTGTACAGTTCCAGCCGGAACAGCATACCGAAGCGATCCCGCAGGGGCGCGGACAGCTGCCCGGCCCGGGTCGTCGCGCCCACCAGGGTGAACTTGGGCACCGCTACGCGGATGGAGCGGGCGGTGGGGCCCTTGCCGATCATGATGTCGATGGCGAAGTCCTCCATGGCGGGGTAAAGCACCTCCTCTACCGAGCGGGAGAGGCGGTGAATCTCGTCAATGAACAGCACGTCGCCCTGGCTGAGGTTGGCCAGGATGGACGCCAGATCTCCGGGACGCTCAATGGCCGGGCCGGAGGTCACGCGGATGTTCTGACCCATCTCCGAGGCCACGATGGTGGCCAGGGTGGTCTTGCCCAGGCCGGGAGGGCCGTAGAGCAGCATGTGATCCAGGGCGTCATGGCGGCTCAGCGCAGCCTGGATATAGATGCTCAGGCTGTCCTTCACGGCCTGCTGGCCCACATATTCCCGCAGGGTATGCGGGCGAAGGCCCATTTCCACCGCGCTGTCCTCGGGCTGGAAGGTACCGGTCATCAATCTTTCTTCCATCATTCAGCCTCCATCACATTCCCGCCATGGTGCGCAGGGCCAGGCGGATCAGCTCATCCACCGGCGCGTCCTTGTCCTTGACGCCGCCAAGGGCATTGCGTGCCTCGGTGGACGTATAGCCCAGGGCAGTCAGCGCCTCCAGGGCCTCGGTCACGTTGTCCGCCGTCAGGGGAACGGCGACAGCGGCAGGGCTGTCGGAGGCGTTGACATCCGCCTGGCTGATCTTGTCCTTGAGCTCCAGGGCAATGCGCTGGGCTGTCTTCTTGCCGATGCCCGGCGCCCGGGACAGAGCGCTGACATCCCCCAGCAGAATCGCCAGATTCAGATCCCGCAGGGGCATGGAGCCAAGCACCCCCAGGGCCGTCTTCGGGCCGATGCCGCTGACGGAGGTCAGGGACAGAAACAGGCTTTTTTCCTCCTTGGTGGCAAAGCCGTACAGCTCCATGGCGTCCTCCCGGACAGAGAGCCAGGTGTAGCAGCGCATGGTCTGACCCATGGCGGGCGCCGCCTGCAGGGTATTCATGGAGCAGTTCAGCGCGTAGCCCACGCCCCCCGCCATCAGAATCAGCTCACCGCCAGCCTTTTCGCAGACCTGGCCCTCAATAAATGCGTACATACAAGACCTTCCTTACTATCTTATAGCACCTATGGTAGTGTTTGTGCCCGCAGTCTTGACAGGAACCTGACACGGCACTTCCAATTTGCCGTCGGCAGACTGTAAATCGAAAACCAGCGACATGCGCGGTGGTTTTCGCGCAATCTCGTCAGAGATTGCTTCCTTACACGAACGAACGACCGGGAGCTTGCTTTGCAAGCGACCAGTGAGTGAGTGCAACCTCGTCAAAATGGCTCTGCCATTTTGACGACTACTTCATGCGGAACTGCTCACGGGCCGCGCCGACCTGGCAGTGGGTGATGGCGCAGGCAATGGCGTCGGCAGCGTCGTCTGGCTTGGGAATTTCCTGCATGTTCAGCAGCAGCTTCACCATCTGCTGCACCTGCTTCTTGTCCGCCTTGCCATAGCCCGTAACAGCCTGCTTAATCTGCATAGGCGTATATTCATACAGATTTTCCGTATATTCCGCGGCACTGATGATGGCCGCGCCCCTGGCGGCTCCCACCATCAGCGCCGTGGTGACGTTCCGCGCGAAGAAAAGCTCCTCGAAGGCTACATCGTCCGGCTGATAGATGTTGACCAGGTTGCGCACCCCCAGCTGCAGGGTGCGCAGCCGGTGCTGCATGGGCACCCCCGCCTTAGTTTCCACGCAGCCATAGTCCAGCAGACGCATCCGTCCGCCGACGGCTTCCACCGCGCCCCAGCCCATCAGCGCGTAGCCGGGGTCAATTCCTAACACAATCATTCGTATCCCTCGCTTGCCGGGCGTCCATTGACCGCGCAGGCGGCGGACAATCCCTTGTTATCATACATGTCCCCATGCCAAAAGTCAACGCGAACACGCCTATCTCGCCAAAATGTATTCATCATGTTTTTTGCCGAAGGGTATTGCATTTTTATTCATACTGATGTATACTATCCCCTGCCCGGATACACCAGGGCAATATCAACGATGAGGAGACGATTTTCAATGGCGAAGATGCGTGTGCTGCTGGCCTATTCCGGCGGCCTGGATACATCCATTATCGTTCCGTGGCTGAAGGAAAACTACGACTGCGACGTCATCTGCGTGGCAGGCGACGTGGGACAGGGCGAGGAGCTGGAGCCCCTGCACGAGAAGGCCAAGAAGTGCGGCGCGGAAAAGCTGTACATCGAGGATCTGCGCAAGGAATTCGTGGAGGACTTTATCTGGCCCACCCTAAAGGCCGGAGCCATCTATGAGCAGAAGTATCTGCTGGGCACCTCCTTCGCCCGGCCGCTGATCGCCAAGCGGCTGGTAGAAATCGCCCACAAGGAGAACTGCACCGCCATCTGCCACGGCTGCACCGGCAAGGGCAACGATCAGGTGCGGTTCGAGCTGACCATCAAGGCCTTCGACCCCAACATGCAGATCATCGCGCCCTGGCGTATTTGGGACATCAAGACCCGCGAGGAAGAAATTGAGTACGCCGAGGCCCGGAGCATTCCCGTACCGGTGAAGAAGGAGCGTCCCTACTCCATGGATCGCAACATCTGGCATATCAGCCATGAGGGCGCCGATCTGGAAGACCCCTGGAACGAGCCGCCGGCGGATCTGCTGCTGACCATGGTAACCCCGGATAAGGCCCCCGACGCGCCGGAATATGTCACCGTGGACTTTGAAAAAGGCGTGCCCGTGGCCATCAACGGCGAAAAGCTGGACGCCGTGGCGCTGCTGACCCTGGCCAACGAGATTGCCGGCCGCAACGGCGTGGGCTGCGCCGACCTGGTGGAGAACCGCCTGGTGGGCATGAAGAGCCGCGGCGTGTATGAGACGCCCGGCGGCACCATGCTTTATGCCGCCCACAGCATCCTGGAGAGCATTACCCTGGATCGGCAAACCAGCCATTACAAGGAGCAGGTGGCCGTGAAATTCGCTGAGCTGGTCTACGACGGCATGTGGTACACCCCCCTGCGGGAGGCTCTGTCCGCCTTTGTGGACAGCACCCAGCAGGCCGTCAACGGCACGGTCAAGCTGAAGCTGTACAAGGGCAACTGCATCAACGCCGGCGTAAAGTCGCCCAACAGCCTGTATATGGAGGAAATCGCTACCTTTGGCGATAGCCACGATCTGTACAGCCACAAGGATTCCGCCGGGTTCATCAACCTGCTGGGCCTGCCCATGAAGGTCAAGGCCATGGTGGATCAGAAGAATCAGTCAGTCAACTGAGCATTTCACAGCGCCATCATCCGGGACAAGGTGTCACAAGAGTGGCATGCGCTGCCTTTGTGAGAGGGCTTCGCCCCGTCATCGCACGGTCACCGGTCAGACGGCGCAGCCGCGCTCCCGGCCGTTCAGCCGTGTACGGAAGCCTTCTTGGCGAAAGCACGAAAACCACCGTACATGCCGACGATTTTCGGTCAAGCGTCAGAAAGCCTGCGGGCTTTCAACACCTCCTAAGGCTTCTTTGGCAGCTTAAAGGCCAGGCAAACCTCAATTGGTTTGCCTGGCCCTTTTGCTTCATGATGGCTTGTTAAGGAACATACCAGGAAGAAAGCATGAAAACGTCCCCGTCGGCTTCCATCTCCAGCTCAGACAGCGTATCAGACAACCGCTTCGTTTTTCCCGTCTCGCGGAAACCATATTTCCGATACAGCGCCTGCGCCTTCACATTGTTGTCCAGCACCCACAGGCGCGGCTTCCCCTCGCAGGCCTTCATGGCGAAATGCAGCAGCTCCGTTCCGCAGCCCTTATGCTGCTCCGCAGGCAGCACATACAAATTTTCAATCAGATCCTCCTTCACGGAAACAATCCCAACAGGAATCTCCTTGATAAGCATGTATAGCCGCTTGCCGCGATGCATTTCCTGTTCCAGATAGACCTTCTGCCGTGCGGCCGTATGCTGCTTCACAAACGCTTCGCTGCAGAACGCCCGATGCGATTCCTGCCATGCCGCCGCGTGAATCTCCGCGGCAGCGTCCAGATTTTCTTCGTTAACGCTGACTATCATGCGTTCTGATCCCCCCTCCCCAAAGGCGCTCTTGTTCCTTGCTTCACCGCAGGCCCTTCGCCCTGGCGTAGCGGAAGTAATACGGCACCTGAACCGCCAGCATCAGCAGCCAGCCGATCATGCTGGCCAACGGGATGCCCAGGATACCCAGGGCGGGCGTCAGCAGGTAGGTGAAGAGAACGCGCATACCGGCCTGGATGCAGGTACCCAGCAGCGTCATGGACATAAAGCCCATGCCGCGGTAGAAGCCCTGCACGCCGTTGGTCATGGCGGGCAGGAAGTACAAAAGCGACATCACGCCCAGGTACTGAGCGCCCAGGCGGATCACCTCCGCGCTGCCCTCGCCGGTAACAAACCAGCCCACAATCTGCTGCCTGAACAGCATGGCCGCCGCGCCGATGAGCACCCAATAGCCGGTTTCCAGCAAAAGGCCCTTGCGGAAGCCCTCGCGGATGCGCTGATGCTGTCCCGCGCCGCGGTTCTGAGCGATAAAGGTCGTCATGGCCTGGGCGATGCTCTGCTCGGGGGTAAAGGCGAAATCATCCACGCGGGTACAGGCGTTGAAGGCGGCCATCACGTCCACGCCCAAGGTGTTGACCTGGCCCTGAATCATCAGCTTGCAGATGGGCTGAACCGCCTGCTGCAGGGCTGTGACGCTGCCATAGCTGAGGGTCTGCCGCAGCAGCCCCCGGTCAATCCGCCACTCCCTGGCGGACAGGCGCAGCATAGGAACCTTCCGCTGCACATACACGATGCTGAGGATGGCCGAGACGGCCTCGGCGATGACCGTGGTCGTGGCGGAGCACACGATGCCAAAGCCCAGCCAGCCGATGAAGATCAGATCCAGCACGGCATTGAGGCAGGATGAGAACATCAGGAACTTCAGCGGGGTTTTGCTGTCTCCCACCGCCTTGAGGGCCTGGGCCAGGGCGTTATAAAAATAAGTAAAGGGAGCGCCCAGGAAGGTGATGCGCAGATAAATCCCGGTGATGTCCCGAATACCCTCGGGCACATGGAGCAGCGCCATCAGCGGATCGGTGAGCGCCACGCCCAGCGCCGCCACCGTCAGGGAGAAGAACAGGCCGAACAGCACAGAGGTGGAAAGCTCCTTCCGCAAATCCTCCTGCTTGCCGGCGCCGAAAAACTCACTCATCAGCACCCCGGCGCCCATACAGATGCCGCTGATGCCCAGGATCATCAGGTTCATCACCGGGCTGGCGGTGCCGGTGGCAGCCAGAGCGTCACGGCCAATGAAGCGGCCCGCGATGATAGCGTCCACGGCATTATAGCCCAGCTGGAAGCAGTTGCCCACGATCAGCGGCAGGGCATAGCCCGCCAACTGACGAAAAATCGGGCCGCGGGTCATGTTGGTGGCAGCCACAAAAGCATCCCTCTTTCCGAATAAAAATGATACCTATACTTTAATTGGTGATTGCCGTCGAATTTCCTGCCTGCCAAATGAAAAAGGCGGCGTTTCCTGTCCACCTGAAGACGAATTTGTTCCCCAATCTTCTGTTGACATCCATCCTGCCCCATCGTACAATAGCCGCAGACAGACCCCATTTTCATCCTTTTGAGGAGGTTGTTTGCCCATGAAGCAGGCTTCCATGATCCTGGATCGGGACTTCCGTATCGGCCGGATCGATCCCCGGCTGTACGGCTCCTTTATTGAACATCTGGGCCGGGCGGTATACGGCGGCATTTACGAGCCCGATCATCCCACGGCGGACAAGTACGGCTTCCGCCGGGATGTGATGGATATGGTGCGCCGTCTGCAGGTACCGGTGGTGCGCTACCCCGGCGGCAACTTTGTTTCCGGCTTCAACTGGGAGGATTCCGTCGGCCCCCGCGACCAGCGGCCCCACCGGCTGGATCTGGCCTGGCTCACCACGGAAACCAACGAGGTCGGCCTGCATGAGTTCGCCGCCTGGTGCAAGGAAGCCAATACCGAGATGATGTATGCCGTCAACCTGGGCACCCGCGGCCCGGACGCCGCCCGCAACGTGGTGGAATACTGCAACCATCCCTCCGGCAGCTACTGGAGCGATCTGCGCATCCGCAACGGCCAGAAGGAGCCCTTTGGCGTCAAGCTGTGGTGCCTGGGCAATGAAATGGACGGCCGCTGGCAAATGGGGCAGAAGACCGCCTATGAGTATGGCCGCACCGCCAATGAAGCCGCTAAAATGATGAAGTGGGTCGATCCTACCATCGAGCTGGTGGCCTGCGGCTCCTCTTCCCACACCATGCCCACCTTCGGCTCCTGGGAATATGAGATGCTCTCCCAGTGCTATGAAAACATTGATTATGTCAGCCTCCACCGCTATTATGACAACGCCTCTGACAACACGCCCGATTTCCTTGCCCGCACCATGGATCTGGACGGCTTCATCAAGACCGTCGTTTCCATCTGCGACGCGGTAGGAGGGGCCAAGCACAGCAAAAAGAAGGTAAACCTGTCCTTTGACGAGTGGAACGTCTGGTATCACTCCAAAGAGCAGGACAACGAGATCTGGAAACGCGGCAAGTGGAACCGCGCCCTGCCGCTGCTGGAGGATATCTACAACTTTGAGGACGCACTGCTGGTGGGCGCGATGCTCATCACCTTCCTGCGCAACGCCGACCGCGTCAAGGTGGCCTGCCTGGCCCAGCTGGTCAACGTTATCGCCCCCATCATGACCCGCAACGGCGGCGGTGTGTGGGCCCAGACCATCTACTGGCCTCTGATGCACGCTTCCACCTTTGGCCGGGGCGAGGCCCTGCGTCCCATCGTCAGCAGCCCCGTGTACGACTGCACCGACTATGAGAAGGTGCCGCTGCTGGACGCCACAGCCACCCTGGGCGACGACGGCAGCGTAACCATCTTTGCCGTCAACCGCGACCTGGAGGAGGACATCCACCTCACCGCCGATCTGCGCGCCTTTGGCCCGCTGCGGGTGTCGGAGCACATTCTGCTTCACCATGACGACGTCAAGGCCATCAACACCGAGGAGCAGCCGAATACCGTTGCGCCCGTGACCCTGCACGACGGCACGGTGGACGGCGGCCAGCTGTCCATCAAGGTGCCCAGCAAGAGCTGGAATGTGATCCGGCTGGTGCCGGGATCCCTGAACTGCTGAAGAAACCTTTCTTTCTGATTCATACTTGCCTGCATAAGAGAAAACTTCCTTTCACCTCCATTGGTACCAGTCCCATGTGCAGCTACGCATCAAAGCTGAAACCAAATGAGTAGTTGATACAGGTTGCACATGGGGCTGGAGCCCATGGGTCACCCCAAAGCCATGGCGCCCGAAGTTTTCAAAGGGTGACCGGAAAGCCCTACGGTCGTGCCGCAGTGCGAAGCCCCTGCCTGAATGCAAGAAGCCTTGCAAGGATTTTTTCCTTGCAAGGCTTTTCTTGATAAAGGCTCTCCTTGCTCCACGGAGAAAGTAGCAGCGAGGTCCGGGGGTGACAAAATTCAAAATGCACCGTTGCTATCAATAATTCGGCGTTGGCGGGCGGACGCTGGCACTGTCCCCGCTCTGTGCCTCATTGGAACTGCGTACCGCTTCATCCGCCACTGTCGGCGCAGTCTCCGCCCCCCAGGCCCCCGTGGCATAGCATATTGCGCGCAGCCATGATCGGTTGCCAGCTCATACCGCCTCGCAGGGGCGGTCGTCCGCCTCCATTGGAGCAGGTGAGTGTCCAACCAGCAACAAAGTTATCGTTTGCACGGCTTCACGGCGTGGCCGCCCATGGGACTGGTACCCGTGGATAACCCAAAGCCACGGGCCCCAAAGGTTTCCAAAGGGCGGCCGGATATTCCTTTGGTTGCGCCGCAGACGAACCTGCCTTAACGAAAAAGAACCTCGCAAGGAATCGTACCCTTGCGAGGCTCTTGATTATGCCATTTGCCAGGACATCCGAGTCTCCCCGTCCATATCCTTCCAGGCGAAACTTCCGCCCTCCAGCGTCATATAGCCATGCCAGCTGTCCGCCTTCGGGATGGCTGCGCTGCCCGGGTTCAGCACCATGACGCCGCCGCGCTCCTCCCGGCAAGGGATGTGCGTATGACCGTGGAGCAGCACGTCGCCCGGCTTCAGCGGCGGCAGATGATCGATGTTCCAGCGATGGCCGTGGGTAATGTAGATCAGCCTTTGCCCCAGGGGCAGCAGCGCGTAGTCCGCCAGCACGGGGAAGTCCAGCACCATCTGATCCACCTCCGCCTCGCAGTTGCCCCGGACGCAGAGCACCTCACCCGCCAATGGGTTCAGCAGCCCGATCACTTGCTTGGGGTCATAGCCCTCAGGCAGGTCGTTGCGGGGACCATGGTAAAGGATGTCCCCCAGGAGGATCAGCCTGTCCGCGCCCTCCGCCCGGTACGCCGTCAGCAGCCGCTCGCACCAGAAGGCGGAGCCGTGGATGTCCGACGCGATCAGCCATTTCATACCGTTACTCCTTCAAGCCCAGCTCAGCCGCGGCGGGATCGATGTCCAGGGTGGCGAAGTAGTCCTGGTTGGTTTCCGCCCGGCGGATCAGCTGATAGGCGCCGTCCTCCCGGTACAGCACCTCGGCGGAGCGCAGGCGGCCGTTGTAATTGTAGCCCATGGAATGGCCGTGAGCGCCGGTATCGTGAATGACCACGATGTCTCCTTCGTCAATGCGGGGCAGTGCCCGCTCCACGGCGAATTTGTCGTTGTTCTCGCACAGTGAGCCGGTAATATCATAGACATGGTCGCAGGGCCAGTCCCGCTTGCCGCACACCGTGATGTGGTGGTACGCGCCGTACATAGCGGGACGCATCAGGTTGGCGGCGCAGGCGTCCAGGCCGATGTAATGACGGTAAATATCCTTGTGATGGGTGGCATGGGTCACCAGCCAGCCAATGGGGCCGGTCATCCAGCGGCCCAGCTCGGTCTTGATGGCCACGCCGCCCTGGGGGAAGATTTCCTCATAAACCCGGCGCACTCCCTCGCCCACCGCCATGATGTCCGTGGTCTCCTGATCCGGGCGATAGGGAATGCCCACGCCGCCGGACAGGTTGATGAAGGCCAGCTCCAGCCCGGTCTCCGCTGCCAGATCACGGCCGCAGGTGAAAAGAATCTTCGCCAGCGCGGGATAGTAGCCGTTGTCCACCGTGTTGGAGGACAGGAAAGCATGGATGCCGAAGCGCCGGGCGCCCATGGCTTTCAGTCGGCTCAGTCCCTCCCGCAGCTGGTCATAGGTGAAGCCGTACTTGGATTCGCTGGGATTGCCCATGATGGTATTGCCGATCATGAAATCCCCGCCGGGGTTGTAGCGGCAGCAAACAGTCTCAGGAATGCCGCCATGCTTTTCCAGCAGGTCAATGTGGCTGATGTCGTCCAGATTGACGTAGGCGCTCAGCCTCCGGGCGTAGTCAAACTCCTGGGGCGGCATGGCGTTGGCGGAAAACATGATGTCCCGCCCCCTGAAGCCACAGGCCTCCGCCAGCATCAACTCTGTCTCCGAGGAGCAGTCCACCCCGCAGCCCTCCTCTTTGAGAATGCGCAGAATGGCGGGGTTGGGCAGCGCCTTCACGGCGAAATACTCCTGGAAGTCCTCGCACCAGGCAAAGGCAGCGTTCAGCGCCCGGGCGTTGCGGCGAAGGCCCGCCTCATCGTAAAGGTGAAAAGGGGTGGCAAAATGTGCGCAAGCCCCTTCAAAAACAGCGTCCGACAGCGAAAAGTTGGGCATGGTTCGTCACTCCGTACAGATATTCGCTGAAAAAAACCAGCGCCCCCATTGTAGTATACAATCCGGCAGAATGCAAGTATTTCCGATGTTTCCCTCCACAGAAAAGCGCTTTGCCTTTCCCGCCCGCTCCGGGAGATCCGGAGGGCCGCAGCCCTCCGAGCAGCGGTCGACACCCACGCCTAAACCCCACGCAAAAACGGAGAAGCGGTCAGCTTCTCCGTTCATATTATCGGCAACGCCCGGGAGGTGTCGGAGAGCCCGCATGCCCTCGGCAAATTTCCGGGTGGCGTCGGAGGGCCCGCAGGCCCTTCGACTATATTCGTATCAACCGGCTCTGCCGGTTGGACGGGACTGCGATTTCGTAGAAATCGCTTCCTTACACACCCTCACGACCGGGAGAACGGCTTGCCGCTCGACCAATGAGGGTGTGCAAAACTCAAAGAAGTGGCGCGGAGCGCCACTTCTTTGACTCCCTTATTGGTATTCCACCACGTCAGCCCACTTCAGCAGCAGTTCCTTTTCCTCGGGCTTGCCCTTCAGGGACTGGCTGGCGGCCACGATGGGGATCCACTTCTGCACATACTGCTTGGCCGTGTCGCTCTTGGCGCAGAACAGGTTCAGATACTTCTCGGCCAGGGCTTCCTTGCCGTCCAGCACCAGCAGCAGGTAGGTGCGGGCGGCGTCCGCGGAGGCGTTGCCCTGGGTGGCATGGGCCCAGTCCAGGATAAAGGCCTGGCCGTCGGGCTTGATGACCACGTTGGAGGGGTTGAAGTCGCCATGGCAGACCTTTTTATGCTCGTGCATGGAGGCCAGGCGGGTGTGCAGCTCATAGCGGGTGGTGGCGTCCAAATAAGCGTGGGTAGCGCTGATCTCCCGCTGCATCTTGTCCCGCAGGGAGTTGAGCATTTCGCAGGTATGGCTGTGAATTTCCAGCTGGATGTCCACAAACCGCTCCAGATACTCATCCTCCTTATCAGGATTCTCCGCCATCAGCTGACTCAGCGGCTTGCCCTCGATATACTCGGTGACGATGGCCCACTGGCCGTTCACCTTGGCGACGCCCTGCAGCTTGGGGATGTTCAGCCCGGTCTGCTCCACGCGGGCAGTGTTCAGCGCCTCGTTGAGCACGTCGGCGGTGTTGAATTCCTCGCTGAACAGCTTGACGACCGACTCGCCGTCGCGATAAATGGTCTTGTTTTCTCTTTGCGCAATCACGTTATCCAGATTCATGCGATGACCCTCCTTGCAATATCAGCATTGAAAACGCGGGGCACGATGATGGTATGAATTCGCCGCCTATGGCAAATTCTCCTGCTTACTCGCCATAGTAGGCGCGCAGGTACATCTCCTTGAGCTCGCTCATCAGCGGATAACGGGGATTGGCGCCGGTGCACTGGTCGTCAAAGGCCTGCTCCACCATTTCATCCAGGGTGCTGAGGAACTTCTCCTCGTCCACGCCGTATTCGCGGATGGTATCCTTGATACCCACCTGGCGCTTGAGCGCGCGGATGGCGGCAATCAGGTTTTCCACCTTCTCGTCATCGTTGGCGCCGCCGATGTTCAGGCTCTCGGCTACCTCGGCGTAGCGGCGCTTGGTGTGAGGATAAGCATACTGCGGGAAGGTGCCCATCTTCGCGGGAACCTCGGCGCTGTTGAAGCGGATGACCTCCTCGATCAGCAGCGCGTTGGCCACGCCGTGGGGCAGGTGGTGGAAAGCGCCCAGCTTATGGGCCATGGAGTGGCACACGCCCAGGAAGGCGTTGGCGAAGGCCATGCCGGCCATGGTGGCGGCGTTGGCCATCTTCTCACGGGCCACAGGATCATTGGGGCCATTGTCGTAGCAGCGGGGCAGGTACTCGAAGATCAGCTTGCAGGCCTGCAGCGCAAGACCATCGGTGAAATCGGTCTGGAGCATGGCGGCATAGGCTTCCAGGGCATGGGTCAGGGCATCGATGCCCGAGGCGCTGGTCAGGCCCTTGGGAGCGTTCATCATCACGTCCGCGTCGATGATGGCCATATTGGGCATCAGCTCATAGTCCGCCAGGGGGTACTTCACACCCGTGCGCTCATCGGTGATGACGGCGAAGGGCGTCACCTCGGAGCCAGTACCGGCAGAGGTGGGCACGGCGATGAAGTAGGCCTTCTCACCCATCTTGGGGAAGGTATAAGCGCGCTTGCGGATGTCCATAAAGCGCATAGCCATGTCCAGGAAGTCCACGTCGGGATGCTCATACATCACCCACATGATCTTGCCAGCGTCCATGGCGGAACCGCCGCCGATGGCAATGATGACATCCGGCTGGAAGGCGGCCATCGCCTTGGCGCCTTCCTTGGCACAGGCCAGGGAGGGATCGGGAGCCACATCGAAGAAGCAGGTGTGGGTGATGCCCATCTGATCCAGCTTGTCGGTAATGGTCTTGGTGTAGCCGTTGTTATACAGGAAGGAGTCGGTCACGATGAAGGCCTTCTTCTTGCCCATCACGGTCTTGAGCTCATCCAGCGCCACGGGCAGGCAGCCCTTCTTCATATACACCTTCTGGGGTGCGCGGAACCAGAGCATATTCTCCCTCCTCTGGGCAACGGTTTTGATGTTCAGCAGGTGCTTTACGCCCACGTTCTCGGAGACGGAGTTGCCGCCCCAGGAGCCGCAGCCCAGGGTCAGGGAGGGCTTGAGCATGAAGTTGTACAAATCGCCGATGCCGCCCTGGGAGGAGGGCGTGTTCACCAGAATGCGGCAGGTCTTCATCCGGGCGGCGAAACGATCCACCAGATCCTGCCGGGTGGTGGCGTTGAGGTAGATGGAGGAGGTGTGGCCATAGCCGCCGTCAGCAATCAGCTGCTCGGCCTTGTCAAAGGCTTCGTCAATGGTGGCGGCGCGGTACATGGCCAGCACGGGAGACAGCTTCTCGTGGGCGAACTCCTCGGCAATATCCACGCTCTCCACCTCGCCAATGAGGATCTTGGTGCTCTCGGGCACCTCGACACCGGCAATCTTGGCGATGGTATGGGCCTTCTGACCGACGATCTTGGCGTTCAGCGCGCCATTGATGATGATGGTCTTGCGAACCTTGTTCAGCTCCTCGCCTTCCAGGAAGTAGCACCCGCGGTTAGCGAACTCGGCCTTCACCTGGTCATAGATGCTGTCCAGCACGATGGTGGACTGCTCGGAGGCGCAGATCATGCCGTTATCGAAGGTTTTGGAGTGAATGATGGAGTTCACAGCCACCTGCACGTCCGCGCTTTCGTCAATGATGGCGGGGGTGTTGCCCGCGCCCACGCCCAAAGCGGGTTTGCCGGAGGAATAGGCCGCCTTCACCATGCCGGGGCCACCGGTAGCCAGAATGATGTCGGCCTCCTTCATGGCCATGTTGGTCAGCTCCAGGCTGGGAACGTCCACCCAGGCAATGATGCCCTCGGGCGCGCCCGCGGCCACGGCCGCCTCCAGCACGACCTTCGCGGCCTCGATGGTAGACTTCTTCGCCCGGGGATGGGGAGAAATGATGATGCCGTTGCGGGTCTTCAGGCAGATCAGCGTCTTGAAGATCGCGGTGGACGTGGGATTGGTGGTGGGAATGACCGCGGCCACCACGCCGATGGGCTCCGCCACCCGCTGGATGCCGAAGCTGTCGTCCTGTTCGATGACGCCGCAGGTCTTCACATCCTTGTAGGCGTTGTAGATATATTCGGCGGCGTAATGGTTCTTGATAACCTTGTCCTCCACCACGCCCATGCCGGTTTCTTCCACCGCCATCTTGGCCAGCGGAATCCGCATCCGATTGGCTGCCAGGGCCGCTGCCTGGAAAATTTTGTCCACCTGCTCCTGGGTGTAGGTCGCGTACAGCTTTTGCGCCTCGCGCACCCGCTTCAGCGCCTCCTCAAAGCTTTGCACATTATCCACAATGGGGTATTCCTTCGCCATGTCGCTCTCTCCTTCATGCTGTTCGTCGCGGCAGTCGTTTTTTTCTTGGAAACATCAGGATGTCCGGGAATCTTTCCCTCCATCCGACAACAGTGTATCAGATTGTTAAATCATTGTCAATACCTTTCCGCGTATCAGGAGCGATATTTTTTGCGCATGGCCGTCCCCGAACAAAACAATGTCGGCGTCCCCTCCGACAGAACAGGAACCCAGCGCCTCCGCGCCCCATTGCGCCCGCTCGGAAAACATGCTACAATAATTGCCGCAAGGAGATGAACGTATGCCCATCACTTCCTATTGTAAAAAGTGCGCCCGGGACGTTCCCGTGGCGGAGCGCTGCCCACACTGCGGCGGCAAGCTGCCCAAATCCGCCCAGCGGGTGGCCTGGTGTGTGGAGCACACCCCCGTATGCGACTGGATGTGTTGGAACGCCGCCATGCGCATTATTCTTCCGCTGTCCGCGGTACTGCTTGTCCTCATCCTTCTGCTGGAGGGCCTGGCGGGGGGCGCGCCCGCGGTGGAAACCCTCCTGCGCCGGGGACTGCTGCTGAGCCTGCTGGGGCTTTTGTGCCTGGTCAGCGCGCTGCTGCTGCTGGCCCTGGTGTTCCAGGGAGATGATTTGCTGGACTGCGCGGTGGACAGCCGGGGCGTCCACGTCACCCAATATCTCCCCAACCCCACGCCCCTGAAGCTGCTGCTGCGCCTGAAGTCGCCCGCGCTGATGGCCCAGCTTGACCCCGATGATCCCGCCCCCATGGTCTGCGTCCGTCAGCAGGAGCTGGCCTGGAAGGATGTCGCCCGGGTTCAGCTGTGGCCTGACAAAACGCTGATCCTCCTCTACGCCCCAACCTGGTGGATGCGTCTGGCGCTGCCCTGCACCCCCTTCACCTATGAGGACAGCCTGTCCTTCATGCGGGATAAGCTGGGCCGGAAGAAGACGGTGCTGCTCCCCGGCGAGCTGGTGGCGCCGCCCAAGCCCAAGGCCCCCAAGGCCAGTTCGGTGAAGGCCCAGCAAACCGCCATGGAGCTTGCGGATCTGCCGCCCACCGAGCTGGATTCGTCCCTGTCCGAGCAGGCGGAGGACTTTATGCCCCTGGCCGACGTGCTGGCGGAGCTGAAGGCCGGGGAAGCAACCGGCAATGAAGCGGGAAATTTCCCGAGTCAGCCCGGGAACAATTGACAATTGCCCATATTTGTTCTATGCTTATTGGGTATGCGGTTTTTGCGATGCCGCAGGGAACAACATGAACAGGAGGTAGCTCTTTCGATGAATAAAAAACCTGTCGTATTGGTTGTCATGGACGGCGTGGGGGAAACGCCCGCTGAACTTGGCAACATGGTCATGCAAGCCACCACCCCCACCCTGGACGAGTTGAAGGCCACCTGCCCCTTCCAGGTCATCAAGGCCCATGGCGCTGCCGTCGGCCTGCCCTCCGATGACGATATGGGCAACAGCGAGGTTGGTCACAACGCCTTGGGCTGCGGTCAGATCTATTCCCAGGGCGCCAAGCTGGTGAATGAATCCATCGAGTCCGGCAGCGTTTATCAGTCCGAAGCCTGGCAGTCTCTGGTCAGCGGCGTCAAGGCGGCGAACGGCACCCTGCACTTCATCGGCCTGCTGTCCGACGGCAACGTTCACTCCAACATCAGCCACCTCATCGCCATGCTCCGTCAGGCCAAGGCGGAGGGCGTCCATCGGGTGCGCTGCCACATTCTTCTGGATGGCCGCGACGTGCCCGCCACCTCCGCTCTGGACTATGTGCAGCAGCTGGAGGATGTCCTCGCTTCCCTCAACGACGCCGCCTTCGACGGCCGCATCGCTTCCGGCGGCGGCCGCATGACCATCACCATGGATCGCTATCAGGCTAACTGGGCCATGGTCAAGGCGGGCTGGGATGTGCACGTTCACGGCGAAGGCCGGCAGTTCGCTTCCGCCAGGGAGGCCATCGAGACCTACCGCGCCGAGCTGAACGTCATCGACCAGGATCTGCCCGCCTTCGTCATCGCCGAAAACGGTCAGCCCGTGGGCAAAATGGAAGACGGCGACAGCGTGATACTGTTCAACTTCCGCGGCGACCGTGCCCAGGAGATTTCGATGGCCTTTGACGGCGACGCCTCCTTCAGCGCCTTCGACCGGGGCGCGGTGCCTCAGGTGAAGTACGCCGGTATGCTTCAGTACGACGGCGACCTGAACATCCCCCGCAGCTTCCTGGTGAATCCGCCGAAAATCACCAACACCCTCACCGAGCTGCTGGTAGAAGCCGGCATCAAGGAATACGCCTGCTCCGAGACGCAGAAGTACGGCCACGTCACCTATTTCTGGAACGGCAACCGCTCCGGCAAGGTCAGCGAGGCCCTGGAGGACTACGCGGAGGTGCCCTCCGATGTCCGCTCCTTCGACGAGTGCCCCTGGATGAAGGCCACCGAGGTCACCGATCTGGTAATCCAGGCTCTGGAGAACGGCAAGTATGGCTTCATCCGCTGCAACTTCCCCAACGGCGACATGGTAGGCCATACCGGCAACTGCCTGGCTACGGAGATCGCCGTGGAAACCGTGGATCTCTGCCTGGCCCGCATCAAGAAAGCTGTGGACGAGGCTGGCGCCATCCTGCTGGTGACGGCGGATCACGGCAATGCCGACCAGATGCTGGAAAAAAACAAGAAGGGCGGCATCGCGCCCCGCACCGCTCACAGCCTGAATCCTGTGCCCTTCATCGTCTATGACAAGGACGAGCGCCACGAACTGAAGGAGGGCGATACCTTCGGCCTGGCCAACGTCGCCCCCACCGTCGCCGAGCTGCTGGGTCTCAAGCCCTATGACTGCTGGGAAGAAAGCATGCTGAAATAATCAGGCCTCCCCCGCGGATGAACCAAACCGGAAAAGCGGGCAATATAACAGGCCCCCTGACGCAGGAAAACAGCACTGCGTCAGGGGGCCTTTGTATGGCAGGAAAAAAGCGCTTCAGTAAAGCCGCAAAGACAGGGTCAAGACGCTGAAGGGCGGCAGGAGAACGTCGGCAAACGACAGGCCGGGAAATGAGCGGCAGCAAGTGCTCGGTACAAAGCAGGCGAGGTCTGAGGCCCGGAAAACTCAGCGGCAACGAGCGCTGCCGCCTAAAAAGCAGCTGAAGGCGCCCTTTATCTGTCCATGATCCGTGAACTGAATGAAAGCAGCAGCCGTGCTTACAAGACGGCAGCGCGTCAAAGGGTGAATCTTGTGCTGGACACCATTCTCCCGGCAATGAAAAAGGAGAATAAGAGTGCCACAGCGGCCAAGGCCGCAATACACCTCTCTGGCGTATTTCCACCTGACGCAACCATACGGGATAACGCCCTCCATGTCAAATAGAGGAAACCCCGCTGGCGATACCATGGCCGAAAACGCTTTCTCCCTGCTCATAACCGAGTGCCATGACCAACACAAATCAGCTTCGTTTCATGAAGCGAACGAGCTGATCGGCCGCTTCATCCTTTTCTGCGGCGAAGAGCGTATCCAACAAGAAGCCGGCCCGCTTTCGCTTCAGTCGCCCAGCTAACCTCGTTATCCTGCTCAGGGGCTTTTTTCTTTCCTCTGTGTATTCCTCGGGTGTTCACGGCGTTTGCTTTTTCCGCTCTCCCTGCGGGACTGCGCAGCCTGCTTGACCCTGCTGCTGCCGCAGAGCAAGCCGCATGGGCCGAGGGCTCACCGAAGCGACCACACACAAAAAAGGAACCTCCCTCAGAGGCTCCTTTTTTCTTCCATTCCCTTACCGGCTTCTGTGCGTCAGCAGTTGCGTATACCGCTCTTTGTCCGCGTCGCGCACAAGAATTTCCAGCTCCTGGTCGCCCATCACGGTGTTGCGGCCCTGGGCGTACAGTTCGTCCACCTTCTCGCGTACATAGGCCACGACAGGGTCGGTTTTGAGCACCACCTGGTCGCCGCGCAGGCGGAAGTAGCCGTTCAGCCAGTGGGCCACCCCTGCCAGGCCGGAGGTCGCGTCCACCGCCACCAGCGCGGGGCGGTTCAGCAGCGTGGCGGTGTCGAAAATATTGTAGATTTCCTCGTCCTTCAGCAGGCCGTCGGCATGGATGCCAGCGCGGGTCACGTTAAAGTTCCTGCCCACAAAGGGTTGGCGCGGACTGATTTCCAGGCCGATCTCCCGCTCCATGTAATCAGCAATTTCCGTCACCGCCGTCAGATCCATACCATCCAGCGTACCCCGCAGGGAGGCGTACTCAATGGCCATAGCCTCCAGGGGACAGTTGCCCGTGCGTTCGCCCAGGCCCAGCAGCGAGCAGTTGATGGAGGAGCAGCCGTACATCCAGGCCGTGCCCGCGTTGGACACCACCTTGTAGAAATCGTTGTGACCGTGCCATTCCAGCTGCTCCGAGGGCACCTGGGCATAGTGATGCAGGCCGTAGATGATGCCCGGCACCGAACGGGGCAGCGCGGCGCCGTAATAATGGACGCCGTAGCCCATGGTATCGCAGGCCCGAATTTTGATGGGAATGCCGGATTCCCTGGACAGATCCATCAGCTTCTCCGCGAAGGGCAGGACGAAGCCGTAGAAGTCCGCCCGGGTGATGTCCTCAAAGTGACACCGAGGCTTGATGCCCCGCGCCAACGCCGCCTTCACGATGCCCAGGTATTTGTCCATCGCCTGGGCACGGGTCAGGTGCATCTTGTTGAAAATGTGATAATCCGAGCAGGATACCAGTACGCCCGTTTCCTTCACGCCGGCCTGCTTCACCAGCTCAAAGTCCTTCTCGTTGGCACGAATCCATGTGGTGATTTCCGGGAATTCAAAGCCCAGCTCCTGGCAGGCGCGCAGCGCTGCCTTGTCCTTGTCGGTATAGACAAAAAACTCACTCTGCCGCACCAGCCCCTTGGGGCCGCCCAGGCGGTTCATCAGCTTAAACAGATGGACGATCTGCTCCACGGTGAAGGGACTGACAGACTGCTGACCATCCCGGAAGGTGGTGTCCGTCATCCAAATCTCGGCCGGCATCTCCTCCGGCACATGGCGCATGTTGAAGGGCACCTTCGGAATGGATTCATAATCGAAAATTTCCCGGTACAAATTGGGACGCTCCACGTCCTGCAATTCATAGCGGTACTTGCTCTGCATCAGCAGATTCTTCGTCTGGTCAAAATTCAGCATAAGCGGCGTCTTCTCCTTCCGGCGCCCCGCGGGCTTCAGTCCAGCGTGCGGACAAATTCCTCAATGCGATCCAGGCCCTTGTTGATCTGCTCCAGGCTGACGGCGTAACTCAGTCGGCAATAGCCCTCAGCCTCAAAGGCCGCGCCGGGCACCACAGCCACCTGCTTCTCGGCCAGCAGCAGTTCAGCGAAATCCAGGGAGGATTCCAGCTTGCGGCCATAATAGCTGCGGCCCAGGAGCTTCTTCACATTCATCATAATGTAGAACGCGCCCTGGGGCTTCAGACAGGAAAGGCCGTCGACCTTGTTGATCCGCTCCACCATCACATCCCGGCGCTTCTGGAATTCCGCCACCATGGCTTCCAGGCAGCCCTGATCGCCCTGGAGCGCCTTCATGGAGGCGTACTGAGCAATGGAGTTGGGGTTGCTGGTGGCCTGGGACTGGAAGTTCGCCATCGCGGCGATCTCGTGACGGGGGCCCGCCACATAGCCGATGCGCCAGCCTGTCATGGCATAAGCCTTGGACATGCCGTTAACCAGGAAGGTCTGGCTCTTGATCTGCTCGCCCAGGTTGGCGATGGACAGATGCTTGCGGCCGTCATACACCAGCTTTTCATAGATTTCGTCGCTGACCACATAGAAGGGATGGCTTACCGCCAGATCCGCCACGAACTGCAGCTGCTCCTGATCCCACACGCTGCCGTTGGGGTTGGAGGGACTGGTGATAATAATGGCCTTGGTGCGGCGGGTGACGCGGCTGGCAATATCCGCGCTGGTGGGGATGAAGTTCGTGCTTTCATCGGAGGGCACGAACACCGGCACACCCCCGGCCATCCGCACCATTTCGGGATAGCTAACCCAGCAGGGCGTGGGAATCAGCACCTCGTCGCCGGGATCGAGGATCGCCTGGAAGATGGTGAACAGGCTGTGCTTGGCGCCATTGGACACCAGGATATCGCCATAGGTATAGGTCATATCGTTTTCTTTGCGCAGCTTTTCGCAGATGGCCTTGCGCAGCTCCTTGGTGCCCGCCGCCGGCGTGTAGCGGGTCAGGCCTTTGTCAAGGGCCTCCTTGGCCGCGTCGCAGATATAATCGGGGGTGGGAAAATCCGGCTCGCCCGCGCCGAAGCCGACCACATCCAGGCCGGCGGCTTTCATTTCCTTGGCCCGAGCGTCAATCGCCAGGGTCGGAGAGGGGGAAATATTCTGTACGCGGTGGGAAATGGTCAGTGCCATGCGCTTCAGCCTCCTGCATTATCAATCATGCCGACCCGAACGCACCCTTGCAGCCAGGCCGGATACACGTCCGCGCGGCAAAGAATCTTCGTCAGCCCGTCGCGACCGTAACGCTTTCTATTATAGCGTCCTCTTCACAGGAAATCAAGCAAAAAACGCACAAAGTGCAATTTTATCTTAAGCATCCTGCATTTTAAGCCATGATGGCAGCTGACCCCCTCCATTTTTGCTTCCAGCGCGCCCCCTTCCGGGCAATTTGTCCGCTATACGCCACGACATTCCGAAGCAAGACGGAAGGCCGGATCGTCAGCTGTCCACGACGAAGCGGGCGGATAACGATCGCGGCGCGCGACCAAACGCGAATGCATCCGCTCCGGTCCGCGCCGAATCACGCCGCACCGCCGAGGCGACGCTCTTCCGATAAGCATCCGAACCTGGCGCAGGCCGGCTTCGCAAAAACCTTGATGCAAAGCGGCGTCAGGGCTGTATGCCGTTTTCCGCATTAAAAAAAGAGCCGGGCTGTTTTCCGTGAGCAAGCCGCCGTTTCAGCAAGTGATGACAGGCATCAAAGGCAGTCATAGGGAAAGTCCGAGGCAAAGCCTTAGCCCCCATCTCGCATGCGCCAGGTTCAGCGTGTCGAAAACGGTCGCATAATAGGAAATTAAGTGATTTTCAATCGAATCGGTTGTTTTGCGCGTATCCTATCTCTGAAAGCAATTTTCGGAGGTGGCGCGAAGTGACCAGTATTCAGAAGCATCTATGGCATATGGGCATCGGAAACCGCCTGAAAGGGTACAAAATGATTATCCTCGCGGTTCAGCTTGGGGTTGAAAACGAGGATCGTCTTCAATGCGCCCAAGAGCACCTTTACAAGCCCATCGCCCAGCAAACAGGCTGTGACGTTCACTGTGTTGAACGCAATATCCGCACGGTCATCGACAGCGCCTGGCATAACAACCCCGATTATCTTTCCCGTCTGGCCGGGTTCACGCTCTCCCGGCCGCCTACCGTCACACGTTTTCTGGACATCCTGGTTACAGCCTGCCTGCGCGAGCAGGGCCCGACCTCCGCCTGACGCTGCTGCGGCCCTTGCCAGCCCTGCTTTCGCAGTCAAAAAGAAGCCATGCTGAAGACATTAACAGCATGACTTTATCCCTTTTCGGCCCGCGAAGCAACGGCCCACGCGCCTGCTCCCCGCTGCATTTCACCCCAAGCGGGGTTCAGCATACAGCGCTTGTCGGCCATCATAGGAGGGCCCAGACCCGATGGGCACAGCAGCCCGCGGATAAACAGCGCCAACATACAATGCCGCCGCAGGCTTGAAAGCCAGCGGCGGCATATTTGATTCCTCTCAGCCGCCTCTATGGCAGGCTGCATTCTTCAGCTCTGCGCGGTATCAGTAGTTCTCCGCGCGAATCTCAAAGTATGCCTGGGGATGAGCGCAGACGGGGCAGATTTCAGGCGCATTCTCGCCCACAACGATATGACCGCAGTTCCGGCACTCCCAAACCTTGACCTCGCTCTTCTTGAAAACCTCCTGGGCCTCCACGCTGCGCAGCAGGGCACGGTAGCGCTCCTCATGCTGCTTCTCGATGGCGCCCACCATGCGGAACTTGGCCGCCAGCTCCGGGAAGCCCTCCTTCTCCGCAGTCTCAGCGAAACCCGCGTACATGTCCGTCCACTCATAGTTCTCGCCGTCAGCCGCGGCGCCCAGGTTTTCGGCTGTGGTGCCAATGCCCGCCAATTCCTTGAACCACATCTTGGCATGTTCCTTCTCGTTGTCAGCCGTCTTCAGGAACAGCGCCGCGATCTGCTCATAGCCGTCCTTCTTTGCCTTGGAAGCAAAGTAAGTGTATTTGTTGCGCGCTTGGGATTCACCGGCAAAAGCCGCCTCCAGATTCTTTTCCGTCTGCGTTCCCGCATATTTGCTCATGTCGAAGCCCTCCCTATCTTGTGTGTCTGTACGCCGTGCGTCAGCCGGATGGCGCGAACGCAGCGTTTCAGATAAAACGATCATAGTCGAAAAGGGGAATTTTGTCAAGAAAAATAGCTTCCCGGCCCGCGCGCCATCCTGATTGAAGCCGCCCAGACGGCGCCGTTTCTACCATGGATTTCCAGTGACTTCCGCAGGGAATCGCCGTACAATATAAGGGGAACAATTGTTTCTATTGCAAGGTGGTGAGCGGCTTGACACGGGTTATCCTGCATGTGGACGCCAACAGCTATTACGCCTCGGTAGAGTGTCTGTACACACCGTCTCTGCGAGGGAAGCCCATGGCCGTCTGCGGCAGCGTGGATGACCGGCATGGCATTGTGCTGGCGAAAAGCGAAGCGGCCAAACGGGCAGGCGTACAGACAGGGATGGCCATCTGGCAGGCCCGTCAGGCTTGTCCCGGGCTTCTATGTGTTCCGCCTGATTATGATTTATACATGGCCTTCAGCCAGAAGCTTCGGACAGTGTATGGACGCTACACCGATCAGGTGGAAGCATTTGGCCTGGACGAATGCTGGCTGGACATAAGCGCTCCGGGAAATGATATGGCTGCGGGTGAGCAAATCGCCAATGAAATCCGGGAAAGCGTCAAGACGGAAATGGGCATCACGGTGTCCGTGGGCGTTTCCTTCAACAAAGTCTTTGCCAAGCTGGGCAGCGACTACCGGAAGCCGGACGCCGTGACCGTCATCCCTGAGGATGGCTTTGAAAGGATCGTATGGCCGCTGCCGACGAGAGATTTGCTCTATGTAGGGCCCCGAACAGCCGCCAAGCTGGGCAGGTATGGCATTGCAACCATCGGCGACCTCGCCATGGCGGATACCAAGCTGCTGGAATACAAGCTGGGCAAGAACGGACTGATGCTCAAGGCCTTTGCCCTGGGGCTGGATCAATCCCCCGTCAGGCATGCGGACGATGATGAAATGATCAAGTCCGTGGGCAACAGCACCACGCCGCCTCACGACATCCGCACGCCCGAGGAAGCCAGGGCCGTCCTGTACCTGCTGATGGAAAGCGTGGGCCAGCGGCTGCGGGCCCTGGGGTTGAAAGCGAAGCAGGTCGCTGTCTCGGCCCGGGGAACCGACCTGCTTTCCCGCTCCTGCCAGCGCAGGCTTTCCGCGGCAACGGACAGCACCGCGCGCCTTGCCCAGGAGGCGAACGTGCTTTTCAGCGAGCGCCTTCGCTTCGGCCTCCCCTACCGGAGCATGGGCGTAAGCTGCGGCCGGCTTGTCCCTTGGCACACCCCCGTCCAGCTTGATCTGCTGGGCGACGCCGAGCGTCAGCGGCGGCAGGAGCAGCTTGACCAGGCCCTGGACAGCCTTCGCTACCGCTTCGGGCATACGGTCGTCCGCCGCGGCATTGTGCTGGAGGATGCCGACTTCGCCCGGGTGAACCCGGCAGGCCAGGTCATCCATCCGGTGGCGTTTTTGAAGGAAGGAAGCGTCAAGTATGACAGCCCATGATCGCAGGAACCCCGACAAGGTGTATGTCAAGGTGAGGGCCGACCATCTGCCGGACGGTCGGATTCTGCCGCTGATGTTCCGTGCGGAGGATGGCGAGGCGGTGCGCATCGACCGGATCACCGACGTGCGGGAAGCGCCCTCGCTGAAGCTGGGCGGCCAGGGAACGCGCTACACCTGTCTCATATCCATGGGGCAGGCTGACGGCGGGGCCGTTCAGCGGGAGGTTTATCTTTTTCATGATAGGAATCGCTGGTTTGTGGAGGAATGAACGATGTGCGGAAGGTATTACATCGACGCGGAAGCCCGGGAACTGGGCCGAATCCTGCGGGAGGCTGAGCAGGGGCCGGGCAGCTCCATGGCCCAGGCAACCATGAAGGTAGGCGAAATCTTCCCCACGAATATCGTGCCTGTGCTGGGGGCCCATGGCGCGGCACTGATGAAATGGGGCTACTCAGGCTACAAAAACCGGGTCATCAACGCGCGCAGCGAAACGGCCATCGAGAAGCCGATGTTCCGCAAATCCTTGCTGGAACGGCGGTGCCTGATCCCGGCAAGCGGTTATTTTGAGTGGCAGCGCACCCCGTCCGGCGGCAAAACCAAACAAAAATACGCCCTGTACCGGCCGGACAAGTCCATCTGCATGGCTGGGCTTTGGCGGCAGGAGCAGGGTGAAGAGCTGCCCGTGTTCGTTATTCTTACCCGGGAGGCAGGGGCAGGCATCGCGCATATTCACGACCGTATGCCGGTGATTCTGCCCGAAGCGCTATGGAGCCCGTGGGTATCCGCCGCGGCAGACCCGGTGAGGCTCATGGAACAGGCCATTCAGACAGTAGCCTTTCGCGCCGTATAGCGATGGTCGTCAGCAGCCTCCCTGAAAGCGAATTTTGACCGGTACCATATGATCTTCTTTGCCGTCCGCGGGCTGCGGCCTCCCGGCATATACAGCCGCCTGAAGCGAGGGACAGCCGGCGGGACTTCGGAGACGCGTTCAGGTTCGGCTCAGGCGTAACACATCATGCCGCTTGGTTCATCTTCCGCCCATCATCCAGCAGCCTTTGTCAGACGCGCGCCGTCTCCGCGGCCTCTTTGAGACGGCGAAGCGGCGTCATCATCGAGATCAGCCGCTCCACACGGGCGCGGCATGCAGCGGACAGTCTGATCCGCCTTTTTATAACGCTTATCGGAGCAGGAGCGTTCAGCCTTACTCAGTCCCTGTTGATAAGTCCCTTGGCGACGCAGCGGCCGGCAAGGCGATCCACGCGGCAGTCGGCAGGAAATGAATCTGCCGTTTCAGCAGGAGAACCCGACCCGCTCACCGAAAAGATGAGATGTAAACGTCCTGGCGGGCCTTTCTTTCGTTAAGGATGACCATGGCCTGTTCCCGCATGCCCCTGTATCTCGGCGCGGTTCCGAGCTGAGATACGCAAAAATGAAATGTCGCGTGAACGGCGACAATAGCATCAGCTTGTGCGGCCCTCACGGAAGCGATCCGTCACCCCGCGCCCGCCCCCCCTTTATCCCCGGCGCCGACCCGCGCAGACCCTCCTGGCGCCTCGATACGAACAAAGGAGTACGAAAATGATTTACGATCAGCTGATAAACGCCTCGGTTTACCGCAGCCTGAGTCCCGCCTTCCGCGCGGCCTTTGATTACCTCGCCGCCACCGACCTGGCCGCGCTGCCCGCCGGACGCCACGATGTGCGCGGCGACGAGGTCTATGCCATTGTTCAGGAAATCGACCTTAAGCCCTGGAGCGAGGGACGCTGGGAGGGACACCGCCGCTATGCCGATATTCAGCTGGTGCTGTCCGGCGCGGAGGTCATGGGCTTTGGCGACGTCGACGCTTTGACAGAAGACGCCGCCTACGACCCTCAGGCCGACCTGGTATTCTTCCGCGAAAATGAGGGCCAGCAGGTGCTGGTGCGGGCGGGCGAATTCACGGTTTTCTTCCCCCAGGACGCCCACCGCCCCTGCATTCAGCCGGAGGACGGCGCGCCGAATATCCGCAAGGTCGTGGTGAAGGTGCGCGTCTCGGATTAATATCCGTTCTATCAACAAGGCAAGGCTCGCGTGAAGCCTTGCCTTGTTTGTTATGCTGTTATCCCGCTTAAAGGCCGCAGACGGTGGCGATGGTCTGGTAGGCATAGCAGGTGGAAAAATGAGGTTCGCCGTCAGGCAGGTCGCCGCTGGCGGACAGCCATGGTTCAGCCAGCTCCGGGATCGCCGCAGCTTGACCGCTCGTGTACGCTCTGATGGCAGCAATCGCCGTGCGCAGACGCTTTTCCAGGCCGCCATAGCGGATATCCTGAACCTCCCAGCCAAAGGGCTTGTAGTACTTCGCCCACAGGGCGCTGTGCAGCTCATACAGCGATGTCAGCCTCGGCAGCGCCTCCGCCTCCATTTCGTCCGCCAGCGCGTTCAGGCCCGCCAAATCATGCCGCTCATACAGCGTCCTGGCCTGAATCCCCGCCTCCGCCTTGACCTCCAGGAAAGCGGCCAGGGCAGCGGCCAGCTTCACGGCATCCCGCGCCTCATCCGAAAGGCCTTGAGGCATGTCGGAAAGCAGTCTGGCCTTCCGCCCATAAAACGCCCGGTAGCCAACGCCCTTTGAATCCGCGTCGTACTGGCCCAGAAGAGGATCCTGCCACAGGAGATACTTCTGAGGATTGGCCGGATCCAGCCCCGTGCATGACAGCCCCGGTCGCACCTCGTCCAGGCTTCCCGCCTCCATCATCAGCGCACCGGGAGCGCCGCTGACCGCCGGGCAGGTCATTTCCCACAGCTGCTCCGCGCGGCGGGCATCTTCCTCCCACAGGGCTTCGGTGAACATCTGGATGCCAGGGAGCACCGCGCCAGGCAATCCCTCGCCGCCGTCATCCCGCCATACGCAGACAAAGGCAGTGTCCACATCAAAGTCCCGGCACGCATTCAGGCCGCTGCGGATGGCCTCCCGGGACTTCACCAGATTGGGCGTCATCCCCAGCCATGCCGTCACCCCTGTCGCAAACAGCGGCCGGATCCCGAGCCTGCGGTGCTGCTCCAAATAATAGCGGTAGAAGTCCTCGCCCACATGATAGTAGTCCCAGTAGATCATATCAAAGCCAGCCGGCACGTCCTCCCGCGCCTGAGGCGGCAGCTCGATGTTCTCCTGATAGTATCCGTTGCCTTCCGTATAGCTGCGGAAGAGCATATCGCCCCACATCATCGGCCGCAGTCCCAGCTCGTCACAGATGCCGCGAACAAGCTGCAAATGCCGGGCCATGAGCTCCCGCTTGGTCTGATAGGGGTACATGGACAGCCGACGGCCCAGGCCCAGGCCATGGGCCTCATCCAGGCCCAGGTGAACCCTGCGGCTTCGGAAAATACCGCTGACTGTCGTCAACAGCGCGCGGACGAACCGTTCCGTCTCCTCGCCCCCTACCAGCAGGGTGGAGGGATCATCCTGCACGGCATTCATGCAGGGCCAGCGCAGCACCCGCTCCAAATGGGAAACCGTCTGAATGCAGGGAATCAGTTCAATGCCCATCAGATCGGCATACGCGTCCAGTTCCCGGAGTTCGCCGTGGGTATACCGGCCGCGATACTGCCCGAAGCAGGGATACCCGGGAACCTCATAGGTATCCTCGGTATACAGCATCATCGCGCTATGACCCATGAGCGCCGCCTGACGGATCATCCGCTTGATCGTGTCGGTGGTCGGCACAGAGTTGCGGGAGCAGTCCACCATCACGCCTCGGGTGGCAAAGGGGGTACGCTGCTCCACAAAGAACTCGGTCTTGCCGCTGAGGATGGCCGCATCCAGCAGGGACAGCGCCCGGAACAACTCCGGCTTGCCAGCGCACATCAGCCGCGCAGACCCGTTTTCATAGGACGCCAGATACCCATCCCGGCCTGGCCTGATCTCGATTTCCATGTCCGCCGGGATCGCCGTATACATTCCCTGCATCTCCCTGAGCGCTTCCAGATAGCTTGCGTCCGGCGCCACGGGCTCAAACATCGCCTTCATGCGTCTTCCTCCGTCATACGATAATTCGGGTTGTTGTAAGGGTAGTCCGCCAGGCGGGGATGGCCGTTTTCCGGCAGACGCCGCCAGGCATCATAATAGTGAATCGCGTAGCCGATGTCCCCGGCGCGGGGCTCCGCCTGGATGAGAGCGTGGAGCTTTTCCAGCTCGCGGTACATCCGCGCCGTGCCCAGATGATGGAAGGTAATGTTGATATCCTCATAGATTTTTCCCGTCTCCACCGCCAAAATCAGCCGCTTGTTCAGCCCCTTGGCCATGGGCATTAGGGTGTCGCCGCAGGCCAGAATCCCGGGAGCGTTGTCCCGGTAGCTCATCAGCAGCGTCGTATCGCACAGGCGCAGGGCGATCTCGCCCAGGGACATACGCTGTCCCTCCAGCGCGGCGTACAGGCCGTCAAACCAAAAGGGGATATCCGCCTCCAGCTGGATTTTTTCCGCCCGGCACAGGGCGTTGGCCCAAAGAAGAAAATCAGCATACTGCTGGCGCACCAGGGCCTCATCCTGCTGCCAGTCAGGCAGCTGGTGCGGCTCTACATCCAGGTGAACGCCATAGAATTTCTCGCTTTCCTCCGTGCAGCCCGCCTGATAGGTATGCAGCCAGGCGGCAAACGCATCCCGGGCCCGGCGGCCCCGGGGCGTCACCCACTCCGCCACCGCGCCGATGGCCGAAACGCCGATGCCCTCCCGGGCCAACGCCGCGATAAACGCCCGGTACTGCTCAAAAGGCATGATCTCCGAATAGCTCAGATAGACCTGCGTCACCTGATGACCCTTCAGAAAGGCCAGCGCTTCGTCGATCCGCCATATGTCCATCACATTCCACATCCAGGTTCCCAACGTGCTCTTTCCCAATTTTCCCTCATCCTCTCGCCTGACGGCGCTTGCTTGATAACCTGACCCGTTCCATCCCCATCAACCGACAATGCCTGTGTTCTCAATGCTCTGGATAAATACCTTCTGCACACAGGCATAAAGAACCACCAGCGGCGCGATGGCCAGCAGCACGCCCGTGGCCTTCAGGATGGAAAAATAGCCGATGTCGCTGGCTGTTGAAGACATATAGGTATGCACCGAGGAAAACAGGTTCCCCTGCAGATTCATCAGCGACTTGGCAATGGTGGGCACCTTGCTGTAAAACAGGAAGGCATACATGGTGTCGTTCCACAGCCAGACAAAGCTCAGCAGGAAAATGGTCACCATGATGGAAAACGCGGCGGGCAGCATAATGCTGACGAAGACCCGGCGGTGGCTCGCGCCGTCAATGGTCGCCGCCTCGTCGATCACCTTGGGGAAGCCCCTAAAGAATTGTCTGGCAAAGAAAATGTACAATCCGCAGCGGGGGCCGGTGGAAGTCAGCGACAGCAGCAAAAACGGCCACAGACTTTCCACCAGCCGCAGGCCCTTGCCGCCGTTCACCAGGGAGATCAGGCCCAGGGGATCAAAATTCTGGAAGTTCAGATAAAGGGGCGTAGTAATCAGCTGGGGCGGAACGACCATCATCACCAGCACCATGGCGAAGGCAAGCTTCTTCCCCCGGAAGTCAAAGCGCGCGAAGCCATAGCCTGTCATCACACAGGCAAAGGCCTGCACCAAGCCGCTCATGCCGCAGATCATCAGCGAGTAAAGGAACGATTCCCCGTAGTTCATGTACTGGAAGGCTTCCGGATAATTGCTCCAGGTAAAATGCTTGGGGATGGACTGCACCGTGCGGTCGTAAAGATCCACCTGCTCCATGAAAGACAGCGAGACCTTTGTCAGCAGCGGATACAGAATCATAAAGCTGATGCCGACGAGGAATGCCGCGCGTACAAGCGACGCCGTCAAGCGCCTGACGCGGCGCTTGGTTCGATTCATCCAGGGCACAGCCGAAACGCTCAGCCGCTCACTCATTGTAATACACCCGCCTTCCCGCAAACGCGAACAGTCCGATCATCAGCACCAGGATGATGCCGAAATAAATCCATGAGATGGCCAGACCATAACCGAAATCAGAAAAGGATACCACATAGTTGCGGATCAGCGCCACCATCTTATTCTGCATATTGGTCAGCGCGTCGATCATGGTGTAGATCAGATTCAGCAGGAGGTACGGGCTGACCATCGGCAGGGTGATCTTCCAGAAGTTCTCCCAGGCAGTGGCGCCTTCCAGGCTGCTGACCTCGTAAAGCGCCGGCGGTATGGTGTGCAGGCCGCTGAGGAAGATAAGAATCTGCAGACCGGAGGCCGCGATGATGTCGTAAAGACGGGCGATCACATCCGCCAGGAAGGATGTCAGCCAGCCAGGAAGACCGCTGCCCAGCAGCGAGAGGATGAAGCTGGTCGCGGACACCTGCTCCCGCATACCGTTGGACACGTTGGAGACCGAACGGTTCATCATCATGCTCAGTACGCCGTTGCTCTGCTCCATGGTAACAATGACGCCCGTTGAAATAATCACCGGGAGGAAGAACAGCACCCGCGCCAGGGCGCGGCCCCGGAATTCCCGCGACAGCAGGATGGCCGCCACCAGGCTGAACACCATGATAAAGGGCAGATCAACTGCCATTCTCCCCAGGGACTCAGTCAGAATGACACGGTACTCCGGATCAATGGTGAACGCCTTGATGTAATTCTTCCAGCCCACAGGCGTTACGGTATAGCCGCCGCTTGAAATCGCCACATCGCCAAAGGAAAAATAAACGGATTGGAGCAGCGGAATCAGCAGAAAGCATATGAAGCCGACGAGGAAGGGCAGGATGTAGAAGTAGCCCTGCCGATTCCGACGCTCAACAAGCCTGCTTGTGTGTTTCATTGCGGGGCCTCCTCTCTGCTGATCCAGGAATAAGGCGCCAAGGGCACCTGCGTTCCATCCGGCGCACTGAAGCGCTGCGTCTGCGCGCCTTCGTTAACATAGACCGCCATACCGTTCTCATACAGCGTCCTGGTAACAGTCCCCTGCCGACTGTGATGGCGTATGGCCTTCCCGGCGGTAGCCTTCAGCGCTTCCTTCGCCTGAGCATAGGCGTCCTCCAGCCGCTGCGCCATCAAAGGATAGCTTCCGGCGTACATGTCGTCAAAATCAGTGTACTTGACGGCAGCTCCGCTTTCGGCATAGACCTGCGCGTACAGGCCTGAGCCGTAAGCGACGCACCGCAGCAGGTAATCACGCTCATCCGCCGCATACTGCATCGACGTGGCCGCGTAGTCCACATGGCCGGACAGAATCATCTGCGCCAGCGGAATCTCCTGGCTGAACAGGGGATGGGCCGAGGCATGGAGCGGCAGATCATATACCAGCGACGCCCCAGGCAGCGCATAAGCATTGCCACCTCGAAGCCATACGTCTGTTTCCAGCGCCTGCATGGCCGTTTGAATGGCGCGGCGCATCTCGTCCCGGCTGACAAAGCCGTTGTCCCTCATATCGCTGTAAAGGATGGCGCCCAGGTCAGTAAGCGCCAGCGCGTCCAGCCCAAAATCCCGGGCGGCACGGTCAAAGGCGGCCAGCCCTTCCAGGATGGCGTCCTGATTGAGCATGTACGCCGCCATGCCTTTGGCGTTCATGTACATGGTGGACAGGGTATAGTCCGGCCTATAGGCCGCTGTGGAGGTAAGCAGTCGGGCCGTATCACCGCTGACGTTGAAGCCGTCCAGCCAGCCGTCCTTGTGCACCAGCATCACGTCGTTGGCCACCGCCAGCGGTATGTTCCGGGCCTTGAGCGTATCGCGAAGCTCCGCCAGCCCCTTCCGGCCTCCCAGCGCGGCTTCCGCGTTCACGTCCGTCTGACGTGTGCCCCGCACGCCGCCCGCAAGAGCCCCGCTGGCAATGACCCGCAGCCCCTCCCCGGCCGTCCGCTGGAGTGCCAGCACCATTTCAGCCGTTTGAGCGAAGGTCGTCAGCGGGCGAATCCGCGTCACCGGCACCCCCAGCACCAGCTCTTCCACGTCGATGGCGCCGATGGTTTCCAGCGTCAGCGGCAGCTTGCCGGAGGAGACGCCCATCAGCAGCCCTTCCGCCTCAAGGCTCTGCTTGATAGCCTGGGCAATGGCGCTGTAATCCGCCGGCCCCTTCGGGAGCAGGCAGTACGCCACCGCCATGTCGCATCGGTTGGCCTGCGGCTGATAGCACAGAATCCGATTCTCAGGCTTGGCGTCCAGGGAGAAATAGGTCGTCTCCATGTACAGAAACTTAACGCCCGCATACCCCAGGGAGCCGTCGGTTCGGGGAGCGTCGGCAACAATGGAGGCAAAGGGCGCGCCATCCGTGATGACGGCGGCAACCGCCAGATCCTGCGCCTTCACACCGTAGACCGGCAGCGTCACCAGCGGCGGACGGACGGCGCGGTCCGTCACCTGGTTGGCGTCATCCGTGCCGTATACTCTGGCGCTGTAAGCCGGATACCCGCTGTTGCGCGCCGTCTGCATATCCATCAGCGCGCCGCAGCCGTCAGGAATGACCGCATAGCCCTGCTCGCCGGGACGCGGAACGCCGAAATAAGGCAGCAGCGTGATGTCAACCAGCTTCGCGCCCTGGGATACAAGAAGCCCCTCAAATGGGATTTCTACCCGCAGGCCCTGGTCGGTCAGCGTATATCGGAGCGTCACGGCCGCATGAAGCTCGTCCTTGTCCGCCGCCATATAATCGCAGGCGGCTTCATCCAGGTATTTTTGCTCCAGGGTGTAGCCGATGGCGTCAAATATTTTCTCCAGCTTGGTCATCTCCATTTTGGACGGCGAGCCCGCCAGCGCGTAAACGGGCATCCTTTCCAGAACGGGGAAGCGCTCCAGCAGCGTCGACCGCGTCTGCGGCAGATCCGAGTCCTTCAGCTCCAGATAGGAATACAGCCGCTTCAGCGTCGATTGGTCGCTGGCCTTCTCCACCTTGCTCAGCACGGCCTCAAAGGCTTCGATCGTCATCACCTGCGGCACGGCGTATACCTTGGCGGTTTTGCCGAAGCAGTATGTCACCTCGAAAGCGTCGTCCACCTGCCGGGACGCGACCTGTCCATAGGCCGCGGCGTCGGTCAGGGAATTCCAGCTGTACTGCGTTCCCTGAGCGCTGGCCAGAGTCAACAGCAGCTGGGCGCCTTCCTTCTCCTTGCCCCAGTCGGGCGCGTTGGAGCGGAACGTCCCGCCCGAGGGCAGATGGCGGCAGGCGATCTCCGCCGTCACATCGTTGTAGAGCAGCTCCCACGTTCCGTTTTCCAGCACCGTATGGAAGTTGACCAGCGCCGAGTCCTCCGGGGTGATCCGAACTCTCCTGCCGCCGCGGTACTCGGCCAGCAGAGAAGGTTCAAACACGCCAAGCCCATTCTCGTCCGACTGGCAGCCGACAAGCGCCAGCAGGCAAAGCACCGCCATCAGGAGCAGCAAACATCTCTTTTTCATCGTTTACATCCTCAGCTTGACTTCATTGATGATGCCGCCGATGTAGGCGATCATTTTATCCGCGACGGAGGCAAAGAGAATCAGCGCGAATATTGCCAGCACCATCATGACCACGGTCAGCAGCAGCGTTGTGACCGCCTTTTTCGGGGTGTATTGGTGGATGGTCAGCAGCCCCGCAAATATCAGGAAGCCCGTCCACACCACACCCAAGGTCTCGGTGAACGCGATAAGATAAATCTCATCCGCAATCAGAATGTGGGTAAACCCAAGTCCCAGCAGCGCGCTGATGATATATGGCCCCATGGCGTAAGTCACCACGCAGAAAATTTCGCGCATGACGCCTTCCCCATCCGTAATGGCCGCCGTCGCCCAATTGCAGACCACGAGCAGCATGAAAGGCAGGCCTACGCTGACCGCGTCCCTGAGCAGATTGAACTGACGGGGATTGAAGGTGGTAAAGCCCGGCCCGGCATAAATCATCCGGGCGAAATAAGCCGCCAATGACGCCAGAGCCATCAGCCACGCGACAGATAAGGAAAAGCGTTTTTCCAGCTTCAGCTCGCCGTAGCGGGCAAAGGGGCGACACATGACCCGAAGCGGTTCCATAATGCGTTTCACCCTTCCTTCTCCTCCTTCCGGTCGCGCAGCTTATCCTTAGCGACAAAGCAGGCGGTCAGGGCAATCAGCGCCAGGGCGGCGGGGGCAAACCATACGCGCAGCACTTCCTTGCGATATGCCTCAAAAGCCTTGTTGTACCAGTCCTGCAGATTCGCCGTTTCAAAATACATCATGGCTTTGCGATAATCCCCATCCCGATAAGCTGCCTTGCCCAGGCCCGCGTAACCAATATCAAAATTGGCGTTCTTGGCGATGACGGCGCTCCACTTATCCGCCGCGCCGGAATAATCGCCATGGTTATAGCAGTCGATGGCCTGAGCAATCAGCGCGCCATACGCGGTGCGCTCATAGACCGTCAGGAGATTGCTGCCGCGATCCGTCACCGCCAGACGGTCGCCGTGAACGTCCAGCGCCGTCGGGGTAACCAGGCCGCCCTGTGCGGCACCCGGGCCCGAGAACGCATACAGCAGATACCCCTCCTGGTCATAGGCAAAGACGCGGCTTCGATGATTGTCGATCATATAATAGACGCCATTTTCGCCCGCCGCTATGTCCATGATCTGACTTACGCCCGCGTAAAAGGGCGCCGTTTCGCTCAGATCCTCCACATCGCCCACCTGCGGATAGAAGCCCTTGCGCCGCAAAATATCCTGGCCCATCAGATTCAGACGGCGAACCACCGCTCCCTCCTCGGTACCCGCGCCGGCGGCAACCTCCGCGATAATCACTTCGCTGTCCACCGCGGCCGTGGTCGCAAACAGAAAGCCTTCGTCATCCATGGCAATGCTGTTGTACTCCACCGGCACAAAATCTTCCATTCGGCTGCGCTGCTCCCGAGTCGCCAGACGTTTCCACATCAGCCGCCACGGATCGGGGTTGACCCTCGCCGCGGCCAGAAAGCCTTCAAAATCGCCGGCGGGGTTGATGACCAGAATGCCGGCGTTGATGGACGCCGCCACGACGTACATACGTCCGGCGTCATCCAAGGCCAGCTTGACGGGACGGTAATTCGTGCCCGCGCCGATAAGCTCGGTTTCCGGCGTGGCGTATTCCGCCATCAGGCTGCCCTGGCGATCCATGCGCACCACCCGGGCATTGTAGGTATCGCACACATAGATGGAGCCGTCCGTGCCGGACAGCGCCGCCTTGGGCTGGTTGAAGGGCGACAGCGCGCCGTCCTTTTCCACGCCGTCGTACACCCGAACCAGCCTCAGCTCCTTATCCAGCGCGATGATCCGGTTGTTGCCCGAATCCGTCACCAGCAGCCCGCCGTCGGCCTCATAATATACATCGGAAAGGCCGTTGAACTCCTTCTCCAGGCCCAGCTGAGCCGCATCCAGCGTGACCGCGATTTCGTAAGGCGCGGGACAGGGAACCGACTTCCCGTACACGTTGTACGAATAGCTTTGATGGCCGCTCTCCGCGGCCTTCGCCTGAGAAAGCAGCAGGAGGCATGCCAGCATGACCGGCAGCAAGCTCCGTCGCAGTCGCATATCGCTCTCCTCCTTTATTCCTTGATGCCCGAGGCGGCCATGGTCTCAATGATGCTGTTCTGGCACAAGAGGAACACGAGCACCGGCACGCTGATGAGAATCAGGCCCACTACCGCGCCGGCGCCAGCGCGGGCAGAGCCTCCGCTGGTAATAATGTTGTTCATGGCGTAGGGCAGCGTCTTCAGCTGCTCCGAGCGGATGTAGAACGAGCCGGTGGTGTTCCACAGATCCTTGATGCACAGGATCATCAGCGTCAGCCATGCGGGCTTGACGATGGGCATGACGATCTGGAAAAACAGCCGCGTTTCCCGCATACCGTCTATTCGCGCCGCTTCAATCAGCGCGTCGGGAATGCCGCTCATGAACTGCTTCATCAGGAAAAGGCCCAGAGGCATGCCCACCACGGGAAGCAGCACCGCCCAATAGCTGTCCATCAGATGCAGGGTGTTCATAATCAGCATGTTGGGCACCCAGGTGACCACGGGAGAAAACATCAGCGTACCCGTGATAAAGGAGAATACCAGCCTCCGCCCGGGAAAGTGATGCTTTTCCAGCACATAGGCCGCCATGGAGGCAAAGATAATGTGCAGAAACGTACCCGCCGCGGTAATGAACAGCGTATTGAAAATGTACCGCGTGAAGGGCACCCAGCTGTCCTGCATGAGCACGAACAGATCCTCGAAATTCTGGAGCGTGGGGTTCTGCACGAAGAACCTCGGCGGGAAGAGAAAGAACTCGTCCAGAGGCTTAAACGCGCTGATGATGACATAAAGCAGCGGCAGCGCCATGAAAGCGCCCATCACGCACAGGAGCGCCGCGCTCAGGGCGTTGCCCGAGATGGATCGTCCCAGCCCCACATGCAGGCGCTGACGGAAAAAACGATGAATGATCGCAAACACGGAGGCTTTTTCCCGTTTCATTTCCATGGTCACTGGCCCACCTTTCTGAGTAGCCGCCCCACCAGCATGTTGGTTCCCAGCATCATCAGGAAGAGCATCGTTGACAGCGCCGAGGCATAGCCCAGATCAAAGCGCAGATAGCCATAATCATAGAGGTGGTTGACCACCGTATGCACAGCGTAGTCTGTGGATGGAAAGCCCATCAGCGCAATGGTGACATCATGAATGGAGAATGCCGCCGTAATGGACATGATCGCGCCGAACATCAGCTGGGGACGCATCATGGGCAGGGTAATATACCAGAGCTCCTGCCAGCGGTTGCGGATGCCGTCCACCTGGCCGGCCTCATAGTACTGCTTGTCCATGCTGCGGAAGCCGGCCACAAAGGAGAGGAAGCCCGCGCCCATGGATGTCCACAGCACACAGATAATAACCACCAGCATCATGTAATCCGTATCGGCCAGCCATTGGATCGATTCGCGGACAATCCCCAGGCGCATCAGCAGACCGTTGATATAGCCGTACTCGTCATTGGAGAAAAGCAGCGTCCATACGGTGTAAACCGAGGTGGTCATGGTCGGCGCGTAAAACAGCAGCACAAAGAGGGAGCGCGAGAACCGCGAGGACATGTTGTCGATCTGCCAGGCAAGCAAAAAGGACATGCCGTAGCCGATGGGCCCGGTAATCAGCGCCAGCAGCAGGGTATTACGCAGCGCGACCAGGAACACGTCATCCCCTGTAAACATGCGGATATAGTTATCCATCCCCACAAACCGCGCGGGATCAAAAAAATTGTTATATGTCAGGCTGTTCCAGATGGAAATGCCCACAGGTAGCGCCGTAAACAGGAGAAACACAATGAAATACGTCGCAAGCATCAGATAGGAATACCGGGCCTTGAAGACCCTTCGGCCCACGGATACAGGCTGCATGCTCATCTTACGGTTCCTTTCCCGCC
Organism: uncultured Clostridia bacterium; assembly: GCA_947565865.1. Lineage (GTDB taxonomy): Bacteria > Bacillota > Clostridia > Christensenellales > Aristaeellaceae > UBA11524. Next base: position 239,434 of record CANOHT010000001.1, read on the forward strand.
GCCAAGCCAAGCTCTTTGCGCTTGACGGCGATTTCATCATTGATGACCCGCACATAGTCCAGCATGGCCTCCCGCGGGTCCTCGCCGGAGAGCACCACTGCCCTGAAGGCGTTTTCCACATGCCAGGCTGTATAGTAGCCGCCGGGCACCTCCTCCACAGCCTGAAGCTGCGTCTGCTGCTCCTCCAGCATTTTGAGGTCGCTTCGGCGCCAATTGAGCAGCTTCAGCGCCTCCCGGTTGGCGGTCTGATACCGTGCCGCCGCGCCCAAAACGCTCTCCAGCTGCGTGCTGTAAGCGGCCTGTACCTGCGCGCTGGTACACCATTTGATGAACGCCCACGCCTCGTCCTTATGCTCCGAACTGAGCAGAATCATGTTGCCGGAAACCACAGCGCGAACCCTACGGTTGATTTCGCCATCCTCAGTCCGCACGCCGGGGACAGGCATCATCGACCACTGGCCGATGATTTCCGGCGCGGAGACCATCAGCGTATTGTACAGGGTGTAATCCGCAATCACGATGGGCGCTTCGCCCGAGCGGAACCGAGCCGCCGTGTTGAAGGTATAGGGCATGCCGTAATTCGTATAGAGCTGGGTGAAGCGCTTGAAAGCGTCCAGGGCCGGCTGCTCATCCAGCACGACCCGGCTGCCGTCCGCCGCATACGCCTCGCAGCCCTGCTGAAACAGGAACATGCTCAGTCCTGTCAGGGAACCGTAAACCTCCGTACCTACACGGCCATCCACCAGGAACATCATATGGCTGCGCGACAGTCGGGGGATCAGGGCGATCATTTCATCCCACGTCTGTGGAATCCCGACGCCCAGCTCATCCAGAATATCCATGCGGCAGAACATCATCATATGGCTGAGCGTCTCCGGCAGGGCGTACACGCCGCCCTCAAAGGCAAAGGGCACCGAGGCCTCGGGGTGGAAGCGCGCGGCAATCTCCTGATAATCAGGAAAGCTTGTCAGATCATAGGCCGCGTGGCGGGACGCATAGTTGACCGGATCACCCATGGCGGCGCCCAGCAGCACGTCCGGCCCGTTGCCCACGCACACCGAGGGCGTCACGTTGTCCGGCGCCACCAGCTGCAAATTCACGCGAATGCCCGTATTGGGCGTAAACTCCGTGCGGATCAGGTCATTCAGCGTCTGCGCCCTGTCACGGGAGCTGGTGACCCATACGGTGATCCCTTTGTCGCCCTCGCCCGCGGAAAAGCTGTTGTAATCCGTATGGAAAGAGTCCATAAACAGGCTGGTCTGATAACGCAGGTTTTCCGAAAAATTTGTCTCGGCGCGAGGCAGGGGCGAACCCGGGGCCGCCAGCTCCAGATAATCAATGTCCAGCGGCCGCTCCGTCGCCGTCAGGATCCAGTCGCCCAGGGCGGACAGATTCGTCTTGAAGCTCTCAAACTGCTCAGGGATCAGGTAAGTATCCAGGGAGAAGCTCCGCAGCTGGCGGATCAGCCGCTCCACCGGCACCAGGTCGTCGCCCCGCTCACGCATCCGCGCGGCAACCTGACCGACGGTCTCCTCCAGTACGGCCAGCTCACTGCGCATCCGCTGGATACTCTGGGGCAGATTGCGATCCAGGCCATAGTCCCGCAGCGGATCGGGCGAAGCGCCGGTCAGCATCAGGATTTCCATATATACCTGGTTGAGCGCCTTCAGACTCTGCTGCATGGTTCTGATCGCCTCGGCCTCCTCGCCCAGCACGGCCTCCAGGGTGATGGTATGGCGGCCCTCCTCCAGATGGAAAAGCCAGGGTTTGTCCTCCCCCAGCGTCACCATCTGCCAGCCGTCATCATAGGAGAATCGAACCATTTCGGCCTGGGCAAAGGGAACTTCGCCATCCACATAAAGGGTGCGCACCGCGTCAAACGCCCGGGAAACATTCTGCCGGGCACGGAAACGCAGCTCATACAGCCCGGTCTCCGGCACATCAACCTCCCAGGTGATGGCCTGACCCGGTCTGGCAAAGGCGCTGCCGCCCACCATGTTCAGGCAGATCTTCGCGCCCCGGTTGGGCTCCGTCAGCGCCGAGGATCTATCGGTCTTTGGGATAATGGCGACATCATTGGCATAAAGGAAGGTCTCGCCCTGGACACGAACCGTCTGCCCAGCGGCCTGCCCCTCAGGCTGCCGGTAGGGTGCGTTTTGGGGCGGCGGCACAAGGCGCAGGCTGTTCAGGTACACATCCTCCCGCTCGATATGCAGGGTGAGCGTATGCTCTCCCTGACTCAGCGCCAGCAGCAGCGGCCCCCGAACAAGACCGGCGCTGTCCCGCATGAAGCACGTCTGGGGCACGGCATAGGGAACCTGCGGCACGCGCAGGTCATTGCCCCGCTCATCCTGGATAATATCATGGGCTGGCCGCCAAAGACGCGGCAGCGTCGGTGAGCCGGCTTCCTTAAAAGGCAGCTCGCCGTCCACCTCCAGGCGATATTCCCCGGCGGCGCTTCCCGCGTCGGTCAGGGTATAGCCGATTTCCAGCGCATACAGCCCCGCTTCAGGCACCTGCACGGTGAAGGATACGCTGGTCTCCTGTTCCACCAGGCGTTCCTCCCCTTGCAGCAATACAATTTCCGTCTTCGCAGGCTGAGCGACCGTTTCTTTCAGATGATCGGCGTACTCCTGCTCCGCCGCCGCACTCAGCCACAGGCCGCACAGCGCAAGCACCGCCAGCAGCAACCGTCCCCCAGTCTTACCCGTCATGTAGCCATCCCTCCGGAAAGTATCGTCAATCAAGCTTTAAGCCGCATCCATAAAGAAAGGGCAGAGGACAAGCAGATCAAGAGCCCTTGTCCCCTGCCCAAGGCGCAGCGGCGCCCCTTTTTTCAGGGAGAATCGAAATTACTTGGCGCTGGCCTCATCCATGGTCGCCTGAACGGCAGGTTTCTGCTCCGCCACCGCGGCAGCAGGGGTATTGACGCCATCCAAAATATCCTGCGTGATCTTCCGCAGCACATCGCGGTCCATACCGTACTTATCGGGGCAAACGGGCGCCTCGCCGCGGTTGTAGTACAGATCGCCCATGAAGGCGATGGACTCCTCGTCACGGCAATAGCGCATGAACTTGTTCTCATAGCGCTCTTCCTGGGTCAATTCAGGATAAAGATCGGAGAACAGGGCGTCATACACCAGCACGGCCGCCGTGGCCCGCTCCTTATCAACGCAGGAGGGCACAAAGTAGATGGCCTGATAGTCCGTATCGTCCACGAAGCTGGTCGCCTGCGGGCCCATGGGGAAAGGCACCAGGCCGAAATCGTCTTCCATGTTCCAGGCGTTGAAGCACTCAATGACCCACGTCGGGGCGTTCATCATGGCGATGTCGCCAGCCACAAACATATTGGTGGAAGTCGCCCAGTCCGCGCCCACATCATAGAGGAAGATGGACTTGTCCACATTGGCCATATCGTACAGCACCGTCATGGCTTCCAGGGCATTGGCGGAATCCAGCGCGAAGACAGGCTTGCCGTCCGCATTTTCCACAATGGCAGCGTTGTTGGCATAGATAAAGGTGTTGGCCAGGGTGCCGTAGGGATCGTAGGCAGAGAAGCCATACTGGGTCGTTACACCGTTGGCGTCCACCTTCGTCAGCACCTTGGCGTACTCCTGCAGCTTGGCGAAGCTCCATTCACCCTTGGCGATCAGATCATAGGGGCTTTCCAGACCGGCTTCCTCCAGCAAAGGCTTGTTGAAGGCCACCATGCTGTTCACATCGGGCATTTCCTTATTCAGCCCGTAGTAGTGCCCATCGTATTCGCCCACGCCAATGGCGATGGGGCTGTACCGGCTCAGATCAATGCCAGTCTCTTCGATGATCTCCGTCAGATCATATGCCGCGCCGGCCTTCATCCAGCCGGGGAAATCCCAGGGATACGCCCACATCATGTCGCCGTAGGGTTCGCCAGCCATGATGGTGGCAACCATGTTGTCGTAGTATTCTTCGGGGCCCTTGCGCATTTCGATCTTCACGTTGAACTTCGCTTCGGTCTCGGCAATGCGCTCAATCAGCCGGTCGTTCTGGTCGCTCAGGCCGGGGGTCAGATCCCAGCCCCACCAATTGCACATGGACACAGTCATGCCGCCGAAGTCATAGGTCTTCTCCTCGGCAGCGGCGATGGCGATACCGCTGCACAGCAGCATCACGCTCATCACCAGGGCAAGCATCCGGGTCAAGGATTTCATGGAATGTACCTCCTCTTTCATGTTATAAAAATGGACCAAGCCATTTCTATACGGTTGGGTCACAGGGCCGCCCCCTCGCCGGCCTCCCTCTCGGCGCGTTCCTTCGCCTCTCCTTCATCGCTGTGCTTAGTATAGCATTCGACATTGACCGTGTCAATAGAAAATCGAATAAATATTTTATTATCTAAAAATATTATATGAACATATGGCAGCTTTTCCCGATTATCAGTCCAATTTCAAACCAAATTTTTGATTTATTGGTCAATTAAGCAAGTTAAAATCCAAATATATAATTTTGAATCAAAATATTATTTTCGCATTTTCTCCGTTTTCTCTTCCTTTTTTAAGCAATCTATGCTATACTGTGCCTGTACGCATACCCGGTGATAGCTGGCGAAAGAAAGGCGATAGCACTCCTATGACATTATTCGATTTTCTTCACACCCCGGAACAGCAGCAGTTCGACAACAGCGTCGCCTTAATGCAATGTATAGAGCAATGGATACGCCTGTCACGGACGGACGCCGCCAGGCTATGCAGGCTCAACGCCGCCACCATGACCCACCTGTCCGCCGCGCTGCTGGCCTGCGGGCTGCTTCGGGAGCGCGGGAAGGCACAGTCGGCCGCCGGACGAAAGCCAACCTTTCTCGAATTGGAGCCCACCGCCGGCCACAGCATCGTGCTGCACCTGATGCCGGAGCGCGCGCAGCTTACGCTGCACAACCTGCACCACGAAACGGTAGCTGCCAAGCAGCTGCCTCCGCTGGCGGACGGGGCCGATCCCGAGGAGTATCTGCGCAGCGTTGTGCGTCCCCATGCCTTTTCCGCGAATTACGAGGGCGTTTTAGGCGGCTGCATCATATGCGGCCACGATTACAGCCCTCAGCCAGCGCAGATGAGCCGACTTCAGCAGCAATGGCGGGAAGAGGCGGCGTATCCTGTATACCTGACCAACGCCGCCAGCATGACCTGCCTTGCCGAAAGCCGCCTGCGCTGTCCCAATCAGGACGCTACGCTCATGACCCTTGCCATCGCCAGGCATCAAACCTCCATCGGTGTGCTGCTGGGCTCCCAACTGCTGTTCAACGGCTGCCGTCCCGGCCTGATGAGCCGCGCCTTCCATGATGACCTCTGCCTAAACAGCCTATCGGTGCGAGCCTATCAGCATGACGCGGTCATGCACGGCGCTGTGTCATACAGCACGATGGATCTGCTGTCCACCCCCGCGCCCTACGGCGAGCTGTGCGGCCTTGCCGCCGCCGGAAACCCCGACGCCTCCCAGGTCATCAGCAGCTATGCCGGCTCTTTGGCTGGGCTCATCGTCGATCTGCTGCAGCTCTATCAGCCGGACATCGTCATTCTGGACGGCGAGATTCTCTTTTATATGGAAGCGCTCCATTCGGCGCTCCATGCCAAGCTGCGGGAAATCGCCGCGCCGCCCCTGCCCAACATCAACACGCCTTTCCTGGGCACACTTGCCTGTGCCTGCGGCGCGAGCCGCCTGTGCGTGAGACGAGCGCTGGAAAACATCCCGTTCGCTGAAAAGGAGGATCGTCCATGACCTATACAGACGCCCGCGACCATGGACAGGAGCTGCTCAGCCGCATGACCCCCGAGCAAAAGCTGGGGCAGCTGTTCCTCATCAGCCTGAGCGGACAGGAGCCTGACGAGGAATTTCTGAAAAACGAAGCGCTGTATCACTTCGGCAATATCTATTTGTCCGGGCAGAACCTTCGCGGCCCCGAGCAGATTCGCAGACTGAACGGCCAGCTCCGCCGCATCATCACCGATGCTTCCGGCGGCGTGGAGCCCGTGATCGCCGTGGATGAGGAAGGCGGCAGCGCGTCTCAGTTTCCCTTCAGCATCACCCGCATCCCCAGCAACCTCACCCTGGGCGCCGCCCACGACCCCGAAATCACCCAAGCCCTGGGCCTGGCCCTGGGCAACGATCTGAGCGACCTGGGCTTCAACATGCTGCTGGGCCCTGTGCTTGATCTGTGCCGCAGCCACAGCGACCGCATCATTGGCGTTCGCGCCTACGGCGACGATCCGCTTTTGTCCGCACAGCTCGGCGTTGTCTTCGCTCGGGGCGTCGAGGCCGGCGGCTGCGGCTGTACCTACAAGCACTTCCCCGGCTATGGCGACGCGGCTGTCATTAACGGCGTTTTCTGCAACACCAGCACCCTTGATGAGCTGCTGACGGGAGACGCCTACCCCTTCGCCCAGGCCATCGCCGCCGGGGCGCGCAGCATCATGGCCGGCCAGATCGTGCTGCCCAACCTGCCCTCCCAGGAGCCGCAGCTCCCCGCAACCCTGTCAAGGGATATTATTGGCGCCCTGCTGCGCGAGCGTCTGGGCTTTGACGGCGTGGTCATGGCTGACGGCGCCATGGCCAGCAACGTTTCCAACGCCAAGGGCGCCATGCTCGCCTTCAGCGCCGGCGTGGACATTCTCAAGCCTGACAGCATTTCCTTCTGCATTGCCATGTACAAGGCCCTCCACACCCGCCTGCAGCGCGGGAAGATTACCATGGAGGAGCTGGATCGCCATGTCCTCCGCATTCTGTGCCTCAAGGAGCAGCTGGCTGACCTGCAGAAGCGGCGCAGAGCCATGTTTCAGCCGGAAAAAAGCAGCTGGCTCAAGCGCGCGCTTCGCGCCAGCGTGACGCTGCTGCGGGATCGGCAGGGGCTGATTCCCCTTCCCGCCGACGCCGCCAAGGCCCTGATTATTTCTCCCCTTCTGGAAAAACCCGGCATCCTGGATGACAACGCCACGGACATCTACACCCTGGGCGACCACATGGCCCTGCTCTTTCAGGAGGCGGAAGTACGCAGAGTTTCCAGCTCCCCCTCCCCCCGGGAAGCGCAGGCGCTGCTGGAAGCCGCCCAGCAAGCGGACATCATCCTCATCGGCAGCGAAGACGCTCATCTCCACCCCGACTATCTGACGCTTATCAACCGTCTGTGCGCGCTACGCCCCACCATCGCCATCCTGCTCCGCTCCCCCTACGACGCTGCCGGCATCTGCGAAGACGCCGCGGTGATCGGCGCTTTTACCCATACCCCGGACGCCATGGAAGCCATCGCCCTGGTGCTGTCAGGCAAGCTTCAGCCCCAGGGACAGCTTCCCATTCAAGCCCCCTGACCATTTTGCAAAGGAGAACACAACCATGGCTGACATGCTGGTACACCTTCTGACGCTCCCCGATATCGACGCTTATGCCGCCGGGTATCACGCCCAGGGCATTCGCGTGATCCGGGCCATGGCCCCCGACATGAAAAAGATTACCGCCTGGGTGGAGGGGCGTTTCGGCGCCTGCTGGGCCAGCGAATGTGCCGTAGCCTTCACCCACCAGCCCATCACCTGCTTCATCGCGGTGAAGGAAAAGGAGATTCTCGGCTTCGCATGCTACGAAGCCACCGGCAAGGCCTTCTTCGGCCCTATTGGCGTCAGGGAAGACATGCGCGGCTCCGGCATTGGCGCGGGGCTTCTGCTTCACTGCCTCCACGGACTGCGGGAGCTGGGCTACGCCTACGGCATCATCGGCGGCGTGGGGCCTGTTCCCTTCTATGAGAAAACCGTGAACGCCACGCTTATTCCCGACTCCACCCCCGGCATTTATCGTGATCTTCTGGGCTGATTCCACACTTGATTTGAAGGAGGCTTTCCCATGAATCTTATGTCTGATCTGTGCAGGCATCAAAACAAGCTCACCCGCTCCATTTGTCCGGAAAACCGCACCGGCGAACCCGGACGCGGCGGCATGTGCCCCTTGGCGGAAGGCACGGCCAAATGGGCAGCCCGCGACCTGGGTGACGGCTGGAAGGTGAATCCCTTTCTGAACATCGCTCCTGGCGAGACCTGCGAACTGGCCATGATTCACGGCAGCGGCGCGATCAACCACATTTGGCTGACCCCCACAGGCAAGTGGCGCTTTTCTATCCTCCGCATCTATTGGGACGGTCAGGAGACGCCCTCGGTGGAGTGTCCCGTCGGCGACTTTTTCTGCATGGGCTGGAACGAGTACGCGCAGATCAATGCCCTGCCCGTATGCGTAAACCCCGGTTCCGCCTTCAACTGCTACTGGGAGATGCCCTTCCGCCAATCCTGCCGCATCACCCTGGAAAACCTGAACACCGAAGAGATCCAGATTTATTACCAGATCGACTACGCACTGTTCCAGCCGCCGGAAGACATGGCGTATTTCCACGCGCAGTTCCGCCGCACCAACCCGCTGCCCTACAAGAGCGTCTATACCATTCTGGACGGCGTGAAGGGCCGAGGCCATTACGTCGGCACCTATATGGCCTGGGGTGTGAACAACAGCATATGGTGGGGCGAGGGCGAGATCAAGTTCTATATGGACGGCGACAGGGAGTATCCCACCATCTGCGGTACGGGTACAGAGGACTACTTCTGCGGCTCCTACAACTTTGAGGACCCCCACACCCACAAGAATTACAAGGCCTTCTCCACGCCCTACACCGGCCTGCCGCAGATCATTACGCCCGATACCCTCTACCACAGCCAGTTCCGCTTCGGCATGTACCGCTTCCACATTACCGACCCCATCTACTTTCAGAACGAGCTGAAGGTCACCATTCAGGCCCTGGGCTGGCGCGACGGCGGCCGCTATCTCCCCCGCCAGGACGATATTGCCTCGGTCGCGTTCTGGTATCAGACCCTGCCCGCTGCGGAATTCCCGCCCCTGCCCGACAAGGATTACCTGGAGGTCATTTAAGGAGGACACCTTCACGCCGAGCAGCCAGAGCTTAGTCCTGAGCCTCAGCGCGCCCCAGAAGCGTCGGCCGCATGGCAGGCGCCGGAAGTCGTTTCCGCACAACCATCGGCTCAGCTTCCCCGCCAAGCTCAGTTGACTCACAGCCTCGGGAAAGCACCCGACTGACAGACTCCGGGTTTTTCCGCCCGGCGCGCTTTTCCCAATTCCCGAATTTCAGGAGAAGAAACAAATTCAAAAGCAGCAATCGGCAAGCCCCGCGGGGCTTGCCGATTGCTGTTGATTGAGGATCAAGATGTTTGAGAAGGCGTTGCCTAAGGCAATGAACTGCCCATTGAGCGCAGCCCATTCCCTCCTATCAGCTTTAATACTTCTTCATCGCCTTGCATTTAGGATCGCATACCTTATGAATGGCGCACGGTTTAATCGGCCCACCTCGTTCCGATTTTTTGATATAGCTGCACTTCGGGATTCGTCCATCTTTGATCGCGTCAATCCTGAATCTTATCATCCTCTTCGCTAATTCAATTTCCGCACCCGTTGGATTGACCAGATCAAAACCAGTAAAAGCGCATTTGCCGTCGACACACCGCCCACAGCCCCCATGCCCGGTGCGCGCTGTGACAAGCTCCCGCATGGCGGCGGATTCGTTCGCTAAAACGGGCTCCAAATACGCATCGTATTGAACGCATATGCGAATTTGCCAATCTCCGCTCTCCGTTTTCTTCACCGAGCCCCACCGCTTGTCTTTATATTTGCCGCTGAGGCTGATTTTGTTCTCCTTCAGCCATTCAAGAAATTCCTCCACCGTCAATCCTCCCCCATGTGTGTTCTTCCCCGCGATGAATGTGCAAATCCGACAATAGCCGATCGTTTTCCAGCAACCGGCTTTCTGCGGTATTGATTGGGAGTGCGCGCCCACTTCCGAGTCCAGAGAATATAGTAAATTTAGTCTACCACTGCTTGTGCAGCTTATCTGGCGAGCAATGCTGGCACAAGCTGATATTGGGCAGAACCAGAATTATTTCCAGCGGTTTCCAAACCAGTTCCGTTAGAGGCAATATAGAATGCACCTTTGGTACTATTATCAAAGAAAAATTTATTAAACAAAAGAAAGTTAGCACACTGGATATAAAAAGTTGACAGACTACCCTCTTGGTGGTCTGTCAACTCATCCTGGCGCACCCGGCGAGATTCGAACTCACGGCCTACCGCTTAGGAGGCGGTCGCTCTATCCTGCTGAGCTACGGGTGCATCAACGTCGTTGCCCACCTGCCGTGGTAAGCAGGCAGGTTGTATTATATCACACTGCCAACCCGTTGACAAGTGCGAAATGCCCCGTCTGAAGCGCCGCTTTTCGCCATGGGGGGATTTGCTTTCTCCTTGACGGATTCCGCCGCGCAATGCTATAATACTGATGTTTGCTGATGTGGTGGAATGGCAGACACCGGGGACTTAAAATCCCCTGCCTTCATCGGCGTGCGGGTTCGAGCCCCGCCATCAGCACATTGAGCGGCTTCGGATGCACTGTCCGAAGCCGCTGTGCATATTGTCAAGGAGGTCGCCATGTCCATTCAGGAGGAAAACAGGGCGCTGCTGGCCCGTCTAAGCGCCTATCTGACCGCAGACGCCCGGGCCATCACCCCGGCGCTGGTGGCGGAAATGAGCGCCTCCACCGGTCTTACCAACGAGGAGGCCTATCTGCCGCTGCTGGCCGCCTTCATGAATCTGGCGCCGGAAATAGCCCGGCGCTATCTGCCTCGGATGGTTCGGCTCATGTCGCCCGCCGCCGTTGAGGATGACCCGTGGTTTCGGGCGCTTGCGGATCTGACGGTGAAGGAGCACGACATCAGCCTGGAGCAGGATACCTATGCCCCCTGCGAGCTATTCGTGGCGAATGATTTTGTCATGGACGAGCAGGGCCGGGTGTATCCGCAGCTTGGCTGGTTCGCGAGGGAAGTGACCTATCCCGCCCTCAAGGAGCACGGGCGCGTCTGGATGACCGTCACGCCCAATGAAATCAACACCATCCGCCCCTTCGCTCAGGCTGTCCATGGCCGCGTGCTGGCCTATGGGCTGGGCTTGGGGTATTTCGTCTGCCACGCGCTGCTGAATCCAGCGGTGGAAAACGTCACTGTCGTGGAACGGAATCCTGCCGTCATCCGGCTGTTCCGCCAATATCTGGCGTCGCTGCTTCCCCGGCCCGACAGATTGTCCATCGTTCAGGCCGACGCCTTTGACTATGCCCGGCAGACCGCCCCTCAGCAGACCTATGACTGCGTATTTACCGACCTTTGGCACGATGTCGGGGATGGCCTCCCTCTTTACAGACAAATGAAGGCCATTGAAACGCCGGGGCCACGCTACTTTTACTGGCTCGAGAAGACGCTGCGCTGCTATCTGCCGGATGCGGAAGCCGCTTCACAGCCCTGATAGGGTCTTTGTTCTGAACGGCGGCGGCGCGTAGGAAGGCGAAGCGTCACCTCAATGGCATCGGGCAAGGTACGCTCGCTGAGCTGTGCGGCGATGCCGGCCTCCTTCATTTGGGCCGCGATGGCCCTGATGGCGTTCAGGTACAGGCGGTGATCCCGCATCAGGGTGATGGTTCGCCCTCCGGGAATCGGCGGCACCGGCAGGCGGGATTGAGCCGCGCTGATGAGCAGCTCCACATCCCTGGCCCCCAGGTGCTCCCGGGCCGCCTGCAGGGCAATCGCCATGCGCGCCCGATGATCCGGCAGACCCAGCAGGGCATGCGCCGTCCTTTCCGGCAGGCCCTCCTCCATAATGAGAATGCGCAGCCCCTCGTCCAAATCCGCCAGACGAAGCTTTTCCCGCACGGTGGCGGAGGTCAGGCCCAGCTGCCTGGCCAGATCCTCCCGGGTCATGGCGCCGGTCTGCATCAGCTGCGCCATGGTCTTTGCCTCGTCCAGATAATGCATTCGATGGTTCAGCAGGCTTTCCACCGTCTTCGCCACCGATTCATCCATAGCGACGCCCGGCAGAACCACCGCGTCCATATGCGTCATGCCCAGCATCCGGCACGCCATCAGCCGCCGATTGCCCGAAACAACCATGAAGCGGCCATCGGGCATACACTGCACGGTGATGGGGCGAATCAAACCATCCCTGCGGATGGATTGGCACAGCTGGGCCATGGAGGCGGCGTCCTCCTGGTCAAAGGGCTGGCTTGTCCGGGGCATAATTTGATCCAGGGGCAGCCAGCAAACCTGTTGGGCGCATCCGCCCGTCTGCGGGTCATAGAGCATTCAGGTCTCTCCTTTGCCATAGCGAGCCGACATGGGCGGACAGACGGCTCCCCCGAAACGCCCGCCGCCCATGCAGCTCTTGTTGGCTTTTTCTGCCCGCACAAAGCAAAACCCTGCTTTTCCATGCGAGAATCGTTCGTGCTTTCTCGCGGAAAGGCAGGGTGATTTTTTGTCGTCCGACAGCGCTTTTTCAGCTTCCGCGGCGTCATTTGCCGGATGCGCCCAGCGGCAGCCTGCCAGGTGTGCCGGCTTTTCGCGGATATTGTCGAGCGGTTTTTTCCGTTTTCTGAATAGGAAGGAGCAAATGCTGCCAAGCCCGGCCCGGAAAGGAGCACGGCAGAGCCTCCTCAACGTGTCCGCCCAGCAGGTGCGCCGCCCGCTTCCCCTGGGTCATTTCATCCTGAAGGGCAGGGCCCTTCCAGCACAGCGCGCGACCGCCCACCTTCACAAAGGGCAGCAGATATTCCGACAGCACCGCCAGGGAAGCCACGCCCCTGGCCACCGCCAGGTCATACCGCTCACGATGCTCCGGGCTGTGAGCGCCATCCTCCGCCCGGCTATGGGCCAGGGTGACGTTCTCCACCGCCAGGGCGTCCACCACCGCCTTGAGGAAAGTCAGGCGCTTTTGCTGGGCGTCCATCAGCGTGAAGGAAACCGTCGGGCAGGCCAGCGCCAAGGGCAGACCTGGGAAGCCCGCCCCAGTGCCCACATCAATCACACGGCCTGCTGAAGGCATCAGGCCAAACCGCAGGGGCATCAGGCTGTCCACATAATGGCGGTCCATCATTTCCGCCTCGTCCGTGACGGCGGTAAGGTCCATGCGGCTGTTCCAGTCCATGAGCATCTCATGGTACCGAATTAGCCTGTCCGGCAGGCCATCAGGACATGGGATGCCGCATTCCGTCAAGCGCAGGGCTAATGTCTTCGCGTCCATCATGTCACTCCAAGGGCAAACGCAGGTATTTCTGCGCGCCGTATTTGATCCACGCCAGGGCCTCCCGGGCGTGATTTTTCAGCCAGTATTCCGGCTTGGTTGGCGAGGGCAGGCCGGTCGCGTCCAGGCCCTCATCCGCCGCGATCGCCATGGCTCTTGGCAGATGATAATCGCTGGTAACGATGAGCACCTTGCTTGCCCCGGTATCCGCCAGCAGCCGCGCCGCGTGACGAATGTTCTGCCGGGTATTGTAGGATTCCGCGTCCGTCAGCACCTGCTGGGAGGGAATCCCCTTGGACAGCAGAACATCCCGCATCACATAGGCCTCCGGGGCAGGCTCGTCCCCGCCCTGGGCGCCGCAGACCACCACCGGCACGTTGCGGGCCTCCCAGGCGTCATAAGCCGCATCCAGACGCCACTGCAGCTGCACCGACGGGCTGCCGTCCGGCTTCACCTGCGCCCCCAGCACCACAATGGCGTCGTATTCCTCTGCCGGTGGAAGGTGGCGCTCCTTCCAGACCAGCATTCCTATAACGCCCAGATAAGCAATCAAGCCCAGCAGCACCAGAATCATCAATAGCATCATCAGCCTGTGCAGGCCTCCCATGGTTCTTTTCATGTGGATTTTTCCTTTCCCTTCCCAGGCGGCAGCGTGACCATACCGGCCAGCGCCGCGCTGTGGCTGCTGTCCCCATGCTGGATCATGCTGTATGTGCTCTCCCCCGCCACCACAATGTGATCCAGCACCGTGACGGACAGGCCCGCCAGCAGCCGCTGAAGACGCAGGGTTGTCGCCACGTCTTCCGGGGAAGCCTGACTGTTCCCGCTGGGATGGTTATGGCAGAAAACGACGCTGTGGGCATTGTAATTCAGCGCAGTCTCCACCACCAGGCGCGGATAGGCAATGACCTCCGCCAGCGATCCTTCGGCAATCATTCGTTGACCCAGCAGCTGTCCCGCCGTATTCAGGCAAAGCACATAGAAGCGCTCCGTCCGCCATCCGGCCAAAAGAGCCTTGCAGTAGGCGGAAGCCTCGCTTCGATTGCGTATGCGCGGATGCTCCTCGCACACGCAGGCGCTGTATCGGCGGAACATCGGCAGCATCAGGGACAGCAGCGTGGCGATCTCCTCCCCCACGCCGTGAACCGTCATCAGCTGCTCCGGCCTGGCCTCCAACACACCCTTGAGGGAGCCAAAGGTATCCAGCAGCTCATGGGCCAGGACATTGACATCACCTCTGGCCCGCCCGTAAAACAGCAGCAGCTCCAGCACCTCATGAGGCGCAAAGCCATCCAAGCCATGGGCGCGAAAGCGCTCGCGCATCCGTTTGCGGTGGCCGTCGTGCATGCTCATGGTTTCACCAGTCCTTTGTACAATCAATCAACGGTTCAAAAGGAATTTTTGTTCCAGCATCATGGCAAAAACATCCTGCACCTGATCCCCCAAGCGACGAACCTCGCCCAGAATCCGCATCCGTCCCTCTGCCGTCAGGTGCCAATCCTCCCGGCTGAAGCCGGAGATCGCCGCAGGGCAAACGCGGAAGTCGGCCTCGGGGAAGGCGGCCTGATAATACAGCAGCGCCCGCCGCGCATGGTAGCTATGGCAGCACAGGATGGCCCGGCGAACCTTCAGCCCCAAGGCGTCCGTGACATCCCGGGAATGCTGAGCGTTTTCCCAGGTAAACGTGGCCGTATCCTCCCGAAGGATGGCTTTGTCCGGCACACCCTCCCGCATCAGCACCGCCCGCAGAAAGGCCCATTCCGTCTCATAAGGGCCGGGGTAATCTGCCTGATACGCCGGGTCAGCGCCCCTGAAGCCGCCAACCTCCTTGGTATAGCGGCCCGAGGGCAGCACCCAAGGCGCGTACCCCTGCCGGTACAGCGCTGCCGCGCGAATGGCGTGGCAGGGATTAGCGTTCCCCGGCGTCAGGATCACATCCGCTTGAAAAGGCTCGTCCTCCAGGAACACAAATGCGTTCACCCCACGGATAAAGGCTTCCGCGCCCGGGGGATACTCACGCCCGGCCATAGTAGCGCCACAAATCGAGGCACATCTGCCGCCTGTTTTCATTCAGGGGCGTGAAGGCCTCCTCGTAAACAGCCCGCAGCTGTGCCTGGCTCAGCGGCTGCGGATGATTGCTCAGCCGTTCGGCGTTAACCGAGGCCGCCAGCTCCTCCAGTACCTCCGGCGAAGGCATGGGAACCTCCAGCCCCAGGTCGATCAGAAGCCCCCGAAGCAGCCGAGAACCCATCCGCTCGCTGCCCAGACCCATGCGCGACGCCAGCTCCATCAGCACCGGCAGGCAGTCGGCGTCCTCCTCCATGCGGGCCCAGAGCGCCGGCAGCGTCAAGGCGCAGGCGTGGCCGTGAGCAATGCCCAGCAGCTGGGTCAGGCGGTAGCTCATGGCGTGGGCCGCGGTCGTCCGGCTGACCTGAATGGCCCTGCCGCTGCGATAGGCGGCCTCCAGCATTTCCTCCGCCGCCCGCTTGTCGCCCGCCAGATAGGGCCGCAGGTTGGTCAGCACCCCGGTAACAGCCAGATAAGCGTTCACCCGGCTGTCCTCCGTAGCACCCTTGGCCCAGTAAGACTCAATTCCCTGGCACAGCGCGTCCAGTGCGCAGGACTTGCGGTGATAATCCGGCAGCGTGTCCAGCAGGGACGCATCCAGCATTACGCCCTCCGGCAGCAGCGCCGGATGGGACAGGCTGATTTTGGCCTGTCCGCGGTACAGCACCGCGAACTGCGTGGCCTCCGCGCCGGTACCCGCCGTGGCCGGTATGGCGATGTGCGGCAGCGGCGTATCCCGGAAGCACAGCGTCAGCGCCTGATCCGCATCCCCCGCCAATATCAAGGCTTTGATGCCCTTGGCCGTATCCATGGCTGAGC
Organism: uncultured Clostridia bacterium; assembly: GCA_947565865.1. Lineage (GTDB taxonomy): Bacteria > Bacillota > Clostridia > Christensenellales > Aristaeellaceae > UBA11524. The sequence continues at coordinate 255,448 of CANOHT010000001.1, forward strand.
CGCCGCCCAGGGAAATCAGCCCGTCACAGCCCTCCCGCAGATACAATTCGCGCCCGCTTACGCAGTCCTCCAGATCAGGATTGGCATGATACCCGGAGAAGCATGGCGGCCGAAGCCCTGTACGTTCAGCAAACACTGCGGCAAGCCGCTCCCCTGCCACCAGCATGGGCCGTGACATATGGAGGGCCGTCATCATTTCCCTGATTCTCTCCAGGCTTCCGCTGCCCCGCATGGTTTTCCTGGCCATCCCCTGCACCTCCCGTAACAGTGTAGCGCACCTTGCGCGTCCTGTCAATTTGCGCGGAATAAAAAAGCGAACCCCGGCTTCTACCGGAGTTCGCATTGGACAATCAGCCCTGCTTCTGCTTATGCTTGGGGTTCTCGCAGATAACCATGACCTTGCCCTTACGCTTGATGATCTTGCACTTCTCGCAGATCGGCTTCACGGACGGACGAACCTTCATGTTCTGGTACCTCCTCTATTGATGTACGATGCGGAGGGCGAGGAAGTCAGCCTCCATCACCCCGAAAAAATCATCGGTAGGGATTGACCCACTGCCTATCTATTTTACACGTTTTTACCCGTCCCGTCAAGTCCTCCGTAGACTTTTCGCAACGGCAGCCGTGCCAAACAGACATAACGCGGCGTCAGTTCTTGGAGCGCCAGGTAATGCGGCCGCGGGTCAGGTCGTAGGGAGAAAGCTCAATGGTAACCTTGTCACCAGGATAAATGCGGATGAAATTCATGCGCATCTTGCCGGAGATATGCGCCATAATCTGGTGGCCGTTGGGCAGCTCTACCTGGAACATGGCGTTCGGAAGGGCCTCGATGACCTTGCCTTCCATTTCGATGACGTCGCTCTTGGACATTGTCAGCCCTCCTTGCACAGCGGCTGGTCGATGGCGCACCCATGCTCGCTCAGGAATTTCCGCAGATCGCTGTCCAGCAGCTGATGGCTGTCTGCCAGCGCCTGCACGTCCATCCGCAAAGGCTTGGGGCGCAAATGCTTGATCTTCTTCTTTTTGAGGTGGTCCAGCTTTCGCGTGAGGCCGTCGGCCATCAGTACAAATTGCTCGTCCACCACCTGGATGACCACGAAGGAGCGTCCGGCGTCACGTCCCTGTCGGGAGAGAACGACGCGCCCGATGTCAAAGGGCAGACGCTCCATCAGGCATCCTCCTTGTCCCAGGCAAAGCCCGGGTAGGTCAGAATTTCCGGAAGGCCGCTTTCATTGATGGCGATGGTATGCTCGTAGTGGGCGCACAGACTGCCGTCCCGGGTACGAATGCCCCACTCATCGTCATCCACCTTGACACGCCAGTCCCCCGCGCAAATCATGGGCTCCACGCAGATGGTCATGCCCTTGCGCAGGCGCAGCCCGCGGCCGGGCTCACCAACATTATAAACCGGCGGATCCTCATGCATCTCCCGGCCAATGCCATGGCCTGTCAGGTCACGAATGACGCCGCAGCCATGGCCCTCCGCCCAGGATTGCACCGCGTGACCAATGTCACCCAGGCGGTTGCCGGCCACCGCCTGGCGCACACCCTTCCAGAAGCACTGCTCCGTGATCTCGATGAGTGATTGCGCCTCGGCGGAAATCTCGCCTACGCCTACGGTGAAGGCGCTGTCCGCCTGCCAGCCGTCCAGCAGCAGGGTACAATCAATGCTGATGATCTGCCCCTCCCGAAGAATTTGCTTCTCCGAGGGGATACCATGCACCACCTGATCGTCCACACTGGCGCAGATGGAAGCCGGAAAGCCCTCATAATGAAGGCTAGAAGGAATGGCGTGGTTTTTGCGGATCAGCTGCTCGGCGTACACGTCCAGAGCGGCTGTGCTGACGCCGGGCTTCACCGCGCTACGCAGCTTTTGCATCACCTCATAGAGGAGTGCGCCGGCCTCGCGCATTTTCCCGATCTGATCAGGATTTTTCAAACTAATCATGCTTTAACCCCTGACGATGTCCATGATGGACGCGAAGATCGTGTCCATGTCCCCATCGCCCTGGATGACCCGCAGCTTGCCCCGTGCCCGGTAGAAATCCACCAGGGGCGCGGTCTGCCGGTGATACACCGTCAAGCGATTGAAGACAGTTTCGGCCTTATCGTCATCCCGCTGAATCAGGCTGTCGCCGCAGGCGGCGCACCTTGTATCCCCATTCAGGCGGGAAACATGGTAGGTCGCGCCGCATTGAAGGCACACACGGCGGCCTGAAAGCCGCTCGATGAGCTTTTCATCCGCGACGTCCAGATCAATTACCGCGTCGATCTCCGCGATCTTTTCCAGCGCCTCCGCCTGAAGGGTTGTGCGGGGGAAGCCATCCAGGATATAGCCCTGCTGGCAATCTTCCTGGGCCAGGCGTTCCCGCACGATGTCGATCATTACGTCATCAGGCACCAGCTGACCGGCGTCAACAAAGGCCTTTGCTTTCAAGCCTGTGGGCGTCTGATCCTTCATCGCCCGGCGAAGAATATCTCCGGTAGAAATTTGCGGAATGTTCAGCGCGGCGCACACACGCTGAGCCTGTGTGCCCTTCCCCGCGCCGGGAGGTCCCAGAAAGATGATATTCATCCTGTCGCCCCTTTCATGCCGACGGAGCTTCTTGCGTCTCCGCCTGCCTTGAATGCACGATCAATTCCGAATGGACGAAGTATGCCATGCACCAGCGGCAGAATTGTCGCCGGTGCATGGCGCGCGGCAGCTTACATGAAGCCGCCCTTTTCCAAATCCATATCAATGCCGCGGACACTCATCTCGCCCTGAATGGTACGGATGGTCTCCAGGCTCACGCTGACGGCGATCAGAATGGAGGAAGCCGCGAAGGGCACCTGCGCACTCAGGCCGCTGGTCAGCAGCGTAGGCACGGCCGCAATGATCGCCAGGAACAGAGCCGCAAACAGGTTCAGGCGGTTGACGGTGTTCTGCAGGTACTGGCGGATATTCTTACCGCGCTGACCAGGGATCACCGCACCCTGCATGACCAGCTGATCGGCCTGACGCTTGGCGTCAAAGCTGATGGAGGAGTAGAAGAAGGTGAAGGCCATAATCAGCAGCGCGGAGATGAGCATGTACCACACGCTGCCGGTATTCATGTAGGTCATCCACCAGATATAGGCGCCGCTCTGGGTGCCGCCGATCAGCTGGATCAGCGTGCCCGGGAACGCCAGGAAGGAGTAAGCGAAGATCAGCGGCAGCACGCCGACGCTGACAACCTTCAGCGTCATGTGGGTGCTCTGGCCGCCGTAAACCCGACGGCCCTTCACCTGCTTGGCGATTTGCAGCGGAATGCGGCGCTCGCCCAGATCAACGAAGGTCACAACGACCGTCATCACAATCATCGTCACCAGGATGGCGACAGCGGCGATCCACCCAGAGGTCGTGCCGTTGGCGCTGCCGGCGCTGAAGAGGCTGATGAAGCCGTTGAAGAGGTTGGAGATGATGCCGGCAAAGATCAGCAGGGAAATGCCGTTGCCGATGCCCTTGTCGGTGATGCGCTCGCCAATCCACATGGCCAGGGCGGAACCGCCAGCCATGGAGACGCCAACCAGCACATAGTTCAGCCAGCCGGCCTTGATGTAGCCCAGACCAGCCACCAGGCCAATGGCCTGCACCGCGGCCAGGCCGACAGTGACATAGCGGGTGATGCGGGCGATCTTCTCCCGGCCACCGCCTTCTTCATCCTGCTGCATCCGCTCCAGCGCCGGAATGGCGATGGTCAGCAGCTGCATGATGATGGAGGCGTTGATGTAGGGCGTAATACCCATGGCCATAATGGTCATCTGGGAGAAGTTGCCGCCGGTCATCATGTTGACCAGCTGCAAAAGCGGCAGATCCTGGGCGGTAGAGCCCAGCACCCTTGCCGCGTCCACACCAGGGGCGGGGATGACGCCGACCAGACGGTACAGAAGCAGCATCAGAAAGGTGTAGATCAGCTTCTTGCGCAGGTCGGTAATTTTCCACATTTTACGAAGGCTCTCCACCATCTCAGATCACCTCGGCTTTCCCGCCGAGCGCCTCGATCTTTTCCTTCGCAGAGGCAGTGAACTTAGCGGCCTTCACGGTCAGCTTCTTGGTCAGATCGCCGTTGCCCATGATCTTCACACCGTCCATGGGCTTGCGGATGATCTTCTTGGCCAGCAGCTCTTCCACGGTCACCACGTCGCCGTCGTTGAAGACTTCCAGCCGCTCAACGTTCACCGCCGCGTATTCCGTGCCAAAGATGTTGGTAAAGCCGCGCTTGGGCACACGGCGGTACAGGGGCATCTGACCACCCTCGAAGCCGGGGCGCTTGCCGCCGCCGCTGCGAGCTTTGGCGCCCTTATGGCCCTTGCCGGAGGTCTTGCCCAGACCGGAGCCAACGCCGCGGCCCACACGCTTGGCAGCGGTGGTAGAGCCGACAGCAGGCTGCAACTCATGCAGTTTCATTGGGGTTTCCCTCCTTTACTCGTTCACTTCTTCGACCTTCACCATGTGCTTCACGGCAAAGATCTGGCCGCGGATGGCCGCGTTGTCGGGCTTCACCACAGTCTGGCCGACCTTTTTCAGGCCCAGGGCCGCCACGGTGGCCTTATGCTTGGGCAGAGCCGCGATGGGGGACTTGGTAAGCGTAACTTTCAGACTCATCTTCTCGCTCCTCCTTAGCCCAGCAGCTCTTCCACGGTCTTGCCGCGCATCTTGGCAACCTGCTCGGCGCTGCGCAGGCTGCGCAGGGCCTCCAGGGTGGCCTTCACCATGTTGATGGGATTGTTGGTGCCGAAGGACTTGGTGCGGATGTCGCGCACACCGGCCAGCTCCAGCACGGCACGGGCCGCGCCGCCAGCGATAACGCCGGTACCTTCGGGGGCGGGCAGCAGCACCACCTTGGCGGTGGAGAAGTAGCCCGTGGAATCATGGGGAATGGTGGTGCCGTTGATCGGCACGTTCACCAGATGCTTCTTGGCATCCTCGTTGGCCTTGCGAATCGCCTCGGGAATCTCGGCGGCCTTGCCCATGCCGGCGCCGACGCGGCCGTTCTCATCGCCAACAACGACCAGGGCGGAGAACCGCATGTTGCGGCCGCCCTTGACGGTCTTGGACACGCGGTTGACAGCAACCAGCCGCTCCTTGAATTCGCTGACCTGTTCGTAGCGTTGCATTGCGTGTGTCCCTCCTTCTTAGAAATCCAGTCCGGCTTCGCGGGCGCCCGCGGCGACCTCGGCCACGCGGCCAGTGTACACATAGCCGCCGCGGTCAAACACCACGGACTTCACGCCGGCCTCGAGGGCACGCTCGGCCAGGAGCTTGCCAACCAGCTTGGCGGCACCCTTCTTATCCAGGTCATTGAGCTGATCCTGAACGCCCTTCTCCAGCGTGGAGGCGGAGCACAGGGTCTTGCCGGCAACATCGTCGATCAGCTGCACCTGAATGTGCTTCAGGCTGCGGTACACAGACAGACGCGGCATATCGGGGGTGCCGCTGATCTTCTTGCGGACGCGCGCATGACGAATCTCGCGGATCTCATTACGGTCACGCTTCTTGAACATTTGCAGTCACTCCTTACTTCTTACCGGTCTTGCCTTCCTTGCGGCGGATGTGCTCATCGGCATACTTGATGCCCTTGCCCAGATAGGGTTCGGGCTTGCGGATGGCGCGGATATCCGCGGCAAGGTTGCCCACGACCTGCTTGCTGATGCCCTTGACCACGATGGTGGTCTGGTTGGGCGTCTCAAAGGTCACATTTTCGGGGGCTTCGATCACAACAGGATGGGAGAAGCCGATCTTGATGTTCAGCTTCTTGCCGCCCTCGGCCTGGGCATTGTAGCCGGTGCCGACCATCTCCAGAGTCTTGGAGAAGCCGTCGGTCACGCCGACCACCATGTTGTTGACCAGAGCACGGTACAGGCCGTGCATGGCCCGATGGGGTTTGCTGTCGGTGGGGCGCTCGAGGGTCAGAACATTGCCCTCCTGCTTCACGGCGATGTCGGGATTCACCTGCTGGGACAGGGTGCCCTTGGGGCCCTTGACCGTCACCAGGTTCTCGCTATCAACCGTAACCGTCACGCCCGCGGGGACGTTAATCGGAAGTCTTCCGATACGAGACATTACTCACACCTCCATTGACGTGTCGGTTATTACCAAATGTAAGCCAGCACTTCGCCGCCGATGGCAGCCTTGCGGGCATCCTTATCGGTCATCAGGCCCTTGCTGGTGCTGATGATGGCGATGCCCAGGCCGCCCAGAACCTTGGGCAGCTCCTCGCAGCGGGCATACACGCGCAGGCCGGGCTTGCTGATGCGCTTCAGGCCGGCGATGACGGGCGTCTTGCCACCCACATACTTCAGGGTAATCTTGATGGAGCCCTGCAGGCCGTCATCAACATAGTCCACAGCCTTCACATAGCCCTCCGCCAGGAGAATCTTGGCGATGGCCTTCTTCGCGTTGCTGGCGGGCAGCGTCACAGCGTCATGCTTGGCGATCTGCGCGTTGCGGATACGGGTGAGCATATCGGCAATAGGATCATTCACAACCATGTTAGTACCTCCTTCCGTTTATCTCCCCGATTACCAGCTGGCCTTGCGGACGCCGGGAATCTGACCCTTGTAAGCCAGCTCCCGGAAGCAAATACGGCACACGCCATACTTGCGCAGGACAGAGTGGGGACGGCCGCACAGACGGCAGCGGGTGTAAGCGCGGGTGGAGAACTTGGGCGTCCTCGCCTGCTTGAGCTTCATACTCGTCTTAGCCATTTTGTGTTCTCCTCCTTATTGCGCCTGAGCGAAGGGCATGCCCAGCAGACGGAGCAGTTCCTTGCACTCCTCGTCGGTCTGAGCGGTGGTGACGAAGATCATTTCCATACCGCGGATCTTCTCCACCTTGTCATACTCGATTTCGGGGAAGAGCAGCTGCTCACGGATGCCCAAGGCGTAGTTGCCGCGGCCGTCAAAGGCCTTGTCGGACACGCCGCGGAAGTCGCGCACACGGGGCAGGGCGATGTTCACCAGCTTGTCCATGAACTCTTCCATCCGCTGGCCGCGCAGGGTCACCTTGGCGCCCACGCTCTGGCCCTCGCGCAGCTTGAAGTTGGCGATGGACTTCTTGGCCTTGGTCACCAAGGGCTTCTGGCCGGCGATGGCGGTCAGCTCATTCACGGCAATTTCGAGGGACTTGGCGTTGTCCTTGCACTCGCCCAGACCCATGTTGATGACGATCTTCTCCAGCTTGGGGATCTGCATCACATTCTTGTAGCCGAACTTCTGCTGCAAAGCAGGAACAGCCTCGGCCAGATATTTTTCCTTCAGACGGGTAGCCATGTGGCTTTTCCTCCTTTATCAGTCAATTTCCGCCGCGCACTTCTTGCACACGCGGATCATCTTGCGCTGGGCCTTGCCAGCGTCGTTGGTCACGGTGGTCACCTTATGGGAGACGCGGGTGGCCTTGCCGCACTTGGGGCAAACCAGCATCACGTTGGAGGCGTCGATGGCGCCCTCCTTCTTGATGATGCCGCCGGGCTGCATGGCGTTGCGGGGCTTCTGGTGCTTGGTGACCATATTCACGCCCTCGACCACCACACGGCCGGTCTTGGGGAAGGCAGCGATAATCTTGCCCTTCGCGCCCTTGTCCTTGCCAGTGATGACAACGACCTGATCGTTAGAACGAACGTGCATCTCTTCTGCCTCCTTACAGCACTTCGGGAGCCAGGGAGACGATCTTCATGAAGTCCTTCTCGCGCAGCTCACGGGCAACAGGTCCAAAGATGCGGGTGCCGCGGGGCATCTTCGCATCGTTGATGATAACGGCGGCGTTGTCGTCGAACTTGATGTAGCTGCCGTCGGGACGGCGCTTGTTCTTGCGCATCCGAACGATCACAGCCTTCACGACGTCGCCCTTCTTGACAGTGCCGCCGGGGGTGGCGCTCTTCACGCTGGCCACGATGACATCACCGATGGAGCCATCGCGCCGGAAAGAACCGCCCAGCACACGGATGCACATGATTTCCTTGGCGCCGGAGTTGTCGGCGACCTTAAGCCGGGTTTGCGGCTGAATCATAGGGTTATTCCTCCTTCAGCTTACTTGGCCTTCTCGATGATCTCGACCAGGCGCCAGCGCTTGTCACGGGAGAGCGGACGGGTCTCCATCACCTTGATGGTGTCGCCAACGCCGCACTCGTTGTTCTCATCGTGAACCTTCAGCTTGCTGGTGCGGTTCATAATCTTGCCATACAGGGGATGACGGACGCGGGTCTTGATCTGAATGACGCAGGTCTTATCCATCTTATCGGATACAACCACGCCGATTCGGGTCTTGCGCAGACCGCGCTCCTGGGTGTTGTTGATTTCAGACATTGAAGCAGCTGCCTCCTTTCAGTATCTCTTACGCCTGCTCCTTGAGGCGAAGAACGGTCTTGGCACGAGCAATGTCGCGCTTGACAGCGGTGATCTGCATGGTATTCTGCAGCTGGCCGGTGGCAAGCTGGAAACGAAGGTTGAACAGCTCCTCCTTCAATTCCGCGACCTTGGTGTTCAGCTGCTCGACGTTCATAGCGGAGAATTCATTAGCCTTCATTATTCTTCACCACCCGCTTCAGTAGTCGCTTCATCACAACGCTTGATGAACTTGGTCTTCAGGGGCAGCTTGTGGGAGGCCAGACGCAGCGCCTCGCGGGCAACCTCTTCGGGCACGCCGGCGATTTCAAACAGCACGCGGCCGGGCTTAACCACAGCAACCCAGTACTCAGGGGAGCCCTTGCCGGAACCCATGCGGGTCTCAGCGGGCTTCTCGGTGACGGGCTTGTCGGGGAAAATCTTGATCCACACCTGGCCGCCACGCTTGGTGTAGCGGGTCAGGGCGATACGGGCAGCCTCAATCTGCTGGGAGGTCACCCAGCAGGGCTCCATGGCCTGGAGGCCGAACTCGCCGTAGGCAAGGAAGTTGCCACGGTGAGCAGCACCCTTCATGCGGCCGCGGAAAACCTTGCGGCGCTTGACTCTCTTGGGCATCAGCATGGTTACTTGACCTCCTTCGCGGCGGGCTTGCCGGCCACCTTCTTGGCCTTGGGCAGGATCTGGCCCTTGTAGATCCAGACCTTCACACCCAGGCGGCCATAGGTGGTCTTGGCTTCAGCGAAGCCGTAGTCGATGTTGGCGCGCAGGGTCTGCAGCGGGATGGAGCCATCGTGATAGTGCTCGGTGCGGGCAATATCGGCGCCGCCCAGACGGCCGGACACGCTGGTCTTGATACCCTTGACGCCATTGAGCTTCATGGCGCGCTGCTGGGCCTGCTTCAGGGCACGGCGGAAGCTGATGCGCTTCTCCAGCTGCTGGGCAATGTTCTCGGCAACCAACTGAGCGTCAGCGTCGGGCTGCTTGATCTCCATCACGTTGATGTGGGCGGGACGGCCCAGGAACTCGGTGATGTCCTTCTTCAGGGCCTCGATGCCGGCGCCGCCGCGGCCGATAATCATACCGGGCTTGGCGGTGAAGATGTTCACCGTGATGGTCTGCGCGGTACGCTCAATATCAATGCGGCTGATGCCGGTGGCATAATACTTTTCCTTCAGCATTTCGCGAAGCTTATGATCCTCAACGAGGTTGTTCGCAAAATCCTTCTTGCCGGCGTACCAGCGGGTGCTCCAGTCAAAGATCACACCGACGCGCGCGCCGTGGGGATTTACTTTCTGACCCATGGATAAACCTCCTTCGCCTTACTTCTGGTCCAGCACCACGCTGATGTGGCTGGTGCGCTTGAGCATGGGAGACGCGCTGCCGCGGCTGCGGGCAACGTAGCGCTTCAGCGTGGGGCCGGGATTGGCGTACACCTCAGCGACATAGAGGTTCTGACGGTCCATCTCCTGATTGTTCACCGCGTTGGCGATGGCGCTGTTGAGCACCTTGGCCACCACGGGAGCCGCCGCCTTGGGGGTGTAGGTCAGGATGGCCAGGGCTTCATCCACATTCTTGCCGCGGATCAGATCAATAACGATCTTCACCTTGCGGGAGGAGATGCGAACGTACTTGGCATGAGCCTTCGGGCGCTTGTCGGCATTGGCCAGACGAGCCGCCGTCTTTTCCTTGGAACGGGTCGCCATATCGTTTCAACTCCTCTCGCTTACTTACGGCCAGTGGCCTTGTCACCCGCGTGGCCGCGATAGGTCCGGGTGGGGGCGAACTCGCCCAGCTTGTGACCGACCATATCCTCCGTCACATAGACCGGCACATGCTTGCGGCCGTCGTGAACAGCGATGGTGTGGCCAACGAAATCCGGGAAGATGGTGGAAGACCGGGACCAGGTCTTGACAACCGCTTTCTTGCCGGAGGTGTTCATATCGGTAATGCGCTTCATCAGCGCGCCCTCAACATAAGGGCCCTTCTTAATGGAACGACTCATTGATTGGCTGCCTCCTTCCTATCGGATGCGCGGATTACTTGCCAGCGCGCTTGACGATCATCTTGTTGGAATACTTCTTGTGCTTCCTGGTCTTCAGGCCCAGCGCGGGCTTGCCCCAGGGAGTCACAGGAGCAGGCATACCAACAGGGCTCTTGCCCTCGCCACCGCCGTGGGGATGGTCGTTGGGGTTCATGACCACGCCGCGGACGGTGGGACGGATGCCCATGTGACGCACACGGCCGGCCTTGCCCAGGCGCACGTTCTCGTGGTCAGTGTTGCCCACGGTGCCGATGGTCGCCTTGGCGTTCAGGGGCAGCTTGCGCATCTCGCCGGAGGGCAGGCGCACGGTGGCGTAGCCGTTCTCCTTGGCCATCAGCTGCGCGCTCATGCCAGCGGAACGAACCAGCTGGCCGCCGCGGCCGGGCTTGAGCTCCAGGTTGTGGATCAGCGTACCCACGGGGATGCTGCTGATGCTCATGGCGTTGCCAGGCTTGATGTCCGCGGTGTCGGACGCGATGACGGTGTCGCCAACCTTCAGGCCCAGAGGCGCCAGGATGTAGCGCTTCTCGCCGTCCACATAGTTCAGCAGGGCGATGAAGGCGCTGCGGTTGGGATCGTACTCAATGGCGGCAACCTTGGCAGGGATATCCACCTTGTTGCGCTTGAAGTCGATGATGCGGTACTTCCGCTTGTTGCCGCCGCCCTGATGACGGACGGTGATCTTGCCCTGCTTGTTGCGGCCGGCGTTCTTCTTGAGGTGCTCCACCAGGCTCTTCTCGGGAGCCTTCTTGGTGACCTCTTCATAGGTCAGAACCGACATAAAGCGCCGGGCGGGCGAAGTCGGCTTGTAAAGACGAATAGCCATGTTTCTTTGTCCTCCCTGCTTTACTGAGCCATGCCCTCGAAGAACTTAATCGGCTTGGAGTCCTTCTTCAGAGTGACATAGGCCTTCTTGATTTCCGGGGTGCGGCCCTGGGTGCGGCCCTGACGCTTGATCTTGCCCAGGGTGCGCAGGGTGTTGACCTTCTCGACTTTCACGCCGTCCTCGGCGAAGACAGTCTCGATGGCCGTCTTGATCTCGCTCTTGGTGGCGTTGATGGCCACCTCGAAGATGTACCGCTTGTCGGCGATACCCTCATACGCCTTTTCCGTCAGGACGGGGCGCAGGATGATGTCGTGAGGATTCTTCATTAGGCGTACACCTCCTCGACGGACTGCACGGCGGCCTTGGTCAGGACGATCTTGCCGGCGTTCAGGATGTCGTAGACATTCAGGGTGTTGACGTAGGTGGTGGCAGCCTCGGCCAGGTTGGCGGCGGCGCGAACCACGGTCTCGTCCTTCTCGGGCAGAACCACCAGGGCCTTGCGCTCGGCCTTCAGGTTCTTCATGACCTGGGCCATCAGCTTGGTCTTGGCTTCCTTCAGGGCGATCTCGTCCACCACGATGATCTCACCGGCGTTGAGCTTGGAGGTCAGCGCGGACTTGAAGGCCAGGCGGCGAACCTTCTTGGGCACCGCGATGTAGTAATCCCGGGGCTTGGGCGCGAACACCACGCCGCCGTGACGGAACTGGGGAGCGCGGTTGCCATGGTGGCGTGCGTTGCCGGTGCCCTTCTGGCGGTAAATCTTCCGGCCGCCGCCGCGCACCTCGGTACGGGTCTTGGCACTCTGCGTGCCCTGGCGCTGAGCGGCCAGGTAGGAACGGACGACCAAATGCATGGCGGCTTCGTTGATGGGCGCGGCGAAAATCGCATCGCTCAGCTCAATCTCGCCAATGGCCGCGCCTTCCATATTATAAAGAGCAGTCTTAGGCATTGTTCAATCTCCTCCTTGCGCCACTCACTTCACAGTGTCGCGGATGATCAGCAGGCTGCCGTTGGGGCCGGGAACGGCGCCCTTGACCAGCAGCAGGTTGCGCTCCGCGTCCACAGAAACGACTTCCAGGTTCTGCACCGTCACGCGATCCACACCGTAGTGGCCGGCCATGTGCTTGTTCTTGAACACACGGGAGGGATCGGAGTTGGCGGACAGGGAACCCACGCCGCGGTGATACTTGGAGCCGTGCGCCTTGGGGCCGATGTGCTGGTTCCAGCGCAGGATGGCGCCGGTGTAGCCGTGGCCCTTGCTGGTGCCGGTAACGTCGATCTTATCGCCCTGGGCGAACTGGTCAACCTTCAGCTCGTCGCCCACCTTGTAGGCCGCGCAGTCGTCAAAGCGGAACTCCCGCAGGGTGCGCTTGGCGGCGACGCCGGCCTTCTGGTAGTGGCCCAGCTCAGGCTTGTTCAGCAGCTTCTTGGCGCGATTCTCGGTCAGCTCGCCAAAGCCGACCTGGACGGCGTTGTAGCCGTCGGACTCAACGTTCTTGGTCTGCACAACGGTGCAGGGGCCCGCCTCGACGACGGTGACCGGAACGAGGCGGCCGTCTTCGGTGAAGACCTGCGTCATGCCGATCTTTTTGCCCACGATGGCTTTCTTCATTTTTCGTTCCTCCTGCCTCTTACAGCTTCATTTCGATTTCGACACCAGCAGGAAGTTCGAGCTTCATCATGGCGTCCACGGTCTTGGGGTTGGGGTTGAGGATGTCGATGAGCCGCTTGTGGGTGCGGCGCTCGAACTGCTCGCGGCTGTCCTTGTACTTGTGGGTCGCGCGCAGGATGGTGACGATCTCCTTCTCCGTGGGGAGCGGGATCGGGCCGGAAACGCGAGCGCCGGTACGCTTGGCGGTCTCCACAATCCGCTCGGCGGATTGGTCGATCAGGTTGTGCTCATAGCTCTTGAGCTTGATACGGATTTTCTGGCTGGCCATTGATTTACCTCCTATGTCGTTCTCGTCTGCGCCGTTACGCGCCCCACTGCAGGTGCAGGCCGCGCCGCGCTTCGAGTCCGTCGCCCGATCAACGGGCTGGTCCATGATAATTACCCGCCTGGCCTGGCGGCAACTTATCACTTCATCCCTAAACAGACAACAGTCATATTATAGACCATGCGCCGACAAATTGCAAGATGCTTTTCCCTTCTTTTTTCACTTTTATTGAACTTTTTTCTGCTCGTGCCATTGCGCAAAGCCATTCGCCAGGCCGTTTCTCTCCCGTTGAATATGAACACGCATTCTGGTGTGTCTATCATTAGAGCCAAAACAGTGTTTCCACGCTCAACGCAGCAAGATCCTGTTCTTTTTCGTGATGGAACGCCTTCCCAGCCCTGCTGTTTTCCCGCCCCTAATACCCACGCTGTCACGTGTATCTATATCCATTTTCTTTTGATCGCGTACCGATGCGGTGGAAAAGGCTTTTTCCGTTCAGGAGACACCAACGTTATGTACAAAGCAGACAGACCTCGGAGCTTCGCCGCTGATTATCGGCTAATGCCCAGCGAGACTTCGGGAAAGCACGCTCGGCTCCCGCCAGACAGCGCCTTTTCATCGGCTTTTTTCCATCACGCCCATGGTCGCTGCGTATTGGCTCATCAAAGAGGCAACGATCTTCGTTTGCGCCCCATCAACGTGAGCGGGGCATGGGGGCTGCCCGGGCGCCGGAAATCACGCCGCCCGCCATCGCTGTCACATCATGTTTCAAGCCCGTGTTTTCCGGATATCCATCCTTTAGCGCGCTTCTGGTATCGAAATCGACACAAAAGGAGTATTTTCATGAAACAATACCGCATCGAGGAATTCATCTGGTTTACGCCAGCACCCGAGAAACGCTACGCCATCAGCTTCCCTCGCGAAAAGGCCTTCAACCTGAATACCGCCCTTCGTGCGGAACTGGGCGACCGCATCGACATTGCCTTCCATCCGACAGAGCCAGTGGTATGCCTGCGCAAAGCCCAAGGAGAAAACGGCCTGCCGGTTCCCGCCAGCGGATCGCTGACTTCCGCAGCGCTTTCGGAGAGGCTGTTGGCCTCCGGCATCAGGCCGCCCGTGCGCCTGTCGGTGAGAAAACAGGACGAGTATTGGCTTGCCATCCCGGAGGAGACAAAAATCCCGGAGACCGTGAGCCTCGCAAAACCGGCCCGTCAGCCGCGCAAGGTGAACGCAGCTCGAATCCTTCAAGGAATTGAGACCCCATGAACGCGCGGGAATGCGAGGCCCAACTGCTGCAAACGCTGGATCAGCCCATTCGGAACTATTGCAAATGGCGCTGGACATCCATTGAAATGGAGGATCGGGTAGCGGAAGCGAAGTACGTTTTCCTGATTGTGCTGCGCACAAGGGGGCTTCCCGAAGAAGCCGTTTGGCCGGTTTTCCAGCGGACGCTCCACAAGTACATGAAGCCCATCAATGCCCGCGAGAGTCGGCATCGGTATTGCCGCTCGCTAAACGCCCGGATCAAAACGCGCAGCGGCGAGCCCGGCTGCACACTGCTCGACCTCCTGCCCTGTCCGCAGCCGGATGTCAGCGATCTTGCCGTGGACGCGGCGCAATCGCATCATCAGCAGCTTTTCCCTTGAACGTTTCGCTACAATTGTATATAATGAAGCCAAGCCCTTTACCACATCGATGAGGAGGAGCCCTATGAAGCGTTTTCTCTGCCTCCTGCTGACGCTGCTCCTTTGCCCGCTGTACGCCTTTGCGGAGCTGAAAATGGACGTGGCGAAAAACTACATCACCTTTTCGTCCTTAGACGAGATGACCGGCTACTTCCGCAAATCCTCCGAGTGGACCATCGTCCACAGCGGCAACCTGGATGAGCATATGGCCTTGCTGCTTCGGCGAGGAGACACAGAGGAAGACATCCGCGCCCGTTTTGCGGAAGAAACGCTTCTTTGGGAAGCCTATAACCAAGGTTTTCCAGAGGATGCCTGCGTCCGCATGGAGCGCTTTGTCAATGAAACCAGCCGCAGCGTCTGGCACCTCCGGCATCTGTCCACCGCGGAGCGCAGAGATCTTCTCAAGGAGGCCGACAGCGGCAAGCTTCTCGCGTCCTATGATACCTTCTCCGCGAAGTATGCCGGCAGCGGCGGCACGGCATATATCGAATGCGGCTTCACCACCTTCCCGCCCGCGCTCCACGAGTCCGGAAAGATGCACATTCGCTACCTGAACGGCCAGGAATATGTGCTGACCTATGCCGTGCGCGAACGCATGGCTGGACGGAGCAAGCTGCGCTCAGGCCGGGAGAATAATCTCATCAAAGGTTACTCGCCCTTCAACAGCCTTACGTTCGGCGTCAAGCTTCTTCCCACCATGCCCGCCTTTGAGCTGGACGAGGCCATTCCCACGCAGGCCGACCTGGGCGATGTCAAAATCAGCGGAGCCGTCACCAAAGGGGCCAAGGTCGCTGTCAGCCTGGATCAAATGGAGATTCCCTGCGCGGTGGACGGCGGGGGCGCCTTCAGCGTATCGCTGCCGCTCACCGAGCCGGGCGATCATGAAGTCGTTTTCACGGTCACGCACAGCAAGCATACGGACCGCACAGAAGCATTCATCATCAATGCCAGCGCCCACCGAACCCCTCTGACCATCACCGCCAAGCCGGAGACAGCCGCTCTCGCGGGCGACCATACCGTTGCCGGTGCCAGCGAACCCGGCGCGGAAATCGTGCTTCGCCTGGATGACCGCGACGCCGTCACGCTGACGGCCGACGAAGCCGGCGCCTTCACCCATACCTATGAAATCACGGACAGCCAAGAGCATCTGCTGTACGTCGCGGCCAGCGCGCAGGGCAAGGACATCAGCATCATCCAAATCCCCTTCTATACCGAATATGAAACGTTCAAGGATGGCACCGACGCCTTCGAGGCCCATCTGACCAAGCTCAAGATCAGCGAGCTTGCCGCCGATCCCTCCGCTCACCTAGGGGAGCGGGTGAAGATCAGCGTCCGTATCAGGGAGGTTGTCTACACCTCGGAGGGGCTGGGGATTCTATGCACCTACAATCCTCCCAAAGGCTCCAGGCATGACCAAACGCCCCTGTACCTCACGGTCTATGGCTACGCCCAGGATCAGCTTCAGCCTGATATGATCGTAACCATCTACGGTACGGTTCGCGGGCAGCGGACCTGGGAGGACGAAACCCGCCTGGATATTCTCGCACAGTACGGCACCTATCTGATCATCAGGAAATAGCCTTGCGTTCAAACAGGAGGGAGCATGACGAGCGCTCCCTCCTGTTCCTTAAAGCCGGAGAAAGCCATCGCTTTCACCCTCCCGTCCATGCTGATGTGTTACCCCGCCCAGGGACGGGCTTTTTCTATGCCATGTACCGCCGACGCGGCGTGTTCAGCCAGTGGCGCGGCCATCTTCAAACGCGGCCATACACCTTCACAGCGCCCGGAACGGTTCGGCTGCCGCGCCCATAAGAGGCGGGGTCTCCATGCGCTCCCCCGTTGTCAAGCAAGGGGACAGTCGCACGGGCCCCGCGGCCGCCTGCCCCTGTCCCCAGAAAACAGCTTTTACATGGACGTTACAGATGCGCGTCCCATTTCCCGCAGAGCGGATCCACAGGATTGATTCCCCTGAAGGCTGATTCTCCCGTCAGCTTGGCCACCAGCCGCTCGATCACCGCGTCGCCGGAATTGTAAGTATTGATATAGGTTTTCACCCCGGGAACATCCAGCAGATGATAGGGATTTTCCAGCGAAACGAAAATGGAGGGCACATCATGCAGATAGTGCACGCAATTGGCGCCCATGGGCTGGGCCCATTCGATGCGGACAGTGGTCTGATTGCTTTTCGTCGCCTTATTGATGACGTAGAGAATCAGGTCGTATTGAGCGATCACCTCTGATGCCGGCGGGGGGCGGCCCTCGGCTCCCCGGGGCGGCTCAAACAGTTCAATCCGCATTCCCCGCTTCTCCAGGGCGTCAAACGCCTTCTGACAGGCGCCGGAAACCACTCGGTTCTGGCTGTATCCGCCATCCGTCTCAATGGGATAGCACAGGATGCGCGGGTATCGCTCCGCCGTGAGCGGAATCACGCCATTTTCCTCCTTGACCAGGGTGATAACGCTGTCCGCGCACGCCCGGGCCCAGGCGCGGTGCTCCTCACAGCCCACGACACGCAAAGCCTCGTCCGCCTCCAGCACAGGCTGCCCCAGGTGCCGCCCCAGGGCCGCTTTGGTCGCCAGAATGCGCGTTACGGCCACAGCCAGCCGCTCCGGCGTGATGATCCCGCCGCGGACGCCCTCAGCATATAAGCGTAATCCTCCTCCATGTTTCGGCAAAGCAGGAACATATCGCAGCCTGAGCGGGGACGAGCTGCGATACCTGCGGCACATGG
The DNA here is from genome assembly GCA_947565865.1 of uncultured Clostridia bacterium. Lineage (GTDB taxonomy): Bacteria > Bacillota > Clostridia > Christensenellales > Aristaeellaceae > UBA11524. Next base: position 273,032 of record CANOHT010000001.1, read on the forward strand.
CTACGCCGCGCCTGTACACCGAGTTCATCAGCGCCCAGAACGGATCAGATCCCTTCAGCTCCGCGCGGAGACGCCCATCCATGGGTGCCAGCTGATGCTGCTTACGCCCCAGTATCAGCCGGAGCAGCGGCATTGATCTTCTACACTGCCCAGCCCGGCGAGCGCCTTGACTGAGCAGAAAGCATCCATAACATAAAAACCTGAACCATTGGCCGCGACCTGAAAACGCGGCTTCTGATTATCAATCGGCAAGATTGGTACGCCTATGCGCATACAAAATCCTTGCAAAACATGCTGGGAGGCGCACAGCTGGCGAACTGTGTGTTTTGCAAGGATACTTTATTATAGCAGGTGTTATGGACAATAGCAATACATAACAGAGGTTATTAAGGCCCGATCAGCGTTTCCTGGCTCCGCGCGCCATGAGGGCGGGCCTTACCTGCCTGCTGCCAAGCTTATCCTTCCTTCTTCACTCCGTGAAGCAGTCAAAAGCCATCTCCCCCAGCAAGCAGCGCAAGCGCCGGACAGCCTAACGAACCGATGCGCCGGCTTCAGCAATCAGGTTCATTGCTTGCCCGTTCACCGGCTCCGCCGCTTGTCCGTATGGCTGGCAGCCTTTGATCTGTCTGCATTGCGCATCGCACGGCGGATCGTTATCCCAAACGGATCGCCTGAAAAATCACGGCGCCTGCCGGCCCAGGCAGTGCAGCGCATCCAACCGCATTCAGCCATCGCAGTTTCCGCTTAACCAGAATTCCTCCATCGCCGCGTTAAATTGATTCGGCGTATCCATATTCACACAGTGTCCTGCTCCCTCAAAAACCATCATGCTGCACTCGGGCTCATTTTTCTTCCACATTTCTACGGCTGATAGTTCCGTTGGAATGTCGTGCTTTCCGCAGCCAATCAGCAAGGGATATTGCCTCGGCCTCGCCTGACGAACATTGATCATGCGATGCAAGGAAGCCAAATACTTAAACGACTTCTTCGGAAATTCGATATTGAGCCTGTAAAAATCATTTTGCGCCTGAACCGTATAAGCAGATATTTTTTTATTCGACTTGGCGAACCATTTGACCGAAACAATCGCTTTGAGCATCATCAGCATTTGTGCGGCGCCATTTTCTCTTTGCATGCTGACATCAACATTGTTGATATCATAACCGCCAAAGCAGGCAAGCGATTGTACGGCCTCTGGATACTGGTTGGCAAAGTCCTGGGCTATTACGGCTCCCAAGGAAATACCAACAACGTGTATCTTTTCTATTTTTTCTGTTTTCAGGATCGCGCTGATCCATGCCGACATCTTCTCAATAGAATCACCTTTTCGGGTCTTTGTCGATCCGCCGTGACCAATCATATCAAGCGTAAGTATGCTGTATTGATCTTGAAAATAATCTATCTGAGCTTGAAACATATGATGATTTACAAAAGCGGCGTGCAGGAACAGTATCCACTCCGCATTCGCCCTTCTGCTGGTATAATAAACAATGGGCGATTCGTCTAAATGGTGTTGTTTCATATCTCACCGTTCCTCATCTTTCTTAGCAAGCCTTCAAACCAGTCGATATTGAATTGAATCAGCTCCTTGCCGTACAGCGCGGAGGCCAACTGATAGTTAAGTATATCTTGATTTTCCTTTGAAGTCCTAATGTTCTCTGCCTCTTCGCATATTGCCGTCAACACGGTATATTGTTTGTTCAGGAACATCAAATGCTGTTGTATGCTTGCTTCGCGGTTCCTTTTATCCGAAAACCCCATAAAGTAGACCTTTGTCAGCTCCGGGCTCTTCGGGCTTTGCTCTTCCATGGGGGCGTTTATCCAGTCAAAAAAATGCTGTCTCCCACTCTCGGTTATGCGATAGACCTTCTTATACTTTCCGTTATCAACGATCTCCTCATAATCGATCAACCCACCATTCAGCAATTTCCTGATAGCCGCCTGTATACTTCCCATGCTGCTGCTATACATCAAGCTGATTCCCTTGCCTATTCTTTCCCTAAGCTGATAAATTGTTCGATTGCACATCAGCAAAAGCCCGAGAATGATATTGTCCATCGCTTCCCCCGTATATTATGATTAGTAACATTACTATTATATGTGCACAAGGCCAAGAAGTCAATCCTCCAAGCCTCCTGCTTCTCCGCAGCGCAATTAAAGGCTTAACTGCTTTCATATTCAGATACACCGAAGGGCATAGCGTTTCCTTGATCCCTTTATCATTGAATAAAGCTTCCATCTGGCGCTAATGGCTGTATGCCCCTAACCGTTTGAAAAACAGGCGGCATCCACCCTCGGCCAGTACCCGGATTTGGAGCAGCTCACAGCAGCCGCTCGTTGCCGGACATGATACTCTAACGGATTCTGCTTCAGCAACCAAAAGTATTTCAATTTACTTATTGAACAAACTTAATTCACAGAAATGTTACAAGCATAAATTGACCAATCAGTCAATTTATGATAATATATGTGCAGCGCATAACGCTTAGGAGGTTGCGATGAAAAGAGCCGAACGGACGGAATTAACCGTATCAAAAATACTGGAAGCAGCGTTGGAGGAATTCGGCACAAACGGTTACGCAGGGGGAACAATCAACAGCATCTGCAAGAGGGGAATCAACAAAGGACTGATTTATCATAACTTCCAGGATAAAGATGAGCTTTATCTTGTATGCCTGGAAAACAGCTGTCAAAAGCTGGTCACGATGATTGAAGAAAACAGCTGTTGCTGTGACCAACTCCAATATATGAAGCTGCGGATCCTACCAATACACCGAAAACATCAAATTCG
>CANOHT010000002.1 GCA_947565865.1 uncultured Clostridia bacterium
TTGTTGTAAAACATGTTACTGCTTCTTGCTGCGAGTTGAAAGATATTTACGAGCAGCAAGAAGCAGTAACATGTTTTACAACAAACTCCACAGACTGTATATCCCATTGATAAACACTTTGCTTTATCTTTGCAAGAAAAACATGAGCTTTTTCCTTATTCATTAACCATTCTTTTGAGAGAAATTCATCTGATAAGCCCGTAACTTTGTGTAAAGTCTCCCTTGCCTTACCTTGTGTAGAAATGTCATAAAGCATATACGTTCACCTCTCTCTATTTAATATTATTTTCATAAAAATGAAGTTTTCCTGCAAAAGCGTTAATAAACAAGTAAATAAAGATTTGACTTCCATGCTATCTTTAAACTTCCCCCCTCCCCCACAAAACTCCCTCAATATTTTCGGATGCTTTTTCTGCCGACCTATGCTATATTCGATGTAGAAACAGTGCGGGGAGGAACAAACGCATGGGTTTTTTCAAACCGTTTGATATGCCGACGGGCGCCGTCATCCCGGACAGGGAGATCGACATCCGCACCCTGGGCGCGGTGGAAGGCGGGCAAGTGAAGAACACCGCCGTCATTAGGGCCGCCATCGACACGCTGGCGGAGCAGGGCGGCGGCCGGGTGGTGATTCCCGCCGGGCGATGGCTGACCGGGCCCATTCGCTTCCGCAGCGGCATCGAGCTGCACCTCGAAAGAGGCTGCGAGGTGCTGTTCAGCACGGACAAGGAAGATTACCTGCCCGCCGTCTTCACCCTATACGAGGGAATGCGCTGCTACACCTACGCCGCGCAGCTGTACGCCCACCAGTGCCATGACATCGCCGTCACCGGCGAGGGTACGTTCAACGGCCAGGGCTTTGTATGGTGGTACATGGCCTCCATGTACCGGGAGGGCGTACAGGATCTCCACGACGCCGGGGAAAGCCGTCGCCCGGTGGAGCAGCGGGTCTATGATACCGAGGCGCAGGGCCTTCGCCCGGGGCTTCTGCACTTCGTTGACTGCCAGAACGTGCTCATCGAGGGCTGCACCTTCAAGTTCAGCCCCTTCTGGACGGTGCATCCCACCTGGTGCGAGAACATCATTGTGCGCAATATCCGGGTCTGCAACCCCTACGACCACGCCCCCAACACCGACGGCTGCAACCTGGAGGGCTGCAAACGCGGCCTGGTGGACGGCATATGGGCTGACACCGGAGATGACGCCGTGTGCCTGAAGGCGGGCCGCGACGAAGACGGACGTCAGCAGAACCGGCCCTGCGAGGATATTGTACTGCGCAACATCGTGGCCAACCGAAGCCACGGCGGCATCACCATCGGCTCGGAAATGAGCAGCGGCGTCCGCAACATTTATGTGGACGGCTGCGAATTCCTGCAAAATTTCATCGGCATCTGGATCAAGACCGCGCCGGAACGGGGCGGGTACGTCCGGGACGTGGAGTTCCACAACATCAAGATCGGCAAGCTGAGGCATCAGGGCATCTGCTTCACCATGGGCTATTACGTTGACGATTACGCCCCTGACGATTTCCCCCACATGCCTGTGGTGGAGAACATCCTGGTCGAGGATTTCTCCTGCGAGTATGCCGGGGTGGCCGTGAAGATCGAGGGCTGTCAGAATGCCCCCATGCGCAACATCCGGCTGAAAAACGTCACGGCCACCGGCGGCGTCAACGTGGAAACCGCTCATGTCAGCAACCTTTGCATGGAGAATGTGAATTTCATCTGACGGTTCGGCCAAGCGGCTTTGTCACTCGGTCAAGGACTTCTCTCCGTCCCATTGTACGCACATGATTTATCGGGCTTTTCTGCCCCAGGAGGACGCTATGCGCATTCGGAAGCCGCCCATGGGCTGGAACACCTGGAATACCTTTGGCCCCGACATCAGCGAAACGCTGATTCTTGAATCCGCCGACGCCATGATCGACACCGGCCTGCGCGACGCCGGGTATGAGTACATCGTTATCGATGACATGTGGGCCCTCAAGGAACGCGACGCGGAAGGCCGCCTGGTGCCCGACCCGGAGAAGTTTCCCCATGGCATCAAGTATTTGGCGGACTACTGCCACCAGCGCGGGCTGAAATTCGGGCTCTATTCCTGCGGCGGCTATCTGACCTGCGGGGGTTACCCCGGCAGCTATGGTCATGAGTGGGAGGACGCCCGCGCCTTCGCCCAGTGGGGCGTAGACTTCCTCAAATATGATTTCTGCTTCCACCCCGCCAATGATACCGGCGCCAACATTTACCGCCGGATGGGCGCTGCCCTGGCCAACTGCGGCCGCGATATTCACTTCAACGCATGCTCCTGGGGCTCGGAGTACACCCGTCAGTGGGTACGGGAAACCGGGGCCCATTCCTGGCGCTCCACCGGGGACATTTCCGATTCCTGGGCGTCCATCAAGTCCATCGCTCAGTCGCAGATTCTGGCTCAGGAGTACAACGCCCCCGGCTGCTTCAATGATATGGATATGCTGGTGGTGGGCATGAACGGCCAGGGCACCGTGGGCGTCACCGGCTGCACGGAGGACGAGTACAGGCTGCACTTCGCCCTGTGGGCCTTCCTCCAGTCCCCGCTGATGATCGGCTGCGACATCCGGGCCATGTCCGAGGAGACCCGGCACATCCTGACCAACCGGGACATCATCGCCCTCAACCAGGATGACGCCTGTACGCAGGCCTACATCGCCAACAACATCCTGCAGGCCTTCGGCTCCCAGGAACACGCACCCTACCCTACCCCCAACCGCCAGCCGGACGATCCCTTCTACTGCTACACCGATTACAGCCTGAGCCGCGTCATTCTCATCCGCCTGCTGTCGGACGGCGACTTTGCCGTGATGCAGGTTAACTTCCGCGACCATGAGACCTTCGACGCCCCGCTGATTATCACCCCCAACATGCTGGGCCTTCCCGAGGAAAAGGCCCGAACCATGCGTGTGCGGGATCTCTGGACAGGCCGGGAGGTGCCCCTTGTCAACGGCACCATCCCCAACACCAGGCTGAATCCCCACAGCGCCAGCGTCTTCCGCATCCACCTGGAGGGCTGACATGACCTGCAAGCAATGCGGCCGACCCCTGACGGCGGATGAGATCGCGCTGCACAAGCGGCTTGTGAATCGCGGTGCGGCCGCCCACCTGTGTCTGACCTGCCTGGCCGGGTACTTCGGCTGCAGCGAGGATGTACTGCGGGAAAAGATCGCCTACTTCCGCCGGATCGGATGTTTGCTGTTTACGAAGGCAGATCACGACGTTCAGCCTTAATCAAACGGATCATCGGCATGATGTCTATGATCCGTTTTGTTATGGTCATAACGATCGGAATAGGCTGATACATCACACTTTTTGTCCATATTATCATGCTTTTTTTCTTTTCTTGGCCATGAAGAAAGCCCTATAATAAAAATGAGTGGTTCGGCATGCGTCACGAGCGGAAGAAAAAAAAGGAGTGTTTTCAGGATATGGATCAGATCGTGATTGATTTTACCCGTTCGCGGGGCATCGTCAGCCCTGAACTTTATGGACATTTTTCCGAGCATATCGGCGGTGTGTTCTACGACGGGCTGTGGGTGGGCGAGGACAGCCCGGTGGAGAACATTCACGGCTTCCGCAAAGCGCTGGTGGACAGCTTCAAGAAGATCGCCCCGCCCGTACTGCGCTGGCCCGGCGGCTGCTTTGCCGAGACCTACGACTGGCGCGACGGCATCGGCCCCCGGGAAAGCCGCCCCACCCGGGTAAACTGGTGGTATTATCACGATCACCGCATGGAAAGCAACCAGGTGGGCACCCATGAGTTCATGGATCTGTGCCGTCTGGTGGGCGCGGAGCCCTACATCGCCGCCAACATGACCGCCACCACGCCCCTGCATATCCGGAACTGGATTGAATACTGCAACTTCCCCAGGAACGCCACCACCCTCACTCGGGAGCGGGCCGCCAACGGCGATGCGGAGCCCTTCGGCGTGCGCTACTGGGGTATCGGCAACGAGAACTGGGGCGGCGGCGGCCAGATGTCGCCGGAAATGTGCGCCCGAGAGTACATCCGCTACACCACCATCTTCCGCAGCCTGGATACCAGCAGCTTGCGGCTGATCCTATGCGGAGCCAATGGCCGCGATCTGGACTGGACCCGCCGACTGATGAAGGAATGGGCCGACCGGCCCTGGCATGAGGTGCCCACCTGGGGCGTCAGCTTCCACTATTATACCGACTGGGGCCATGGCCATGACGAGCTGGCCTTCAAAGATGAGGAGCAGTGGTACGACGAGCTTTTCCGCGCCGATCGGATGCGGGAGGTCATCGACGCCCACCGCCTTATGATGGATGAGTTTGACCTCCAGCGCAAGCTGAAAATGGTGGTGGACGAGTGGGGCAACTGGCATGTGGAAGGCACCGGCCCCAGCAAGGGCTGCAACCTGTTTGAGCAGCAGAGCAACCTGCGTGACGCCGCCGTGGCCGCCCTAACGCTGAACATCTTCAACAACCGCTGCGATGTGGTGGGCATGGCGAACCTGGCCCAGCTGGTAAACAACCTGCATTCCCTTTACCTGGCCGGGGGCGGCAACTTCGTGGAGACCCCCAACTATCATGTGTTCGCCATGTACAAGGGACATCAGGGCGGCAGGCAGCTGGAAACCAACGTCTCCGCCCGCACCCTGGAGCATGAGCGGTACGATCCCCTCAGCACCCTCTCCTGCTCCGCCTCCGTCAAGGATGGAGCGCTCACCGTGACCCTGGCCAACCTGGACTTGACCACCGCCAAGGATGTCCGCCTCGCCGGCCTGGGCGGCGCCGTCACCGGCAAGGGCCAATTGACCATCCTCTCCCACGCCGACCCTCTCACCTGCAACACCTTTGAGCAGCCTGACGCGGTGGCGCCCGTTACCGCCGACATCGACTTTGCCGACGGCGGCAGCATCCGCCTGCCCGCGGCCTCCGTGGCCGCGCTGACCATCAAGCTGGCGTAAGGAGGAAGGGATATGACCACAAGGATCGAAGCCCTTAAGGCCTGGCAGTGGAACAAAACCCATCATGCTTTCCGGCGGCAGGAGCCGGTTTCCCCCGACGGCTACCGCCTGGCGGACATGCCGGACTGTGAGCGGACGGCCCGGCGGCTCGCCCTGGCCCTCCGCCTGGAGACCCCTGTGCTGGCCCCCGGGGAGATCATCGCCTTCACCCGGACGGCGCTCAATCTGCCCATGATCTACGCCGAGGAGGAGTGGCAGGCCATCAAGGCAAGCCATTTCATCCATGAAAACGGCAATGTGTGCAACCTTTCCCCGGACTATGCCAGCGTCATGGCGGACGGCCTGGCCGCCATCCGCGCCCGGCTGACGGACGCGCCCCTCCACCAGTGCATGAAACTCAGCATCGACGCGGTGCTGGATCTGACCCGGCGCTATGCTCAGGCCGCTGAGGCCGCCGGCGATACAGCCCTGGCGGAAGTCCTGAGCCGCGTACCGGCCCAACCTCCCCGAACCTTTCGGGAGGCCCTGCAGGCGCTGCGCATCCTGCACTTCGCCATGTGGTGCGAGGGCAATTATCACAACACTCTGGGCCGCTTCGATCAGTACATGATGCCCTATCTCCGCCGTGACCTGGACAGCGGCGTCCTCACCCGGGAGCAGGCCATGGAGCTGCTGGAGGCCTTCTTCCTTTCCTGCAACCGGGACAGCGACCTGTACCCCGGAATGCAGCAGGGCGACAACGGCCAGAGCATCGTCCTGGGCGGCGTTACGCCGGATGGCCGGGACGGCTACAACCTGCTCAGCGAAATGTGCCTGCAAGCCTCGGCGGAGCTTCGGCTCATCGACCCCAAAATCAACCTGCGCGTGAACAAGAATACGCCTCCGGCCGTGTACCGGCTGGGTACTCAGCTGACCAAGCTGGGCCTGGGCTTCCCCCAGTATGAAAACGACGACATGGCCGTCCCCGGCCTGATGTCCCTGGGGTATGCCGAGGCCGACGCCCGGGACTACGCCATGGCCGCCTGCTGGGAGTTCATCATCCCCGGCAAGGGCATGGACATCCCCAACATCGGCGCGGTGCCCCTGGCCAGCCTGGTGGGCGGCGTCATCCGCCGGGAGCTGATGACCGCCGATTCCATGGACACGCTGATGGCGGCCATCGAGGCGGAAATCCAGCGGCAGGTAAAGGCCATTGCTAACGGCATCCACAATCTGTATGTGATCCCCTCGCCGTACCTGTCGCTGTTCTTCGAGGACTGTGTGGAGAACGTCCGGGACATATCTCTGGGCTGCCGCTACAATAACTTCGGCCTCCACGGTACGGGCATCGCCCCCGCTGCGGACATGCTGGCCGCGGTACGGCAGACCGTGTTCGAGGACGGCTTTGACCGCAAAACCCTCCTATCCGCCCTGGAAAGCAACTTCGACCACGCGGAGACCCTTCAGCATCGGCTGAAATACGACTGTCCCAAGATGGGCAATGATGACGACCGGGCGGATCAGTACGCGGTGCGGCTTTTGCACATCTTCGCCCAGGCTGTCAAGGGCCTGACCAACGAGCGGGGCGGCGTCTACCGGGCGGGCACGGGCTCGGCCATGTATTACATCTGGCATGGCACGGACATGGACGCGACGCCTGACGGCCGGGAAGCCGGCTCTCCCCTGCCCGCCAACTACGCTCCCTCCCTCAACGTCAAGCTGGACGGCCCGGTGTCGCTGATCAAGTCCTTCGTCAAGCCCGCCCTGGGCGAGGTCATCAACGGCGGCCCCCTGACCATCGAATTCTCCGATACCGTCTTCCGCAACGACGAGGCCATCGCCAAGGTAGCCGCGCTGGTGAAGCTGTTCATCGACCTGGGAGGCCATCAGCTGCAGCTCAACACCGTCAACCGGGAGCAGCTGCTGGACGCCCAGGCCCACCCGGAGCAATACCGCAACCTGATCGTCCGCGTATGGGGCTGGAGCGGCTACTTCGTGGAGCTGAATCGATGCTACCAGGATCACATCATCAGCCGTGTTGAGCTGAATTTATAACGCCATGAAAACAGGCATCGTCTTTGACATCAAGGAATTCGCGGTATACGACGGCCCCGGCATCCGCACGACGGTCTTCCTCAAGGGCTGCCCGCTGCGCTGCATGTGGTGCCACAACCCCGAGGGCCTTTCACCCCGCCCCCAGCTGATGGTCAGCCGCGCGGCCTGCGTGCACTGCGGCAAGTGCGCCGCCATCTGCAAGCATGAAAGCTGCATCGCCTGCGGGGAATGCGTTTCCGTGTGTACCCTGGGCCTGCGCAGGATTGCCGGGACGGCTTGGCAGGCGGATGACCTGGCTCGACGGCTGCTGAAAAACCGGGAGGCCTTCGACTTTAGCGGCGGCGGCGTCACCTTCTCCGGCGGGGAACCGCTGATGCAGTGGGCCTTCATCGACGCCGTGCTGGACGGACTCCCCGGCATCCACAGCGCCATCGAAACCTCCGGCTATGCTCCGGACGAGGCTTTTGCCCAGGCCCAGCGGCGGCTGAATCTCATCATGATGGATCTCAAGCTCATGGACGGCAACCGCCACCGGCACTACACCGGCGTGGACAACGGCCCCATTCTGCGCCACCTGGATATGCTGAAGGCCGGCAGCACCCCCTACATCATCCGCGTGCCGCTGATTCCCGGGGTGAACGACAGCTTCGACAACCTGGGGCAGACCGCCGCCGCGCTGGACGACCCCGGCCCGCTGCTTCGCGTGGAACTGCTCCCCTACCACCAGACCGCCGGCGCCAAATATGACATGGCCGGGATGCGCTATCATCCCGAATTTGATGTGGATCAGCGCCCCCAGGCCCATACCCAGCCCTTCACCCAGCGCGGGATTGACGTGAAGGTACTATAAGTGGGCGTCTGCAAACCGATGACCCCCAGGAGGATGCCCCATCGCGCAGCGATGATAAAAAGCAGTCAAGGAGCGCTGCGATCCTGACGATAGCTTTCCAAGACCATACAAGCCCTTCAAAAAAACCTCCCCATCAAACAAACAAGGCTCAGAATCCGCCTTTTCGCTGATTCTGAGCCTTTTCGCTTGTCAAGCATGAGCTCAAGCATACATACGTTTGCCATTTGGTATAGGCAGTCAAAAACGCTTGGCGCCTTCCACGTTTTCCCCCAGACAGTCCGCCAGCTCGGTCGCCGTTTCCTTCATGCCCCGCCTAAACCACACCTCTACCCAGCCATACAGCAGAAACGCCACATAGGCAGAGGAATATGCGGGAATTACATCCTGCGCCGGGTCAAACCCAAAGGCAACCAGAAACAGATCCTTGACAAGGCCGATCAGTCCCCTGTCGTAGATCAGACGATACACATCCAAGTTCGCTTCCAAATGGGAAAAGAGCAGGTGAATCACCCGGCTGAACGGACACACCGTTTCCTTTTTCCATTCCTCCTGCCACGCCTGAAACAGCCGCGCCAAATACGCCTTCAGGATCGCCTCCTTTGTGTCGAAATTACGGTAAAAGGACGTCCGTCCCACCCCAGCCAGATCACACAGCTCGCTGATGGTGATGTCGCTGATGGGCTTTTCCGCCAGCAGCGTCAGCATCGCTTCTGTCAGATGCTCCATCACATAAGCATTGCGGCCCTCGCTGCTGAAGGGTGAAACACTTTTCCCCTTTTGTTCCATTTGCTTCGCCTCCATTGACAAGCGGAAGCTTTGCTGTTACACTTGTTCCGCTGCTACGTTTGTTACATATCGTAGCACAGATTCTATCCTTTGTCAAGGAGGTACGGGAAGATGACATTGACGCAAAAACGGTTGGTCATCCTGGCGGCGGTCATCATCGTGGGCGCCGTCCTGGGTCGGCTGACCCTGCGGGCCGTGATGAACGTTCTGCTGGGCGGGACGCTGTTCGGGGGGAATTTTCTGTGAACAGGAAACAAGGCAAGAAGAAGGGACGCATCATGTGGGGCTTGATCTATGCGGCCGCTTTCATCGCGGCTTTCGCGCTTTCCATCGTGGTAAAGATAACGGCGGATCCTTTCGGCGGGAAATACAAAGCTCATTGGGATGGCACGGTAGGTACCGTTCACACCGACCTTGCCTATGGCGAGGGCGCGGCCAACAAATTTGACCTTTATCTTCCAGCCGACAGCAGTCGGGAAAGCTACGGCCTGGTGGTCTATCTCCATGCAGGCGGCTTCACCAGCGGCGACAAGAGCGGCGATGCGGAGATGCTCCAATGGCTGTGCGCCAAGGGCTATGTGGCGGCGGGGATCATCTATACGCTGTCCAGCGAGGAAAATCCCCAGGCCAATGTCTATACCCAGTCCGTGGAGATTCGGGAGAGCATCCCTGCTGTGGTGGCTGAAGCCGCCAAACTGGGCTACAGCATCGACCGGATGGCGGTGGCGGGGGGCTCGGCCGGCCATGCCCTGGCCCTTCTGTACGCCTACCGGGACGCCGACCAGTCGCCTGTCCCCGTGAAGATGACCTTCGGCGCAGTTGGCCCCTCCTGCTTCTACCTGGAGGACTGGATCAACATGGGGGCCGATCCCAACCACCCCATCGCTGTGGATCCCTCCGCGGATTACAGCGGCATGGCGGGTCTGTTCTCCGTGATGACCGGTAAACCGATCACCGCCGATATGTTTGCCTCCGGCGAATATCTTGCGCAGGTGAAGGATATTTCCGCCGCCATGTGGATCAGCGACAGCTCCGTACCCGCTGTTTTCGCCTACGGGGCGTGGGATAAGGTGCAGGCCTTCAGCGCATCCAAAAAGCTGGATGCCGCGCTGACAGCGCACGGTGTGCCTCATGAATACATCGTGTTTGAGCATTCGGGCCACGGCCTGCAGAACGACAACACCCAGTACGCCCGGTAAATGGAGAAAGTCGTTGAATACCTGGATACCTACATGCCTGTCCGCTGAACCTGCGCAGAGACGCAGCAAAAAGGAATCAGCTTGAACGAAGCTGATTCCTTTTCGCTTGTACGCTATTCAGGGTTCCATACGGGACGCCACATAGCGGATGTGAGGCATGTCCACGCCCCGGTAATGCTTGGTGAAGCCGTCCGCCGCTGTCATGCCGTTGCGCAGCGCCACTCGCTGGGATGCCGTATTGGTATCCCGGATGATGGAGCAGACCTCCTCCGCCTTTAGCACGTCAAAAGCATACCGCTTGCACACCCTGGCCGCCTCGGTGGCATAGCCCTGATGCCAATACCGCCGCTGGAACAGGTAGCCGATCTCCAGCACCTCCTGATCCTTCCATGGCTGCATGGTCAGTCCGCATTGCCCGATGACCTCGCCCGTTTCCTTCAGCACCGCCGCCCACAGGCCGAAGCCCCACTGCCGATACCGGGCAAGCTGCCTGTCCAGCCACTGCTGAACCACCGCGTCAGAAAAGGCCCCCTCATAGGCAACCATGACCTTTTCGTCCTTCAGAATCCGGCACAGAGCATCGTAATCATCCTGAGTAAGCTCCCGCAGCATAAGCCTTTGTGTTTCCAGAACCATTGTTTCCTCCTGACGGCCTTATTCTTGATGGCCTGGCAAACAAATACCCGACCGAAAAGCATCTGTTTTCCGGCGGGCTATGGCTGATGACCGTTCATTGGCCCGCTGTCCGGGCCTCTTCCTCTTCCAGCGCCTCCAGGGTATCCTTCAGCCCCGCTAAATGAGAGGCTTCCTCCCGCGCGATGGCTACAAACGCCTGCCTGACCTCCTCTCGGTCACAGCGGGCGGCAAAGTCCAAGTAATTCATCATGGCGTCGTGTTCGCTCTCCGTGGCAAAGCGGTACAGACCCACCAGCGTGGTCAGACCCTCGGCGCGCTCCATCTCCATCACGCCGCCGGGAAACAACATTTCCGCGCCCATGGCCTTGATGAGATTCGCGTCCGCTACTTCATGCTCATGATGCCTGTTCCTCATGGCGGTGAAGCACTTCAAATGCTCCTGTTCGTCCCGCAAAATAGCCCGGATTCCCCGCGCTACCTCCGGGTTTGTCGCCAGCATCAGCGCCCGCTCATAAACGCGGATCGCTCGGCGCTCCATTTCCACCGCCACTGCCAGGGCTTCCAGCTCATTGCGAACAATCATGCTATCTCTCCTTTGCCTCACGCACAGGCTATACACCGTTCATCCTCAATTCATCCACAGGGTTATCCACAGTTTGTGGGTAACTTGAATCAGACAAACTTCCCGACAACAAGGCTATCCACAGTATCCACAGGTTTTCCACAGCCCCCTGTGCGCTGCTTTTTCATGGGTTGGAATTTCAAAAAAGCTGATGATATCAGACTTTTTTCCCTATCGCCCGCAGATGAAAAAGGGCTCCCTCAACCAAGCCGGAGGGAGCTCCTTGCGTCAGACCATGTTTTTACGCATTCTCCTGAAGATAGCTGTTCAGCTTGCTGACCAGTTCCTCCACATTGGTGCCATGCGCAGCGCAGGCATCCTCCAGGGACTCAGCGGTGGCATGGGGGCAACCCAGGCAGTGCATACCAAACTCCATCAGGATCCGGGCCGTGCCCTGGTTCAACCGCAGCACCTGGCCAATGGACATCGACTTATCAACCATCGTTTGTTCGTTCCTTTCTTCGCGGAAGACATTCCGCTTTGATGATACGCCATCCCCGACCAATTGTCAAGAGAACTCACCTTCTTGAAGGAAAAAACCTGCCCAAGGACAGGCCAAGCCGCGCATCAGCCCCGGGAGGAAGAGCCGACGGCTCTCTTTCTTCCATTCCGCCGCCTGATGCTTCACCGCAGGAGCAAGGCGTCATGCTGCTAAGCGAAATTTTCTCCGATGGAGGACGAAATCCGGCCTTCTTTAGCCGCTCCTTCGCGGCGGGCATGTGCTTACGCTTTGCCTTGCCAAGGAAGGAACAGTGTTTCAGGACTTCCCAGCCGGGTTCCTGCGTGGCAAACGACCAGAGAAGTCCTGGCGCATTATCCAAGCGGTCTTTCTCCTTGATAAAAAGCTCAGCATTATTCGTCCAGCTTGACCGGCAAATCCGTCTCGCCAAATGGATCGTTGCCCTCATATCCTTCCAAATCCACCTGATGGCGATTCATCGCCAGGGGCAATTCACCCGCCGACTTCAGCACAGGTACGGGTTCGGGCGCGGAAAGCAGATGCACCGTCATGTAATCCCCGTCAAACTCCAGGCGAATCTGTTCCCCCGCCCGGGTCATAGCAACAACCTCTGTTTGGCGGCAACGGCTGCGTCGGGCAAATTCCACCGCGATTTCCGCCCTTCCCCAGAAGTGCATGGGCACCAGCAGGCGGGGCTTCACGGTGAGGATAAAATAGTTCGCGCCAGCGTCAAACAGCCTGCCCTGACGGGGATCAACGGGGAAAAAGGTCAGGTCGATGGCCTTCTCCTCCGCGGCTTTGGCGATGGGCTCCACCGCCCCGCGATACGCTTCGTCCGCTTCTTCAATCTCCTTGACGGTTGATTCCTCCCGCCAATGCCAGAAGTTCAGATCCCCGGCATGGAACAGCCTCACACCGTCCACATCCACCAGAAAGGACACCCCAAGGTCTGTTGAATCAAAGGCCTGCACCCGGATGCGCGGAGACACCTGCAGCACATCGCCGGGCGCCATGCGCTTGCCCCGGGTACCGATGGGCATATCCGCCGCGACAACATATGTCACCGGCGCGTGCTTTCGCCACTCAAATACCTCCGCGTCCATGTGGTCGGGATGCTCATGGCTGATAAACACCACGATTTCCTGAAACTGCTGAAGAAATTCCGGCGTAATGCGCTTTTCCTCCGGCAGCTCGCCGTTTTCGCCCAGCCAGTAGTCAAACACCAGCAGAGCACCGTCCAGCGCCGCAGAAAAGCCGCTGTGATGATAATAGGTAACATTCATTAGCTGGCCCAAGAAAATGAGCACCTCCATGAAGGCGCCAAAGCGCCCGCAATGTGCCTTGGCGTGGAAGCATAAACGCCAATGGCCGGGAGCCAGACTGGCTCATCTATATCAACAACGCCCCCAGAGGCGATGGATGTACTGGCAGCTCATCCTTGTCATTATGCCATGAATCACCCTTTTTGTCAAATTATTCGCCTGATTTCGTCATGAAAAACCATTTTCAGCACACTATGAGGCTCTTTTTTGTTGGAAAGTCCCACTTTTCATGGATTTTGACTTATTTCATCCAGTCGCTGTGATCCTCTCCCGAGGCCCCTTTCAGCCGGACGCCCATGAGCCCCGCCAGGGTCGGCGCCACATCCCGCATGGGCATGGCAGGCAGCCTGCATGGCCGGATTCCCCTGCCGCGCACCGCCATCAGGCAGTTTTCCGCCGGATGGCTGGGGCCAAAGCCGTGAGTCGCTTTTTCTCTTTTGGCCTGGGGCAATCCATCGGAAAATACAACCTCCGGAGCGGCTTCCACCGCGAACCCTACCGTCGGCACGCAGCCCAGCGTATCCAACTCCTCACGGCTGTACACATGGGCCACGCCGTCCGATGCGCCCAGAGTGTTCAGGAAGTCTTTCGCCCTTCGCAGCCCTTCCATCCCCTCCTCACCGGGGAAAAGATAGGCGCTCATGCCATTGGACTGCACCCGGGCGGCCCTGCTCAACCCCGCGTTCTTGAGTAGCTCTGTGATACTAACGGTGCGGGAGACATCCGCCTGGCCATGATCGCTGACCAGTACCAGCAGCGCGTCCTCCATGCCGGGCGTCTTCCGCATGGTCTCCCAGACAGCTTGAACCCGACGCTCGTTCCGATTCATGGCGTCCCTGGCTTCCCGGCTTTTGACGCCATGGTGATGACGCATGTCATCCAGGTCCACCAGATGCACCGCCGTCAGCTCCGGCTGATGGGAACGGATGACATCCCTCGCCAGTACGGTGGCGTAATCGGACAGATGGGGCTCGCTACTGCTGATTCGCTCCCGACCATGCTTCCATTCCATATGGAGAATCCACCCCGTGGAACCGTACCGCAGCATCTTCAGCACCTGATTTTCACCGGGCAGAGCCAGTACCTCCGGGAAGTTCCAGCGTATATCGGGATGCTTTCCCGTCACCGGCCACAGGATGGAGGCGCATCGCCCTCCCTGCCGCTTCACCGCGGAAAACAGATTGTCCCCGCGTATCTTCGCCGCGTCCCAGTACCAAGCACGCATGGCCGCTTCCTTTTTCGGCTGAAAGGGCTGATTCTGTCCGATGCCATGATCCGAAGGGTCTGTACCGGTGACGAGGGTAGTATGCGCGGGATAAGTCAGCGCCGGAAAAACTGTCTTCACCTGGGTGCAAACGGCTGCTTCCGACATCCATCCGGCCAGAAAGGAATCCCGCTGTAAAACGCTGACGTCAGCTTCCGCCATGGCATCCAGAGAAAGCAGCACAATTTTCCGCATAATTCCTCCGTGGCATCATCCTATAATCGCTATAAAAGACAATAGAGAAGCCAGTCACCAGCAACGTCGCAGGGACAATGCCAGCCTGCAACGTCGGGTAAAACAGTCTTCTCTATCATCAACGCGGATTTTCATCCGCGACTTAGTTAGTATACACCTTTTTTGTTGTTTCGTCAAATCCTGTACAAAAATTTTTTTCGCTGCCTGAAGCTGGCCTGATACTTCCCTCCCAAGCTCTTGACCCATTCTTTGGCCCGCTCAACATCCGCGTAATCCCGTCCTGTGTCATGGCTGTCGGAACCAAAGGTGAAGCACGTTCCACCCAACTCAATATATCGCTTGATGATGCTGATCTCCGGCAGGGGCGCGCCCATGGCTCCATAGGTAGAAGTGTTGATTTCCAGACACTTATCCAGCTGAATGATCCGCTTGCATATGGTGTCGAAGGCATCCGGGGCATCCTGATACCGCAGAGGCCGCTCGTCGCCAGTGTAGGCTGAAAACTTGGCTACATAGCCGATATGGGCAACACTGTCAAAGTCCGTCCAGGCACAAACAGATTCCGCTTTGGCCTCGGCATAGGCCCGATAGGCCTGAGCCCTGGTTTTTCCGCCGAAATACGCTTCCTTGTCATAGCAGTCCACGCCATTGACCAGGTGCAGACTCAGCAGACGGAAGTCGAAGGGCTGGGCATCCAGCATGGCCTGAATGCTTGGACGAAGAAGCGGGTTATCCCCAATTTCAACCCCAGCCCGAATAACCAGCGTTGGATACTTTTTCCGTATGGCTTCAATTTCGTTCCACCATAAATCCCAAATAGGCGGTACGTCAATGCCCTCCTGAGGGTGGCCGGGCTCGATATGCTCCGTCAGGCAGATTTCCTGTACGCCCTTTTCCACCATGGATTGGCATAATTCGTCCATGGTTTGCCTGCCGTCCATGGAATGCGCCGTATGCAGGTGATAATCCATCCTTCGTTGTTCCACGTGAAACATCTCCTATTCTTCCCACTGAACAGTGTAAGCGCTGTTCTTTTCCAGTGCATACAGCCACATTTCGCTGACAGACCTCCCTGTGATCTCCTCCAGCGCTCTGGCGTACCAATTCAGCTGTCCCTGATAACGGGCTACAAACGCTTCCTCATGCACAATATGATCCGTTTTGTAATCCAGCAGAACCCACTGGCCGTTCTCCATAAAAGCGCAGTCAATGACACCTTGAAGCAGCGTTCCTTCCGGAAGACGAAGGTTAAACCCCCATTCCCGCTTTACCTGCTGACTTTGTAAAAGTCGTCTGCCCAGGGGACTGTCAAAAAAATGAACAATCGGCTGACTATGGAGCATAAAGGTATCCTCGACAGCAAAACAGCCCTGCTCAATAAGCCGATCAATTTCGTTTCTCAGGACCTGCTCCCGATCAGCGGCCTGCCGGATGCATTCCAAATCCACCAGGGACAGCAATCGGTGAATCATGGTACCTCGATCTGCCCCTGTCAGCTGCTTCTTCTCCATGAAAGCCGGCCGGGCAGGCAGCTCGCTTAGCCTCAAGGGCATCAGGATCGTCTCCGCCTGTCGCTTGCTTTCCTCACTCTCCTCCGTATCCGTCAGAGGCAGCGGATCGTGAAGCACATTCTTCTTAGCCAAACTTGACACAGATGTCTTCAGCGGCATGGCCTGAATCGGCGGTTCCTCCGGCCAGGGCGCGGCGGAAGCAGGCTTCGCCAGCACGTTGTGCAGCCACGACCGCCAGGGTTCAGCATTCGGCGTTTTATCCACAGCGTCAGGCTCCTCATAGCGCCAAAGCTTGATCTGCCAAGGGGTTTCGTTCTGTGGATAAGTTGTGGATAAACGCTTTTGACCGTCACCAACCACCACCTGCATAACCCAATCCATCATGCTCTCCGCCGCCCAAATGCGATAGTCGCTGTCCGGCATATGCCAGCTCAGCTTACCATCCTCCGGCGCGCATCCGATGAGGATCAGCCGTTCTCTGGCGCGAGTCATCGCCACATAGAGAAGCCTTGCCCGTTCGGCCTTTTCATCCAGCAAACGCTGAATATCAAAGGCTTCCTCCGCCATGGTCTCCCTGCGGATGTTCAGCGCTCTGTTCACATAGGGCAGGCTGACCCCCAATCTGCTGTGCGTCATCAGCCCCGAGCGGCGGTTCAAGTGCAGCTTTTCCCCCATTCTCGCACAAAAAACTACCGGGAACTCCAACCCCTTGCTTTTATGGATGGTCATGATCCGTACCAGGTTCTCCCCCTCGCCCAGGGTCTTTGCGGAACGGTCATCCCCGCTGAGGCGCTGCTCCTCCATCTGCCGTAGAAAGTCAGATAGCGTTACGCCGCCGTTGGCCTCGTATTCCACAGCCCTTTGGCAAAGCATCCGAAGGTTTGCTTGACGAAGCTCACCTTCAGGTAACGCCCCACAGGCCGCGTACAGGCCGGTTTCCCGCAGGAGCATCCACAGGAAGTCGCTCAGCCGCATCACCTGGCTTCGGAATCGCCATTCTTCCAATTGTTCCCTGATGGCCCGGCAGCGCGCCCCTAATTCATCCTCCCCTTGGCAGCAGGCTACAAAAGCGTCGTAAAATCCTACGCCGCGCCCTGTCTGGCACAGTCGTATGGACGCCAGCGCCTGATCGCTGAGCTGAAAGGGCAGCATCTTTAGTACAGAAAGCAGCGGCATATCCTGCCGACCGTTGTCCAGCAGGCGTAAAAGCGCCATCATGGAGGTGATTTCCGCCAGGTTAAAGTAATTTTCTGAGCCGTCAAAGTACACGGGAATACCTTGCTCCTGAAGCAGCTGAGCCATGGCGGAACCCACGCCCGCCACCTTCGGCAGCAGAATCACCATGTCCCGATAGGTCATGCCCTCCCCTGCCAGGGTTTGAATCCTCTGGGCGATGATCTGTACCTCCGCCGCATGCTCCTCAGCCTTTCCGCCTTCCCCCACATCCGCCAAATGAATCTCGATGGGCGGATCGTGCTCTGTTTCCCGTCCCGCAATCAACTCCTCGGCAGCGGTGTAATTAAGCTCTGTCACCGTTTCCCTCATGAGCCGCCGGAAAATGATGTTGGTTCCCTCCAGGATATTTGTGCGGCTGCGAAAGTTCTTTTGCAGGAAAATTCGCCGCTCACTGGCGTCTTCTTCATCGCTGTATGTCAGCATACGGTGAAGGAACAACCGCGGTTCCGCCTTTCGGAAGCGGTATATGCTTTGCTTCACATCCCCCACCATGAACATACAGCTGTTTTTCCCGTGGATACTTTGCAAAATCGCGTCCTGAACAGCAGAAACGTCCTGGCACTCATCGACAAAAATGTGATCGTATTCTTCCTGAAGCGCCTCTCGGTAAATTTCATCGGAAAGTACCGTTAGGGCCATTTGCTCCAAATCACTGAAATCCAGATAGCTTCTTTGCCGCTTAGCCTCCGCAAAATACGATTCAACGCGCCGCAGCAGTACCGCTAAGCCCTTCAAATGGGTCTGAATCATTGCCCATTCCCACTGAACCTTCGTTTCGTTCAGCGCCAGGCTGTCAGCGGTCTCCTTAATCATGGTCTTGATCTTATTCCGCAGCGTGTTATACTGCTTCTGCCACTGCTTCTGCTCATCCGTCAGACCGCGGCAGGTAACGGCTTTGGTGAGGCTGAAGGTCGCCAAACCTTCAGCCATTTGCTGGGGTTTCTGCTCGGCCAGAGCCGTCAGCAGATGATATCCCTGCCAATCCTGCTGGAGGGTGGCATGCAGCGCCTCCACGGCGTTAACGTCCTCAAACAGCTTCTCCTGCGCCGTCAGCAAAACGCCGATCCCCTGCAGCTGCCGCTTGCCCTGGGCCGCCAACACCTGATACCACGGATGCTCCGCCAGCTTGTCCACCGTAAGCAAGTCAATTTTTTTGTCCAGCCAGTCGAAGGGCTGAGGCAGGGACATCAGAAACTTGTACAGCTGGCCTGTCATATCGCGAATATCCTTCTGGCTGAAGGACGATGCGAAGGCCTGAAATTCCGCCTGCTCTGGCTCATCCAGCAGTTCATTCATAGCCCTCTGGAAAGCCTCTTCAAACAAGATTTCCGTCTGCTTTTCCTCGGCAATGCGGGACAGGGGGTCAATCCCCACCGCCTGGAAGCTATTTTTCAATACCTTCTGGCAGAACGCATGAATGGTGGAGATTTCCGCACACTCCAAATCATCCAGGGCTTGCCCCATGATGTCGGCATCATTCCGGCTTTCAGACAGCAGCCGCTGATTCAAACGCTGCCGCATCTCCGCCGCCGCCGCCCTGGTAAAGGTGACAATCAACATCCGATTCAGCCGGACGCCCTCCCGAAGCAGGGTCATGATTCTCTCCACCAGCACGGCTGTCTTGCCTGAACCCGCCGCGGCGCTGACCAGAATTGTATGGTTCCGCGCGTTTATGGCCTGTCGCTGCTCCTTCGTCCAGTTTGGCATGGCAATCCCCTTTCTTGCTTCACCGCTTTCTTCATTGTACCACACATCGCAAGGGACGAAAAGTATGTTTCACGTGAAACAACGCACAGCTTTAACCGATATTTTTACCGTATAATCAAATATTGATTAAATAATCAATATTTGATTAAAGAAAACATAGTTATTTCAATGGACTTTTCCCTTTTTCTCGCTGAAATCTGCTAAACCTATCTTCAGCGCTATCTTTTCCCGATGTACACGCTCTTTCGCGATTTCACGGCGTCGGCATTTAAAAAGGCGATCGACTGCTTTTACCAGCCTCTCGCCCTCTATGGTCATGAAAAATCGGGGTCTTCAATTGTCCTTGCCGGCACAGGCTGACCACTGCTTGTCTCGCTGATGGACGCCGTGCCCTCCGCCGCCATTCGCACCCGATAGCTTCGTCGGTCATCGCAACCATCCAGGTCGCTTTCATCCGTGCAGGTGACAAAGGTCTGCACACCGCTGATTTCCTTCAGCAGCCGCGTTCGCCTGGTCATATCCAACTCGCTCATCACGTCATCCAACAGCAGCACAGGGGTGTTGCCCGTGACCTGCCGACACACTTCCAACTGTGCCAGCTTCATGGACAGGGCCGCCGTGCGAATTTGGCCCTGAGAGGCAAACAGCTTCATCTCCCGCCCGTGGAGGGTGAGCGCCAAATCCTCCCGGTGGATGCCGAAGCCGGTGGTTCCCCGCAGCATGTCCTCTCTGCGCCCTTGCTCCCATTGGCGGCGCATCCTTTCGGGGATGTCCTCGCCCTCCAGGCAGGCCGCGTAACGCATCGAAAAGGCTTCTTCCGGCCTTCCGCTGATGGCACAATACTGTTCGGCCGCGATTTCCGCTGTCAGCGCTAAAATCTTTCTGCGCATCGGGATGATGACCTGGCATGGCGCGGCCATGGCCTCCTCGAACACCACGATCATCCCCGCGTCCGTCTTTCCGGATTTTTTGCACTGGCGCAAAATGGCGTTTCGCTGCTCCAAGGCCTTGCTGTACTGCTGAAGAGCCACAAAGTAGGAGGAGGACAGCTGGCTGAGCATCATATCCACAAAGCGCCGGCGGATGGCGGGGCCCTCCTTGACAAGCATCAGATCCTCCGGGGAAAATATAACGCATTGAAGTCTGCCCATCAGATCCGACAGCCTGGACGCCCGCTTGCGGTCAAGGTAAACCTGCTTTTTCCGGCTCTCCCCCGGCGTCAGCTTCACCGCGATTTGGCATCGACTGTTTTCTCCCCGCACCGTGACGCCCACCGCGGCCATATTCTCGCCCTTGCGCACCACCTCCCGATCCAGGCTGGTGCGGTGGCTGCGGCCCAGGGCACAATAATGAACGGCTTCCAGCAAATTGGTTTTGCCGGAGCCGTTCTGACCGAAGAGCAGGTTCACTCCCGGATGAGGATGAAGCGTCAGCTCCCCATAATTACGGAAATCATGCAGCTTGATTTCTTCGATCAACATAACCGTTATCGTCCCGTTACTGGAACACCCTCACAGGCAGAATCAGGTACAGATAGCCCTCCCCTTCCTTGGGACAAACCACACAGGGGCTGACGCTGCTGTTGAACTTCATACACAGGGAATCCTCGCTGATGTTGCGGATGACATCGGTGATATACTTCGCGTTGAATGCGATCTCAATGGGTTCACCTGAAAGCGTGGCGTCCATTTCCTCACGAACGTCGCCAAGCTCCGCGTTGGAGGTAATCAGCAGACTATTGTCGGCAAAGCGCATCCGAATCAGATTGTTCTTGCCCTCCCGTGCCATCAGGCTGGCGCGGTCAATGGCATTCTGAACAGCCGCCCTGTCCGCCATAGCCTGGGTCTTGAAGGCAGGGGGCAGAATCTTGCGGTAGTCAATGTACTCGCCCGCCAGCAGCACCGTAGACAGCCGCGTATTGCCAAAGGTGGCCTGCATGCGGGTTTTGCCCAGCAGCAGCGTACAGAATTCCTCTTCCTCGGGGAGAATTTTGCTCAGCTCATTCAGCACGCGGCCTGGAATAACAGCTTTCAGCGTTTCGACGTTCTCAGGCAGTTCAAAGGGCTGGAAGACCTTCTGCATGGCCAGGCGGAAGCCGTCCAAGGCCACCAGGCGAGCCTCATCCTGAACAATTTCCAGCAGGCAGCCCGTCAAAATCTGTCGGCTTTCATCCGTGGCGATGGCGAAGACCACGCGGCTGATCATTTCCTTCAGCTTGTTCTGAGGAATCTTGATGGTAGCGCCGCTCTCCACCTCTGCCATTTCCGGGTATTCCATGGGATTCATACCCGCCAGATTGCTCTTGGAGGACATGCAGTGGATGGAAGCGGAATGGTTCTCGTTGACCTTGATGGTTACCATGCCGCCGGGCAGCTTGCGTACCAGCTCGGTCAGCAGCTTGCCGGGCAAAACGACCCTGCCGGGTTCCCGGACATCCGCGTTCAGCACGCTTTCAATAGTCAGGCTTCCGTCCGAGCAGGTGAGGTTGATCCCTTCTGCGGAGGCTTCCACCAGCACGCCCTCCAGAATCTGTTTGGCAGGCCGTGCCGCCAGCGCGCGCGTAACGGTGTTGAGTCCATCCAGCAAGTCCTGGGCGTTCATCGTAAATTGCATGGGATCATCCTCTCTGATACACAATCTAATAGATAGTTTATAATAGTCGTCGTAGTAGGGCCTGTGGACATTGTGGAAAAGTCCTCAAAGCCTTGTCATGGCAGGCTTTCCGGCCTCTGCCAAAAGTGGATAAGGCGTGGAAGTCCACCCTGAGCCGGTGGATAAAAGCTGTGCCTCACAGTATATTCCATGCGGAGGGCGAAATTTCCTGCCTTCGGTATGGATAAGGTGAATAAAAATGATGCTTTTTTTTCCTTCTGACGATGGCTGACGCCTTCCTGCTTTCCCCTGCGGCGGTGAATATAAACAGAACCAACATCCTGTGGATAAAGGGCTGTGGATACGGTAACAGGTGGAAAACATTGACTTTTGGCGAAGGAAGGCGCAGGGTTATCAACTTGATGTCAACAGGTGGTTCGGTTTGGCAGCAAAGGGAAAACCATGATGAATAAAGAGATATTCTGGCCGGGAAAACAGTCTGCGAAGGGAAATCCTTTCTTCCATGACGAAAGAGGCGGTATTTTCATGCACGGCTTTGGAGCTGTACGGCCTCGTATCCCTGATCCCACGCTTCTGCCGATGGAAAGCTGCACAAAGAAAAAATCTCCAAAGTGATTGGCAGCACTTTGGAGAGTACCTGTTGTCCTTACGCCTTCACCCGAGCTTCCTCCTGCCTTGTCTGCTTCCGCTTGCCCATGGTAACGCGCACATACAGCGCCGTCGCCATGGTGAGGGCGAAGGAAAGACACGCCATCAGCTGCTGACCATAGACGGTTATGCCGAAAAGCTGATTGTTCCGCGACTGTACCAGGTTCAGCACCCAGCTGCCAGCCAGGGAGGCCGCGAAGCCCAAGGCGCCGCTGATGCAGTTGCGAATGGAGGACGCCTGAACAAAGTACTCCACCGGGACGTAATCATAGAGTATGTTCATCAGGTTCTGCGCCACACCGGCCTGACTGATGGATAGCAGGATGGTGAATACCGCAATAAACCAGCGCAGGGAGGGCGTCGCGAAGGCCGCTGTCAGGAAGCTGATGGCGGCGATGTACAGGGCCATTTCGATGCACCTGGCATAGGAGGTCCGGTCGGCGTAGCGGCCAAGGGGCTTGGAAAGGAAGAAGCGGAAAAAGTTGCCCGCAATGTTGATGAGCTGCACCGTGCCGATGCTCAGCATCAGCTCCTTGCTTTTGTAGCTGCCCAAAAAGCCCACGGTGAAGTACTGCGCGCAGTTCCACATGACCGTCAGTACAACAACGTGCAGATAGCCGCGGTTCGTCATCAGCGCCCGCAGAACCTCCCGAATGGACGGTTCGGACGCTGTGCGTTCCCTGCGCTCCCAACGGCTGTTAATGCGCATCAGAGCCGCGAAGCTGGCCAGGTTAATCAGCATACCCAGGATGATGATGAAGGCGAAGGAATCCGTCAAGCGGCCCAGAAGCTCGAACCTGTCCATCATCATTCCCAGGATGAAGGTGAAGATCATGCCCCCCATCAGGGACATCATTTCCTTTTCGGCGGAATAAACCGCGCGCTTGTGGGGATCCACAAAGGCGTTGGCCCATAGGAACACGATGGACGCCATGGAGTAGTTGAACAGATAAGCCAGCAGAATACCGCCATAGATCAGGACAGTCTTGGCATGCACATCCAGCGGCAGGAAGGGCAGCGTGTACAGCAGCACAAAAATGGACTGGCTGGACATACAGGCAGTGATGACCCATCGTTTCACATTGCGGATTTTTCGCACAAGCTGTAAGGAAAAAAGCTGAAACAGGCTGGCGATGGTAACCAGCGAGGACACGATGCCGATGCTGCTGTCGCTCAGGCCGATGTAGGTGAGCAGCTTGAACAGGTATACGTCGGACACCAGCATGGAAACAAAGTATTCCAGCATGCAGAACCACCGGTAGCCGCTCCTGGAGCGGCGGTATTCCGGCGTGTCATAGACCGAAAGCGTCATGGGGAGTCTCTCCTTTGATGAACCCGGCGCGGCAAGAAGGCCGGGGCGTGGATTTCAAAAAAGCAGGCTTCGCTTCAAACGCCGAGGATGGACTGCTCCCTCCCGGTGCCCGTGCAGAGCAGCGCCGTCAGCAGCGCCGCCTGGACGCCCTTGTAGGCCCCGGCAATGGGAAAGCGCTCCTCCAGGGTATGATCCATGGTGTTGATGCTCTCGCCTCCGGGACAATAGCAGGTGCCAAGACACACCGCGGGGATGCTCCGCGCGATGGCGATGCTGCAGTTGGTGGCGCCGCCCCGCTGGAACATCGGCTGAAGGCCCATTTTTTTCAGCACCGCGTAGAGACTTTCCACCACAGGCGCGTGAAGGCTCTGGCTTCCGGCGGGTATGTCGCATAGCACGCGGCTTTCCCAAGTGATGATGTCCTTCCCCCAACGGGCAGACTCCTCGTCGCAGGCCTCCTGGATGGCGCGATAAATCTGCTGATCGAGAGCTTCCAGCAGCGCGGCGTCATTGGAGCGGTAGTTGATTTTGATGCTGGCAGACGGCGGTATGGCATGGACGCCGGCGTCGTTGCCCGCGTGAAAGTTGGAGACGCAGAAGGTGGTCTTCGGCGCAAGGGGAACCTGTAAGTCGGCAATCTTTGCCACTGCCCGCGCCGCCGCATGGAGGGGATTGGCCACCTGTCCGAAGGCACCGAAGGCGTGGCCGCCGATGCCGTGGAAGGTGATTTCCGCTGTCCGCAGTCCTGTGGCTTCATAGATGATGGTGGACATGCTGGCGCTGTCAATGCTGATGCAGGCGTCGATTTTCCCCTTCTGCTCATCGAGCAGGGACTTGACGCCTTCCATGCCGCCAATGCCTTCCTCCCGGGTGGTGCCGGCGAAGAGCAAATCGCCCTTTGTCTGAATACCGCAGACATCCAGCGCCCGGATCACGGAAAGGATCACGGCCAGGCCGCGGGTATCGTCGCTGATGCCGGGGGCAAAAAGGAAGCCGTCCTTTTCTTCCACGCCGCCTACGCTGCCCAGGGGGAACACCGTGTCCATGTGCGCTTCCAACAGGATACAGGGGCCGCCGCCCTGGCCCTTGCGCAGACCAAGAACGTTGCCGCCCTGGTCAATGCGGACATCCTGGAGCCCCAGGTCGCGGAACATGGCGGCGAAAAGCTCCGCTCGGGCGTCCTCATGGAAGCTGGGGGCCTCTACGCAGGTCAGCCGCTTCTGCTCGCTGATGCACCTGGCATGATCCTTCTGAATCCAATCAAGGGCGTCCGCGATTTCATCCATGGCCAGTAGGTTCTCCAACGCGGCTTGTACGGGTTGGCTGACGGTATATTCCATGAGTTCCTCTCTTTCAGGCCTTCGGGCTGATGCGGATGGCGCTTTCTGATGCGCGGATGCAGAGCTCCGCCGCCTTGAAGCAATGCTCCTGGGTCATGGCGGTTTCCGTGCGGTGGATGCAGTCCAGAATCAACTGACCGAAGAAGGGATAGCCGATTTTGTCGTTGAGGGTGTAGCGCTTTTCTCCCTCCTTATCCACCAGGATGACCGTGTTGGTCACCATGTCCGGCACGGCGGGATCGACAGTTTTGCGCAGCTCCAGGGTTCCCTCGGTGCCGGTAATGAAGGTGCGGCTGTCGCCCCAGGTACGAAGGCCGTCGGGGGTGAACCAATCCACCCGGAAGTAAAAGCTGGCGCCGTTTTTGCCAACTGCCATGCAGTCGCCAAAGTCCTCGAACGCGGGATGCTCGGGGTGATTGTAATTGGCTACGCGGCTGGCGACGATTTCCGCATCCTCCTCCCCTGCGAAGGTCAGGAACTGCTCAAGCTGATGGGAGCCGATGTCGCACAGGATACCGCCGGACTTCTCCCTGTCGAAGAACCAGGCGGGGCGGCAGGCGGGGCTGAGCCGATGGGGGCCAAAGCCATCCATATGGATCACCCGGCCGATGGCACCCTGCCGGATCAGCTCTTCCGCGAAAAGGCCACCGCCGGTGTGGACGCGCTCGCTGTAATAGCAAAAGTATTTCCGGCCTGTGCGTCGAACACAGGCCCGGGCGGCTTCCACCTGCTGCAGGGTGGTCATGGGTGCCTTATCGGTAAAGTAGTCCTTGCCGGCGTTCATGACGCGGATGCCCAGGTCGCACCGCTCGCAGGTGACGGCGGCGGCGGCTACCAGCCGAACCTCCGTATCCTGGAAAATTTCCTCCTCGCTGGCCGCGACCTTGGCCTGGGGAAAGCTGCGCAGGAAGGAAGCGATCTTCTCCGGGTCGGGATCATAGACGGTCTTCAGCGTGGCCCCGGCCTTGATGAGGCTGTCGCACATGCCGAAGATATGCCCATGATCCAGGTGCATGGCGGCAAAAACGAATTCTCCCGGCTTCACCACCGGGCCGGGCTTCTCAGGGAAGGTATAGGGAGGCTCAAGGATGACGGACATGGCGCTTCCTCCTGCTATCATGGTTGGCCCTTCCGTTGGGACGAAGGGCGAAAAATATGTATTACAAAAAGGCCAGACGATCGGCATAAGCGCCGAAGGATGGCTGAGTTGATGGAGACTGCAAGGATGAAACCGGACAAAGCGGCTTTGCTGCATTCAAACCAGCGACAAAGCCCCGGGCGGTGCGGAGAGCCCGCGGGCACACTGACAATCCAGCGAAAATAGGCGGGCTTCTTCGAACTGTTCAACCGGGGCGAGGCCTCTGAACGGCGACTTTCGCACTTTTTAGGAAAAAGGCTTCCTTAAAACAGACGAATGGCCGGGAGAACGGCAAAGCTGATAGACCGGTGAGCGAGTGCGAAACTCGACAAAGCGGCTTTAATGCTTTGTTGACGCACTGGCTGGCCTTACCGCTGCTGGTCCCGCTTCAGGAAATCCGCAACAAAGGCGTCGTCGTTGAGGTCGGGGTAAAGCAGGTACACCCGGTCGATTTCCTCCGCCTGCCCGGGTGACAGGGTTTCGTTGGGATCCAGACACCAGATGCCCTTCATCAGGCCCTGACGGCGCAATACCTCGTGCATCCCGGCGATGCAGCCGGCAAAGTTGTTCCGCGTATCAAAGAAGGCGCTGTTGACGTCGGTCACCTGGGCGGCCAGGGTCATCCACTTGGCCGGGATGGGATCGCCGGGGTTCAGGGCCTTGATGTCCCGGAACATCTCTACCGCCGTATGGGTCCACGCGGACCAGTGGCCCAGCAGCCCGCCCACAGTGCGCACGGTGCGCCGGGTATCGCCGTCCTGGAAGGCGTATTCCGTCAGAAGATCGGTGACAATGCTGTCGTCATTGCCCGTGTACAGAGCGATTTCGTGATCTGCGAAGGCGATGGCCCGGGCCACGTCCACCGTCAGGTAACGGTTGAAGGCGGCGCATTTGATGGCCTTGACTCCCGGAATGGCGCAAACCTGCCGCCAGTAATCGTAGGTAAACACGCGGCCTCCCACCGCCACCTGCAGGTAGAAGCCGATGACATCCAGTACCTCAGCCACCAGACGGGTGCGCTCAATGAGGGTTTCCTCGCTGAGGTGATTGAGGCCGCCGGGGCTGAGCAGCACCGCGTCATAGCCCAGCCGCTTCGCCAGCTCGGCCTCCGCTACGGCTTGAGGGGCTTCGCCGCAGGCGCCCGTCACGGCCAGGATTTCCCGGCCCGTCCGGGCGCGGTAGTCCGCGATCTCCGAAATAGCTACCGTCAGCACCCGCTCAAACAGGTTGATCTTCGGGTCGCGGATGGCAAACTGCGTGGTATGCACCGCCACGGCAATGCCGTCCACGCCGCTTTCCAGGTAATAACGGATGAGGCGGCGCTGGCCCGCCTCGTCAAAGCGGCGGTCTTCATCCAGCACCAGGGGCATGGCAGGGAGGAAGGCTCCCCGCTTCAACAGCTGCATCGCTTCACTGCGCATTAGAATTTTCCTTTCTGCTCCTCAAAATGGGTGGGCTTGCCCAACTGGCGTCCGCCCTGCAAAATCCACTCGGCCTGGCGGCGCATCATTTCGTCAATGCCCATGTCCGGGTAGCCGTACAGGGCCACGCATTTCTGGGCGTTGCAGAGGATACCGCGTTCGCCCTCGCTGCCGGAAAAGGTAACCTCCTTGCCCAGCAGGCTGGCCAGGCGGGTGGCGGCATAGCGCACGCTGACGGTCTCCGGGCCGGTGACGTTCAGGTTAGCTACCTTTTCGTCCGCCAGGAAGAGGGCGCGCAGGGCCACCTCGTTGACATAGCGCTGCCATACGCAGTTGAAGGCGGGCACCCCCAGGGGAATCGGCTTGCCCTCCATGATCCACTGACACAGGTCAAACAGGATGCCGTAGCGCAGGTCGATGGCGTAGCTCAGGCGGAAGTTGACCACCTTGGCGCCGTAGTGACGCGCGGCATACTCAAAGATGCGCTCACGGCCCAGGCAGCTGATGGCGTACTCGCCAATGGGGGACGGCTCCACGCTTTCGTCGTTGCCGCCGCTTTCCGGCTTAACGAAAGGATACACGTTGCTGGTGGAAAAGACAACGTACCGGGCGTCCCCAAAGTGCCGGGTGACCAGCGTAGGCACGGCCACGTTCATCTCCCAGGTTTCGCATGCACTGCCCGAGGTGCCGAACTTCCGCCCGGCCATGTAGATGATGTTTTTCACCTTGGGCAGCTTGGCGATCTGTTCGGCGTCGGTGAGATCGGCGGAAATGGTCTCCACCTTCTCCTTTTTCAGGAGCTCCACCACAAAGGGATCGGTGAAGCGGGAAACGGCGATGACCTTGCGGGGTTTGCCGCTTTTCTCCACCGCTCGCTTGGCCATCACGGACAGGGTGGGGCCCACCTTGCCGCCCGCGCCAAGGATCATAATGTCGCCGTCAAGCCTGGCCATGTCCTGAATCAGGGCCTCACCGGGGGTGGACAGGGCTTCGTCCAGCTGGTATTCATTCCACATGGGTCAATTCCTCCTGTCTTGTTGAAGCTCATGGAGCAGCGCGCTGCCCGTGTCGATAATCGCCTCCGCGACCCCCGCCTTGAAGATGGAGCTGCGCACCTCATAGCTGCCGTTGGTGAAGGCGTCTGCCGTGGGAAAATAGCCCTCGTAGCCGTTGCCGCAGCAGCATGGCAGCACCAGCGTCCACTCCGCGCTGTCCTTCAGCGCCCGGCCGATGCCGGAGAAGGGCTCCCCGGGGATGCCCACCAGCGCCACGCCGCCGATGGCCAGGGCCGTCACGCACAGGTCGAAGGCCTCGGGGCCATGCTCCAGCTCCACCATCCGTTCAGCCTCTGCTACAACGGTGGTAAGCATCATGCCCTCAAAGGGAATCTCACTGTCCCGTCCGGCCAGGTGAAGGTTGTTGTAATGATGGGCCAGGGGCATTTCCTCCGGGGAGGGCATGTTGGAGGGATGGCGGATGATGCGCTGCAGGCCATCCAGGCGCTCCACGGGGATGTAGCAGACCTTGTCATAGGTCTGAAGCACAGCGCCCGCCACCACCCGGCCCATGTGCCGGGCGTGACCGTAGCCCCGCATCACATTGTCGAAGTCCATGGTCATGTCGTTCAGCGCGCCCAGGACGGGGGCGGGGTTGACGTGATTGATGTCCCCCTGCACGCCGTTGAGGACGATGCAGCGGGTGTTGTCGATGGCCTTTTCCACCGTGCGTCGGGCCATGCCGGGCCAGTCGGCGGAAATGACGCTGCCGCCGATGGTGTCCGGGTGAACGCCAAAGTGCGCCAGAACGATGCTGGGGGCGCCCTCCCGGTCAAAACGCAGGACGCCCACGCTGTCGTCGATTTCCCCGGCGGGGCCGATGACGTCAGGATTGTCAATGCCGGGGTTGGTGCGGATGCTGCCGTCCTTCATGCGGAAGCGGCGGATGAAGGCGATGCCCGGTGCCCTGCCTGTGCCCCAGCCCATGCGGGCGGGCCGGAGATCGTCGATGGCGAAGCGCGCGGCGTCCATCAGCCGGCCTTCCAGGAAGCGAGCGTAGATTTCCTGGCGCTCCGGGTCAACCTCACCGAAGATCATCGGCCCGGTGTGGGTATGGGTGGCGGTGATGAGAATGCGTTCCGCCGGTACGCCTGTGGCTTCCGCCATCCGCTGGCGCACAGGGTTCAGATAGCGCTGCTTCAGTCCCAGGTGATCCACACTGATGAGCAGCAGCGTCGTTTCGCCCATGGAAAGCGCCAGAACGCTGGCTTCCAGCTCGTCCAGCACACGCTCGGCAAGGCGTACCTTGTAGTAACCCGCGATGGGGGTACCCATGGCGGGAGTGATGTTGACCCGGGCAAAGCCGGCGGCCAGTCCGTTCATCAGTGTTCATCCCTTTCATGCTTGGGTTCAGGCGGTATAGACATCCCGTCCGCCCACGATGACGTGGGAAACGCGGATGTCGTCATCAAACAGCGTTAGGTCGGCCCGCAGCCCGGGGACGATGGCGCCGCGATCCGTCAGGTTCATGATGCGGGCGGGGGTGGCGGCGGCCATTTTAACGGCGTCCGTCAGGGGAACCCCCGCCATCCGCACCATATTGCGTACCAGGCGGTCAAAGGTGGCGACGCTCCCGGCGAAGCTGGTGCGGTCAGGCAGCTTGGCCACGCCGTCCTCGATGACCACGGCCAAGCCGTTCTTCCAGTGACCTAACACCGACGGGCCGTCGGGCATCCCCGCTCCGCGCATGGAATCGGTAATCAGGGCTGTGCGGTCGGGGCCCTTGAACTTGTAGACATACTTGAGCAGCTCGGCAGGCAGATGCTTGCCGTCCGCGATGATCTCCACCGTCATGCCGTCGATCATGTAGGCGGCCTCCAGGACGCCCGCGTACCGATAGGCGTTTTTGCGGTGGATGGTGCTCATGCTGGAATACAGGTGCGTCACATGCGTATAGCCCGCGTCCCAGGCGGCCTCCACCTCGGAGAATTCCGCGTCGCTGTGGCCGATGGCCGCCAGGATGCCCCGGCGCTTCAGCTCCCGGCCTAATTCAAGGGCGCCCGGAAGCTCCGGCGCGATGCTCCAGCGCAGGATGTGCTTGCAGCCGTCCAGAATTTTCAGGTACTCCTCCGGCTTGGGGTTGCGCAGATGGCGCGGGTCCTGAGCCCCTGCCTGGCCCATGGCAAAATACGGCCCCTCAAAGTGAAGACCCGGCATATCCGCCCCCCGGTCGTTCCGGGTGAGCGCCTCCTCATAGGCCCGCTCCATGGCCAGGGTCTGCTCCAGCTCGCCGGAGGTGGCGGTGGGGATGACGGTGGTCGCGCCGTAGCGGGCATGCATGGCGGCGGCGGTAAGGAAGGCGTCGGCTGTGCCGTCCAGAAAATCAGCGCCGCCGCTGCCATGGGTATGCAGGTCGATGAAGCCGGGAGAAACGTACCGGCCTTCCGCGGCGATTTCCCGATCAAAGGGCAGGGCCTCGCCGGTGACGGCGGTGATGAGGCCGTCCTCAAAATAAACGTTCAGGCCCTGGGCAATCTCGTCGCCCAGGATGACGCGGCCGCCGCTGATCTTTGTTGTCATGGATGGTATCTCCTTTTTACGCGCCCCGGCCGGGGAATGAGCCCGGTCGGGGGAAGAACATGGCTAAAGGTCGTGACAGCCTGTCGAAAAAGCCATAGGAGGTGGCGGTGAGCCCGCAGGCCCGCTGACTGTCCATTAAAAATCGGCAATCTCCCTCGGGGCTTTCAAACGGGGGAAGCCCCGAGGTACAGGGGCGTTTGCCGCTTTGTCGACCCGCTGACACGGCCAAAGACCGCGATTTACTTCATGTCCTTGGGCAGCCACTTGGCGTTGTAGTCCATCAGATCCTTCACCACATCGCGCACGCGGGTGAAGTCCTGCACCAGGGGATCAATGCACAGGGCGCTGGTCAGCTTGGCGGCGTCCCATTCCATGGCCGCTTCCATGAACAGCTCCTCCCGCAGGGCGGTGGGGATGACGATGGCCTGGGCGCTCTTGGGCAGCGGATTGGCGATGGCGGGATGAACGCCGGTGGCGTCGAAGGTGACCATGGTTTCCACCACAGTATCCATGGGCAGCTCCCGCACCTGGCCGAAGTTGCGGTAGTTCACCACGTCATAGAACTCGCGGCCGCCCTCCAGGGCTTCCACCACGCGCTCCATGCGCTCGCTGCTGATGCGCAGGGGCGGCATGTTGCCGGTTTCCAGGGGCACAACGATGTCATCCCGCAGACGCTTGACGGAGGTGGTGCGATCCTCCAGGCGGTCATAGTGCATACCGAAGCGGTCGCGGTTTTCCTGATTGCCGGTGGTCTGGTAGTAGAACTCGGCGCAGTGCTCGTCGCTCAGGCCGGGCATGCAGCCCAGCATATCCCACAGGATGAAGCGGATCCGCTGGTTCTCGCGGCCCGCAAAGGGATCGTCGTAGGTGATGTTGGTTTTTCCAGCCCAGGCGGCTTCAATCATGCCCTTGTCGCGCATGATTTTGAGGGCGTCCTCGCCATGGAATTTCACGTCCGTCAGGAAGGAGCAGTGATCCACGCCGGACACGGAGAAGCTAACCTCGTCAAAGCTCTTGGCGCCGAAGTAGGGCAGCAGGATTTCCAGATGGTTGCGGATGCCGTGACAGAAGCCCACCGCGTGGACGCCCGCGTACTTCTGCACGCAGCGGGTCAGAGAGGTGAGGGGGTTGGTCACGTTGAGAATGGTGGCGCCGGGGCACAGGCGGTTCATCTTGTTGGCGATACGCACAAATTCCGGCACATGGCGGATGGTGCGGCTGGCGCCGGCGATGCCGCTCTCGCTGCCCTTGACGTTATAGAAGCCGTGGCGGCGGGTAATCAGATGATCCTCCAATTCCGCCTCCAGTCCGCCGTGGGAAATGGCGATGGCCACATAGCTGGAGCCTTCCAGGGCTTCATCCTCGCTGAGGGTCTTGGTGAGGGTGATGGCCTTGTCGGGGTACATGTCGTTGTAGTATTTGCAGAAGCGGTATACGTTGTCAAGCGCCGTCTCGTTGATGTCGTAGAGGCACAGCTCCGTTTCACGGTCGAAGAAAGGGTTATCCAGGAAGGTGCTGAACAGACCGTAAGTCCAGGAATAGGAACCGCCGCCGATCATGCTGATCTTCAGTTTCATGGTTTTCCCTCCATTTGATGGTCGCTTGGTGATTTATTGTTCAGGCGCGTTCCCCACCGGCGGGTGATCGGCGGGATTCGGCGCGAGAAGCCCTCTTATCTGGCGGAAGCGTCTGACATCCGCCGCGTCAAAGCAGTTGAGCGCTCCTGGGAAGACCCATTCGTAGGTGTGGGTCTGGTCATGATAGCGCTCGGAAACGATTTCCTCGTAGGATTGATACGCCTCGTCGGTATGGCCGGGCAGACCTGTGAGCAGGGAGGCCAGGTCTGCCAAACGGGAGCATTCGCCCGTGGCGTAGTAGCAAAGACGGGTCATGTCCGCCTCGGGCCACCGGGCCAGCATCCGCGCCGCGGCGATGGCTTGACGTACCCGCAGGGCGAACAGGGAATCCCCCAGCTGCATCAGGTAGGCGTTGAGCTTGTACATGGTTCCCCACCCGATGTACATGGTGGAGCCCAGGGGCGCGGGCAGCAGAGAGCCGGAGGCCGTCATGTCCATCACCAGCACCTGCCACCCCTGGCGAACAGCCCGGTGAATCCAGTGAGCATGCTCCTCCATGCGTGAAAGTCCCTCCGGCCACAGCGCGATGACGGTGGGCATAGGGCCGTCGCCCAGGCGCATGTCCCGAAGGAGCGCGCCGGTATTCCAGTAGCCCTCCTGGGGCCGCCAGGCGATGCACCGATAGGCGTAGTGACCGCACACGCCCTCGGCGTAAACCCGGGCGTCCGGCTCCCGGGCGATCCGTTCCTCATGCAGAGCATCCCGCAGCCAGGCTGTGACAGCCTCAGCGGATAGCCAGCCCCGCCGCTGACGACAAGCAGTCAATTCGTCAAGCAGCGCGTCGTGGACGCTCTTCATGGTCGGATAAGCCTTGGGCAGAATGCCCTGGGGCGTACACCAGAGGGCCTGATCGGGCAGGAGGTCAAAGGCGAAGTCCGTCAGCGACGGCTCCCTGCCCATCAGGCAGCGGCCGAAGAACCTCGCGGCGGCACGGGCCAGCGCCTGGGGGTAGGCATGCTGGGAGTGTGCCGTGACCATTTCGGGAGGCGTGGCGCTGCCTGCCGCCAGCCACAGCTGCCGGGCCTCCTCAAAGGTTCGCAGCGTCCCCTCCCTGGGGAAGAAATCGTGCTGGTTGGTCAGGAAGAGCACCGGCTTGGGCGCCATGCCAGCCAGGAGATCAACGTAGTCAAGGCCCTTCGCCATGCTGCCCGGCCAGAGCATTTCGTTGTCCGGGTCAACGGCACAGTCGAGCATCGCCCGGTTGTCCGTCACATAGGCGCAGGGAGCCGCGCAGGCAAAGCGGTCGCCGGCCGCAGCCATCAGCATGATGGTCTGGGTGCCGCCGCCGGAGTGCCCCGTCAGGGCGACGCGGCTTTTGTCCACATCCTCCCGGGAGACCAGGTAGTCAAGGGCCGCCAGCCCGTCCTGGATGAAGTACCGGGCCAGGCTTTGTCCCAGCAGCTTGCATTTCCAGTCCAGCAGATCGTGCTCGCCGCTGCAGCCCTGGATCGGCTGGAAGTCAATATCGCGCTCGTAGTGCTCAAAGCGCTCCCCCTCCCCCAGCGGGTCAAGCACCAGGGTGACGAAGCCCGCGTGAGCCAGCAGCTGGGCCAGGTATTGGTACTCGGGATCAGCCTTGCCCTGGTCGGTGTGGCCCACCGCCACCAGCACGGCGGGCTTCCGGCCGTCCGGCCCCGCGGGCACATAGACATTGGCCGTGGCCAGGGAACCCTTGCGAGGGGCCAGCAGAACCCGTTCCAGGATAAACCCGTCGCAGACCTGCCGTCCCACAACCCTGGCGGGGGCCGCGTCCTCCGGTATGGGGCCGCCAATGCAGTCCAGGAACGCTTCCCTGATTTCTTGCCGGTAACGGGCGAGTCCTTCGGCGTCCCGGACGGCGCGGCGGCGCTCCTCTCCCTTCAGGAGAGCGGCCTCGGCTTGACGGCGAATGTCGGTATACAAATTGGTTGCCGTTTCCACCGGCGGTTTGGAGGCAAACTCCTGGATTTCCCACAGTATGCGGGCGGTTGGCTTCAATACCCCGTTTTCCCGAAGCATGGAACGCATCTGCGCGCCTCCCTTCGATGCTCTGAGCAGTCTCACAGTCGCTTGCTTTATTATAGCTTCTCCCCCTCCAATGTTCAACGACCCACCCCCGTCATTTTGGCCACAAAAAGTAATGATGTGCCAATAAAATCATGGACTTGGCTGTTTTGTCCAATTGAGTGGACGTTTTACTTTGACAATTGGCTCAATCGTACTATAATATAAGTACGGAATCATGATGACGCAACGCCGTGGCAAGGAGGAAGCAATGAAAGCGCTGATTGCGGACGACGACGTATTTGTCAGGAAATGTATGATACAAATGCTCCCCTGGCAGGAGCTGGAGTTCTCCCAGGTGCTGGAGGCGGAAAACGGCGCGGTGGCGCTGAAAATCACCCTGGAAGAGAAGCCTGATCTGATTATTACCGACGTGAAGATGCCCATGCTCAACGGCCTGGAGCTGGTGGAAAAGCTGCGGGACTCCGTGGTGGACATTTGCGTGATCGTACTCAGCGAGCACAGCGACTTCGCCTTTGTTCAAAACGCGCTGAAGCTGGGCGTGCAGGATTATATCCTCAAGCCCATTACCCGGGAGCGGCTGACAGAAATCTGCGACAAGATTCGTCAGTGCATGGCGGAGCTGGAAAAGAAGCGCTACTACACCTCGCTGAAGGCGGATCATGGCGGCATCCAGAAGCTGGTGCATGATATGCTGGAAAGCGCCGACGCCCAGTCCTGCGCCAGCACCTTCGAGTACATGGCGCTGCATCAGATTTTTATCGAGGATCTGAAGCACTTCGGCATGATGTTTCTCTACGAGCTTTTTGAGCAAACCCGTGAGGTCACTTATCAAAAGGCGGAGGTGGAGCGGCTTCGGCGCACGGCTATGGCCGCTTACGCGGAGCTGAAGAAGGTCACCGACGTGATCTGGTTTGTGAACCAGCAGTGCGAGCGCTGCGCCGCCCTGTGTGCGAAAAAGGCGCCCCAGACGGTGAACTACGTTGAGCAGATCACCGACTATATCGAAAAGAACTACGACGATCCCGATCTGTCTGTGGCTACCATCTCGGAGTGGCTGCACCTCTCTCCCGTTTATACGGGCGCGCTGTACAAGCAGCACCAGGGTAAGAGCATCATCGCCAGCATCCATGAGGTGCGCATGCGCCATGCCCAGCAGCTTTTGCAGGACGGTTCCAACAATGTAGCCAGCGTCAGCAAGCGCGTGGGCTACATGACCCCGGACTACTTCTCCCGCCTGTTCAGCACCACCTTTGGCATGTCTCCTTCCCAATACCGCTCCATGATGATCCTCAATCGGGAAGAGGGATCGTCACCCGTCTGATAAAAGCCAGCGCCTTCCCGGGAAAGAGAACTGATGATGAGAAACAGCATCCGCATCCGAACCTTCTGCTACTTCGCCTTCAGCATGCTGATCGTTATCCTGGCGTTCTCCACGCTGTTCTTCCGATACTTCTATACCGTGTTCCAGGATCGGTTGGAGACCGATCAGGTCTACGCCGCCACCCGCACCTCCGAAAGCGTGGGCAGCCTGATGGACAACATCAAGCAGAACGCCTATTACCTGTGCAGCAGCGATACCCTGGCTGACGTGTTGGTGAACAAAACAGGCGTCAACGCTATCCGTCAGCGGGATGGGATCAGCAACGCCTTCAGCATGGGCACCGGCACGCCCAACGCGCCGCTGATGAAAAGCGCCAATGCCGTTTTGCTGCTGGACCCTCAGTTCTGGCTGGCCCAGAACATCACAAAAAACTTTGACATAAGGGACCTCACCAGGGCAAAGATTTACAGCGCGCTGGATGTGGTGGAGGAGGAATGGTACCAGGAGACGGTGAACCGCATGGGAGAAATCTACGCCTTCTGGCATCCCGATGTGGCCAGCAATATTTTCTTTTCCCAAATGCTGCGCAACACCCGTATCGCTGACCCGCGCTTTAACGCCAACATGGGCGTGGTGCTGTATTCCTTGCCCAGCGTCAAGCTGCATAACATCCTGGCGACAGCACAGATCACCAAGGGAACCATTGTCCTTTTGGCCTATGAGGATATGTTTCTGATGGCGACGGAAAACGTGCCAAAGGACATCGGAGCGCTCCGGGATGAGCTGCTGTCCCTGCCCAGGGATGGCAGGCTGACCGAAATTGCGCTGAACAAGGAAGCGTATACGGTCAGCAGTGTGCTGTTCCAGGGAGACTGGCGGATCATCGTCCTGATGCCGGAGGCAGACGTGGCGGACTACATCCATCGCAATTCCTATCAGCTGATTACCATCATCATCATGCTGTTCCTGATTGTGTCCGCGCTGATTTCCGTGCTGCTGAGCAAGCAGCTGATGCGGCCGATTCTCCAATTGTCCGACACCATGGGTCAGATGCGGGACATACGCCATCTGCCGCCGCATGTGCCTGAACCCGCCACCCATGATGAAATTGCCACGCTGTACAGAAGCTACAACACCATGCTTACCTGCATCCAGACCCTGACGGATCAGGCGGTGGAGGAGGCCAAGAAGCTGCGCAATTCCGAGCTGAAGGCCATGCAGGCGCAGATCAACCCGCATTTCATCTATAATACGCTGGATTCCGTCACCTGCAGCGCGCTGCTGGAAGGCAATGAGGACATTGTGACCATGGCGACTTCCTTGGTGAGTATCCTGAAGTACAGCGTTCATTTTGACCGCGTCATCGTGCCCCTTCGGGAGGAAATCGACTACCTCCGGCACTATGTCCGCATTCAGGAGCTGCGCTACAAAAACGGCTTCCATTTCATCTGTGATGTGCCGGAGAAGTACTACGACATCCGGGTGTCGCAGATCATCCTTCAGCCTTTGGTGGAAAACTCGCTTTTCCATGCCCACTGCGAGGAAGGGTCCCTTGAAATCCGCCTGTACTGCGAGGGTATCCGCCGCACGCTGCTGATTCATGTGGCGGACAACGGCGTCGGCGGCGACGCCGCGGCCTTGAACCGCGTGCTGCGCTGCACCGAGGAGGCTGACAGCTATGGCATCGGCATCCGCAATGTGAACAAGCGAATCAAGCTGCTCTTTGGCGAGGAAAGCGGGCTGCGCTATGAGCAGCTGCCGGACGGCGGACTGGACGCCATCATTACCGTTCCCCTGGAATTTATGGACGAACAGCATCAAGAAGGCTGACGGAAAGGAAGCATGTATGATGGCGAAGAAGGCACTGTTTATCGGCGCGCATAACGATGACTGCGAGTACGGCACGGGGGCTACGGCACGCCTGCTGGTGGAAAAGGGCTATGAGGCGGTGTTCCTGAACCCGGCGGTGCGCCACCGCAAGCCCCTTACCGGCGACAAGCTGCGGGAGGCGCTGTGGCAGGAGCAGGAGGCCGCGCGCATCCTGGGCGCCCGGAAGATCCTTCTGGGGCCCCATGGCGAGGCGCCCTATCAATACGACGACGTGATCTATACCTATGATAAGGAGAATACCCTGGCGATCCGCGACGTCCTGCGGGCGGAGAAGCCGAACCTGGTTTTTATCCACTGGCCCAAGGACAATCATGTGGATCACGCGGCGGTA
This sequence comes from uncultured Clostridia bacterium, assembly GCA_947565865.1. Lineage (GTDB taxonomy): Bacteria > Bacillota > Clostridia > Christensenellales > Aristaeellaceae > UBA11524. The sequence goes on from CANOHT010000002.1 coordinate 38,019, forward strand.
TCCCGCTGCTCCATGGACGCGGTTTGCCTCGCGCCCTGCGACGGCTGGGCCCCCCGGGAGGTCTACGCCTTCGAGGCCGGCCCCTACCAGACCATGACCTATTTCAACCCTGATTTCTACATTGCCGCCGACAGCGTTATGGACAGGGTGAAGGAAAGCCTGCTGGTTTTTGACCAGCCCAGCGCCGGCGGACAATGGCTCTGGAAGGAGAAGGATATATGCGCTGCCTTCCGGGGCCATGTGGCGGGAACGCGGTACGCCGAGGCGTTCAAAATCTTGAAGTTCCCCTGCGGGGAGCAGGGCAGTGAATTATGGCTCCGCAAGGATTTGGAGGAACAGTTTGCTTGGGCCGGGTTTCCAGGGTATCCATGGGGAAGGCAGTACTTTTTGTAATGTGATTTGATGGACAGGGAAACGAGCCATGATGGCGCCAAAGGGCAGGAGGAGCCCCTTTGGGTCGCACAGCAGGGCCGATCTCCGCAAACAAAGCGAACCCGGTTGTACAATGGAAGCGTACCGCGATAACACCAACGGTATCAGTCCCATGTGCAGCCGGGTCTGTATCATTTGGATGAAAGAAACGAGCCACAAGTCCCCTACCCTGCTCCTGCGGAGGCGGACGCCCCCCTTGGGAGGCTGTGTTGGCTGGCGATAGCCGTCTGCTGTGCCACGGGGGGACGGAGTACCGCGCCGCCGGTGGAGGATGAAGCGGAACGCAGCGCCAATGAGGCACAGAGCGTAGAGGCGATGGCCCCTACGCAAGCATGCCGGAGTGTGGATCGGCGGCCCATGCGGGCACCATTCACCATCTCCGAACCTTTTGCCGCTTTCTTCGTGGAGAAAGCGGCGTCAGTCAAGATCGTGCGGTATCCTGCAATGGGTCATTTCACTGGTGAGATAATAGTTTTCGTATTGCTGTTGGGCCAATGGCCTCCCTTCCCGTCCTTTGGCATTTCGGGCAGCCCTGGCAAAGTGCATATCGCTTCCAGCCGGTGCGCCCGCCAAAATCCATCAAAATTCATGCTTCCGCATGAAATAAAGGAAACGCCGCTTATACGCTCACAATAAGCAAATTCCTGTCCTTTCCGGTGGTGGTCCTCCAATCATATCCTTTTTGGCAAAAGAAAAACCTTAAAAGCACATACCTCAAAAATATTCCTTAAATTTTTTACATGCAGCATTTTGCATGGATTTGTTCGGCATTCTTAAGTATTTATGATTGTAAAAAAGGGTCATTATCTATACAATGAAGACAAGCAGTCAAGCATTTAGAGACAGGAGGTATTCGTACACGTGAGCATTAGCATTCAGCGAAAACCAACCATAGGCAGGAGGGTCTTGTTGCATTTCAAGCGCCATTGGCGTTTGCATCTGCTGGCCATGCCCTGTTTCATTTACTTGCTGCTGTTCAACTACGCGCCCATGTTCGGCGTGGTGCTGGCCTTCCAGAACTACAACATCAGCAAGGGCTTCTTCGGGAGTGAATTTGTTGGCCTGCGGAACTTCGAGTTCCTCTTCGCCACCAAGGACGCCTGGCTGATTACCCGCAACACCGTCCTGTACAATGTGGCCTTTATTCTGGTGAACACCACGCTGTCGGTGCTGCTGGCCATGGTGCTCAACGAGCTGTACATCAAGCGGCTGGCCAAGACGGTTCAGACTATGATGATTATGCCCTACTTCCTGTCCATGTCGGTGGTGGCTATCGTGGTCTACGCCTTCCTGAACACCAACGGCGGCATCGTCAATCAGGTGATCCGCTTCTTTGGCGGCAAGACACGAAACTGGTACATGTATAAGCCGCTGTGGCCTGTTCTGCTGGTCATCGTGAACATGTGGAAGGGCGTGGGCTACAGCGCCATCGTGTATGTGGCCTCTATTTCCGGCATTTCCCAGGAGTATTACGAGGCCGCCGTGCTGGACGGCGCCACCAAGGTGCAGCAGGCCCGCTACGTCACCCTGCCCCACCTCAGGCAGATCCTCATCATCATGTTCATCCTGAACCTGGGCAGCATCTTCCGCGGCGATATGGGCTTGTTCTATAACGTGACCCAGGATAACGGAGCGCTGTACCCAGTCACCAACGTGATTGATACCTACGTCTACCGGGCGCTGACAAACCTGGGCAACACGGGCATGTCCGCTGCCGCCGGTCTATATCAGTCGGTGGTTGGCTTTATCCTGATCCTGGTTTCCAACGCCATCGTGAAGCGGGTCGATGAAGACTCGGCGCTATTCTAAGAGAAAGGAGATGTGAATCATGGCCGTCAAGGATATGGACAATTCCTTTTGGAAAATCAACCGGGTTTCGCGCAAAACGAACATCCTATTCAGCACCTTCCTGACCATTATCGCCGTGCTGACGGTTCTGCCCGTGGTGCTGGTTATCATGATCTCGATCTCCACCCCGGAGAGCCTGACCTACAAGGGCTTCAGCTTCATACCCCAGGGCATCACCTTTACCGCCTATGAGAGTCTGTTCGCCACCGGTACCCAGATCGTCAACTCCTATCTGGTGACCATCTCAAGCACCGTGGTTCACACCATCCTGGGCGTGTTCATGATGACGATGTACGCCTTCGTGCTGGCGCAGCAGCGCTTCGCGGCCAAGAAGTTCTACACCCTCGTCATGTTCTTCACCATGCTGTTCTCCGGCGGCCTGGTGCCCTCCTACATCATTAACGTCAACTACCTGCACCTGTACGACACCTTCTGGATCCTGGTGCTCAGCGGCATGGTCAGCGCCTTCAACATCATCGTGCTGAGGACGTTCATCAATACCACCATCCCCATTGAAATGTTCGACGCGGCACAGATCGACGGTGCCAGCGAGTTCACCATGTTCTTCCGCATCGTGCTGCCGCTGTCCAAGGCAGGCCTGGCCACCATCTGCCTGCTGGTGCTGGTGGGCAAGTGGAACGACTGGTTTGTCGGTATGCTCTACATCGACAATCCCAAGCTGGTGCCGCTGCAGACCATGCTGACCCGCATCCAGCAAAAGATCGACTTCATCAAGAACAACGCCTCCATCGCTGCCACGCCGGACGGCATGGAGCTGCTCAAATCCATGCCCACCGAGCAGACCCGAATGGCCATCCTGGTCATCACGACGCTGCCCATCCTCTTCGCCTATCCCTTCTTCCAGCGCTTCTTCATCCAGGGCATGACCATCGGCAGCGTGAAGGGCTGAGGCAGAACCCCTTTTCCCATTGTCTTCAATGCCGGGAGGAACCGTGAAGACCCGGCTTTGAAAAATAAATTCAACAGGAGGTATCCCCATGCGTAAACTTACCAAGATCGTCTCTATGCTTCTGGCGCTGGTCATGCTGCTTGGCATGAGCTCCTTCGCCGTGGCGGAAGATGCGTCCGCCCTGGAGCACGTCACCCTGGAGTGGTATGTGCTCGAGCAGGATAAGCCCGACAGCGAAACGGTGTTTATCGCCATCAACGAATACCTGAAGGAAAAGATCAACACCACCGTCAACTTCCACTTTGTGGAGGGCACCGAGTATCAGCAGAAGATCTCCACCATTCTGATGTCTGGCCAGGCGGTTGACATCGTTAACAGCAACGATAAGATCCCCTACGTCGAGTATGTGAAGAAGGGTGCCTTCGCTCCTATGGATGAGCTGCTGGCTCAGTACGCCCCCGAGACCTTCGCCATGATTCCCGAAGCCTACTGGGACGCCATGCGCGTTGACGGCCAGGTGTACGGCATTCCTTCCTACAAGGATTCCTGCCAGTTCTACTGCGTACAGATCAACAAGACCCTGGCTGACGCCCTGGGCCTGGAGCTGCCCGAGTCTGTCAAGAACTACCAGGAAATGGTGCCGATCCTGTACGAGGCCTATGAGAAGCGCAACGAGATGTTCCCCGACGACGCCGCGCTGCCCATCTGCCGCAACTACCCCGACCTGGAGAACTGGGCGCAGTACGAGACCATCCATGGCCTGGCCGTCGTGAACATCCCCGGCGTTGAGGATTACGAGGGCATGGGTTCCGGCGAAAAGGTGTTCAATAAGTACGCCACCAAGGAATACCGCGACATGAGCAAGACCATCGCCCAGATGACGGCCGACGGCCTGCTGCCCACCGACCTGTTCTACTATGACTCCTCCCGCCTGTATGACCAGGCCGGCAAGTACCTGGTGCCCGCCATCGGCTCCGGCTATGTGTACATGCCCCTGAACCAGAACAGCGCTGATTGGGATACCATCATGATCCCCTATCAGGATGCCATCGGCTCCACCAACTACCTGCACAACGCCGTTGAGTGCATCAGCGCCAGCTCCAAGAACAAGGAGCGCGCCATGATGTTGCTCGAACTGGTCAACACGGATCCTTTCGTGGCCACCGCCCTGCGCTTCGGCATCGAAGGCGAGCACTACAACCTGGACGCTGAGGGCCGCGCTGACTTCGCCGGCACCAAGAACGAGGATCCCGCCAACCGCGCTTACTACACCTGGTACGGCGCTCAGTTCGGCGCTCTGACCCATGTGCATGTGCCCAGCACCTATCCCTCCAACTTCGCTGACCTGCTGGTGAAGCTGAACGAGTCCGCCAACACCCAGACTAACATGGGCTTCATCTTTGACACCACGCCCGTGCAGAACGAGATCGGCGCCTGCAACAACGTGATCAAGGAGTATGAGACCAACCTGAAGTTCGGCTATGTGGACGTGGAAGACGTTGACGCCAACATCGACGAGTTCCTGGCGCAGCTGGAAGCCAACGGCGTTGACAAGATCATCGCGGAAGCTCAGGCTCAGCTGGACGCCTGGAGGGCCGTGAACAAGAAGTAATACCTTCTTGATAGCGCCAATTAATTCCCTGAAAACCTAAGACTATGAATCCCGGGGGCGGTTCCAGCCACGCTTGCGCGGAGGGAACTGCCCCCGCCTGGACTGTTCACAAGACAACTGTCGATTCCATTTTGTAGGAGGGGCATCGCATGTCCGACAATAACCTGGTCTATGCATCGCCTGAGTCCCTGGGGATCCCTTCGCGGGCCATCTCCGATTTCCTGGATGAATTGCGCGAGCTGTGCTTCCCCATCCATAGCTACCTGCTCCTTCGTCATGGCAAGGTAGCCGCCGAGGGCTACTGCCCCCCGTTCAACGCGGATCGCAAGCATCGGATGTACTCCATCAGCAAGAGCTTTACCTCTGTGGCCATTGGTATGCTCATCACCGAGGGAAAGCTGTCCCTGGATGACAAGGTGGCTGACATTTTCCCTGAGTATCTCCCCGAGAACCCCTCGCCCTATGTGCTGAAGGGCACCGTCCGCCATCTGCTGACGATGGCGACCTTCAACGAAACCAACTCCTATGACTTTGACACGCCGAATTTTGTGCAGTCGTTCTTCGATAACGATTATCCCAAGCACATGCCCGGCACTGTGTTCCACTACGATACCGCCGGCACCACCGTTCTGTGCGGCATCGTGGAGAAGCTGACCGGCAAGCCCATGCTGGAATACATGCGTCCGCTTCTTGATGAGCTTGGCATTTCCAAGGATGCCTGGTGCGTTCAGACGCCTGAAGGCGGCTCCTGGACCGGCAGCGGCATCCTGATTACCCCGCGTGATCTGGCCCGCTTCGGCCTGTTCTGTCTCCATCTCGGCGAATGGAACGGCAAGCAGCTGGTCAGCCGCGAATATATGGAGGCCGCCACCTCCTATCAGATTGATACCCATGTGTCGGACAGCGCCGTGGGCCCCGGCGGCTACGGCTATCAGTTCTGGATGCTGCGGGAGGGCGGCTTCGCCTGCTGCGGCATGGGCAGCCAGTTTGCCTTTATGATGCCCAAGTATGATACCGTCATGATTATCAACTCGGATACGCAGGGCATCAACAACGCGGATGACTTCATCAAGGAGGCCCACTACCGCCTGCTGCACAAGCTGTCCGATACGCCCCTGCCCGAGGATCCCCAGGCGCAGGAAGCGCTGAAGCGCCGCTCCGAAAGCATGGCCCTACCCATCCCCATGGGCAAGAAGACCAGCCCCATGGCCGCGACCGTCTCCGGCACTACCTACACCTTTGAGGAAAACAACTGGGGCTATAAGTGGATGCGCGTGGACTTCACCGACGAGGCCTGCACCCTTACCTATGAGAAGAACACCGGTGTGCATTCCTTCCCCCTGTTCCTGGGCGAATACGGCGCGCTGACCTTCCCGGAGAAGTTCTTCGGCAAGCGCATCGGCACGGCGGATCGGAACTATCAGTGCGTCTCCGTGGCGGTTTGGGAGCGGGAATGCACCCTGCTGGGTACGCTGTGCGCCGTGGATGACTACCTGGGCACCATGAGAATCCAGCTGACCTTCGTGGATGATACGCTGACCGTGTTCATGACCAAGGCGGCGGAGGCCTTCTTCGGCGATTACCGCGGCTATCTGGTGGGCCGCGCGGTGAAGGATTGAGTTTGACTCAAAGGAGAATGAGCATGAAAAAGTATGTTTTGGTGGGTACGGGCTGGCGCGGAACCTTCTCCTATGCCGAGCCCCTGGTGAAGGAATACGCCGACTGTGCCGAGCTGGCCGCTGTCTGCGACATTAACGGCAAGCGCGCCCGGTTCGTCAGCGAGCATCTGAGCGAGGGCAAAATTCCCGTCTACACGGATTTTGACCAGATGCTGAGGGATCACAAGCCCGACGTGGTCATCGTCACCACCAAGGACTGCGCCCATGAGCAGTACATCGTCAAGGCCCTCGAGTTCGGCTGCGATGTCATCAGCGAAAAGCCCATGACCACCACGGACGAGATGTGCGCCCGCATCCTGGAGACGGAAAAGCGCACCGGCCATAAGGTCACCGTGACCTTCAACCTGCGCTTCATGAATTTCTACGTCCGTCTGAAGGAGCTGATGATGAGCGGCCTGGTGGGCGATGTTCTCAGTGTGCATTTTGAGTGGCTGCTGGACACCTCCCACGGCGCGGATTATTTCCGCCGCTGGCACTCCATCCGGGCTAACTCCGGCTCCCTGCTGATTCATAAGTCCACCCACCACTTCGACCTGGCTAACTGGCTCCTGGATGACGAGCCCGTGAAAGTCAACGCCTTTGGCACTCGGCGCTTCTACGGCCACATCCGGGAGGAGCGGGGCGAGCGCTGCCTTACCTGCCCCCACAAGAAGACCTGCGAATTCTACATCGACATTGATAAGGAAGAGCGGGGCATGTGGACGAAGATCTACAAGGAGTGCGAGGACGAGGATGGCTACATCCGCGACCGCTGCCTGTTCTCCGATGTCATCGACATTGAGGACAGCGTATCCGTCAGCGTGAAGTACGCCAAGGGCGCCGTGATGAGCTATTCCCTCACTGCCCATTCCCCCTATGAGTGCATGAAGATCGTCATCAACGGCGTCAATGGCCGCCTGGAGGCTGATACCGCCTTCAACAAGGAGACCATCAAGTTCTATAACCGCGACGGCGAGTGTGTGAACTTTGACCGCAGCCATGTGAAGATGCGTGCCGGCGGCCATGGCGGCGCCGATCCTGCCTTGCGTGATAACCTGTTCCGCGGTTTTGCCTCCGATCCCCTGCACCAGATGGCGGATACCCGGGCGGGCGCCATGTCCATCGGCATCGGCATCGCTGCCAACAAGTCCATGGCCGAGGATCGAGCGGTATACCTGAGCGAGTTCCTGGGCGACTTCTATCCTGAGATGGAAAAGCCGCAGAAGTAAGAATCTACCCATACAAGAAAGGGGCTATGACCAATGAAGATTGTTATTTCCAAGACCTCCGACGAGCTGGGTCGCCGCGCTGCGGCTGAAACGGCCAAGATCATCAACGCTGCCATCGCCAAGAACGGCCGCGCCCGCATCGTGCTGTCCACCGGCGCTTCTCAATTTGATACCCTGAAGCATCTGGTGGAGGAGAAGGTGGACTGGAGCAAGGTGGAAATGTTCCATCTGGATGAGTACGTCAACATGCCTGAAACCCATCCCGCCAGCTTCCGCAAGTACCTCAAGGAACGCTTTGTGGAGAAGACCAACGTTGGCAAGGTGAACTTTGTGGAGAGCAGCCCCGAGGGCATTGCCGCGCTGACCGAGGAAATCAAGAGCGCGCCCATCGACGTGGGCCTCATCGGCATCGGCCGCAATTCCCACATTGCCTTCAACGACCCGCCGGCTGACTTCGATACCCGCGCCTCCTATCTGGTGGTCAAGCTGGATGACGCCTGCCGCAATCAGCAGCTGGCCGAGGGCTGGTTCCCCACCATTGACGATGTGCCCACCGAGGCTATCAGCATGAGCGTATGGCAGATCATGCAGTGCAAGGTCATCATCTCTGCCGTGCCCCATGCCGAGAAGGCCTGGGCTGTGGCGCAGACCCTGGCCAATGAGCTGACCAACAAGATTCCCGCCACCATGCTCAAGACCCATGAGAACTTCCAGCTCTTTGTGGACGCCGATTCCTACGCCGATGCCGGCGAGATCGTCACCCTGAAGGGCGAGACCGTTTGCGAGGATTACCGCTAATTTACCAGTCGCGGCCCGGGCCCGCTTCCATCCGCCGCGATGGAAGGCCCCGGCCCGTCATAGAGCCGATTCAGCGCTGCAGGCTTGTTTCTTCATCAGCTTCTGTGTTATCATGGAACGTCTGGGTGACCCTGTATGCCGAGTCGGCTTCTTTTCATCCTGAATACGCCTCAGGAGGCGCTACCTATGCAGATTGAAATACCCTACGGAAGAAGCAAACAGCGGCTTGTTCTCCCGGAGGAACGCCTTCGGGCGTGCATCGTTCCCGGGCATGAGCAAGCATCCCAGGCCGATCAGTCAGCCATCGTGCGGGAGGCGCTGCTGCACCCCATCGGTACGCCCCGTCTATGTGAAATGGCGCGGGATCGAAAAAAAATTCTCGTCATCACCAGCGATCACACCCGTCCTCTGCCCAGCGCCGTCACCCTACCGCTGTACCTGGAGGAAATCCGCCAGGGCAGCCCGGACGCGGAGATTACCATCCTCATTGCCACGGGGATGCACCGTGCTCCCACGCGGGAGGAAATGTTGGCTCGCTTTGGTGAAGCGCTTGTTGAGCGGGAAAAGATTCTCGTTCATGACGCGTCGGACGACCAGGCCATGTACTACTTCGGTCGCCTGCCATCAGGAGGCGATCTGCTGCTGAACAGGCTGGTTAGGGAGGCGGACCTGGTGGTGTCGGAGGGCTTCATTGAGCCGCACTTCTTCGCTGGCTTTTCCGGCGGCCGCAAGAGCATCCTGCCCGGTGTGGCGTCCCGGAGAACCGTGCTGTACAATCATAACGCCCGGTTCATCCGCCACCCCAGCGCCCGTCAAGGCAGCCTTGCGGATAACCCTATCCACCGGGATATGGATTTTGCCGCCAAAGCAGCCGGACTGGCCTTCATCCTCAATGTGCTGCTGGATGGCGAAAAGCGCATCATCGGCGCTGTGGCGGGCGAGCCGGAGCTGGCCCATGGCGTGGGCTGCGAGCGCTGCGCTGAAATGACCCGGGTGACGGCGGTGACGGCGGATATTGTCGTGACCTCCAACGGCGGCTATCCCCTGGATCAGAACATCTATCAGTGTGTCAAGGGGATGACGGCGGCGGAGGCCTGCGTTCGGCCCGGCGGCGTGGTAATCCTCTGCGCGGGGCTGGGGGACGGCCATGGCGGCAGCGCCTTCTATCACTGGTTTGCCGACCGGGACAGCGCGCAAACCATCGCCCGGGACATTGAGGACATCCCTCCCGAGCAGACGGTGCCCGATCAGTGGCAGGCGCAGATTCTGGCGGGGGTGATGCAGAAGGCGACCTGCGTCTTTGTCACCGGGGAGGAAAACCGCCAAACCCTGGAGGATATGCACCTGCGTTGGGCGCCCGATGTCAACGCCGCGCTGGACATGGCCACCCGGCTGCTGGGGGAGGCGTCCATGGTGACAGTCATCCCCGACGGGGTAGGCGTGATTATCACCGAGCCGACGCAAAACAAGGGTGACTGACAGGGAACGCGCAGCGTAAAAGGGAGTCTGAGGGCCGACGGCCCTCAGGCAGGGGTATGGGGGCAAGGCCCCCGACGTCCCCCCATCGCACAGTGAACAAAATGTAGTTAGGAAGCGAAGCGATCCCTGACAGTGGGTTCCATGCAGCAAACTCCCTCGCGTAGCGAAAAAGGGAGTCTGAGGGCCGTTGGCCCTCAGGCAGGGGTATGGGGGCAAGGCCCCCAACGTCCCCCCATCGCACAGTGAACAAAATGTAGTCAGGAAGCGAAGCGATCCCTGACAGTGGCTTCCATGCAGCAAACTCCCTCGCGCAGCGAAAAGGGGAGTCTGAGGGCCGACGGCCCTCAGGCAGGGGTATGGGGGCAAGGCCCCCGACGTCCCCCCATCGCACAGTGAACAAAATGTAGTTAGGAAGCGAAGCGATCCCTGACAGTGGGTTCCATGCAGCAAACTCCCTCGCGTAGCGAAAAAGGGAGTATGAGGGCCGACGGCCCTCAGGCAGGGGTATGGGGGCAAGGCACCCAACGTCCCCCCATCGTACAGTGAACAAAATGTAGTCAGGAAGCGAAGCGATTCCTGACAGTGGGTTCCATGCAGCAAACTCCCTCGCGCAGCGAAAAGGGGAGTCTGAGGGCCGATGGCCCTCAGGCGGGGGTATGGGGGCAAGGCACCCAACGTCCCCCCATCGCACATGGAACAGAATGTAGTCAGGGAGGGAAGAGATTCCTGACGGTCAGTTCCCATGACTCGCAGTTCGCTTCACCCAAAACCGTCCGGTCGTTTTCCTTTCGCTCAACCATTTGTTCTTCAAGGCTCGAATGAGTTTGGCGTCTTATTACATGACGTTACGGCAATTCGGAGGACTGGAACATGTCGGAAATCAAAATCGCGCTTTTCGGAATCGGCGGCTTCGCGGCCAACTATGTCCATGCCATGACGAAGCCCTTTCGGGAGGGTGTGCGCCTGGTGGGTGCGGTGGATCCCTTCGTGAAGGAGTGTCCGCTGTGCCCCGTCTACGCCACCTCCCAGGAGCTTTACCAGGCGCAGCAGCCTGATCTGGTGGTCATCGCCACACCGATTCACCTCCATGTGGAGCAGGCGGTGGAGGCCTTCCGGCACGGCTGCCATGTGGTGATGGAGAAGCCCATCGCCGCCACGGTGGATGGCGTCCGGCAGATTCTCGCGGCTCGGGATCAGGCGGGCAAGGTGCTGTCCATCGGCTTTCAGCACTGCTATGACAAGGCCATGCGGGCGCTGAAGGCGGACGTGGACGCCGGTGTGTTCGGTGCGCCTGTGGCCCTGAAGGCCATGGTGCTCTGGCCCCGGGATCATACCTACTATCATCGCGGCAGCGGCTGGGCGGGCAAGCGCTTGGATGCCCAGGGCAGGCCCATCTTCGACAATGTGCTCAGCAACGCCACCGCCCATTACCTGATGAACATGCTCTTCATGACCGACGGCCCCATTCATGACATCCGGTGCGTCACCTACCGGGCCAACCCCATCGAGACCTTCGATACGGCGGTGCTGAAGGCCAGGGCCGCCAACGGGGCGGAGGTGTTTATCGCGGTGTCCCACGCGGCAGGCCGGGATCATGTGCAGAATCCTATGTTCGAGTATGCCTACGAACAGGCGGTGGTTCGCTTTGGCGGCCCCGGGGATGAAGAGAAACGGATTGTCGCTGCCTTTGCCGACGGCCGGGTTAAGGACTATGGCCGGGTGGGCAGCGAAACCATGGATAACCTGTGGAACACCATTGATGCTATCCGCGAGGGTACGCCCATCGGCTGTACGGGCGAGATGGCCCTATGGCATGTGGATGCTCTGGAGCAAATGCGGTTGCTTCAGCCAGAGGCCACGCCCTTCCCCGCTTCCTGGGTGCGGGAGGATGACGGGCTGATCTGGGTGCCCGGTCTGGCGGAAGCGCTCTGCCAATGCTTTGCGGAGCGGTCTCTGCCCTGCTGGGATTTGACCCAGGAGCGGCTGATGGCGGCGGAATGACCTGGGATCGCCTGAAGGAAAGAGGATTGGTCATATGCTGGTGTTGCAGATAACGCTGATGGTGCTTTTCTTCTCCTTCCAGTCATTGTTTACGCGGCTGTATTCCGCCAATTACGCGGGAGAGGAAGGCCAGTCCACTGCCGTGTTTTCCATCTGCTATGGCGTTTTCATTGCCGTGGCGACCCTGGCGGTGGGCGGCTTCTCCTTCGCGCCCTCCTGGCAGACGTGGCTATTCGGCCTGCTGAACGCGGGGATGCTGCTTTTGTACAACACCTCCATGATCGAGGCGGGGAACCGCGGCTCCTATTCCTTCCTGATGGTGTCCAGCATGTTCGGCGGTATCCTGGTGCCCATGGCGGTGGGTGTAATGTTCCTGGGCGAAACCCTGACGGGGCTGCAGGTTTTCGCCGTGGTGCTGATGCTCGTTTCCCTGGTGGCCATGAACGTGCGGGGGATTTCCTTCCAGAACAATTCCGGCTCCTATTACCTGTGGTGCGCGGCGCTGTTTTTCTCCAACGGTCTGTACGGCGTTATCATGAATTTGCAGGCTAATGCCATGGCGGGCGCCCAGCGCACGGAGATGCTGACGATCCTCTTCGCTGCCTCGGCCCTCTCCGCGGTGGTGATGGAGCTTGCGCGCAAACGGGGTCGTAAGCTGATCGAAGGCTTCCGCATGGGAAAGAAGGCGGCGCTCTTTCTGCTGATTTGCTGCGCCTCCGCCACGGCGGCGGCCAATCTGCTGCTGGTCATTCTGCATCAGATGGAGTCCAGCATCCTATACACCATCGACAACGGCGGTGTGCTGGTGCTGTCCATCCTGTACTCCCTGGTGCTGTTCAAGGAGCGGCCCAGGTGGGAGCAGGTAGCCGGCATGGTGATGGCGGTGGGCAGCATTGTGCTTATCAACCTGGGATAAATCGCGCGATTCGGCAGGAATTAATCCATCGGCTGTCCAAAATCATACGGGGGATTCCCCGTGCTGATACATGAACCAACGCATGACATGATCTACATCTTAGAAAGCAATGGAGGAAATTGGATATGAAGCTTGGCGAAACAGGGCGGACGATCCGCCTTGGCGTGGTAGGCCTGGGTCTTCGCAGCGAGTCTCAGCTGGAAGTGCTGCTGAACATGCCCGATGTGGAAATCGCCGTGGTATGTGACGAATATGAGGATCGGGTGAAGGTTGCCCAGGAGCATGCCATGAAGACCCGGGGCGTCTGTCCGGACGGCGCCACGGATTACCGCGAGGTCAATGACCGGGAGGACATTGAGGCCGTCGTCATCATGACCAGCTGGACCACCCATATTCAGATTGCCGTGGATGCCATGGAGCACGGCAAGGTGCCTGCCCTGGAGGTGGGCGGCGCGTCTTCCCTGGATGAGTGCTGGCAGCTGGTTCGCACCAGCGAACGCACCGGCATCCCTGTGATGATGCTGGAAAACTGCTGCTATGCGCAGAACGAGATGGCGCTGCTGAACATGGTGAAGAAGGGTATCTTCGGTGAACTCATTCATTGCCAGGGCGGCTATCACCATGACCTGCGGGAGGAAATCGGCAACGGCGACATCATCCACCACTACCGGCAGAACAATTTCCTCCACCGCAACGGTGAATTGTATCCTACCCATGAGCTGGGGCCCATAGCCAAGTACCTGGAGCTGAACCATGGCAACCGCATGCTTTCCCTGGTGTCCATGGCCTCCAAGTCGGCGGGCCAGCATGCCTGGATGGAGGCCAACCGGCCCGATTCCCCGCTGTGCAAGGCCAGGTTCAATGAGGGGGACATCGTGACCACGATGATTAAGTGCGCCAATGGCGAGACCATCGTGCTGACCCATGACTGCACCCTTCCCCGCCCCTACTCCCGCGGCGGCTATGTGCAGGGAGTCAAGGGCCTGTGGATGGAGGACAATCATGGCATTCACATTGAGGGCCGAACGCCGCCGGATAAAAACGGCGACCATGTCTTTGAGCCGGAGAAACCTGTCCTGGAGGAGTTCATTCATCCGCTATGGCAGGATTACAAGGAGTTCGGCGAGCGCGGCGGACACGGCGGCATGGACTACCTGGTGATGCGGGCCTTCATTACCAGCCTGCAGTCCGGCAAGCCCTTCCCTATCGACGTATACGACGCCGCCAGCTGGATGGCCATCACCTGCCTGAGCGAGCAGTCCATTGCCATGGGCTCCATGCCCGTGCCCGTGCCGGACTTCACCGATGGCCGCTGGATCTGCCGCGAAAAGCGTGACCCGGACATTTTCTCCCTGGATGATGTCTATCCCGAGGTGTTTGGTTAATGGATTGTCCCTGATATGCCGGCAAAGCGGTGTATTCGCGGCGCTGCCGCAGGGTATCAAAAAAAGTGGCGCAAGCCACTTTTTTTGTTGCAGGGAGGAGGGCTTTGCACTGCTTGATCGTCCGCACTGTACCGTTCAGCTTTATCGTTCCATCGAACCTCGCCGCTTTTCGATTTGCGCTCCGCCGACGGTGAGAAAGTCACTGTTCCATCAGCATGGCGTTGACGATCTCATTCATGCGGCGGACACACTGGTCGATGGACATGCCGCCGGACAGGTAGCGGTGGCCCAGGGCCAGCAGCTCGTCCAGGATAACGGTGTGGGTGGCGAATGCCGGATCCAGCAAGGCAGAGGGCTCGGCGTAAATGGCGGGCACGACCTCCGTGCGGTAAAGGGTCAGCAGGGGCTCGTAGACCGTCCAAGCATCAAGTTCCCCCGTCAGATTCTTCAAATTGATTTCGTCATAGAGGATCTTTTGGTCCAGCTGCTCCTTCACCGCCTCTGAGGTGGCGGCTTCCTTTTGGACTTGCAGCGCCGCGATGTGTGTCTGGTAGTACAGGATGTCCTCCGCAAATACATGCACGGGCTCAGCATCGGTGCAGTGCAGGGCACTGCTGTAGGCCTCCCGATGCTGTGCCACATACCGCAGGTAGGTCATGGCCTGCTCCTTGTGGGGAGCACGGGGATTCAAGATATAAACCATGCTGTCCACGGACAGCGCACCGGGAGAATCAGCAAACACTGTAGGCGCGGCAACGATCGTTGCGTTGTTGTAACTGATGGTACTGCCCGACAAATCAAGCGTATAAGAAAGCGACTCGCCGCTGGCCCATCCTGTCAGGAAAGCAGAACCCTTTTCGCTATTTTCGCGCTGGGTCGCGTCAACGATCTTGCGCTCCACGATGCCGCGCAGCCGCTCCATCAGTGCCATGAAGGTCTCATTGTTGAAATCTACCTCCTGCCCTGCACGCAGCTGCTCACGGACGAAGGCGGTAATGATGGCGTCCGCGTAATCGTTGCCCGACCAGCCCGTATTGGGGTCGCTCCACAACAAGGTACTGATGAGTGGAACGCCTGTGTTCAGCGGATGCTCGGGCCAGCTTTCCAGCAGGTCAAGGACTTCCGCCCAGCTGGCAGGAGCATCCAATTCCTCTACCAAAGAAAGGCTCTGTGTCCAGCCGCAGATGCGGGTACGGTTCAGCATGGCGTACAGCTGGCCGTCATAGGTCAGTGTCTCCGCGATGGCAGGATAAAACCGGGCAACATCGTTGATGAGCGTTTCATCCTCCAACGGAGCGGCGAACCCGCGCTCCATCATAACGCGGATGCCTGCCGACAGCGGTAGATAGAACAAATCCACCTGCTCCCCGGTCTGGATGGCGGTATAGGCCTCTTCCACGCAGTAATGAGTGAAATTCGGACGGTCAATAACGATTCCCGTGCTTTGGGAAAATGAAGCGTCGATGCCGTAGATCATGTTCTCCGTTCCCCAGATGGTCAGAGCGTTCTGCGGGCGCTCCAACGCATGCATGGACTGGAGATGGTAGGTGGCGTTGGGAAATTTCGTACAGTAATAGCCGCGGATATAGCCAGACTTTCCCGCATCCTTGGCGGAGTAGGGAAGGTTGCCCATCTTCTGCCGTTGACCATCCTGGAAGCGGATGAGGCTGGTATCCTCCACCCAGTACAGGGCACCTGTGGTCATGTCACAGGCCAGGCCAGCGCAATCAGTTGTGGGGATGGTCGTAACCGTGCCCAAGGACTGACCGTATGGATCGTAGGCGATGATGCTGTATTCATTGGGGTCGTTTGAGGAGGGCTGTAGCACCAGCAGCCGCGCATCCTCGGCAAGGGTCATGGCCCGAAAAGCCCCGTAGTTCATAAAGTGCGCCCCCTGCCCCGTGGAGAGGTCATAGCGATATATGCCATCAGGGCGATACCCACCTGAAAATTTGATGCCCATGTAAAGTGCGTTGCCTACTACATATCCCTCGCCGAACTCCGTCACATTTTCAGCGATGTCAGCGATGGTGACCACCTTCGTGATCTGGCCATAGTTGTCAAAGGTGTAGACCGTATCCTCAAAGAGCGCGTATTGCTGGCCGTCGTTGGAGAAAAAGGGAGTCCACTGCCCTTCAAGGACAGTGGTGAATGTGTTCTTATCAGGTTGAAACTGGTTAATATGGGAATGGTAATCTGTTGTGCCTATCTCTTCTTGCCCAATAAACAGCAGCCCGTTAGCAACTGTCATGGATGAGGTAATTGTCTCAGATCTCTCCGAAAGGGCGGAGGTGCCCGCCAAAGTAATTATACTAACTATCACTGCAAAGAAAGAAAAAATACGTTGAAGCATGGCGGGCACCTCCTGAAAATTGGTTATTAGTTATGGTTGCCGTGCTGATCCATCACGACCTTTTTGCAGATAGTTGAATGTCCATCGAACCTCACCGATTTTCGATTTGCGCTCCGCCGACGGTGGGAAAGTCACTGTTCCATCAGCATGGCGTTGACGATCTCATTCATGCGGCGGACACACTGGTCGATGGACATGCCGCCGGACAGGTAGCGGTGGCCCAGGGCCAGCAGCTCGTCCAGGATAACGGTGTGGGTGGCGAATGCCGGATCCAGCAAGGCAGAGGGCTCGGCGTAAATGGCGGGCACGACCTCCGTGCGGTAAAGGGTCAGCAGGGGCTCGTAGACTGTCCAAGAGTCAACTCCTCCCGTCAAATTTTTCAAATTGATCTCATCATAGCCAATTTCTCGATCCAGCTGCTCCTTCACCGCCTCTGAGGT
The DNA here is from genome assembly GCA_947565865.1 of uncultured Clostridia bacterium. Classification (GTDB taxonomy): domain Bacteria; phylum Bacillota; class Clostridia; order Christensenellales; family Aristaeellaceae; genus UBA11524. The sequence goes on from CANOHT010000002.1 coordinate 55,080, forward strand.
GGCGGCTTTCTTTTGGGCTTGCAGCTCCGCAATATGCGTCTGATAGTACAGGATGTCCTCCGCAAATACATGCGCTGGCACGGCATCGGCGCAGTACAGGGCACCGCTGCTTTTTTCCCGGTTTTGCGCCACATACCGCAGGTAGGTCATGGCCTGCTCCTTGTGGGGAGCGCGGGGGTTCAGGATATAGACCATGCTGTCCACGGACAACGCACCGGGAGAATCCGCAAACACCGTAGGCGCGGCAGCGATCGTTGCATTGAAAAAGCCAACACTTATCCCTGAGACATCGACTGAATAGTAAGGCGATTCACCGCTGCCCCATGCTGCCTGGAAGGCATATTCCGTTTCGCTGCTTTTTTCGCGCTGGGTCGCGTCAATGATCTTGCGCTCCACGATGCCGCGCAGCCGCTCCATCAGCGTTATGAAGGTCTCATCGCTGAAGTCTACCTCTTGGCCCGAGCGCAGCTGCTCACGAACGAAGGCGGTGATAATGGCGTCCACGTAATCGTTGCCCGACCAGCCCGTATTGGTATCAGGGAATAATGGTGTCATGATAAGAGGAACGCCGGTATTCAGCGGATGCTCAGGCCAGCTTTCCAGCAGGTCGAGGACCTCCGCCCAAGTAGCAGGAACATCCAGATCATCCGTTAAAGCAGAATGTTGATGCCAGCCGCCGATGCGGGTGCGGTTCAGCACGGCGTACAGCTGGCTGTCATAGGTCAGCGTCTCCGCGATGGCAGGATAAAAACGGGTAACATCATTGAGGAGCGTTTCATCCTCCAGAGGAGCGGCGAACCCGCGCTTCATCATGACGCGGACACCTGCCGACAGCGGCAGATAAAACAAGTCCACCTGCTCCCCGGTCTGAACGGCGGTATAGGCCTCCTCCACGCAGTAATGAGTGAAGTTCGGGCGGTCAATGACGATGCCCGTGCTTAGAGAGAACGCCGCGTCAATGCCGTGCGTCATATTTTCTGTGCCCCAAATGGTCAGGGCGTCCTGATGGCGCTCCAAGGCCCGCATGGACTGCAAATGGTAGGTCAGGTTAGGAAAGCGTGTGCAGTAATAGCCGCGGATAAAACCGGCCCTTCCGGCATCATTGGCGGAGTAGGGAAGGTTGCCTATCTTCTGACGCTCTCCATCCTGGAATCGAATAAGGCTGGTTCCCTCCACCCAGTACAGGGCACCGGTGGTCATGTCACAGGCCAGGCCAGCACAGTCAGTCGTAGGGATAGTCGTGACCGTGCCCAGAGACTGGCCGTATGAGTCGTAGGCGATGATGCTGTATTCATTAGGGTCGTTTGGGGAGGGCTGGAGCACCAGAAGACGCTCATCCTCAGCCAGGGTCATGGCCCGGAAAGCCCCGTAGTTCATAAAGTACGCTCCCTGGCCCGTGGAGAGGTCATAGCGGTATATCCCATTCGGGCGATGCCCACCTGGGAAACTGACGCCCAAGTAAAGTGAGTTGCCCGCCACATACCCACCGCCGAGTTCTGTCACGTTTTCCGCGATGTCGGCGATGGTGGTAATCTTCGTGGTCTGGCCGTTGCTGTCAAAGGTGTAGACAGTATCCTCAAAGAGTGCGTATTGCAGGCCATCATTGGAGGAAAAGGGTATCCAGTCCCCTTCAAGGACAGTGGTAAACGTATTCAAGGCAGGCTGAAACTGGTCAACGTGGATACGGTACCCTGTTGGGGTCAGGTCATATTGGAACAAGAATAACTGCCCATTGGCAACAGCAATGGTCACAGTATCAATTTGAGTTTCTTCTGAAAGGGCGGAGGTGCCCGTCCGCGTCAATGTAAAAACCAAGGCAACCAGGAACGAAGCAATGCGATGGTACATGACGGACACCTCCGTTTTTGTTACATTACTTGATTATGGCCGACCAGTATGCTGATTATGTTGATTGTATACAGTCCTTGTATGACTATAAGTATGGCCATTTACACAATTATCAACACGCCTCATGTTACAATGAACTGTACCATTGGCAAGCGTTGTAGTTAAAATGCACTTCCACTGCCCCACTTTGCACACTCCACCACATTTTTCACAAGTGTAGATTTCATCATACGCCAGCGCAGCACCAATCACGGTCAGGGCCAGGGCAAAACAAAGCACCAGGGCAACGATACGCTTATGATTCAACATGGTAACAATCCTTTCTGTCGGTGGATGGACAGTCAATCTGCGGTGTGCTATCATCCAAGGGTCCTTGCAGAACATCACGGCTTGAACGCCGTGCGCCGGCCAGCGCGTTTTGCAGGGATTTTTACCTGCCGATGGCGAAGCAGGTCAGAAAACGCAGTCATAGATTCACCTCACCTGTGCCATGGGTCTGTTTATATTACTATACCGTATATAGCAGATTATGTCAATGAAAAATGTGGTTTTAGGTAAAGTTTTTAACAAAAATAACATCGGAGCGGCCTGCCGGGCAAGCTGCTCCGATGCTTTTTGATACTGTTTTACCACCTTACCGTCAGTGCGCCATCGCCCTCCGCGTCCACGGTGAGCACATCGCCGGGCTTCACGTCGGCGGCGATGATGCGCTTGGCCACCAGAGTTTCCACGCGGCTTTGCAGGTAACGCTTCAGCGGCCGCGCGCCGTACACCGGGTCAAAGCCCTGGTCGATGACCGTTTGCATGGCGGCTTCGGTCAGCTCCACCCGCAGCTGGCGATCGGCCAGGCGCTTGTTCAAACCGTCCAGCATCAGGCGGACAATCTGGCTGATCTGCTCCTTGGTCAGGGGCTTGTAGTACACAATTTCGTCAATGCGGTTGAGGAACTCCGGGCGGAAGTGCGTCTTCAGCAGGCGATCCACCTGCTCACGGGCCTCCGGGGCGATGTCGCCGTCGCGGATGCCGTCCAGGATGTACTCGCTGCCCAGGTTGCTGGTCATGATGAGGATGGTGTTCTTGAAGTCCACCGTGCGGCCCTGGCTGTCGGTGATGCGGCCGTCGTCCAGCACCTGCAAAAGCACGTTGAACACGTCCGGGTGGGCCTTTTCCACCTCGTCAAACAGCACCACGCAATAGGGGTGACGGCGGACGGCCTCGGTGAGCTGGCCGCCTTCATCATAGCCCACATACCCGGGAGGCGCGCCGATGAGCCGGGACACGCTGAACTTCTCCATGTACTCGGACATATCGATGCGCACCATGTTTTTCTCATCGTCAAAGAGCGCCTGGGCCAGCGCCTTGGCCAGCTCGGTCTTGCCCACGCCCGTGGGGCCCAGGAACAGGAAGCTGCCCAGGGGCCGGTTGGGGTCCTGAATGCCGGCGCGGCTGCGCAGGATGGCCTCGCTGACCCTGGTGACGGCCTCCTCCTGGCCGATGACCCGCTCATGCAGCACATCCTCCAGGTGGAGCAGCTTTTCCCGCTCGCCCTCCATCAGCTTGCTGACGGGGATGCCCGTCCAGCGGCCGACAATGCGGGCGATTTCCTCGTCGGTTACGCGATCCCGCAGCAGGCCATCCTCGCCCTTGCTCTGCTCGGCAATGGCTTCCTCCTCGGCCAATTCTTTCTGAAGCCGGGGCAGCTCGCCGTATTTCAGCTCGGCGGCGCGGTTGAGATCGTACTGACGCTCGGCCTTTTCCATCTCGGCGTTGACCCGCTCGATGTCCTCTCTCAGCCGGGTGACTTTGCCGATGGCATCCTTCTCCGCCTCCCAACGGGCCTTCATCTGGTTGAACTCGTCCCGATGCCCAGCCAGCTCCTTCTGAACCTCCGCCAGGTGCGCCAGCGACAGCTCGTCGTCATCCTTTTTCAGCGCAGCCTCCTGGATTTCCAGCTGCATAATGCGGCGGCTGATGTCGTCCAACTCCGTGGGCAGGGAGTCGATTTCCGTGCGGATCATGGCGCAGGCTTCGTCCACCAAGTCGATGGCCTTGTCCGGCAGGAAGCGGTCGGTGATGTAACGGTTGGACAGGGTAGAGGCGGCAATCAGCGCCGCGTCCTGGATTTTCACGCCATGGAAGACCTCATATCGCTCCTTCAGCCCTCGGAGGATGGCGATGGTGTCCTCCACGGTGGGTTCGCCCACCATCACCGGCTGAAAACGCCTTTCCAGCGCCGCGTCCTTCTCGATGTACTGCCGGTACTCGTTCAGCGTCGTCGCGCCGATGCAGTGCAGTTCGCCCCTGGCCAGCATGGGCTTGAGCAGATTGCCCGCGTCCATGGCGCCGTCGGCCTTGCCCGCGCCAACGATGGTGTGCAATTCGTCAATAAAGAGGATGATGCGTCCGTCGCTCTTCTTGATTTCCGCCAGCACCGCCTTCAGCCGCTCCTCAAACTCGCCGCGGAATTTTGCGCCGGCGATGAGGCTGCCCATGTCCAGGGAGAAGATGGTGCGCTCCTTCAGGGAATCCGGCACGTCACCCCGGACGATCCGCTGGGCCAGACCCTCCACGACGGCCGTTTTGCCCACGCCGGGCTCGCCGATGAGGACGGGGTTATTCTTGGTCTTGCGGGACAGGATGCGGATGACGTTGCGGATTTCGCCGTCGCGGCCGATGACGGGATCCAGCTTTTGCTGACGGGCCATGTCCACCAAATCGACGCCGTATTTTTTCAGCGCGTCGTAGGTTTCCTCCGGATTGTCGCTGGTGACGCGGGTTGCGCCCCGCACCTGAGCCAACGCTTGGAGGAAGACTTCCTCCTGATAGCCCATGGCCCGCAGGATTTCCTTGAAGCGACCTGCGGCCTTGGCGCACAGCGCCATCCACAGGTGCTCCACGGACAGATACTCGTCCTTCATCTGCTTGGCCCTGGCCTCGGCCTCCACCAGCGCCTTTTCCACATCGGAGGCGATGTAGACCTTATCCGCCTCCCGCCCGGGCCCGGACACCCGGGCCACGCGGCCCAGGGCCTCGGTGAGCTGGGCCCGCAGGGTGTCCGCCGACCAGCCGCATTTTTTCAGCAGCTGAGGGATGAGGGCGTTGTCATCCTCCACCAGTGCCAGGGCCAGGTGCTCCTGCTCCACCTGCATGTGCTGATATTCCATGGCCATGGACTGCGCCCGCTGGAGCGCTTCCATCGTCTTCTGCGTGAACTGATTCATGTTCATAGCGGTACCTCCCGTGAAGGCAGAATCTTGTCACTTCTTGACTTTCTTTGACCTTCGCAGTGCTATTGTACTACGCAATTTTAATTTGTCAAGGGGTTCAAGCCTATTTGACAAAAATTTTCTGACCTTCCCTGATATATGAGAGCGCCCTTGGCCATCCCCGGGCAGAGCAAAAAGATGAAGAAAGCCAAGCCATTCATTCCGTATATGTGCATTTCATTCCGTTTTGTGGGATGGATGCACTTTTCTGTTTATCATATATTTTAAATGGGGACAGGGAAAAGCCCCTAAAATGGAGAGGAGACTGTACTATTATGAGAAAAATCGCGTTGCTCTTGGTTCTCGTCATGATGGTTTCCTGTGTCGGCGCTTTCGGGTTGGCGGAAGATCCCGTCATCAAGGAAAGTGCTTCTGGCTTCTATTACATTGAGGCCGAGGGCAACCGTCCGCGTCTGAGCGCCGCATCCGCGGATAGGTTCTTTCAGGTAGATGGCGAGTGGTTCAAGGACATGAACGGCAACGGCGAACTGGACGTTTATGAAGACTGGCGCCTGGACAAAGAAACCCGTGCCTGGGATGTGGTAGGGAAGATGAGCCTGGAAGAGAAGGCCGGCACCCTCGTTTTCTCGGGGATTGGTGGCAAGAACGGCTCGGTAGCCACCGATTTTTCGGGCGACGGCACTGGCGGCGGCAATCGGGATTACAATAATGAAGAGCTGTATACCAGCCATGAAGTGATGTATACGCTCGATGGCGTCAACTACTGCCCCATGCCCTTCCAGATCCAGGATATGCATGTGACTACCTACATTGCTGCGCTGACAGGTATGCCCAAGGATCAGCTGGATGTGCTCAACCGCATTCAGACCATCGCTGAGGATACCGCACTGGGTATTCCCGTCACCTTCTCCGGCGACCGCAGCTACAACACTTGGGGCGGCATGATCGACATGCCCCACTATGCTTTCGGTGTGGCCCATGATCCTGAACTGCTCTACAACCTGGTGTCCGAGTACGCCAAGGAAGGAGCGGCGATCGGCTATCAGCAGGTGTTCCATGGCTATGGCAATGAGATCGGCTCCTTCTATGGCGACGATCCCAACTACATCGCTGAAATGTCTGCCATCGAAACGAAAGCCTACAATGACTACAACTTCCAGGCCCATTCCAAGCACTTTATCGCCCGGGGCGGCCGCAGCAACTACGCTGGCGCCAAGTCCCCTGCCGATTTGCTTGATTCCTGGCTGGTGGGCTGGAAGGCCGTGGTGGATGCCGGCACCGAATGGGTCATGACCAACAACAATCAGGGCATTACGGGCGGCGGTTTGCAGACCTATATGGACAGCGCCACCTATGCTCTTCTGCGTGATCATCTGGGGTACGATGGCGTTATCTGTCTGGACTGGCCGCTGGATATTGCCTCGCTCATGCAGCAGACCGGCGTCACCCCTGACGGCACGGATGTGTCCACGCTTTCCGCGGTGGAACGCTATGCCTTGATTCTGAACACTGGAGTCGATATGTTCTCTGCCCTGGGGGTTGTTCCCGGCACAGACATCGAAGCGTATTCCGACAGCGGTTTCCGCCGCGCTTTCCCTGATCTCATTGCCCAGACCGTGACGGATAAGCTGGTGACGGAGGAAGATTTCAATTATCATGTGTTCCGCGTGATACGCAATAAGATGGGACAGGGGCTGTTTGAGAATCCCTACCACGATTGGGAGGAAGCGTTGGCCCTCATCAGCAATGGTCAATACACCACGGATTCACCCATTCCCCTGAACAACGACGAGATCGATCAGTATCGCCGCCCCGAAATCAAGGAAATGGAAGAAAAACTGATGGTCAAGTCCACCATCATGTTCAAAAATGACGGCATCCTGCCCTTGAACGCGGAAGCAAAAGTGTATCTCGACTCCAACTGCAACAGCAAGGATAACCTCACCGCTGCTATCGAAAGCAAGGCGACCGTTGTGGAGGAACTGACGCAAGCGAACGTTGCCGTATTCCATGTGTCCAGCTTCAACGATGCCTATGAACTGATGATCGAAGACGCTCAGGCTGCGAACGTGCCCGTCGTCATCATCTTTGAAGGCACTGTATCCTCCGAGCCTGCGCTGCGCCAGTTCATTGACGCCAACGCTCTGCTGATGCAGACTTACAATAACACGCCGGATCATGGCTCCTCTACCGGCTCCTTCTACCGCTACGTCAAGCCTTCCATCACCGTTGAAATGCTTTTTGGCGAGAAAGAACCCGCTGGCAAGTCGCTTTACGAGTTGGGGTACGAAGCCTCTGCCAAAGCTCTGTCCTGGGGCGAACTGCAAGATGACATCGGTGTTTCTGATGAAGTACGGCTGTATATGGCGATGCTGGCAAAGGAAAATCCGAACATCGACATGCCTAACAATTTGGGCGATGTGATCGTTACCGATGGTTTCGGTATTGAGTACAGCAAACCCGCCGATATCCAGCTGAGCCTGCTCACGCTCCCGCGGATGGTGGAAGAGAAAGAAGTGGAAGGCTCCTCTGGCGGCACACAGCTCCAGACCACTGTCAGCACCATCATTCCCAAGGCCGGTGAGCCCTTCAAAATCAGCTTTGTTGCCAAGAACGACGGCGAGGGCGACGGGCTGATCACTGTGCCCGTGCTGGCCAATGGTGAAGTGGTGGCTGAGAAGATTGTTGGACTGACTGCCGGTCAGTTCCGCGTGATCACAGTTTATGTTACCTTGGAAGCCGGCGAATACACCTTGACCGTGGGTGATATGAGCAGCAACATTGTTGTGGAATGATTTCATCCTTAATGCAGGGGAGGATAAAATGCCTCCCCTGCATGAGGTGCTTATAACGAGCATTTTCTAAGAAGAAATGCCCGTTTTTGTTTGTTTGACGCTCCATCCTTTTTTTGTTATGATGATGCTATGGAACATGATGGGAGGCTTTTCGTATGGCATATCGCATCGCGGTGGTGGACGACGAGCCAATTCTGCTGGAAAAAATCTGTCTCCTGTCGAAAAAAATTCTGGAGCAGCGCGGCTGCGCCTGTGAACTGTTTCCCTTCTCCAGTGCTATGACGCTGGACAGTTATTTATACGACGCTTTCCTGCTGGATATCGAAATGCCGGAAATGGATGGAGTCAGCCTGGCCCGCCGTCTCCGGCAGAATGGATACATGTGTCCGCTGCTGTTTGTTTCCGCGGTGGAATCCCGCGTTTTTGAAGCCATGCAGGTACAGCCCCTGCGTTTTATCCGAAAAAGCTTTTTGGACGCGGATCTGCGCGAGGGACTGACCGCCCTGTCCGATCACTTGAACCGATTCGGTGCAGATACGCTCATTCTGCGGGATCATCATTCAGCAATCGCGCTGCCGACGAATCGCATTCTGTATGTGGAAAGCTCAGGAAAAGCCCAGGTGGTGGTTCTGCAAGAGGGAAAGCAGAAGACACATCTATCCATGCAGGAGCTGGAAAAAACGCTTTCACCCAGAGGGTTTTATCGCATCCACCGCTGCTATCTGGTGAATCTCAGCGCGATCTTCCGTATCGACCGGCAAGAGGCGCTGCTCAAAAACGGCGAGCGCCTTCCTGTCAGCCGTGGCAAGTCAGAGGAAGTCAAGAACAGATTGGAGGTGATGATCTTTCATGGACTGGATGGTTAGATTAACCGATGGGATGACATACTTCGCGATGTATCTGTCGTTGACGCTGGCTTATTCATCTCGCTTCGGGCATGTTAAAACCGCCTGCCTGCTGTTGCTGTTCACCGCCGCCGGTTTAGGTTCGATTCTGCTGCAGGAAATGCTGCCTGCTGGAAATTTTATTATTTATCTGTTCAGCTTTGTTTTGTGGGGATGCCTATACGCTGCCTTGATTCTGACAGCGCCGTTCGCCTATAAAATGTCCATGGTTTCCGTCTTCGTTGCGACCAGCATGATGCATCATCCCATCATTTGGTATTTGATTTCTCTGGTTGCGCCCGAATTCAACCATGCGTATGCTCGTCTCCCACGAATCGCCGTTGTGCTGGTGTCTGGCTGGTTTCTAAAAGAAAACGCGATTCACTCCCGGCGTAAAGTGCCATCTGAATATTACCTGGGCATTCCCCTTGTTTCACTATTGGGATTATTGGCTTATTATGTGATCCAGATCAACTTAAAATCGTCCAATCCACAGGGCGCGGCAGTCCTTGCCACTTGTTTCCTGACAGTGACCTATTTCGTTTTCTGACTTTCCTCCCGACTGATCAGCCGTTACGATACGGATATGATGAAGCTATCATATGAAGTCGGAGGCCAGGGTGAGCAACAAACGGTAGAGGCGGCCGTCCGACTGACGAACGAAATGCGTGCCCAGCGCCATGAAATGCGCAACCATCTGGCTTCCTTGTCGGTGCTGCTCAGCAACGGCAGATACGATAAAGCCCAGGCGCTGCTGACTGATCTTATCGGCGCGCCGGGGTGCGGCGACAGTATGATCAACAGCGGCAATGCCGTGGCAGACGCCATTCTGAATCAGAAAGCGGCTCAGGCACACAACCTGAATATTCCTTTGCATATTGACGCTTGTCTGAATGCTTCCCTGCCGATTCAGACAAGCGATCTGTCATCTCTTTTGGGCAATCTGCTCAACAACGCCTTGGAAGCAAGTCAGCAGGTAAATGCGCCGGAAATCACCGTGCGGATTTTTCCTGCGGCTGGGTATCTTTGCTTTTTGGTGCGCAATCGTGCCGACGCCCGAACGCTCCAGAACAATCCCCAACTCGTTACCACCAAGGATGAGCCGGAGATGCACGGCTTCGGCTTGAACATCATTCGTTCCATAGCGGATAAATACGACGGCAAGGCCGTATTTGAGACAGAAGGGGATTACTTCACCGCGCGGATCATGCTGGCGCTGACGGAGTAGCCGCCATGTCCAGACACGCAGGGGGATGCCTCGCGAAATCCACCGTGCAGGCTTCTGCTCTACCCGATAACGATGATTTTTGATCCGGCGGCTCATAGGGCGAGCTGTTGATCGGATCGTAGACCGCAAGCGTCAGATGGACGTCTTTATCACCTGCCGCTGCCGGGTGCTTTCAAAGGCCAGGTCAACCACCCGCATGGCCCTGCGCATGTCCTCGTGGGTCACCAGGGCGTCCTCCCGGCCCTCACAGGCGGCGGCCAGGTTGCGGTGATAGGCCAGTTCGTCCTCGGTAAAGACGGGCGGCGTCAGGGTCTCGATGAACTCCGGCTTGAGGGGCGCCATGGTGCGGCTGGGGCCCAGCTGCTTGCCGAACACGCTGTCGAAGCCGGAAACCTCCTGCCGGATACGGGCCATGGCGGCGGAGCGGCCGGTGAAATCATCCACCCGGAGGGTGCCCCGATCCCCGTAGACAAACCAGCGGGGCAGGGGCTCCAGGCAGAAGGTTCCCACCTGCACCCGAGCGCAGACGTCGCTGTCAAAGACCATTTCCAGGTCGAAGCTGTCGTCCACCGCGGGGGTAAGAATGCTTTGCAGCCGGGCGTATACGCTGGTCACCCGCTGGTCCGGGAACATCCGCAGATATTGGTCGATGAGGTGGATGCCCCAGTCGTAGAGCATCCCGCCGCCAGCCAGAGGGTCAGCCCGCCAGCCGAAGCACACGCCCCGCTGGCCGTACACCCGGGAGATGACGGTGGTGGGCCTGCCGATAATCCCGGAGGACACCACATCCTTCACCGTCAGATAGTCCGGGTTCCACCGCCTGTTTTGATGGGTGGTGAAGACGCGGTGATTCCGCTGTGCCGCCGTCAGCACCTGTTCCAGCTCGGCGGCGTTCATGGTCACGGGCTTTTCGCACATAACGTGCTTGCCGCTGTTCAGGGCGGCGATGGACAGGGCCGCGTGGACGTTGTTGGGCGTGCAGATCATCACCAGCCGGATGGTGTCGTCTCCCAGGAAGGCGTCCAGGCTGTCATATGTCCGCAGGCCTTCCGCCCGGGCTTCCGCCAGCCTGTCGGCGCTGATGTCATAGGCGGCGACAACCTCGATATCGTCCGCCTGACGGCTTTTCTTCATATGATACTGTCCCATATAACCAAAACCGATGATGCCTGCCCTGACGGCCATAAGGATCTTCCTTTCCTTTGTATGCCGCCGTTACATCTGCCTGACGTAGGCTTTGGGCGGCGCTTGATAAAACTTGTGGAAGCAGCGAATCAGCGACGCGGTGGAGCCGAAGCCGCATTCCTGGGCAGCCTGCTCCAGGGTAGCGTCCGCTTTGAGCAGGGTACGGGCCTGCCGGACGCGGTAATAGGAGAGATAATCGTTGAAGGTCATGCCCGTGGCCGAACGGAACACCCGGCAGAAGTGGGAAACGCTCAGGCTCGCCGCCCGGGCCGCCGTTTCCAGGGAAAGGGGCTGACCGTACCGCTCCTGAATGAGCTGGAAGGTGCTTTCCACCATGGCCCGGGAGCGATCCAGCCGGGCGTCGCTCTCCGACGCGGCGTCGAACTGACCGGCGGAGACCAGCAGCCCGCATAGCTGCTGCGCCAGCCCGTACTTCACCAGCACCTGCCCCGGCTGCTGGACTGCGCTGGCTCGGTTGAGGTCGAACATGACGCGGCGCATGGCATGGTAAAAGGGCGTATCGGCGGTCATGGGGTTGCGGAAGAGCACCGGGCGGCGGAAGGTCTGGGTCTCCCGGTCGCCGCCCACCACGCTGTCAAAGTCAAAAATCAGCAGCAGGTATACGCAGGGGGCGTCCCCTATGCTGTACAGGGCGTGAAGCTGATCCCGGTTAACCACGATCAAATCTCCCGGCACGGCGGTGAAGCGCTGCTGCTCGATATGTACCAGGCATTGGCCGGAAAGCATCAGATAGCACTCGATCTCCGGGTGCCAGTGCGGGCCCACAATGACCGCCCGCCCCCGGCCGTAGGCTTTGCCGCACGTCAGCTGCTCCGGCAATTCCTCCGATGAAAATTTCTGAAAGTACGGTTTCACGCGCGACCTCCCCGCCCTGCCGAATTCTTGCTGAATTCCTGCCGTATCCCCATTGAATTCCTGCTAATAAGATACTGTCAACGGTTTTCCCTGTCAAGAGCGCAAGGCTAAAATGATAAGATATGCAAATCAGTTGATAATTTCTGATATTGTATCCCGGTGGTGTTTCCCTTATCATAAAAGCATCAAATATCCTGCAAAGGAGTGGTCGATTCATGTTGAAAGCTGGCATCATCGGCTGTGGCGGCATTGCCAACGGCAAGCATCTTCCTTCCATCCGCGACCTGGGCGAGGCGGAGCTGGTCGCCTTTTGCGACCTGATTCCCGAGCGCGCCGAGAAGGCTGCCAAGGAATACGGCACGGCGGACGCTCAGGTGTTCACCGATTATCACGATCTGCTCAAGCTGGAGCTGGATGTGGTGTACGTCTGTACGCCCAATCGTTCCCACTGCCCCATCACGGTGGACGCCCTCCACGCGGGCAAGCATGTCATGTGCGAAAAGCCCATGGCCCTCAACTATGAGGAAGCCATGAAGATGGTCAAGGCCTCGGAGGAGACCGGCAAGCTGCTGACCATCGGCTATCAGAACCGTTATCGCCCCGACAGCCAGTACCTGAAGGCGGAGTGCGAGGCGGGCGTCCTGGGCGACATCTATTTTGCCAAGGCCAACGCCATCCGCCGGCGCGCCGTTCCCACCTGGGGCGTCTTCCTGGATGAGTACCAGCAGGGCGGCGGCCCCCTGATCGACATCGGCACCCACGCCCTGGACCTCACCCTGTGGATGATGAACAACTACAAGCCCAAATATGCCGTGGGTACCGTTTACCACAAGCTGAACAATGACACGGGCACCGCTAACGCCTGGGGCGACTGGGAGCCTGAAAAATTCACCGTGGAGGACAGCGCCTTTGGCTTCGTGGTAATGGAGAACGGCGCCACCATCATGCTGCAGTCCTCCTGGGCGCTGAACACCCTGGACGTGGAGGAGGCCAAGACCGTGCTGTGCGGCACCAAGGCCGGCGCGGACATGCACGAGGGCCTGCGCATCAACGGCGTGAACCACAGCCGTCAGTATGTGCTCAAGCCCAACCTGGACGCGGGCGGCGTGGCCTACTACTCCGGCAAGAACGAGACCCCCGGCCTGGCTGAACAGCGCGCCTTCATCCGCGCGGTGAAGGGCGAGGGCGAGCTGACCGTGCTGCCCCGGCAGGCCGCGGTGGTCACCCGCATCCTGGACGCCATCTATGAGTCCGGCCGCACCGGCAAGCCCGTCTACTTTGACCAGGAGGAGTGCTGACCATGGAAAAGCGTCCCGTCGCGTATCAGATCTATTCTGCCCGGAACGAAGCCGCCCAGGATCTGCTGGGTGTGCTGCGCCAGCTAAAGGCCATGGGCTATGATGGTGTGGAGTTCGCGGGCTTCTACGGCCACAGCGCCGTTCAGGTCAAGGCCATGCTGGATGAAACGGGCCTTGTCGCCGTTTCCAGTCATGTGCCCCTGGCGGAGATTGAGGCGGATATGTTCGGCGTCATCGCCTATCACCAGGCCATTGGCTGCAGGTACATCGCCATCCCCTACCTGGACGAGCAGACCCGTCCCGGCGCTCCCGGCTTCGCGGCCAAGCTGCGGCTGTTCCAGCGCTTCGGCCAGCTGTGCCGTCAGGGCGGCATCCAGCTGCTGTACCACAACCATGATTTTGAGTTTGTCACCCTCAGCGGCCTGTACGGGCTGGACTTCCTCTACCAGGTGCTTCCGGAGGAGCTGCTGGCCTGCGAAATCGACGTGTGCTGGGTGAAGTACGCGGGTGTGGAGCCCTGCGGCTATCTGGCCAAGTATGCCGGCCGCTGCCCTGTCGTTCACCTGAAGGACTATGTGGGTGTGAAGGGCGATCGGCCGCCCTATGCGCTCATCGGCCTGGACAGCGAACCCGCTGCCCAGGATGACCAGCAGCCCTTTATGTTCAAGCCCTGGGGCCACGGCTGCCAGGACACCAAGGCTGTGGCGCGGGCCGCCATCGGCGCCGGCGCGCAGTGGTTCGTCATCGAGCAGGACGACTCCCCGGAGCGCCCCGCTCTGGAAGCCGCCCGTTTGAGCATCGAAACCCTTGCGCGGGACGGCGTGAAGGCGTAAGGCCCGGATTGACGCAGCGCCCGGAACCAAGGCAAATGGTTCCGGGCGCTGTTTTGCTGAGCGGAGCGCGAGGGGGCGAAGCGCTTTTGCCAGGGCTCGGCAGCATTGCCTGAATTGGGGCGGCAGTCCGTCAAGCCTCGATCATATGAGTGCTTCATGAAAATATGGCGGGAGGAACGCGAACAGCGCGCGACGGCCTTTCCGGGGCGCAACGCGATGGAGACCGCGCTGACAGAAGCTGAATGGGCGCTGGACGTAGGCAGTATGCTGAAAGCGTCTGAGGCCGTCCTGGCCTTTCGTCATTTGTTATTCGATAATCGACGTTGAGGACGGTTCGTCTGCTGTCATTCACGGCGCGTTGGGCGCATTTCGCGGCCTTTTTGACGCAAAGCTGCTGTGATGTGCTATGATGTACCCGTGCCAGGGAAGGCCCGTCGCACGGGGCCGCCCCAGCGCCTGAACCGTATGCTTTTGACAGTTTGCAGCGGTTCGGCTTCTCCCTATTGAACAGGCGGATGCAGCCGCCTGTTCTTTTTAATGCATGGCTCTGCTTACGGTTCGTCCTCCACTGTCCAATCGGACGGGATGCCTTCCGGTTCAATGGCTGTATCCTCAGCCGTCAATTCCAGCAGCTCGCTGACGGTTGCGCAGGTGTAACCGGATGCCTTCAGCGCGGGCAGCAGCTTTTTCAGGCAGCGAATATCCTTAGGGTTGGCGTGATAGAGCAGGATGCTGCCGTTTTGAACAGCCTTGATGGCCTTATCAGGGTCGGCCTGACTGATGTCCCAGCAGACGGCGTGGCGGTATCCTGCCGACTCGATGGCCTTCAGCACGCGAATATCGCTCTTTTTCTTCGGGTCCTTTGACAGTCGGCCGTAGGGCGGGCGCATGACCTGCATGGTATAGTCCTGGCCCAGCACCTCATTGAAGCGTTCGGCAGCGCGCGTCAGCTGGCTTCGGATTCGCCGGTCGTTCAGGTCGGACAGGCGGGCGTGGTTATAGGTATGGTTCCCAATCTCGCAGCCCAGCCCCACGGCGCGCCGCCATATGTCGCGGTCTTCATCCCTTAGCGCGGTGCCGATGACGAAAAAGGTCACGGGAACGTCTTCGGCCTCGCACAGATCCAGGATTTCCGCTACATGGGCGGCGTTGTAGCAGTCATCCACCGTGACGGCGACGCGGGGAACGTCACGAGCCCCGTGGAAGACGGTGTAGCCCTGCTCCACCGCGCTGGCTGCGGCGGGAAGGACAAGCAGAAGAGCGGCAAGCAGGAAAAAACGCTTGAGCATATCGGCGGTCTCCTTTATCTTCCGGAGCGGCGGGTATCCCCACCGGCAACTGACGGTGCTTGTCAGGGCGATGCGGGAACGGGGATAAGGTTTTTCCGGTCAGGAAGGGCAGCGGGACGGTTGGCACTTTACGATGTCCGCCATGTGTGATATGATTTGTAAGAAAAATGCTGGCGCAGCCAATCAGGAGGAATACGGATGAGATATGCGATTTATGGGGCGGGCTCTCTGGGAACGGTGCTGGGAGCCTATATCACCCAAAACGGCGGCGAGATCGACCTGATCAACCGCAATCAGGCCCATGTGGACGCCCTGAACGCCAGGGGCGCGCGCATCACGGGCACGGTGGACATGACGGTTCCCGTCAAGGCCATGACGCCCGCGCAGATGAGCGGTAAGTACGACGTGATTCTGCTGCTGACCAAGCAGCTGCACAACGCGGAAGTCGTGACGATGCTGAAGGACTTCCTGACGGAGGACGGCGTCATCGTGACGCTGCAAAACGGCTTGCCTGAACCAGGGATCGCGGAGATTGTGGGCTCCAGCCATACCATGGGCTGCGTGGTGGAGTGGGGCGCGACGCTGTCCGCGCCCGGCGAGTGCGTGCTTACCAGCGCGCCGGACAGCCTTTCCTTCCACATGGGCAGGATGGAGGGCATCTCCGACAAGCAGTACGCGGCGGTCAAGAGCCTGCTGGAAAAGATGTGCCCTGTCCATGAGGAGCCGAATCTGATCGGCGCGCGCTGGTCCAAGCTGCTGATTAACGCCACGTTCTCCGGGCTTGGCACGGTGGTGGGCGGCACCTTTGGCGATGTGTCGGAAAACAAGGATGCCCGGCAAGTTGCCATCCGCTGCATGAAGGAGTGCATCGACGTTGGCCGCGCGGCGGGCGTCACGTTTGCCCACGTTCAGGGCAAGGACATCACCAGGCTGTTTGATTACAAGGGCGCCTTGAAGCGGGCCGTCGGTATGCTGCTGATGCCTATTGCCATGAAAAAGCATCGCGCCATTGAGCCTTCCATGCTCCAGGATCTGAAGAACGGCAAGCCCTGCGAAGTGGAGGCGATCAACGGCGTGGTGTGCGACTATGGCCGCAAGCTGGGAGTGCCCACTCCTATCAACGACAGGATCGTTGAGGTCATCAGGCGCGAGCAGGCGGGGGAACTGAAGCGGGAGGCCGCGAACATTCGCCTGTTTGATTCGCTGCTGTAAGCGGTCGCCGCCGCAGTCATTAATAATGAAAGGGCGCTGTCACCCGGTGAAAGCCGAGGGACGGCGCCCTTTTGTTCAGCATCTTTCCAACAGCTTGGGCAAAAGATGCTCGTTCTTCTCCATACAGCAAAGATAGAAGGATACCTCGGTGTCCTCGTCAATCAGCGGGACGTACAGGGAGTCGGAGGGTACCTCATGCTTGCAGATGTTCGTTTCCAGGATGAAGGAGCGCATGTGGAAGGCCCACAGCAGATCCTGATATTCCCGCTCCTCATTGACGAAGACCAGCTGAAGCCGGTCGCCGAAATGCTTGCGGATGTAGGAGGCCCAGAAGCCGCTCATGGTCCATACCAGGAGCTTGCTGTCCAGCAGATCGTGGTAGGAAAGCGCTGTGCGGTCGGCCAGCTCGTCGCTTTTGTGCAGCCGCACCAACAGTCTGTCCTTCTTGTAAGGGACACAGATGACCCCGGGCTCGTCAATTTGGTATTCGCTGATAACATAGTCGAACCGCCCCTGGAGCAGCCCCAAAGGGAGCATTTCGCTGGACACATGCTCCGAGGTGATGGCTCTGTCGGGGTACATGGCGCTCAGCCGCTCCACCAGGTCCTTGCGCAGGCCGGATACATAAGAGGCCACGGTGATGGTACGCAGCCGCCAGGACATCTCCTGCAGCTGGCGGATGATGGTTTTCTCCTGCTTGAGAAGATTTTCCGCCAGACGGACAGCCTCCAGGCCCACTTCGTTGAGTTGGATGCGATTTTTGGTTCGATCAAACAGGGTTACGCCCAGGTCTTTTTCCAGCTGCTTCATGGATGCGGAGAGAGACGGCTGGGATACATACAGCTTCTCAGCCACCGCGCTGAGTGTGCCGCACTGGTGGAAGGCGACAAGGATTTCCCACAGATGGCTGTTTATCATTTGTCTACCTCAAAAACGTCAGTAAAAAATTTGCCATTATCAGTATAGCATAAAAGCACGCGCGTGAAGCGGTTTTCAAAAAAATCAGTATAGATTTTTTTTATAGCGCTACAAAACGACATTATTGTACATTTATCGCATAAGATTGTAAAATATCCATATAACAGTGGCTATACAGGGGTGAGCGTGCGCATCCCTGATGGTGAATAGCATAAGAAAGGGGGGGAAGGTTGACGGTGCATGAGTGCTGCACGCATATGTTCTATTTTGTCTTGCTTGCCTGGTCGGCTGGAATCCCTGAGGATCCCCTATTATATGGAAGAAGGAGTATCGTACAATGAAAAAGATCATCAGTCTCGTCCTTGCCCTGTGTATTGTTCTGAGCGTTTCTGCGGTTGCGCTCGCCGAGATTTCCGGTGACGCGGTTGTGCCCTGCAAGGTGCCGTTTATGATTACCAACGCCGGCCAGGGCCCTGGCGGCAAGATGGGCAACCTGCTTGTCAGCCGCGCCGGCACGCTGGTGGATCAGGAAGACTACTTCTATGTGGACGTCCCCTATGCCGCCGACGTTGACGAGCGTCCCTATGGCGCTATCGTGATCGTCATCGGCTCCACCGATAAGGGCCTGGGCGCCACCGGCATCACCATTGATGAGGAAATCGCCCGCGTGAACGAGGTCATGGCCCGTGCCAACGAGACCAACGTGCCCGTGATCGCCGTGCTGCTGGAGAAGGATAAGCGTTCCACCTCCCCCACCAACGCCAACGAGCGCTGTATCGACGCCGT
This sequence comes from uncultured Clostridia bacterium, assembly GCA_947565865.1. Taxonomy (GTDB): domain Bacteria; phylum Bacillota; class Clostridia; order Christensenellales; family Aristaeellaceae; genus UBA11524. The sequence goes on from CANOHT010000002.1 coordinate 73,459, forward strand.
GTGCCCCCTGGCTTCCTGGATGATCGTTGTGACCGACGCCAACACCGACGGCCGCTTCGACAAGATCAAGGAAGAGTACGGTGTGCCGCTGACCATCCTGGATAACTCCATGGACTTCATCGCTGTGATTCAGCAGGCGTTTGCCAAAGAGACCGCAGAGTAAGTCGCTTTCCCACCGGGCGGAATGAGTCGTCAAGCACCGCTTCACGCCCCGCCGCCCGGTGATCGAACAAATCATGCAAGGTAAGGAGGGCAACGTTCATGTCCTTGTACTTAAGTACATCGATCATTCTTGTTGCTATGGTGGCAGCATTCATCCTGAGCACCAAATTCCTCAAGTCGCCTGATATCTCCCTGGCCATTACGGCCGTGGTGGGCGTCCTGGGCGCTGTGTGCTTTGGCTGGACAACCAATTTCGCCGGTATCCTGGTGGAGGGCCTGTTCGTCAACCTGGATATCGCCATCCTGTTTATCACCGCGTCGGTGTTCGTGAGCCTGTACTCCGCCTCCGGCGCTATCACCAGCATTACCCGCCGTCTGGTGAGCCGCTTCAACAGCAAGTGGATTCTGCTGGCTTTCATGGGTCTGTTCATGCTGATCCCCGGCGCGCTGACCGGCGCGGGCAGCATCTCCATCTTTGTGCTTGGCTCCATGGTGGCCACCGTGGTCGGCGCCATGGGTCTGTCCAAGAAGAAGACCGCCGCCTTTGTTTTCATATTCGCCATCATGAGCGCCGCCTGCCCCCCTGTGAACCTGTGGGCCATGATGATCGCCTCCGGCGCCGATATCCCCTATGTGGGCTTTGACCTGCCCCTGCTGGTGCCGCTGATTATCGTCTCCATCTTCACCATCATCTTCCTGGGCTGGGGCTCCAAGCGCCAGAGCAAGGAAGAGATCCTGGCCAGCCTGCCTGAGGAAGGCGAAAAGATGAGCTGGTGGCGCATCCTGACCCCCCTGGTGGTGCTGATTGCGCTGTTCCTGCTCTCCAACTTCGCGGCTCACGCCATCCCCGTTCTCGGCCTGCCGCTGATGTTCGTGCTGTCCGCTGTGGCCGCCGTCATCTGCAACCCCAAGAAGATGAAGCTGAAGGACTACGGCAAGGTGCTGAACAACACCTTCGAGCAGATCTTCCCCCTGATCGCCACCGTGCTGAGCGTGGGTATGCTGCAGAATGCCATGTCCGCCTCCGGCGTCAAGGGCCTGATCGGCATCACCTTCATCACCCTGCCCGTGATCTGGATCTACATCACCGTGCTGTTCGTCGCTCCCTTCCTGCAGGGCGCCCTGAACTATGGCAGCGCGGTTGTGTTCGGCGCTCCGCTGATCTTCCTGTTCAACTCCATGGGCTTTGAGCCCAAGATCGTCGCGGTGGCGCTGAGCCTGATGTTCCCCATCGGCGACTGCCTGCCCCCGTCCCGTATCACGGGCCGTCTGGCCATTGAGGCTGTGGGCTATGAGGGCAAGTATACGTCCTTCCTCCTGGCAGTGCTTGTACCCTGCCTGGCGCTGGGACTCATCGCCCTGTCGATGATGATCTGGCCCAATTTCTTCACATTCCTCATCTAAGAAAGGAGAAGCGGTATGGTCTTTCTGCAAGACGTGATCCATTATATCTACATGGCTTTCGCGGCAGTTACTTGCTTCTTTCTGGTCAAGCATCTGTTCAAGCGGGAAAAGAACAAGGGCATCGTGAACGACATTATTTACGCCTACTGCCTGCTCCCGTTTCTCCTGCGTATTTTGCAGATCAAGTAATAGGAGGAGAGGAACATGACTCAGAAAATCGGAAAGAGCGGTCTGACGAAGATCCTCGTGCTGGTTTTAGCGCTTGCTTTGGCAGGCGTGGCCAGCATTGACTTCTACACCCACCGGCATACCAAGGAAACCGTCGTCGCCGCTGAGGGCCTGACGGAGATGCGTATGCTCAGCGAGTGGGTGCCCAGCCTGAAGGGCACCTTCGGCGATACCCCCGTCTTCTTCTATGATTCCGGCGTGGAAGGCGCTACCGTCCTCTACGTTGGCGGCACTCATCCCTATGAGCCCGCCGCCAGCCTGTCCGCCTATGTTCTGCTGGAGAACGTGAAGGTGGAAAAGGGCCGGATGATTATCATTCCCCAGGCCAACCGCAGCGGCACCACCACGGGCATGCTGGGCAACGCCTACCCCACCTGGTACGAGGTGGAGACGGACTGGGGCACGGCGAAGTTCAAGAACGGCGACCGCTGGGCCAATCCCCTGGATTCCTGGCCGGATCCCTTTACCTATGTGCACTATCCCTCCAATGTTCAGCTGACCTATCAGGACATCCGCAACGTCAATCGGTGCTATCCCGGCCGTGAGGACGGTATGCTGATTGAGCGCGTGTGCTACGGCATCATGGAGATCATCCGCAGCGAGAATGTGGACATGGCCATCGACGCCCATGAGGCGGCTGTCATGTATCCTGTTGTGGAAACCTATGTGGCCCATGACCGCGCGCTGGATATGGCGATGATGGCTTCCATGAGCCTGTCCGCGGATCGTTTCTACATGAAGTGCGAGGCTTCCCCGAAGAACCTGCGCGGCCTGTCCCATCGTGAGTGGGGCGACTTCAGCGATACCCTGGCCGTGCTGATGGAGACCCCCCAGCCCTTCACCGACTGGATTGTTGGCCCCATGACGCCCACCCTGCAGACCGAAGGCAAGGATGAGTTCCTCAACACCGCCGCCGAGCATGGTCTGACCTATGTGGCTTACAACGATGAGTTCGGTTCCCCCATCCGCTACCGCGTTGGCCGTCACCTGTCCGGCGCGCTGGAAGTGATCAACTGGATGATGACCATGGATCCCACGAAGCAGATCGAGGTTTCCTGGCCCACCTACGAAGAGCTGATGGATAAGGACTGCGGCTATTTCCTGCACAATCCCGAGACGGCTGATCCTGCCCTGGTGTTTGAGATCTAAGGTAACCAAAACAAACTGCATAAACTGAATGGTTGAGACCCAAGACGAACGGAAAAAAGGAGAGATAACCATGCGTAAAAAGCTGACTCTCGCGACCGCTCTGGCTCTGACTTTCGTGATGCTCGTTTCCAGTGCGCTGGCCTGCACGACCATGGGCGTTGGCAAGGATGCAAGCGCTGATGGCTCTACCATGGTTAGCCACACCTGCGACTCTACCGGCGACGATTTCCGTATGTGGATCATTCCCGAGATGGAAGGCGGCGAAGGCGTCACCGCTGACATCGTTATGAATGGCAACACCTGGGGCGACTGGTCCAACTACCCCGAAGTGAAAAACTACGGCGGCGGTCTGGTCATGGGCGAAATGCCCCAGCCCAAGGATACCTTCCAGTACCTGCACACCAATTACTCGATCATCAACGAGAATGGTGTGGCCATGGGCGAGTCTACCTGCAGCTTTGACAGGAATACTGAGGCTGGCCAGAAGGTAATGGAAACGCTGTTCACCAATAACGACGGCATCATTGATTGCTATCAGGCCCAGCATGTGGCGCTGCGCTACGCCACCACAGCGCGCGAGGCCGTGCAGATCATGGGCGATCTGGTCGAAGCGTACGGCTGGAACACGCTGGCCGAGAATATCAACATCTGTGACGGCAACGAAGTCTGGATTGCTGAATTCTATGGCCGCGACCTGTGGTGCGCCGTGCGCATCCCGGACGATGAGTTCTTCGTATGCGCCAACCGCTGCCGCATCAACTACATCGACTTTGAAGATCCGGACAACTACATGTGGTCCGACAACATCAAGCAGTTCGCCATTGACAACGGTATGTGGAGCGAGGACAGCGGTGTGCCCTTCCAGCCTGCCAACATCTACGCCCCCAACACCAGCCGCGGCTGCTACCTGCGTGAGTGGCGCGCTCTGAGCCTGGTGGCTCCCAGCCTGAACCTGGACCCCAACGATCCTGATTCCTTCCCCTTTAGCGTGAAGCCCGAGCGGAAGCTGAGCGTGGAGGATCTGCGCCAGATCAACAGCGACCATTATCAGGGCACTGAGTTTGATACCACGCGCACCGCTGTGGCCGGCCCCTATGGCAACCCCATTAACGCCGACTTCAACGTTGAGCGCCCCATCAACATGTACCGCGCCACCTACCACTTCATCGCCAACGTCAACGCCAAGTATCCCAAGGAAGTTCGCCCGCTGATCTACATCGGCTGGGGCGCAGCGGATTCCTCCTACATGGTGCCGCTGTTCGCTTCCATGACCAAGCTGCCCGCCCAGTTGTCTACCGGCAGCCGCTATGAGAAGTTTGACCGCGATTCCTCCTGGTGGGTTTCCCAGTATGTGCAGCAGACCGCCACGCAGAACTACGAGCGCGCGATTGAGGAAATCTACGCCGCCCGTGATCCCAAGATGGCTGAGCAGTATGAGACGGTTGCTTCCATGCAGAATGCCGCCGCCGCGCTGGTCGAGGCAGGCGACACCAAGGGCGCCGTTCAGCTGCTGACTTCCTATGCCTACGATAACGCGATTGACTGGCACAACTACTGGCTGGAGTTCGGCGACGAGCTGTACGGCACCTACATGTTCAACCGTGTTGACATGAAGTCCGCTCCCTGGCCGGATTGGTGGAAGGAAATCATGAACAACGCCCCCATTCGTCCTCTTGAGGAAGAGGCCACCAAGTAATTCTTCCTCTTGAAAGAAACAAAGAAATGGAGAGAGACCCATGCGTAGAAAGCTTACCCTCGCGACTGCCTTGGCCCTGGCTCTGGTCATGCTCATGTCCAGCGCTCTGGCCTGCACCACCTACGGTGTCGGTAAGGACGCCACCACTGACGGCTCCACCATGGTCACCCACACCTGCGACTCCACTGGCGACGACTTCCGTATGTGGATTATTCCCCAGATGGAAGGCGGCGCGGACGTCACCCGCGACATCGTCATCGACGGCAACACCTGGGGCGACTGGTCCGAGTTCCCCTCTGTGAAGAACTACGGCGCCGGTATGGTGGTTGGCTCCATGCCTCAGCCTGAGAACACCTACCAGTACCTGCACACCAACTACTCCATCATGAACGAGAACGGCGTGGCCATGGGCGAGTCCACTTGCTCCATCGACCGCAGCACCGACTACGGCATGAAGGTGTATGAGCTGCTGATTAAGAGCAGCACCGGCATCATCGACTGCTATCAGGCCCAGCACATCGCCATGGAGCGCGCCACCACTGCCCGCGAGGCCGTGCAGATCATGGGCGACCTGGTTGAGGAATATGGCTGGTACGGCTTTGCCGAGAACATCAACATCTGCGACGGCAACGAAGTCTGGATCGCTGAGTTCTACGGCCTGGATCTGTGGTGCGCCGTGCGCATCCCCGACGACGCCTTCTTCGTGTGCGCCAACCGCGCTCGTATCAACGAGATCAACTTTGACGACACCGAGAACTACATGTACTCCCCCAACCTGAAGCAGTTCGCCATCGACAATGGCCTGTGGAGCGAGGACAGCGGCGTGCCCTTCCAGCCCGCTAAGATCTACGCCCCCAACGAGAAGCCCTACTCCTATCGCCGTGAGTGGCGCGCCCTGAGCCTGGTGGCTCCCAGCCTGAATCTGGATCCCTGGGCCATCGACTATCCGCTGTGGGTTATCCCCGAGAAGAAGCTGAGCGTGGAAGACCTCCGCGTGATGAACAGCGACTACTATCAGGGCACCGAGTTCGACTGCAGCCGTACCGCTGTGTCCGGCCCCTACGGCAACCCCATCAACGATGACCTGAACTTCGAGCGGCCCATCAACATGTACCGCGCGACCTATCACTTCATCGCCAACGTCAACGCCAAGTATCCCAAGGAAGTCCGTCCTCTGGTCTACATCGGCTGGGGCGCTGCTGACTCCTCCTACATGACTCCCCTGTTCGGCACCATGACCCGTCTGCCCTCTCAGCTGTGCACCGGCAGCCGCTATGGCAAGTTCGACCGCGATTCTTCCTGGTGGGTGTCTCAGTATGTGCAGCAGACCGCCACGCAGAACTACGAGCGCGCGATCCAGGAGATCTACGCTGCCCGTGATCCCCGCATGGCTGAGCAGTATGAGACCGTCGCTTCCATGCAGAACGCCGCTGCCGCGCTGGTCGAGGCTGGCGACAGCAAGGGCGCTATCGAGCTGCTGACCAACTACGCGTACAACACCGCTGTGGATTGGCACAACTACTGGCTGGAGTTCGGCGACGAGCTGTACGGCACCTACATGTTCAACCGTGTTGACATGAAGTCCGCTCCCTGGCCGGATTGGTGGAAGGAAATCATGAACAACGCCCCCATCCGTCCCCTGGAGGAGGAAGCTTCCAAGTAATCCTTCCGCTTTGTGATAAGACTGGAAAGGAGACCTTCTCATGCGCAGAAAGCTGACGCTCGCATTGGCCATGGCGATGGCCCTTGTGATGCTTGTCTCCAGCGCGATGGCCTGCACCACCTTCGGCATTGGCAAGGATGCCACGGCCGACGGTTCCACCATCGTGACGCATACCTGCGACTCTACCACCGATGACAGCCGCCTGTGGATCATCCCTCAGATGAAGGGCGGCGAGGATGTGCGCCGTGACATCGTGATGAACGGCCATGCCTATGGCGACTGGTCTAACTACCCTGAGGTAAAGGACTACGGCGCCGGCGTGGTGCTGGCGGATATGCCTCAGCCTGACGATACCTACCAGTATCTGCATGGCAATTATTCCTTCATGAACGAGCATGGCGTGGCCATGGGTGAGTCCACCTGCTGGTTTATCCCCGGCACGGAGCACACCGACAAGCTGGCTGAGCTGTTCTTTAAGGATAACACCGGCATCATCGACTGCTACCAGGCCCAGCACATCGCTATGGAGCGCGCTACCACCGCCCGCGAGGCTGTCCGCATCATGGGCGACCTGGTGGAGGAGTATGGCTGGAACGCTTCTGCTGAGAACATGAACATCTGCGACGGCGAGGAAGTCTGGATCGCTGAGTTCTACGGCCGTGACCTGTGGTGCGCTGTGCGTATCCCTGACGATGCCTTCTTCGTATGCGCCAACCGTTGCCGCATCAACGAGATCGACTTCGACGATACCGAGAACTATATGTACTCTCCCAACCTCAAGCAGTTCGCCATTGACAATGGCCTGTGGAGCGAGGAGAGCGGCGAGCCCTTCCAGCCCGCGAACATCTACTGCCCTTACAGCGATCCCTACTGCAATCGCCGTGAGTGGCGGGCCCTCAGCCTGGTGGCTCCCAGTCTGAACCTGGACCCCAATGCTGACGATTATCCCCTCTATGTCACCCCTGAGAAGAAGCTGTCCGTGCAGGATGTCTTCATGCTCAACAGTGACTACTATCAGGGCACCGAGTATGACGTGACCCTGACCCCCGAGGCCGGTCCCTTCGGCAATCCTCTGAACTACCGGCATAACGAGCGCACCATCAATCTGTACCGTTGCACCTACCAGATCATCGCCAACGTCAAGAGCTGGCTGCCTGACGAGGCGAAGTGCCTGGTGTGGTACGGTCAGGGCGCCGCTGATTCTTCCTTCGTGGTTCCGCTGTGGGCCTCCATGACCCGCCTGCCTGAGATGTATGGCATCGGCACCCGTTACGACAAGTTTGATCGTAACTCTGCCTGGTGGATCGCTCAGTATGTGCAGCAGACCGCGTCCCAGAATTATCAGCACGCCATTGAGACCATCCATGCTGCCCGCGATCCTCGCATGGCCGCGCAGTATGAGGAGGTCGAAAAGATGCAGAGCGCCGTGGCCGCGCTGGTCGAGGCTGGCCAGTCCGATACCGCCGTTGAGCTGCTGACCGACTATGCGTACAAGAACGCGGAAGATTGGTATGCCTACTGGCTGGACCTGGGCGATCAGCTGTACAGCACCTACATGTTCGATCGGGTCAACATGAACGATGCTGACTATCCTGATTGGTGGCAGAACATTCTGGACAATGCCCCCAACCGCCCTGTGGAAGAGACTCCCGCCAACTAATCGGTAAACTGTAAGATCCTTAGGAGAGTCCAAGTGCTTGCAAGGGCGCTTGGACTCTCCCTGTCATACCAGGGGAGGACAGGCCATGGTTATCGCTGTTATTGTACTGCTGGCGCTCATCCTGCTGGGCGCGGCGGAAAACATCCTGCACCAGCGGGCGCTCAGGCGGATTCCCATCCGCGTTCTGGTGAACGGCACCCGCGGCAAAACAACGGTCACGCGCATGGCAGCCTCCGTGCTGAACGCGGCGGGCATTCGGACCTACGCCAAGACCACCGGTTCCGAAGCCCGCTGGATTCTTCCCGACGGCAGCGAACGCCCTTGCCGAAGGGCGGGCCGACCTGCCTGCATCATGGAGCAGCTGCCCTTCATTCGTTTGGCGGTTCGGGGGAAGGCCCGGGCCGTGGTGGTGGAGTGCATGGCCCAGCGGGTGGAGAATCAGCGCCTTATGGGCGACCAGCTCATTCGTCCTACCCATGTGCTGATGACCAATGCCTATGTGGATCATGTGGAGGAAATTGGAAATACTGAGGAAGAAACCCTTGCGGTGCTGTGCCAGTCCGTGGCAGATGAAAGCATCGTATTGGCCCATGATGAGCGCTTTGGCCTATATGGCAAAAAGCTGGTGCTGGCGGATGCGGACGTGCCCCAGGGCGCGTTCGACCAGTGCCCCTTCCCGGTTCATGAGGACAACGCCCGGCTGGTGATGACCCTGGCCCGTGAGCTTGGCATCGGCGTGGAAGACGCAGTGCGCGGCATCCTCAATGCCAAGCCGGACATCGGTATGGTGAAGGAGGTTCGGCTGGACGGCGTATATGTGCGCAACGCTTTCGCGGCCAATGACCCCATCAGCTTTGCCGCCGCCGCCGAAGAGTGCGCTTTGCTGGGGCCTTATATTCTGCTGTATCATCACCGCGAGGATCGCGCTTACCGGCTGGAGGCCTTCGCCAGGGCGCTGCGGGACAGCAAGCATCTGCCGGAGCGAATCGGCGTGATGGGCGACAGCAAAGCCTGGAGCGCCCGATACTGGAACCGCGTCACCCATGTGCCCACGGAATTGGTCACAGACCCGGCGGCGTGGGTGAAGCAGCAGCGGGGGCAGGTGCTCTGCGGGGGCAACATCAAGGGCGAGGGCCGGCTGCTGATGGAACGACTGATAAAGGAAGCGCAAGAGCATGTATGATGTGGCAGTTTTTCTCAGCGTGGTGCTGAGCTTCGGCTTGTATGAGGCCTTTGGCCTGCTGACTGGCGGCATGGTATCGGCGGGCTACCTCTGTCTGTACTTTGAGCAGCCCCTGCGCATCGTGACCACCCTGGGCCTGTCGGTCATCACCTACGGTCTCGTGCGGCTGATTTCCCGTTTCACCATCCTCTATGGCAGACGGCGGTTCATGCTGACCATGATGCTGAGCCTGATCTTCTCTTGGGTTATCGAGCAGTTTTTGCTGGGCATCGCTTTGATTCCCCAGGACATCCGCATCATTGGTCATGTGGTGCCGGGACTGATCGCCAATGATATGGTCAAGCAGGGCGTGCCCCGCACACTGCTGGGCGTCTTGTGCTCCGCGGCGGTGGTGCGCCTGCTGCTGATGGTGGTGACGGCGCTATGAAAAAGCGGAGATATCGGCCGCCCTTTGGCAGAGAGCGCGCGCTGTGCATGGCGCTGGCACTGCTGACAGCGCTGGGGGGGATTACCCTGACCCTGTGCAGCGAGAGCCGCGAGCGCCTGCCCTACGCGGATGTGCAGCTTGCCGCCGCCCGGCAGATGGCGGAGGCGGAGGCGGAGCTTTTGCGGTATGTGCGGGAGCAGGGCATTCCCATTGAAAAAGATGACCTGAATCAGACGGGACTGATTGGCCCGGAATGGACGGAGCTGACATCGTCCCTGGGGCTGCTGGAGGCCAAGCGTACCGCCCTGCAGCCGGATTTTGCCGCCGTGATGGTGAAATACTACCAGGAGGCGGGGCTGAAGGCGGGAGATACCATCTGCTGCGGCATGAGCGGCTCCTTCCCCGGGCTTTGTCTCGCGGCGGTGTGCGCCGCCAACCAGATGGGCGTCAACATCCGCGTCATCGCCTCCTACGGCTCTTCCATGTATGGCGCGACACGGCTGGAACTGCCGATTGTGCGCATCCTGGACATCCCACGGCAGGCGGGTATTCTCGACTATGAGCTGTTGGCCGTCTCCCCTGGCAACGACTTCGACCAGGGCAACAGCATCCTTTTTCCCGACGCCAGGAAGACCATCTTCGCCCTGGCCGAGGCTGACGGCCTCACGATGATCGACGAGCCCGACATTCCGGCGAGCATCCGGCGGCGGCTGGAGCTTTTCGGTACGGACGCGGACTGCTTTGTCAACGTGGGCGGCGCCAGCGCCAACATGGGCGCCAGTCCATACACCCTCACCTTCCCCAATGGGCTTGTCACCGACCCGCCCAGGATTCCCCAGGATGCGGATCGTGGACTCACGTTTGAGTACGCGGCCCGGGGCGTACCTGTGGTTCATCTGCTGAACGTACGCGGGCTGGCAGAGGACAACGGGCTGCCCTTCGATCCCGTGCCGATGACCAAACCGGGGGAAACCAACGCCTACCATACCGTTTGCCATTCGCCCTGGTACGCCTTGGGCGCGCTGATTCTCGCCACGGCTTTCCTGTTTGCCGGTTGGAAAATCGGAAAAAAGAAAGGAAGTTGCAAATGAATATACTGGATATTCTGGGGCCTGTGATGGTTGGCCCCAGCAGCTCGCACACGGCGGGAGCCGCCCGCATCGGTATGATGGCGCGCCGTCTGCTGGGCGAGGGAACCCCCAGCCATGCCGAAATCACGCTGTACGGCTCCTTTGCCGCCACCGGTCAGGGGCACGGCACGGATCGGGCGCTCATCGCCGGCCTGCTGGGCATGAAGCCTGACGACGAGCGCATTGCCGTCAGCTTTGACTGGGCGACCGCCGCGGGCATGAACTTTACGTTCCTGCGCTCCAAGCTGTCGGCGGAGCATCCCAATACGGCTCATATTGATTTGGTCAGCAAAAGCGGCAAGTCTCTGAGCATGACCGCTTCCTCCCTGGGCGGCGGGCGCATCATGGTGACGGAAATGAACGGACTCCACGCCAGCTTCTCGGGCGACCTGCCCACGCTGATTGTGCAGAACAACGACCAGCCGGGTCATGTGGGCGATGTCACCAGCATGCTGGCGAGGCTGGGCGTGAATATCGCCACCATGCAGCTTTACCGTGACCATCCCGGCGGAAACGCCGTCATGCTGATTGAGACGGACAAAACCGTTCCCCAGGACGTGATCGAGCAGCTGGCGCAGATGGAGGGCATCAACAGCGTGACCTTTGTGGGCGGCGAACGATAAGAAGGAGGGCTTTACCATGGCCATCGAAACGCTTGCGGCGCTGGAGAGCGCCTGTCAGGGCAAGGATTTGTATGAGGTTATTCAGTCCGATGACTGCATGGAGCGCGGGGTGTCGCCGGAGGAATCCTTTGAGCAGATGCGCGAGCTGTATACCGCCATCCGCCGCGCCGCCTCCCGCTATAATCCTACGCTGCGCTCTGCCAGCGGAATGGTGGGGGGCGACGGCGAGAAAATGCGCGCCTATGTTGCCGCAGGCAAGACCATCTGCGGCGAGTATGTGGGCCAGGTCATCGCCCAGGCGCTGCAGATGGGTGAAAATAACGCCTGCATGAAGTGCATCGTTGCCGCGCCGACGGCGGGCAGCTGCGGTGTGCTTCCGGCGGTGCTCCTGCCGTACCAGCAGCGCGAGAAGCTGGAGGATGATCGCATGGCGCAGGCCATGTATATCGCCGGGGCCGTTGGTCAGGTGGTGGCTGCCAAGGCGTCCATCGCCGGGGCCGCGGGCGGCTGCCAGGCTGAAATCGGCACGGCCAGCGCCATGGCTGCTGCCGCGCTGTGCTACCTTGGCGGCGGCGATGCCCAGGCTGTGTGCCACGCGGCCGCCATGGCCCTCAAGAGCCTGATGGGCCTGGTCTGCGATCCCATCGCGGGCCTGGTGGAGGTGCCCTGCGTCAAGCGGAACGCGGGCGGTGCCATGATCGCCATGTGCGCGGCTGAAATGGCCCTGGCGGGAATCCGCTCCGCCGTGCCGCCGGATGAGGTCATCCTTGCCATGCGGGACGTGGGCGACAAAATGGACGTCTCCCTGCGGGAAACCGGCCTGGGCGGCGTGGCGGGCACGCCCTTTGGAACCAAGATCGCCGAGCAGATGAACATCGAGCTTTAACGAAAACAAGGGGCAGGACAGACCGAGATGGTTTGTCCTGCCCTTTGTCATGGCTGTATTTCTTTCAATGCCTGCTGAATATCCTTCAATACCAGCGGCCGCATGCTGCCTTGATATACGGACAGATCCGCGTTGAGAAGCGCGGAAAGAATGAGTTCCTTCAATTCCGGCTTTGCTTTGGCGATCATCGACAGGAGCTTGATACATTGCCTTGCCGTAATGGGCTTGACATCGGCGATGTGCTTGAGATATGAAAGAATGATTGTGTTGATTTTACGCGCCTGATCCCACTTGGCGTTGCAGGCAAGCAGCGTCAGTCCTCTTGTGCGGATATAGGCGTTGTCGCTGTCAAGCATTTCGCTGAAGCGATCCATATAAAGGTAAACGCTGTCTGTTTCCTCGCTGGCTTTCCGCAGAGCCTGCAAGGCGTCGTAAGCAACGCTGTTATTCTTATTTGTCAATAATGCGACGTTTTCCGCGATGGACAGTGACATCATATCCTCCTTGGCCCGGGGCGTTTCTTTCCTAGGCGTGGCCGTTGTCAGTCAGACGGCGTCTGTTTCTTTTTCGACTCGCGAAGGACTCTGGCGATCGTGCATACGCAGGTTCCGGCCAGCCCTACTCCGAAAACAATGGCGGACACGATCAGGACGTCAGGATTCATATCGCCAAAACCGCCGCCGTCAGCGCAATCCACGCGACTACTTCAATGATCCAGAAGATGATGTTCAGCCAATGCTCCTTACGCATGATAAGTTCTTCTCCCTTATCCATGGTCAGGCTTCAAAGCGCCTCCAGCGTCTCCCGGAAGGCCTCCGGGTCGCCGCTTTGCAGGATGCCCTGGCTCATGTCCCTGGGGCCGCCGCCCTTGCCGCCGAAGCGCTGACACAGCGCCGCCGCCGCAGGGCGGACATCCTCCGCGGGCGAGGACAGGACGAAGCTCCAGCCAGCCTCCTTGGGGGCAAGAATGAGCCCGAAGCGCCCGCCTTCCGCCAGCTGAGCCGCGGCTTTTCGGTGCTGGGCGGGGGCCAGCATGTCCGCCACAAGGACACGGACAGTCCGCTCGTGCTCCGCGTTCAGCAGGGTGGTGAAGACCCGCTGGCCCAGGGCGTCACACCGGGCCTTCAGGCTGTCCCGCTCATCCAGCAGGCGCTGGACGCCCGGGGTCAGCTCTCCGGGCTTGGCGGACAGGGCATGGCTGATGGCGTGGTTTTCGTCCTGCTGGAGGTTCTCGTGGTCGAGGGCTCTCATGCCGCACAGGATGGACAGCCGAACGCCGCCCTTGTAGTTCATGGCCCCGATGACCTTGATCTGGCCCACGCTGCCGGTGCGCTCCACATGGGTGCCGCAGCAGGCGCAGGTGTCCGCGCCCTCGATGTGGACGATGCGCACATCGCCGTCGATGGCCTTTTTGCTGCGGTAATCAAGGGCTGCCAGGGTTTCGGTGTCCGGCACCCAGGCCCGGACGGGGACGTTCCGCCAAACAATCTCATTGGCCTGCCGCTCGGCCCGGCGGATCTCCTCCTGAGTTAGGGGGCCGGAAAAGTCAACAGTTACCGCCTCCGTGCCGATGTGGAAGCCTACGTTGCGGTAGCCGTGCTCGCGGCAGATGATCCCCGACAGAATATGCTCGCCGGTATGCTGCTGCATCATGGACAGACGGCGCGTCCAGTCCACGCGGCCTTCCACCGCCGCTCCCACAGCGAGGGGCTTGTCCAACGTATGCAGGATGACGCCGCCTACGTCGTGGGCGTCCAGCACCTGGGCTTCGCCCAAAACGCCACGATCCGCTCCCTGGCCGCCGCCCTCCGGAAAGAATGCCGTCTGATCCAGCGTGACGAGGTAATGGCCGTTCTTTTCCTCACAGGCAAGCACAGTGGCGTTGAAGTCGGTCTGGTTCACATCCTGGTCAAACAGGCGGATGGTCATGGGCGCACCTCCGGGTTTTTTTGCATTGTAGCATGTTCGCCGCATTCAGGCAAGTCTTTGGCGGCGCGCCCGCCGTTTCCAGCAGAAAAAGCCGTACAGGTCATTCATCAAAAACATCAAAAAGCAAATCACCATGGGCGCGTGGGACACGTCCTGGCGGGCGGCAGGCAGCCATAGCAGTATCAGCACCGCGTCGTTGGCCGCGTAACCCAGGGCGTACAGGGAGGAACGCCGCCAGGTGAGATACGCGGCGGCATAGCTGGTGAAGATGGACAGGGTACTCAGCGTCAGCTCCGGGGTATCCAGGGCAAGCAGAATAAAGTAGAAGACGCTGGTGACCGCCGCGCCGGACAGGCCGCCAAGCAGCAGGTCACGCCTGCGCAGACGGCTGATGGCAACCTCCGCGTACCCTGCCTGATAGGGGTGCCGCAGCCAGGAAACCAGCGCCAGCAGCGCCATGGGCAGGGTCATGCCCAGGTAGGTAATCATCTCTCCGAAATATCGCTGATGCCAGGCAACCAATGCGTAAAGTACGCTGAAGACGGCTGTCAGCGCTTGCCCCCATGGGTCGCCCAAGGCCATAAAAATCAGGGCTGTTACCCCCAGCAGCGTTGCCGCCAGGGTCAGTGCATTCAGGCGGCCTGCCCCGATGTGGGCTGCCAGAACCATGCCCAGGGACGCAAGCCAAAGCGTCCACGACCGCCAGGTCATGGCGGAAAAAGGGTTGTGCGTCATCAAAAGCTCCTTTCTCGCAAAAAAAGCACCCGAGGCGCATCTTCAAAGACCTAATGATGCGCTGCGAGTGCTTTTCAGCACGCGACCCGGTGGCCGCCTGTATGATGGCTGTGGAACCTAATCATCTTACCACGGCGGGGGCAAAATGTCAAAGGCAACCGAACATAACATGGACAGGCGCCTTGTGTCAGCTTGGAATGGTGGAACAGCGCACCGTTTCGTGCTATGATAAATTCGGGAGGTAGGAAAGGTATGATAAGTAAGAATCTTCTTGTCCTCAGAAAGCGTCATGGCCTGTCCCAGGAAGAGGTGGCCGAGCGGGTGGGTGTATCCCGGCAGGCTGTGGCAAAGTGGGAGGCCGGAGAGACCATCCCTGACCTTACCAACTGCATGGCCCTGACCCAGCTGTATGACATCACCCTGGACGACCTGGTGAACTACCGCAGCGAGGAGCATGAGGGCCTGGACATCCCCCCTCGCGGCAAATACCTCTTTGGCGCTGTCAACGTGGGGGAGAAGGGGCAGATTGTCATCCCGATCAAGGCCCGCCGCGTCTTCGGCATCAAGCCTGGCGACCGGCTGATCTTCCTGGGGGATATTGCCCGGGGCCTGGCGCTGGTCAAGGAGAAGGATCTGCTGGCGCTGCTGAACAGCAGGGAATAGGAGCACACGATGGATATGCTGGATGTCAAGGGCCTGAGCAAGGCCTATCCCTCCTTTTGTCTCAAGGACATAACCTTCTCCCTTCGGGCTGGGAAAATCACCGGTTTCATCGGCCGTAACGGAGCGGGCAAGACCACCGCGCTGAAGGCGCTGCTGGGCATGGTACACCCAGATGCCGGGCAGGTGCGCTTCTTCGGCCTTGATTTCGCGGCGCATCAGCAGGAGATCAAACGGCGGATCGGTTATGTGGCCGGCGGCTTTGGGTTCTATCCCAGCAAGCGGCTCGCCGCCATCACCGCGGCCACCCGGGCGTTTTATCGCTCTCACTGGGATGACGGCGCCTACCAGAGGTATCTTCGGCGCTTTCATTTGAGTGAAGACAAGACGCCGGCCCAGCTCTCCGAGGGCATGAAGGTGAAATACGCCCTGACGCTGGCCCTGTCTCATCGGGCGGAGCTGCTGATTCTGGACGAGCCCACCAGCGGCATTGACCCTGTATCCCGGGAGGAATTGAAGGATATCTTTCTGGCGCTGAACCGGGAGGGCGCGACGATTCTGTTTTCCACCCATATCACCTCCGACCTGGAGGACTGTGCCGACCGTGTCCTTTATCTCCGGGACGGCGCTTTGCTGGCGGACGCGCCGCTGCGGGATTTTGAAGGCGGCTACCGCGCCGTCAGCTTCACAGCAGAGCAGCTGAGACGGTTGGATACCTCCCGGCTCATCGGTCTTCGGCAGGGGAAAGAGGGCTGCGCCGCCCTGCTGAAGACGGAGGATGCAGCCGCTTTCCCCCTGCCTTCCGTTCCCGCCAGCCTGGAAACCATCATGATCCATCTGGAAAAGGAGGGCGAGGCATGAAAGCGCTGCTCATGAAGGAGATTCGTCTGGCAATGCACCCCACCGCGCCGCTGTTCCTGGGGCTTTCGGCCATGCTGCTGATCCCGAATTATCCTTACGGCGTGGTGTTCTTCTATACCGCGCTGGCGGTGTTTTTCACCTGCCTGAGCGGGCGGGAAAACCAGGACGTGATGTTTACCATGCTGCTGCCTGTGGCCAAGCGGGATGTGGTACGGGCCCGAATGGCCCTGGTGCTTCTGCTGGAGGGCGCGCAGCTGCTGGCGGCCATCCCCTTCGCCATGCTGCGCAGCGCGATGATCGCCGCCCCCAATATGGCCGGCATGGATGCCAACACGGCGCTTTTTGGTTTTGCGCTGATGGAGCTGGCGCTGTTCAACCTGGTGTTCTTCCCGGCCTATTATCGGGATGTGCGGAAGGTAGGAACGGCCTTTATCAAGGGCTCGACGGCTGTTTTCGGCTTCATCCTCCTGGAGGAAGCCGCCGTCCACACGGCGCCCTGGGTGCGGGATGTGCTGGACACGCCTGATCCCCAGCATCTGCCGCAGAAGCTGACCGTGCTGGCCGTGGGCGCGGCGATGTTTGCCGTTCTGACGCTGCTGGCCCGGGCGTTGTCCATCCGCCGGTTTGAGCGGATGGATTTGTAACGCCACGGGTAACCGCGGAGGCTTTTCCTGTTGACGATTCCTGTTTTTTCAAGTAAACTATCCTGTGGAAAAGTTCGATGTCCCCGAAGGCCGGGATGCCTGCGCGCCCGGCGTGATGGCAGCGACACACAGGAGGAAGCCCCATGGATAAAAAATTGCCCAATCAGAAGGCCCCGCGATATTTGCTGATAAGCTTTGTGGCGCTGGTGATTTTCAGTATCCTTGTTTTCAGTGTGCTCAGCAGCTTTATGAACCAGAAAAGCGAGGAGGCTGTCTACAAGGTCGGCAACCTGTACATGCCGGGGTTGGGTGAGCAGCTGTCCAAGCATTTCGAGGGCATTATTGAACTGCGGTTTGACCAGCTGGAGGGCTTGAAGGAGGTCATTCCTTCGGGCATTGCCGAGGTAAGCGCGCTGTATGAGGAGCTGGCGTACCGGGCCCGCGTCAGAGGCTTCAAATACCTGGCGCTGTGCGCGCAGACGGGAGACTTTCAGACCATTGATGGCGAGGCCATTCAGCCTCGGGACCCTCAGCTGTTTTTGGATACCCTGAAAAGCGGCAAAAAGAGCGTTATGACGGGTACTGACGCCCAGAACAATACGGTCGTACTCTTTGGCGTGGCAGGGGAATATCCCATGGCGGATGACAGCATGAGCCAGGGATTGGTGACGGCATTGCCCATCGCGGCCATCGAGGATATCTTGCTGCAGGAATCAGAGGATTCGCTGCTGCACTGCCATCTGATTCGGGAGGACGGCAGCTTTGTCGTTTACAGTGCCCATGGCGACGCGGACAGCTTTTACAATGATGTGCGGGAGCGGTACAGCACGCTGGAGAGAGCCATGGTGGACGAACATCTCCTGGAGCTTCAGCAGGCGATGGAGGAGCGGCGCGTCTATGCGTCCAGCATGGTGTCGGAGGCATACCGGGAGCAGATCTATGAAATACCCATGCCCTACTCTGACTGGTATTTGGTCATGGTTATGCCCTATGGCGAGCTGGATAAGGCGCTGACCGAATTGAGCGATCAGCGATCCACGGCCACGCTGACGGCCTGCGGCGCTATCCTGGTGCTGCTGATTCTGATTTTTATCCTCTATTTTGTGCAGACCCGCCGTCAGCTGGCAGCCCTGGAGCTTGCCCGCAACGAGGCGGTGGAAGCCACCAAAGCCAAGAGCGAGTTCCTGTCCAACATGAGCCACGACATCCGAACGCCGATGAACGCTATTGTCGGCATGACGGCGGTGGCCATGACCCACGGGGCGGACGCGGCCTATGTCCAGAACTGCCTGAAAAAGATTGCGCTGTCCAGCAAGCATCTGCTGGGGTTGATTAACGACGTGCTGGACATGTCGAAGATTGAGAGCGGGAAGATGACGCTGTCGGCGGATCAGGCGTCGCTTCGGGAGATCATCGAGGGCATTGTGGGCATTGTGCAGCCCCAGGTGAAGGCAAAGCGTCAGAGCTTTGATGTGCGCATTGACAACATCATGGCGGAAAAGGTGGTCTGCGACAGCGTCCGGCTGAATCAGGTGCTGCTGAACCTGCTGTCCAACGCGGTGAAGTATACTCCTGAGGGCGGCGTGATCGAGCTGTCCATCAGCGAAGAGGCCTCCCCTGCCGGCGAGGACTTCATCCGCGTCCATGCCCATGTGAAGGATAACGGCATCGGCATGACGGAGGAGTTCCTTAAGAGAATCTATGATTCCTATTCCCGTGCCGACAACGCGCGGGTACACAAGATTGAGGGCGCGGGCCTGGGCATGGCCATCACCAAGCACATTGTGGATGCCATGGGCGGCGCCATCCATGTAACGAGCGAACCGAACAAGGGCACGGAATTCCATGTTGTACTGGATCTGGAGCGGGCGACGACCACAGAGGTGGACATGATCCTTCCCGCCTGGAATATGCTGGTGGTGGATGATGACGAAACGCTCTGCAAGACGGCCATGAGCACCCTGAAATCCATTGGCGTGAAGGCGGAATGGACGCTCAGCGGCGAGAAGGCCGTGCAGATGGTCACCCACCGCCATCAGATTGGGGATGATTACCAGATCATCCTGCTGGACTGGAAGCTGCCGGGCATGGATGGTATCCAGACCGCTCGGGAAATTCGCCGTCAGCTGGGGGATCATGTCCCGATTCTGCTGATTTCCGCCTACGATTGGGGCGACTTCAGCGACGAGGCCAAGGCGGCGGGGGTCAATGGCTTTATCACCAAGCCGCTGTTCCGCTCTACCCTGTTCTACGGCCTCAAGCAATACATGACGGCGGATGGCGACGCAGCTCAGCAGGAGGAGAAGGCCATTGATTTCACCGGCAAGCGCGTACTGCTGGCGGAGGACAATGAGCTCAACTGGGAGATCGCCTATGAGCTGCTGTCGGAACTGAAGCTGGAAATGGAGTGGGCCGAAAACGGCCAGCTGTGCCTGGAAAAGTTCCAGGGTGCGCAGCCGGGCACCTATGATGCTATCCTGATGGATCTGCGGATGCCGGTGATGAACGGCTACGAGGCGACCCGAGCCATCCGCAGCCTGGAACGACCTGACGCCAAGACAATCCCCATCATCGCAATGACGGCGGACGCCTTCTCCGAGGACATCCAGCGCTGCATCGACTGCGGCATGAACGCCCACACCGCCAAGCCCATCAATCTGTCGGAGATGGCCAGACTGCTCAGAAAGTACATCGGGGAATAAGCGAGTCCCTTCCCCAGACGAAAAACAAGAAATCAAAAACCTCCTGCCGCGGGGTGCAAGCCGCGGCAGGAGGTTTTCACTTTGGCAGGGGCGCTAATGCGGGGGGATTTGCCGGAAAACGCCATAGCTTGTCGCTGTCAGGAGACCCGCGGCGAGGAACCGCAAAAGGATGGATTCCGCCGCGGTAAGCGATGGTTCAGACAAGCTTGCGGCATCCGACACGGGGCGGCAGGGTGGGTCAGCGGGCTTGGCGCAAACGCGGCTGCCGGTCGGACATACGCTGCCGCGCCTTGATTCTCTGCCGGCAGGGCGGGCGCCAGGCACAACCGCCCCAGCCGCCGCTCCGGTCATGCTTTCCCAGCCGGCTGGGGATACGGGAGGCTTTGCATGCCGCGGTGCCTTGGCACGCACGTCACGGCCAAATCGTTTGTTCAGGAAAATCACTTGGCCATATGGGGCGCGGGCGGCATAGAATACGGCCCTGCCCCGATGAGGGTCGGAGCAGGGCCGTGTAAACCGTTTTTGCGCGATGGCAAGGCGCGTCTTTGTCTGTTGGTCGAGGCAAGGCTGCGCCTGTGCCGCGTGAACATTCTTCCATTGCCTGACATGGTGTGCGATAGCTCAACGCGTCAGGCAGCTTAGCGGATTATTCCGCGATCTGAATGGTCTTGGTGATGTCGCCAACGGTGATGGTATGCTCGCCGGGCTGATCGATGGTCAGTTCCATCTCCAACACGCGCCAGTCACCGCTGTTGATGGCCATGATCTTCTCAGCGCACACCTGGCCGTCCACCAGGGCCTGGACGGTGGTCATGCCGTCGTCGCCCTCGTTCCACATCAGGCAATACATGGTGAAGGGAACGCCTGCTGCGGTCTCGATCACGGATTCATAGCTGGTACGGGTAGAACCGTTGGACTCGGTTACGATTTCCTTGGTCACCCGGGGCAGCACCAGCGTATCGTACACGAAGGCAGGCTTGGCGCCATACCGCATGCCGTAGCGATACTGCAGCAGCGGATCGCCCCAGTTGTTGGGCGTGGCGTTGTTTTCGCTGGTCTTCATGGTAGCCAGCAGCATCATGCGCACCCACATGCTGGCGCCCTGATCGCCGGCCAGATCCTTCCACTGGGCATTGTCCATGGCGGAATTGCGGGCGATCTCCTTGACCACCATGCCCTGGGGCTGAGCGTCGCCAAAGAGCAGCTGAGCCAGCATGATGGGCTCGGTGGTGGTGATGAAGCCGCCGGCGCCCGTGCCATGGTCGGCGGGACGGGAGAAGGTCAGCGCCAGCACGGCGTCGCCGTTCTCAATCAGGTAGACGTCGGGATCCACCGCGTTGGCCACGACCACCAGCTTTTTGCCGGCGTCCTTCGCGTCATCAATCATCAGCTCGGCCGCGTCGTTGATCTGGGTGCAGTCAGCGATGACCACATCGGCGTCTTCCATGTTTTCCACCACCTGGGCGAAATCAGGCAGAACCTTCTTATAGCCTTCCAGGGTGATGGCAGAGGCGGTGGAGCCGATGTACACCTTGATGCCCTTCTGCAGGGGCAGCAGGTCATCTTCATTCTTAATCAGGATAGCGGATTCCGCCTGAAGCTGACGCTCCATGGCCACAACCTCGGGATTGCGGGCGGCGGTCAGGGTGTCGTTGTCAACAACGGCCCAGGGAGAGGCGATATATTCGTCGGAAGCCGCCAGGGACAGGGCGTAGGCCGAGTCGGAATAGGGATTCTCGAACAGGCCCAGCTCGAACTTGTCCTTCAGGACGCGATAGCAGGTCTCATAGCAGCGCTCCTCGGAGATAAGGCCCTGCTGCAGGGCGAGGTTCACGCCCTCGCGGCTGGCCTGACCGCCGTGGCCGTCGCTGTCATAATCGCAGGCAAAGGCACCGATCTGATCCATGCCCAGGTTGATGGTAAAGGCATAGCGCTCGGGGATGGACAGGCTGAGGATGTCCACGCCGTCCACGGTGACGCCGCCGGAGTTGCTGTCGCCCTGGTCGCCCCAGTCGGAGACGATGATGCCCTTATAGCCCAGGGTCTTGCGCAGGTAGTCCATGGTCTCCTTGTCGTAGTCCACATGGACGGTGTTGGTCAGGCCCGTGCCATAGCCGTTGGTCATGACCCACTTGGGATTGCCTTCCAGGGCGATCCTCCAGGCTGTCATCCAGTTGTCCACGGTCTGGGCGTCGCTGCGGGCATTCTGGAAGGAGGAGTCACCGCCGCGGGCGATGAAGTGCTTCATGCAGGCTTCCGTGCCGCCTTCCACCTGGATGGACAGCACCTCTTCCTTGGTCATGCTGCCGGCATAGGCGGGGTCCTCGCCGTTCCAGGAGCCCAGCTCCTGGCTGTAGGGATGCAGCACCACATGAATGCCCACCGCACGGCTTTCCAGGGAGTAGGCCGTCCACAGCTTCTTGGACAGCTCAATGTCGTTGGCGGCGCCAAAGGCGTCGTGCGCAGCGTCGATCATGCCGCCCCAGGCGTTGTACTGCCGGTCGTTGGAGATAACGATCGGGATGCCCAGACGGGTGTTCTCGCCCAGGGCCTGCATGGCGTTATGGTACACCACCTGCTGCTCGGGCGTGCCATTGGTGTTGTCCAGATGGCTGGTCAGCTGCAGCTTGTTGATGTAGTACCACATGGAGCGGGAGGTGAAGGTCGCGCCCTCATCGGGAACGAAGTCTTCGGTGGAGAACATGTAGCGCTCGTCCGCGAAGTCCACGCCCTGGGGATTGCCGCAGGTGTTCACATGATAGAACAGACCGGCCCGCTCTTCCAGGGTCATCTGGTCATAGAGATCCTTGACGCGGACGTCGAGATCCTGCCGCCAGTCCTCATAGACATCCAGCTGGCCGTTGCCGTTGAGGTCCTTGAAGCTGAGCCCGTCCACCTCGAGGATGGTAGTGAAGCCGTTCAGGTAGCCCAGCTCCTTTTGGGTGTCGCTGCCGGGAATGATGGTGATGGCTTCGTTTACCTGCGCATAGCTGGTCAGCTCGGCGGGCGCGCTGTCCTCAGCGAGCACCGCAGCCGGGGTCAAGCAGCTTAGCAGCATGACGGCGGCCATCAACAACGTCCATTTTCTCATGGGTCAACCACCTTTCAATTGTAGTGGATTCCTTTAGGGCTAACATAGCATGAAATGGGCCATATGGGCGTTGAATGTCGCCAGGTGTACAAAATAAGTCGCGAACTGCGCGGGGCCGATTTGACAAGCAAAAAATCGCCCTTTATAATGGAAGCAAATCATACGGTACAAAGATGAAAGGCAGGCTTGCGCATGAGCTACAAAATTGCGCTGCTGGACGACGAGCCTGTTCAGCTTAACGAGACCCAGGCGCAGGTGGAGCGCCTGCTGAAGGAAGAAGGACTGGACGCCGCTGTGATGGTTTATCACAGCGCCTTCGCCATGCCCGCCCCCACCTTTGACGCCTATCTGCTGGACATTTCCATGCCCGGAGTGGACGGCCTGAGCCTGGCTGCTCGCATTCGCGCCGCCGGCAGCGTGGTGCCGATTGTGTTCATTACCGGCATAGAGGAGCGGGTGTTCGAGGCCCTGCGGGTGCAGCCGCTGCGCTTTGTGCGAAAATCCCGTCTGGCGGAGGAGCTGCCCGAGGCCGTTCACGCACTCTGCGCGCATCTGCGGGAGGACGCCCGAAGCACGCTGGCCTTTCAGAGTGAAGGCATGCTTTTGCGCGTACCGGTTTCAAGCATTCTTTATGTGGAAAGCAGCGACAAGGTTCAGCGGGTGGTGCTGGCCCAGCGGCAGTATCCGGTGCGCTCCACCATGGCCTATTTTGAGGAGCAGCTGCTGGGGCACGCATTTATGCGGGTGCACCGCTGCTACCTGGTTAACCTTCAGGCAATTTACAGCATTGACGGCGGGGATGTGGTGCTTGCGGATGGCAGCCGACTCCCGGTGAGCCGGTTCAGGCTGACAGAGGTCAAGGAGGCGTTTAAGAAGGTGATGTTTCATGTCTGAGCATTTGAGCCTGTCCCATTTGAACGATCTGCTGCTTCTGGCCTGGATGTTCGCCGCCCTGACGGTGGCCTACAAGCCCCGCGTTCATCCGCTCTGGTGCGCGGGAGGCTTTGCCCTGTGCCTGCTGGCGGGGTTTGCCAGCATCCTGGCCCAGGAGGTCTGGTGTCCTAATTTCGGCGTTTACATGCTTCTGTTCGTCCTGTGGGGCTGTGCCTATGGGGCGACTGTGCTGAAGGGCTCCTTCCTGTGGAAGACGGCCATGGCCGCCGTTTACGGCTGCACGACCTTCCACCTGGGCAAGGTAGCCGGGCTTGTGAACAGCTGGCTGCCGCTGACATGGCAGCGGCTGGACTGGGTGGGCTATGTGCTGTTTCAGGGCTTTGCCCTGCTGTCCGCGCTGTTTCTGGCCCGCCACGCCGTCACCACCGAGCGCAAGGTGCCGGCGGTTTGCTGGGGCTCGCTGATGAGCGTGTCCCTGATCGGCGTCGGCTTTGCTTATTATCAGATGGTCAATGACCGCGGCCTGAACAGGCTGGGCTCGGCGGCGCTACATTCCCTGGGGATGATCGCCATCGTGCTCATTGTGCAGCAGCTTTGCGCCAATGTCATCCATAGCCACGAGCGCCATATGGTGCGCCTGTCCATTGAACAGGGCAGCGAGGGAACCGCCGAGATGGCCAAGCAGGTCAGCCGCACGGAGGAGGTTCTGCGCCGCTACCGTCACGAGACCATCAACCATCTGTCCACCCTGGCCGCCTTGTTGGAGGACGGCGAGACCCAGAGCGCCCAGGCTCTGGTGGCCGATATGCTGGGCGCGCCCGGCGCCCCGGCCAGCGACACGAACAGCGGCAATCCGCTGGTGGACGCGATCTTCCGGCAGAAGGCGGAGGTCTGCCAGGAGAGGGGCGTTGCGCTGAGCAGCGACCTGGTGCTGACCGACCGCCTGCCCCTGAGCGACGCGGAGCTTTCCTCGCTGATGAGCAATCTGCTCAACAACGCCATCGAGGCGGCGGGAAAATGCCCGAAGCCCTGGATTCGCGTGCGCATCTATCCGGCGCGGGATTACCTGTGCATGGAGGTTTCCAACAGTGCCGATGACGCCAGCCTGCGCAGCAATCCGGCGCTTCACACCACCAAGGAGCAGCCCGACCTCCACGGCATCGGCCTTCAGGTGGTTCGGGAGATTGCCCAGCGCCATCAGGGCATGGTCTTTTTCGATATAGATCAGCCGGGGCAGTTTACCGTGCGGGCACTGCTGCATTTGTAAGGGACGCCTGCCGCAGCAGCCGCGGGTTACGCTGGCGGCGTTCATGATTGCAGGCATCTCCCTGCCCCCGGGCGCGATTCCATATGCGGCAGCCTCCGCGCATTTTCCTTGCAAATGCTGGCGTTGAATGCTATAATAAGCGTTGCAAAATCCATCTGAGGCAGCGCTTTTACATTACCGAAGGGAGTCACCGTCATGAAGCAGATCACCTCCGCCCAGCTGCGGGAAATGTTCCAGAAATTCATGGAGTCCAAGGGGCACCATCGCATTCAGTCCGCCTCCGTGATTCCGGAAAACGATCCCACCGTGCTGTTTACCACCGCCGGTATGCACCCGCTGGTGCCTTATCTCATGGGCACGCCCCATCCCGCCGGAACCCGCCTGACCGACGTGCAGAAGTGCATCCGCACCGGCGATATTGACGACGTGGGCGATCCCAGCCACCTGACCTTCTTTGAGATGCTGGGCAACTGGAGCCTGGGCGATTATTTCAAGAAGGAGGCCATCTCCTGGTCCTGGGAGTTCCTGACCAGCACGGAATACCTGGGCCTGGACAAGGATCGCCTGGCCTTCTCCGTCTTTGAGGGCGACGAGGACTGCCCCAGGGACGAGGAATCCCATGACCTGTGGCGCTCCATGGGCGTGGCGGAGGATCATCTGTTCTATCTGCCCAAGGAGAACAACTGGTGGGGCCCCGCCGGCATCACCGGCCCCTGCGGTCCGGATACGGAGATGTTCATCATCACCGACAAGGCGCCCTGCGGCCCGGAGTGCTCGCCCGCCTGCTCCTGCGGCCGTTATCTGGAAATCTGGAACGACGTGTTCATGCAGTACAGCAAGCAGCAGGACGGCTCTTTCCAGCCCCTGGCCAAGAAGAACGTTGACACCGGCATGGGCCTGGAGCGCACCATCTGCGTGCTGACGGGCAAGAAGACGGTTTACGAGACCGACGCCTTCGTGGGCATCCTGGCCAAGATTGCCGATCTGTCCGGCAAGGTTTATGGCGAGAGCGAGGAGACCACCCGCGCTTTCCGCATCATTGCCGATCATATGCGCACGTCCACCTTCATCCTGGGCGACGACCGGGGCGTGTCCCCCTCCAACACCGACCAGGGCTATATCCTGCGCCGCCTGATCCGCCGCGCCGTCCGCTACGGTATGCAGCTGGGCATGGCCGAGGGCTTCACCGCGCAGATTGCCCAGGTCATCATTGACCAATATGAGGCGGTTTACCCCGAGCTGCGGCGGAACAGCGCCTTCGTTCTGGAGCAGCTGAAGCTGGAGGAAGCCCGCTTTGCCCGCACCCTGCGCCAGGGCGAAAAGGAATTTGAGAAGGTGTACAGCAGCACGGTGGCTACCAAGGCCCTGCTGGAGGGCATCCTGGCGGCGGAGGACAGCGTGGCCTGCGCCCAGGAGAACGCCAAGACCAAGAAGCTCCGGCCCTCCCCCGATATGCTGCCCATCATCGAGGCCGCGAACGCGGGCGACGGCGCGGCCCTGAAGGCAGCCCTTGAACATCGCCTGAGTACGCTGAACGTGCTGGATGGCCGCAGCGCCTTCAAGCTGTACGATACCTACGGCTTCCCCATTGAGATGACCATTGAGCTGGCGGCGGAGAAGGGCCTCACCGTGGATGAAGCCGACTTTGCCGAGCGGTTCAAGAAGCACCAGGAGCTGAGCCATCAGGGCGCGGATCAGAAGTTCAAGGGCGGCCTGGCGGATCACAGCGAGCAGACGGCCAAGCTGCACACCGCCACCCATCTGCTCCATGCTGCCCTGCGCAAGGTGCTGGGCGACGAGGTGGCCCAGAAGGGCTCCAACATTACTGCCGAGCGACTGCGCTTCGACTTCTCTTTTGGCCGTAAAGTGACCCCCGAGGAGCTGGCGGAGGTCGAAAAGCTGGTCAACGAGGCCATTCAGGCCAAGGCGCCGGTGGTGTGCGAGGAAATGACCGTGCCCGAGGCCAAGGCCAAGGGCGCCATCGGCCTGTTTGAGAGCAAGTACGGCGAGAAGGTTCGTACCTACAAGATGGGCCAGTATTCCTTCGAGATCTGCGGCGGCCCCCATGCCGAGAACACCGGCGACCTGGGCTCCTTCAGGATTCAGAAGGAGGAAAGCTCCTCCGCTGGCGTGCGCCGCATCAAGGCCACCATCGCCTGAAGGCGGGAAACAGAATAAATCAATTGATCCCACTCGCTTCGGCGGGTGGGATTTTTCGTGCCTTTTGACAGCGGGGAGAGAGCCTGATTGTGAAGGGAGTCACACTTTGTGGGGCTGCAAAACCTTAAGGCTGTACGATCTCCGAGGAGAAAGTACAGCCTTTATTGCCCGTAGTCTTGCAAGGACGCAAATACCTCCGTGGAGAAAATAGGGCCATGATACAGCAAAGTCTTAAAAGAAACGAATTTTATTGTAAAAGGGTAACCAAAGGTTTCACCCTGCGGGGCAGGCAAAGGGCTTTCCGATCGCCCTTTGGAAACCTTCGGTCTCCCCTGCAAGGGCGCGTCGCGCAGCCTCTGTCCGCGGCCTCTTCCAGAGGCCCTGTCCCTTCACGTTCCTTCAAACAACTGCAGCGACCGCGTCAGCGCCGCCAAATCCAACGATTCCATCATCGGCACGGTGAGGCTGTACAGGCCGGTCTCGCTCTGGGCGTGAAGGCGGATCGTTGACCCATCCTCCATGCGCACGGAGGACATGCCGGCCAGCGGTTGTCCGGCAATGGCCGCCAGGTGATACGCTCCCTTGGGCAATAGCGCCAGCGCCCGGGCGGGATAGATGCTTTCCACGGTCATGACCAGGCCCTCAGCTGTCTGATAGGTCAGCGCCACTCGCCGGGCGAAGCCGTTTTCGTAGGCAGTATCATAGCTGGCGCCGGATATGAAGTTCAGCCCGCTGCCGCTCATGGGGCGCAGCAGCGCCGCCGGAAAAGCCTCCGCCAGCAGATCGAGCTGGCCCTCATCCGTAATGCTGACGGCCGGAGAGGCGGCCAGCAGCGGCTGGTTGGGATCAGCGCGGGCAATGATGTCCTCGCTTTCCTGGGGCTGCCCCAGGATGACGGCCAGGTAGAACACCGCCAGCAGCAGCGCTGCCGCCAGGGTGCCCACAATGTAGCGTGTGATAGCGTGGAAAAGCACGTTCTTTTTCTTTGCCATAGACGACCTCTCCTTTGCCGGGTGAAAGGCCCGTTGATGGAAAAACGCACGCAGAAAGGCTTTTCTTGCGTGCGTTTGATTGTCAGAACTCGCAGTTCATGGGGGTTCGGCAGTAGGGGATGACATCGCGGATGTTCTCCACCCCCGTGAGGTACATCAGCAGCCGCTCGAAGCCCATGCCGAAGCCGGAGTGGGTGCATCCGCCGTAGCGGCGCAGGTTCAGGTACCAGTACATGGACTCCTTGGAGATATTCAGCTCGTCCATGCGGGCGGAAAGCAGATCCAGCCGAGTCTCGCGCTGGGAGCCGCCCATCAGCTCGCCGGAGCCGGGCACTAGAAGATCCACCGCGGCCACCGTTTTGCCATCATCGTTCTGGTACATGTAGAAGGCCTTGATGTCCTTGGGCCAGTTATATACAAACACCGGCGAATGGAAGTATTCCTCGGTGAGGTACTTCTCATGCTCCTTGGCGGTGTCCTCGCCGTACTTGGGCTCGAACTGGAAGCGATCCTTCACCTTGCGCAGGATGGTGATGGCCTCCTCGTGGGTGATGCGGGCCGCGCCGGAGACCGCCAGGGTCCGCAGCTTTTCCAGAAGACCGCCGCCGTTGAACTTGTCCAGGAATTCCAGCTCGTCCGGGCACTTCTCCAGCACCGTCTGCACCAGATATTGAAGGAAGTCCTCTTCAATATCCATCAGCTGATGGATGTCGCAGAAGGCGATTTCCGGCTCAATCATCCAGAATTCCGCGGCATGGGTTTTCGTGTTGCTGTTCTCGGCGCGGAAGGTGGGGCCGAAGGTGTAAATCTTCGAGAAGGCCATGGCGAAGGTCTCGCCTTCCAGCTGACCCGTTACGGCCAGAGAGGTGGCCTTGCCGAAGAAATCCTTGCTGGGATCCTTCTGCTCCTCGGGGGGCAGGGTGGTGACGATAAAGGTGTTGCCCGCGCCCTCCGCGTCGTTGGAGGTAATCAGAGGTGTGTGGACATAGAGATAGCCCCGCTCCTGAAAGTAGGTGTGAATGGCCATGCTGGCCACGCTCCTTACCCGGAAGATCGCCTGGAAAAGGCGGGTGCGGGGACGAAGATACGCGATTTCCCGCAGGTATTCCAGGCTGTGGCGCTTGGGCTGGAGAGGATAATCCTCGGGGCAGTCGCCCTCCAGGATAATGCTTTCTGCCTGAATCTCAGGGGTGGAGGGATCCCGGTAGGAGGAGACCACCTTGCCCGTCACCGTGACGGCCGCGCCCACATGAAAGGTCTGCACAGTATCGAAATCGGCAATATTCTGGTCATACACCACCTGGGGATTCTTGAAGCAGGCGCCGTCAAAAAAGTCAATGAAGCCCATATTCTTCTGCTTGCGGTGGTTGCGAATCCAGCCCCGCAGGGTGACGGTCTGTTCCAGAAGCTCACTCAAGCGATCCTTGAGCTCAAGGGTGGTAATGACATCCATCTTCGTGCTCCTTCTGTCAGATCGGCGCATGGCCTGGCTGACGATTGGTGATTACTCATTATCATAGCACAAATTGGCGCTGACCGCAACGGGGCGGCGGGAGTTTTTTGCGCAGGGCCGGGCAGAGATCCGCCCAAGCCCCGGGGGCATACGCCCGCTCCGCTAAACCCATGGCAGGGATCAGCGTCCCCGATGGAAGCGGGGGCGCCGGGGACTTACAGGATTTTTTCCAGCGCATGGTCAGCGCCTTCAAAAAGCCTGTATTCGTGCGGAATTTGAAGCGCGTTCAGATGGAGATGCAGAATTTCGTTGTCGCAGTACAGCACGTCGCCGGTTCCCACATGCAAGGAGATTTTCAGCTGCCCGCGGATGCTGTCCGCATAGCGTGACGCCTCGCAGAGGACGTTGCCGTCGAAGAATTTTTCCTCCCGCATCATGGTGCGATAAATTTCCGCCGCCTGTTCAACCGGTGTGCCAACGGTGAGATAATCCTTATGAAAATAATGATGATAGGTGCCGGCGTATGCGACGAGCGCGGAAAAGAGATCGGGATACCGGAAAGCCAGGCGCGCCGCGATGCCGCCGCCCATCGAAAACCCGGATACGGTTCGTCCCTCGCGTGAGGATACGGTTTGGTACAGGCTGTCGATGTGCGGGAGCAACTCCTGAATGAACATGGGCGCGACGGGCAAGTCCTTGACATCGCCGTTGACATGGGCGTGATTGACAAAGACGGTGATCGCTTTCCTGCCGCGGCACACCTTTTCCATGGCCTGGATTTCAGACGACTCATTGCCCATCCAGCCATGAAAATGGTATGCCACGGGATACCGCCTGTCCCCGGACGCATCATCGTCCGGAAGGTAGATGCTGTATCCGATGTCGTGCTTGTATATCCGGCTGTAAAAGGTTCGATGGTGGACGCCTTGAACCTGAACCTTGGGCGGGTTGATATAATTCATCGCTTTTTTTCCTCCTTGGCGGCAGCGTCAATGGTTCGCGAATCAGGCGCATATCAGATCGTCAAGCAATGCGCAATGGTAGTATTGCATACTCATGATGGGAACGCAAGTAGCGAAAGCTATTTTTTGTCAGTTTCGGGACAGGCAGGTCATCCTCGCCATTGAATGCAAGACAACGGCCGGCGCATCATGATCTGCCGATGTTCCGAGGCGGAAGCGGAAAGCAGGCTGCGGGCAAAGAAGAGTAAGCCGTCACTTAGCCAGCCTGCGCAGCAGCTCCGCCATGGTCTCCCTCTCCGCCGCTCTCCACGGCAGATTCGGCCAATAGCGCGGCAGATAATACTCCCCATCGTAGGGCTGACGGTAGCTTGCCGTGTTGCGGATGAACAGCAGCGCCGTTTCCCGCCCCTTCAAGTCCCTTTCTATGCTGATCGTTTCCCCGAAGGCCACCGTGCCCGACGGCTTAACCAGAAACGCCGCCGTGATCTCCTCCAGCCCTGTGAACCACCGCAGGCACTCGTCCTTGATATACCCCTCGCCCTTTGCCAGCCCGTAGGTCACCGTTACCCTGTCCCCTTCAATCGTCACCGCCGCCTTGCCTATGATGAACAGGTTGCCGGCCACCAGGTCGTAGGTCTGTACCCCCTGGCGCGTCAGATCAACGGGTACGACGGGATACCACTTGTCCGTCCGCTCCGGACACAGCTCCCGCAGCGAAAGCCCCGCCAGGCATACGGTGTTGCGGTCATACCAGACCGCCCGCCGGGCTGGTTCCGGCGAGGGGCTCGGCGTCGGGGGCGGCGCGTCAGGCCCCCGCGTTGAAGGGGCTTCGGAGGATGCCGGCCCGTCAGAGGGCATGGGCCCCTCCCCGGGCGACGGTGACGGCCTCGGCGTGGTCGCGGGCGCGGCCGTTATCGGCGGCGTCTGTAGCTCGAAGGCCGGGTAATGGGCCGCGTCCACCCCGGACGGCGCAGCGCAGGGAGTCAGCCTGCCCGTGAGAACGTCGTAGGTCTGCCAGCCATCCGCCGGATTGTAAAAGTAGGAGGATGCGCCCTGGGCATAGACAATGCTTTCCAGCGAGTTGTCGCCCTTGTAGCGAACCCGCGCGCCGTCATCGGCGGTGTAGCTGTACGCCGACAGCCTGCCCTGGCTGTCAAAGGCCAGCTCCACACCGCCGACGGCAAGGCCCGTTAACTCTCCCCGTCCATCATACCGGTAGGTCTTGTCCCGGCTGCCGTCGGGTTCGGGATCAGGGTAGGAAAGGCTGATCTTCGCAGACGCCCGCCCCGCCAGATCCAAAGCGGCGCTGGCGTATCCGCCCCGCTCCGACCATTGCAGCAGCAGGGTTCCCGTGTTGGGAACAGCGGCAAGCGCGTCGCAAGAGTAAACGGTTCCGTCGTCGCCGCGGGGCAAAAAGGTGTATTGGGCGGAGCCCGCGCTGCCGGTCAGGGTCAGACTGTCCAGGCGGCGGGGCTCCTCCAGGACAAGACAGGTACAGGATTCCGTGGCAAAAATGCTGTAACCGGGCGCAGCCGGGGCGTAGGGAACCGCGGTGAGCAGCGAGCGGTCGGCGGGAATACGAATGGCGGCGGCCGATGAAGCCGCCAGAACAAACACAAGGGTAAAGCAAACAAGCGCATATCTTTTCATCATGATTCCCTCTGGCTTTTAACTTTTGTAAAGGAGAAAGGACAGAAGCTGTCCCATCCCTGGCCAGATGATGGAACATGGTTCTATTGTGCTGGTTTTGCACCGTAAAGTCAATGCACTGGATGGCGTTTTTGTTTCTTATAGGTCGCGCTCCACGGTTTTTTTTCCGGGTTCTCCTTGCTATGGATTGGTTTTGTTCCTGGGGCACAGGGGCAAAGCGAAGGTGACAATGGGTGCAGGGACAAAAAGCCGCGGCAGGACATCGCAGTGGCGAACCTGCCGCGGCGCCTGTTCGCGCCATGAATTCAGGTTTTCCGCCGGCAGCCCTGCTACCGCCTCATGAACACGGAGGCGGCAAGCCTGCTTTCATGGGCTGTGAGGTATCCTGTTTTATGCGAGTTTCACGCGTGTTCCGCGCATCAGCAGCGATTTCGCTTCGCCTCAAGCGGCGGCTGAATTTCCAGGGCGCAGTCCACCATCAAGCTGAGAAACTCGCTGACCGACGGACACCACAACAGACGGTATCCCGCCGCCTGCCGCATGGCTTCGGGGTCGTTGTCCCAGGCGCGGCGAATCAGGGTACGGAGATTCCGCTCAATGGAACGCTCGTTGCAGCAGAAAAGCGCTGCCATGGGCGTGAAAAGGTGCTTTTTCATGTTGCACAGGCGCGACGGCTCGTCGATGGCCAAACGGATTGCGTGGCAGGCCAAATCATAGCCCTTGTAATGGCGGCCAACGCCCAGAGTATGGAGAATACATTCTACATTTTTCATTCAAAAATCCCCCTTCCATGGTTTCTTGGATGCAAATCGGCGGTGTGGCAAAAGGGCTGTTAGAATCGGAATTCACGCGAATCATGCGCAATTCCTGTAACAGAGCGCTATATGCTCATCTGATATGAAAGAAAAAGGAAACCAGCGGGGTGCGCAGGGCCTGGAAGCCTGGGGGAAACGCCCGGTTCCCCGGGGAGAATAGACTTTTTCTTGACGAAAATGTCCAAAAACGCTATAATCATCTTATATGTGTATGCGGGCACGGCGACGCGTCCGACAAAGGAGGGAGCGGCAATGCGGCATGGGGGCCTGTGGGCCTTAGGCGTTGCGCTGCTCCTTTTGCTGGGCGCAGGCGCGCTGGTGGAGGGCCCTGACGCGGCGGAAGTCCCGCCGTCGCCCGTGCCAATCTCAGCGGCGGCCATCCTGCCCTCGGCGGAAGGCCAGGCTCAGCAGACGGCGACGGTCGTGCCCAGAGGCTGGCGGGCTGATCGCCGGCTGGCCTCGGGACAGGCGGAGCGCGCAGGCCTTCCCGTCATCCGCCCGGTGTGCGATGGCAACGGCTATCCTTTGGGCGCCTTGAGCTATGTACGCACGGTATACACGGTCTGCCGCCCGGAGGCTTTGGCCGGATAGGCTGCGCCGGATGGGTCGTCCATGAGGTTTTCCAATTTTGAATGGAGAGGAAGCAAGCGATATGAAGTCCAACAATCGCAAGCGCATGAACGGCAAAACCAAGGCCGTCATCGCGCTGTCCATCATGCTGGTGCTGACCATCGTCATCGGCGTACTCGGCTTCACCGGTATGCCCCTTGACAGCCGCGGTCTGTACAAGCTCAAGACCTGGCTCCCCACCACGGACGCGGCTGCCTGGCCCACGTCCCTGCCCCTGGGCCTTGACCTGCGCGGCGGCGTGTTCGTCGAGTATTCCGCCGCCCGGCCCGAAAACAGCGAGGCCAACTTTGATTCCCTGGTCAGCGGCACCATCGGCGTCATTCAGCAGCGCTTGACCGACAAGGGCTACGCGGAAAGCACCGTGCAGCGAATCGGCGGCGACGGCATCCGCGTGGAGATCCCCGACGTGACCGATCCCAGCGCCGTGCTGGATCTGATCGGCTCCCCGGCCCAGATGGATTTCCGCGGCCCTGACGGCGTGACCTTCATGACCGGCGACATGGTGGAGACCGCCAATGTGGCCTATCAGGACGGCGAGTACGTCGTGGCCTTCCAGCTCAATGACGAGGGCGGCCGCATCTTCGCGGAGAAGACCGCCGAGTTCCTGGGCCGGAACATCACCATCTACCTGGACGACGCCGTGCTGGTGGACGCCACCGTGCAGTCCGTCATTACCGGCGGCAGCGGCGTGATTAACGGCATGGGCGGCGAGGAGCGCGCCCGCACCGTGGCGGCGCAGATTCAGTCCGGCGCTCTGCCCCTGGTGCTGACCCAGCAGAAGGTTGATACCGTGTCCGCCACCCTGGGCGACGATGCCCTGTCCACGTCCGTTCTGGCCGCCTTCATCGGCATCCTGCTGGTGATGTTGGTCATGGTTCTGCGCTACCGCCTCAACGGCATCGTTGCCTCTTGGGCGCTGTGCGTGTACATCATCGTGCTGTTCTTCCTCATCGCCGTGATTCCCGGCATCCAGCTGACCCTGCCCGGTTTGGCGGGTATCGTGCTGGGCATCGGCATGGCGGTGGACGCCAACGTGATTATCTTCGAGCGCTTCAATGAGGAGGTTCGCGCGGGCAAGCCCCTGAAGGCCTCCGTTCGCGCCGGCTTCAAGAACGCCATGAGCGCCATCCTGGACGCCAACGTGACCACCATGATCGCCGCCATCGTGCTGCTGATCTACGGCACCGGCTCCATTCAGGGCTTTGCTAAAACCCTGCTGCTGGGCGTGGTGACCTCCATGTTCACCGCTGTGGTCGTGACGCGCTTCCTGATGAAGAATATTGTGAACCTGGGCCGGATGGACGCAAAGCTGTTCACCTCCGGTCTCCAGGCGCGGAAGGAGGAGCAGTAATGGCCATCAAGAATCGTTCCAGGATTTGCCTGATGATTTCTGCCGCCATCATGGCGGTGGCGCTGGTGATGTCCCTTTTTGGCGCGGGCATCAACCTGGGCATCGACTTTGCGGGCGGTCTGTCCATGCAGTACAGCATGGGCGGCGAATTTGACCAGGAGGATCTGCGCGCCGTGCTCAATGACATGGGCGTGGGCGATTATACCCTGACGGTGCAAGGTGCCAACCGTGACGAGGTGAACATCCGCATCAAGAGCGTGGATGAAGAAGGCGTCCAGGGCGTACAGGAGAATTTCCAGGCGGGCCTGATGGAGAAGTATCCCAACATGGTTGCCGCAGGCGAGGTGAACTACGTTGGCCCCGTGGCTGGCGCGACCCTGCTGCAGAACGCCATCGTCTCCGTGCTGCTGGCTTCCGTGCTGATGCTGATCTACATTGCCATCCGTTTTGACTTCAACTCCGGCGTGGCGGCTGTGGCGGGCCTCCTGCATGACGTGCTGATGATGCTGTCCTTCATGGTTCTGCTTCGTTCCGTCATCCAGATGAACTCCTCCTTCATCGCGGCCATGCTGACCATCGTGGGCTATTCCATCAACAACACCATCGTCATCTTCGACCGCATTCGCGAGAATGCCAAGAAGATGCCCTCGGATGCCCGCGCAAACGTGGTGAACCGTTCCGTCAAGGAGTGCCTGGGCCGTACCATCAACACCACCCTGACGACGCTGATTACCATTGTGGCCCTGTATGTGCTGGGTGTGGACGCCATCAAGGAATTCGCCCTGCCCATCATCGTCGGCATCCTGTCGGGCGTATACAGCGCCAAC
This sequence comes from uncultured Clostridia bacterium, assembly GCA_947565865.1. Lineage (GTDB taxonomy): Bacteria > Bacillota > Clostridia > Christensenellales > Aristaeellaceae > UBA11524. Next base: position 109,293 of record CANOHT010000002.1, read on the forward strand.
ATGATTAACGGTTACATCTGGGCGGCGCTGGAGGAAAACAAGCGCGCTCCCAAGGCGAAGAAGGCGGCCAAGTAATCCAGGCCGCGTCTCCATCAGATTGTCGTTGGAAGCGGAACGTGGCGCCAGAGGGCCCCAGGTTCTCTGGCGCCTGACCGAAAATCGGCGAGCCTCTACGGGGCGTTAAGACGGGGCCCAGTCCCTGTATGGCGATTTTGCGCTTTTACGGCAGAAAAAGCTTTCCCGCACAGCCGCTGAGGGCGCGCGGGGAGGCGGGGCGAAGCCCCATGAAAAAAGCGGCTTTGCCTCTTTTTCGACACCCTGAGCGGAGGAACCTGCCTGAGGGCGGTTCCTCCGCTTTATGCGTACAGTGGAACCTCGCGGACAATGCCGCCGTCAGCACCAAAGAGGAGGAAAGCTCATGCTGCAATTCATCCGCCGGGGCGCGGACAATGCCCAGCCCCTTGGGGATCATCCGCTGTGGCTGTCCACCCTGCTGCGCAGCCGGGGTGTGGATACTTTGGAGAAGGCCGAGCGCTTCCTTCACCCCGATCTGAGTCAGCTGCACGATCCCCTGCTGATGCCGGGGATGGACAAGGCGGTGCGGCTGATCCGTGAGGCGGCGGCGGAAGGCGCGCCAGTCATCATTTACGGCGACTATGACGTGGACGGCGTGTGCGCCACATCCATCCTTCTGGAGACCCTTTCGGACATGGGGGTGAAGGCGGACTTCCGCATTCCCAGCCGCCACGGGGAGGGCTACGGTCTGAACCAGGAGGCCGTGCGGCGGATGGCGGAGGATCACCGCCTGCTCATCACGGTGGACTGCGGCGTGACCAACCATGAGGAGGTCAGGCTGGCGCAGATGCTGGGCATGACGGTGATCGTCACCGACCACCACCAGCTGGCGGATACCCCCTCCCCTGCCGACGTGGTGCTCAATCCCCTTCTGGGGGACTATCCCTTCCGGCGGCTGTGCGGCGCGGGGGTGGCCCTGAAGCTGACCCAGGCGCTCCTGGGCATGGAGGCCGTTACCCGCCGATTGGAGCTGGCGGCGCTGGCTACCGTGGCGGACATCGTACCCCTGATTGATGAGAACCGCGTCATCGTCAAGGAGGGACTGCGGATGATGGCCGAGACCGCCCGCCCTGGGCTGAAGGCCATGATGCTGCTCGGCGGCGTCACCCCGCCGGTGAACGCCGGGCATGTTGGCTTCCGTCTGGCCCCCCGGCTCAATGCCGGCGGCCGCCTGGAGGATGCCTCCCAGGGCGTGATCCTGCTGACCACCCGGGACGCCGAGGAGGCTGAGCGCATCGCCGCTCATCTGGAGCAGAACAACCAGCAGCGTCAGGCGCTGGAGCAGGAGATCACCCAGGCGGCGCTGGCGGCCATCCGCACCTCGGTGGATTTTTACGAGGATCGGATCATCATCGTCCAGGGGGAAGGCTGGAACAGCGGCGTCATCGGTCTGGCGGCGGGGCGCATCTGCGAGCGCTATCATTTCCCTACCATTGTTTTGTCCCGGCAGGAGGATGTGGCGGTAGGCTCCTGCCGCTCTATTCCGGGGGTCAACATCCACGCCATGCTATCCACCTGCAAGGATTTGTTCCTTCGCTTTGGCGGGCACGAGCAGGCGGCGGGACTGACCATGAAGGCGGAATGGGTGCCCGAGCTGCGTCGTCGGCTGAACCTGGCCATCCGGGAAAACTGCGACCCGGCCTGCTATATTCCCGCCAAGGAGTACGATCTGCCCCTGCCTCTGAGCCAGGTCAATCTGGAGCTCATCGACCGCCTGGAGCTGCTTCAGCCCACGGGCTACGGCAATCCGTCTCCGGTGTTCCTCCTGCGGGACGGCCAGGTGCAGCTGATGCGCCGGGTGGGTCGGGAACGGCAGCACCTGAAGCTGTCCCTGCTGGACGGCGATTCCGTCCGGGACGGCATCGCTTTTTCCATGGGAGATATGGCGGAGGCGGGGCTGGAGCGGGTGGACGCGGTGTTTACCCCCGAGCGCAACGAATTCATGGGTCGAGTGACGGCGCAGTTGCAGGTGCAGGCCATGCGCCCGGCGGAGGGCTTCGCCGCCCTCCCCGGCCCGGAGGCGCTTTTCCGGGGGCTTTTGCAGGAGATAGTGGCGCTGGCGGCGAATAATATCAAGATTCCCGAGCCCCTGCCGACAACGACCTCCGCCGCGGTGAAAAAGCTGATGAAGCCCGGTCGGGGCGTGCTGCTCATCGCTCACGAGCGGGAGCGGGCGGCGGCCTTCCTGGTGGATGGCGGCGCGGATGTGGCGGTGGGCGCGGTGCGGGATGAGCGCGCCTTCAATACGGTGCTCTGCGCGCCGGATCTGTCCCGGCTACGGGATGTATGGCAGGAGATTGTGCTGCTGGACGGCGACGTGCTGCCCGGGGAGGCGGCGGCTATTCAGGCGAAGTGCCCTCGGGCGCGGCTGAAGTGCCTGCGGGCTAATCCGGCCATGGCGGCGCAGATAGCCTCCCTGGCGCTCCCGGACGAGCCGCTGCGGGCGCTGTACCGGCGGCTTCGGGTGGGTGGGAACCTGGCGCTGGCCGCGCTGGCCCGGGATACCGGACTCACGGAGGCCCAGGTGCTCACGGGGCTGACCGCCTTCCATCAGGTGAAGCTGGCGGAATTTTCCCTGGAGCCCTTTGCCCTGCGCCTGCTGCCGCCGGTGAAGTGCAGCATGGCGGACAGCGCCGTGATCCGCTACCTGCGGGGCTGATATGGAACGAACAAGGCCGGAGGCGCATGCCGTCCGGCTGGAAAGGAGGCCGCGGTGCCGTATTCCGTTTATGAAGCGATGCCTATGGATCAAATGCTGGCGAGGGTGCAGAAATATACCCCCGGCGACGGCTGCCAGCTGGTCGAAAAGGCGTACAAGTTTGCCGAGCAGGCCCACGCCGGGCAGAAGCGCAAAAGTGGCGAGCCCTATTTTATTCACCCCTGCTTTGTAGCCAGCATTCTGACGGAGCTGATGATCGACCCGCCCACCATTGCCGCCGGCCTTCTGCATGATACGGTGGAGGATTGCGAGGGCATCACCCTGGATACCATCCGCCAGGAATTCGGCGAGGAGGTCGCCCACCTGGTGGACGGCGTGACCAAGCTGAACAGGCTGGACTTTGCCGACAAGGAGGAGGCCCAGGCCGAGTCCCTGCGCAAGATGATCCTGGCGATGAGCAAGGACATCCGCGTGGTGCTTATCAAGCTGGCGGATCGCCTGCACAACATGCGCACCATGAAGTTCCAGCGGGCCGAGCGTCAGGTGGCCATCGCCCGGGAAACGTTGGAAATTTACGCTCCCCTGGCCCATCGCCTGGGCGTGTACGCCATCAAGCAGGAATTGGAGGATCTCTCCCTTCGATACATCGACCCGGCGGGCTACCAGAACCTGGTGCAGAAGGTGGGCCAGAAGCGCTCCGAGCGCCAGGAGAACATCCGCATGGTCATCTCCGAGCTTTCGGACAAGCTGGACGAGCAGCATATCCATTACGACATTGACGGGCGGCCCAAGCATTTTTACTCCATCTATCGCAAAATGGTCTTGCAGAACAAGCCCTTTGACCAGATTTACGATCTCATCGCCATCCGCGTGCTGGTAGACACCATCCCGGACTGCTACACGGTGCTGGGCATCGTCCATACCCTCTGGAACCAGATTCCCGGTCGGTTCAAGGATTACATCTCCGTGCCCAAGGGAAACATGTACCAGTCCCTGCACACCACGGTGGTGGGCGGACGGAAGATGCCCTTCCCCTTTGAGGTGCAGATCCGTACCTGGGAGATGCACCGCGTGGCCGAATACGGTATCGCGGCCCATTGGCGCTACAAGGAGGGTGCGGCGGGCGGCAACGACCTGGACAACAAGCTCTACTGGGTGCGGCAGATTCTCGACTGGCAGAATGAAACCCGTGACAGCAAGGAGTTTATCGACACCCTCAAAACCGATCTGTTCTCCGAGGAGGTCTTCCTCTTTACCCCCAAGGGCGACGTGGTTTCCATGGTGAAGGGTGCCACGCCCCTGGATTTCGCCTACCGCATTCACAGCGCCGTGGGCAACAAATGCGTGGGCGCCAAGGTCAACGGCAAAATCGTTCCCCTGGATACGCCATTGGAGACAGGAGACCGGGTGGAGATCATGACCTCCGCCTCCTGCAAAGGTCCCTCCAGCGACTGGCTGCGCATCTGCAAAACTCCCCAGGCCAAGGCAAAGATTCGCCAGTTCCTTAAAAAGGAATTGAAGGAAGAGAATATTGAGCTGGGCAAGTCCATGGTGGAAAGGGAGTGCAAGCGTCGGGGCGTGGCCATGTCCGACGTGGTGAAGCCGGAGTTCTACGACGGGATGCTGCGCAAGTACGGCTTCCAGTACATGGAGGATATCTACGGCGCGGTGGGCTACGGCGGCATGGCAGCCATGTACGTTGTGACCCGCCTGATGGACGAGCAGCGCGCGCAGCAGGCGGCGCAGGCCCCGAAGCTCGAGGAGCTGCCCACGGTGGAGCAGCACAGCCGCGCGTCCACCGCGGCCAAGACCAACCACGGCATCATCCTCCCCGGCAATGAGGATATGGACATCCCCGTGCGCTTTGCCAAGTGCTGCTCCCCTGTGCCGGGGGATGAGATCGTCGGGTACATCACCCGGGGCCGGGGCGTGACGATCCACAAGGCGGAGTGCGTCAACGCCATCAACGGCGAAAAAGAACGCCGGGTGAACGTAGCCTGGGCGGATACGGACACGGGCTCCTTCGCGGCCTCCATCAAGGTGGTGGCCTACGACCATGTGAGTCTGCTGGGCGAGGTCGCCACCTACATCGGGGAGATGAACGTGCCCATCAAGGCTATCTCCGCCCAGGTGGATGACAAAACCCGCACCTCCACCATCAAGCTGGTGCTGGAGGTCAAGTCCCGCGATCAGATGGACAAGGTGATCAAGCAGCTCCGGCGCAAGACGGACGTCATTGATGTTTTTCGTACCCAGGGCTGACGGCGGACTGTCAATCAATAACCGGAGAGCCTCCTTTGCGGGCGGCCAAACGGACGAAGCCCCGGCACGGCGATTTGCCTGCTTTCGGCAGGAGTCGCTGCCTGAACATGAATGGACGGCCGGGAGAAAAGCGGTTGCGCTCCAATAAATTGGCAGAGCGGCATGCCCGCTTTGCGGACACCCGGAAGGGAGTGAGCCTGTGCGCTGTGTGATTCAGCGGGTAACAAACGCCTCCGTGACAGTGGAGGGCGAGACGGTGGGCGCCATCGGGCGCGGCTTGATGGTGCTGGTGGGCGTGTGCGCGGATGACGGCGACCAGGACGTGAAGTACATGGCCGACAAGGTGCCCAACCTGCGCATCTTCGAGGATGACCAGGGCAAGATGAACCTTTCCCTCAAGGATGTGGGCGGGGACATCCTGGCCGTGAGCCAGTTTACCCTCTATGGGGATGCCCGGGGCAGCCGGAGACCCAGCTTCATCCAGGCGGCAAGGCCCGAGGAGGCCAACGCGCGCTACGAGCAGCTCATCGCCGCCTGGCGGGCTCAGGGCCTGCGGGTGGAGACGGGGCGGTTCCGGGCGGAGATGCAGGTGGCCCTGGTCAACGACGGCCCCGTGACCATCCTGATGGATTCCGCCAAAACCTTTTGACAGGAGGGACGCGCCATGGACGACATTCGAATCAAGACCGTCCCCGTGGGCATGCTGGGCACCTGCTGCTACCTGCTGTGGCGGGAGGGCCGGGCGGACTGCGCGGTTGTCGACCCGGGCGCGGAGCCTGAACGCATTCGCGACGCGGCGGAAGGCCGGCGCATCACGGACATCCTGCTCACCCACGGGCATTTTGACCATATCGGCGGCGTGGCGGCGCTGAAGGCGGAGGGGACGCGGCTCATCGTCCACCGTCTGGACGCGCCGCTGCTCAGCGATCCCCAGCGCAATGCCAGCTGGATGATCCGCGCAGCCGTTACCGCCCCTATGGCGGATACGCTGGTGCGGGACGGCGACCGCCTCACCTGCGCCGGCATCGACTTCACGGTGCTGCATACCCCCGGCCACACCCCCGGCAGCGTCTGTTATCAGACGGAGGCGGGGCTGTTCACGGGGGATACCATGTTCCACACCGGCTGGGGCCGAACCGACCTGCCCGGAGGCAGCGAGGCCGAGCTGCAGCGCTCCCTGGCGCGTGTGCGGCCCCTGGCCCAGACCATGACCATCTATCCCGGACATGAGGCGTAGCATGAACGAACTGACCGCTTATCTGCAAAATATCCAGCCGGAGCTGATGAACATCACCCGGCTTTTCGGCATTTCAGACGATTGCTGGCCGGAAGGCGGGCAAGAAAATGTCCAGGAAGGGGAAGGACAAGAAGAAAGCACGCGAAGCCTGCGCTTCACCTGGCAGGCGGCGGAGGACGCGGGGAATTACGTCTGCCGTGTTCGGGCCGGGACGCGGGAAAGCTGCCTGTCTGTGCCTATCCCCCCGGAGGAGGCGGATGAGCGGCTTCAAACGCTCCACCGCAAGCGGGCCGCGCGGCGGTTATGCAAGCAGGCGCTGTATGATCTCTGCCGGGAAACCACCGGCGTTCACCCGCCCTGGGGCAGCCTGACGGGCATCCGTCCCACTCACCTGATCTACGAGGCCATGGCCGACGGCCTTTCGGCGGAGGCTGCCGCGGACGCGCTGATCCGCCGGTTCGACGTCACCTCGGAGAAAGCGTCGCTGCTGCGGGAAATCGTCCATGTGCAGCGGCAGCTCCCGCCGCCGGGGGACGGCTGGATGGACGTGTACATCGGCATCCCCTTCTGCGCTACCCGCTGCACCTACTGCTCCTTCTCCAGCGGGGAGATCGGCCGGGGAAAGCTGGTGGAGCCCTACCTGACCGCCCTGTTCCGGGAGATGGAGGCCGGGGCGGCGCTTCTGAAGGACACGGGCAAGCGCCTTCGGGCGGTGTATGTGGGCGGCGGAACGCCCACCTCCCTGAACGAGGCGCAGTTTGCCCGGCTGCTGGACAAAATGATGCTTCTGTACCCCGGCGCCATGGAGTATACGGTGGAGGCCGGGCGGCCGGATACCATCACGCCGGGGAAGCTGCGGGCCATCCGCGCGGCCGGGGTGGGGCGCATCAGCATCAACCCGCAGACCATGAACGACCGCACCCTGCGGGTCATTGGCCGAGGGCACACCGCCGCTCAGGTGGAGGAGGCCTACGCCATGGCTCGGGCGGAGGGCGTGGGGCATATCAACATGGACGTGATCGCGGGCCTTCCCGGCGAGGATACGGCGGACTTTGCCCGTACCATGGAAGCGGCCCTGCGCCTGAAGCCGGAGAGCCTCACCGTCCACACCCTGGCCATTAAGCGATCCAGCCGTTTGCACCTGGAAAGCGCGCCGCTGCCCGACGGCGAGACTGCCGCGGCCATGGTGCGCATGGGTCTTGATACGGCCCGGAGGCTGGGCCTTCAGCCGTATTATCTCTATCGGCAGAAGTACATGGCCGGGAACCAGGAGAACGTGGGCTACGCGCTGCCGGGCCACGCCTGTCAGTACAACGTGGACATCATGGAGGAGAATACCCATATCCTGGCCCTGGGCGCGGGCGGCATTTCCAAGCGAATTTATCCCGATGAGGGCCACATCGGCCGCAGCCCCAACGTAAGCAACATCGAGCTGTACACGGAGCGGGTGGCGGAAATGATCGCCCGGAAGCGGACGCTGTTCCTTGAGGAGGGGGGAATGGACTGTGAAGAAAACCCTGCTGCTGCGGATTCTGCTGACGGCGGTCGGCCTGCTGTTCCTGGCCCTGACGCTGCTCAACCCACGGATGGAGACCAGCCTTGAGGACATCCATGAGGGACGCAAGGCTACGGCCATGCTGACGCCCGGCGAGACCTGGGTCATTCCCCTGGGGCAGACCGGCAGGATCAGCGGCGTCAGCGTGGTGCTGTCCAATGTGAAGGAGGCCAGGGAGCTGACGCTTCAGATGGCGCTGATGCAGGGCGAGGAAACTGTCGCGGCCCAGTCCTTTTCCCTGGAGAAGGCAAAGGGCCACAGACGTGTGAAGCTGACGCTGGAAACGCCTATCCCCGTTCGGGAGAGCGCGCTCGCGCTGTCCGTGGAGGGTACGGGGCAGGTCAGCTTCCTGGGAGATGGCGAAGCCGCCGGGGTTCGGGTTTCTCAGGTTAAAACGGTGTACACCGCCGCCTCGGGCTTTTCAGGCCTGCTGCTTCTGCTGCTGGCCCTGACGCCGGCGGGGGAAAGCGGGAAGGAGCGCGATGTCCATGCGTCGGTATGAGAAATGGCTGGTGCTGACGGCGCTGCTTCTGGTGACGGCGGCGGCGCTGATAGCGGCGCTCTGTGTCCCTGTGGCGGCGGTGGCGTGGGAGTGGGAGGACGGTGAACCCGCCGTTTGCCTGCTTCTGCGCGGGGGCGCTGCGCTCAACCTGCCGCTTTTGTTTTTCGGACTCACCGTGGGCTGGGGAGCGGTGTGGCTTGCCTGGCTGCTGACGCGGAAAAAGGTCGCCTGGCATCGGGTATGCTTTGCTATCCTTCTTTCCACGGGGATGATGCTGGTGCTGACACGTCCGGCGATGCCCCTGTCCACCTGGGATGAGGGCGTCCATCGGGAGAAAATTCTGCTGCTTGCCGGGCTGGAAAGCGTCACCTGGGCGGATTATCTGTTTACCTATACCACCTGGCTCTTTGGTTATGTGCCCTATGTCCTGGGGGCGGTTATCGGCAGGCTCCTCCGCCTGGGGGACGGCTGGATTTTTCGTATGGCGAATATGCTGGCGGTGCTCGCCCAGGCGGCGGTCAGCGCACTGGCGGTCAAGCACGCGCCCCGCTACAAGCTGACCTTCCTGACCCTGGCGGTGCTGCCTACCTGCGTATGGCTGGCTTCCAGCATGTCCTACGACGGCACGGTGGTCAGCTATGTGCTGCTGGGCGCGGCGCTGCTGCTGGAGGAGCTGGACGCGCCCAATCGCCGTCTGACAGGCGTCCGGGCGATCACGCTGATGGCGGTTTTATGCCTGGGCACCCTGGCCAAACCGGCGTACAGCCTGCTGATCCTCATGGTCTGGCTGCTTCCACGGACAAAGTTCGCCAGCGGCAGGCGAAGCGCGGCCTTCAGGGCCTTTGCCGTGCTGGCGATGGTCATGTGCCTGCTGAGCCTGCTCATGGGAGCCTATGACGACCTGATGGCCGGTGACCCGCGCACGGACGATACGGATTCCGCCGGGCAGCTGGCCTATGTGCTGAATAATCCCGGCGCGGCCCTTGGCGTCCTGGGACGCTACATTCTGCGGGAGGTTCCCGCCCTGTACGGCCAGGCGGCGGATTTCTGGTGCGGCATGGGCGCCAATCACATGGTCTCCGCGCTGCTGCTGGCGGTGGTGGTGCTCAGCACCCTGTGCACCGCCGGGGAGGCAGAGGGAGGCCTGTGCCTGATAGCCGGCCGCAGGGCTGCCCTGGCGGTCTTGGGCTTCCTCCCGGTTCTGGCGCTCATCGGAAGCCAGTATATGGTCACCACGCCTCCCGGTATGGACGCAGTGCAGGGTATGCAGCCCCGCTATACCCTGCCGGTGCTGGTTTTCCCGGCCCTGGCCCTGGCGGCGCCCTACGGGCTGCGCCGCCGATGGAGCCCCGCCGCCGGAGGGATGGCGACGGCGCTGGCCGTTGGACTGTTCCTGCTGAACGTCTGCAACGGCTGGCAGTGGGTGATGGCGCCGTGCTATGGCGTGTAGTCCGGTTAGAAAAGCCGCCGCCTCTGCGGCGCCCCGCGGCACGCTGCCCGCATAGGGAGCGCCGCCTGCCGCATAGGATATGCAGGAAGGCTGGGCTTGCGCGGAGAATCCTTTGCTGGTATAATGATTTTGTTTGTCGGGTCTTCGCGCCGCGAGCGGCACGGAGCAAGAAAGGAGCAAGAACATGGCGCAGAATCCTACCTTTGTTATCACCATGGAAGACGGTCGGGAAATGAAGGGCGAATTGTACCCGGAGACAGCCCCCCAGTCCGTGGGCAATTTTGTCGCCCTAGCCAACAGCGGCTTCTATGACGGGTTGATTTTCCACCGGGTCATTCCCGGTTTCATGATCCAGGGCGGCGATCCCAAGGGCGTGGGCGTGGGCGGCCCCGGTTACAGCATCAAGGGCGAATTCGCCATGAACGGCGTCAATAATCCCCTGAAGCACACCTATGGCGTACTGAGCATGGCCCGCAGCATGATGCCTGACTCCGCCGGAAGTCAGTTCTTCATCATGACCAGCGACAGCCCGCACCTGGACGGCCAGTACGCCGCCTTCGGCAAGGTGCTGGAAGGCATGGACGTGGCGGACAGCATCGTCAGCACCAAGCGGGATATGCGGGATAAGCCGCTGACCCCCCAGGTGATGAAGTCCATCCGCGTGGAAACCTTCGGTCAGGTGTATCCCTTCGAGCAGATGTAAGATGGTTATCCGGCGCAGACAGGGCGATGGGGCTCCGTCTGCGCTTTTTGAAGGAGGGGAAGCGAATTGGTCAAGCAGAAGACAACCGTCCGCGTGGCGGGGAAGGAGTATACGCTGGTGTCCTCGGAGCCGCCGGAGTACATGAACCGCGTGGCGGTGTATGTGGACCGCAAAATCAGCGAGACCGTCTTGGCGACCCGCCTGCCCGTGGATAAGGCGGCGGTGCTGACCTCCATCAACATTGCCGATGAACTGATGAAAAGCCATGACGAAAACAGCCGACTGCGCCGGGAACTGATGAACGTGCGCCGGGAGCTGGAGGAAGCCCGCAAGGGCCAGTGACAAGGAGCCGCAGGTATGATGGAGACGCTCGCCCCCGCTGGTAATCGTGAAGCCCTTGACCGTGCCGTGGCCGCAGGCGCCACCGCGGTCTATTTGGGCTACGCGGCCTTCTCGGCCAGGGCGGGTGCGGGCAACTTTGACGAGGCGGCCCTGCGGGAGGCCGTGGCCTTCGCGCACCTGCATCATGTGCGGGTGCATGTCACAGTAAACACCCTCATCAAGGACAGCGAACTGGACGGCGTGCTGGACGTGCTGCGGCTGCTGGCCTCCATCCCGGTGGACGGCGTGCTGGTGCAGGATCTGGGCGTGCTGCGCCTGGCCCGGCGGCACTTTCCCGCGCTGCCCATCCACGCCAGCACCCAGATGGCCATCCACAATGCCACGGGCGTTCGCTGGTGCAGGGAGCAGGGCATAACCCGCGCCGTGCTGGCAAGGGAATGCCGCCTGGATGAGATTCGCCTGTGCGCAAGGGAGGGCATCGAGATCGAGGTGTTCGGCCACGGGGCTCAGTGCGTGGCCGTCAGCGGGCAATGCCTGTTTTCTTCCGTGCTGGGGGGACGGTCGGGCAACCGGGGCCGCTGTGCCCAGCCCTGCCGTCTGCCCTATGTCTACCGGGGCGAGACGGCGGCATGGCTTTCTCCCCGGGACGTATGCCTGCGGGATCATCTCGATGCGCTGGCCCTGGCCGGAGTGGCGTCCGTGAAGCTGGAGGGACGGCTGAAGCGGCCGGAATATGTGGCGACGGTGGCGGGCAGCTACCGAAGCGCCATGGAGGCCGTCGAGCAGGGGCGCTTCCGTAAGGCGGACGCGGCGGAGCGGCAGGAGCTTTTGCAGATTTTCCAGCGGGGCGGCTTCATGGAAGGCTATGCCATGGGTGCGGAGGACGCGGGGGTCATCTGCCGGGAGCGGGTGAACCATGGCGGCGTGGCCATCGGTACGGTGGAGGCCGTGGCGGGCAATCTGGCCCGGGTGCGGGTCTCCCTGCCGCTGCATGACGGCGATGGCCTGCAATTCCGCGGCGGCACGGATCAGGAAATGGTGTACGCGGGCAAGGAGGTTCCGGCGGGGGGCGTGGCGGTGCTTCGCCTGCGCCCGGACATGCGGGTGAAGGCCGGGAACCAGGTGTTTCGACTAACGGACGCGGCGCAGCTCAATCGGGCCCGAGCGCTGCCCTTGCCGACCATACCTATTGCCATGACGCTGACGGCGCTGCCAGGTCAGCCGCTGACCCTGATGGCCACGGACGGCGCCAGCGCGATCACGGCTTTCGGGGAGCCTGTCTCCCCCGCCCGCAGCCGCGCCATGACCGAGGAAGATGCCCGCCGCAGCCTGGACAGAACCGCTGACACGGCCTTCCGACTGGACAGGCTTACCGTTGTGACCGATCAGGCTTTCGTGCCGGTGTCCGCGCTCAACGCCCTGCGCCGGGAGGTTCTCGATCGACTGGCAGAGGCTCGCATCGCGGCTTTTGCCCATTCTCCCGCGGAGGAATACGACCTGCCTGAGACCCCGCTGGCCGCCGGAGATGTGCCGGGGATGGTGATTGTCCGCACGGCGGAGCAGGCCGCCGCTGCCGCGAAGACGGGTCTGCGGCTGGTGTGGTATCCTGAGGATTTCCGCCCGGAAGCCCTCGAAAACACGCTGCCCCGGCTGCCGGAGGGATTGTGGTTCCAGCTGCCTATGGTGTGCGAGGAAGCCACGCTGAGGGTGCTTCACGATTTTGTGATTCGCCACCGGGAGCGCCTGGCGGGTGTGGTGCTGAACAACGTGGGCCAGCTGGGCCTGACCTGGCCGCTGCCTTACGGCGCGGGCATGGGCATCCCGGTGATGAACCGGCAGGCGATGCGGTTCCTGCTGGAGGCGGGCTGCGATTTTGTTACAGCGTCCCCTGAATGCTCCGGGGCGGAGCTGGCGCGGCTGACGGCGGGCGGGCCGCCGATGGCGGTTCCGGCCTGGGGGCGGACGCAGCTGATGCTGCTGCACCACTGCCCGGCCAGAACGGCCCTGAACTTTGACCACGGCCATGCCGGATGCGCCTTGTGCGATCTGGGCGATCCCCGGGCCCTGGCGGGGACGGCCCTCACCGACCGCAAGGGCTACGATTTTCCGCTCCTGCGCCAGCGCCTGCCGGAGGGCTGCCTGGTGCGGCTGATGAACACGCTGCCCACGGACAACCTTGCCCGGGCCAGGACGGCGGGCTATACCCCGGTGTGCGAGCTGACCGACGAGACCGGCGACACGCTGACCGAGGCCGTCCGCGCCATCAGGGGCGAGGGTGAAGGGCGAAGGGCCACCGCCGGACATTGGCTTCGGCCGGTAGAATGAACTGACTGAATGATTGAGGAAACCGTGATGATGAAAGAGAGAACCCTCCGGGTGCTGGAGTTCACAAAAATCCGTGACCAGCTGGCCGGGAAGGCCCTGACGGAGCTGGGGGCCGAGCGCTGCCGGGCACTCCTGCCCTCCTGCGATATGGCGGAGATCCGTCTGTGGCAGCAGGAGACCGAGGAGGCAGCGGTGGTGCTGCGATATATCGGCGGGCATCCCATGGTAGCCTTCTCCGATGTGCGGCCCTTCCTGGTTCTGGCGGACAAGGGGGCGGTGTTGTCTCCCGCGGCCCTGCTCAGCGTAGCGGAGCTGCTGCGGGCCTCCCGCGCCGCCCGGGACGCCCTGGTGACCGAGCGAGACAACACGCCCCTTCTTCGTCAGAGGGCTCAGGGGCTTTGTACCCTGCGCCATCTGGAGCAGGACATTACCGACGCCATCATCTCCGAGGATGAGATTGCCGACCGGGCCTCCTCCGAGCTGATGAACATCCGCCGCCACCTGCGGGGGGCCACCGAGCGCATCAAGGACAAGCTGAGCCAGATGACCCGGAACCCCACCTTCCAGAAATACCTGCAGGATCCCATCATCACCGTGCGCAACGACCGCTATGTTCTGCCGGTGAAGGCGGAATACCGCGCCAATGTGCCCGGTTTGGTGCACGACCAGTCCACCTCCGGGGCCACGCTGTTCATCGAGCCTATGGCGGCGGTGGAGATGGGCAATGAACTGAAGCAATGGGAGCTGAAGGAAAAGCAGGAGATTGAGCGCATCCTGGCGGCGCTGTCGGCGGAGGTCGCGCCCTATGCCGGGCAGCTGGCGGAGAGCATCGAATGTCTGGCTGATCTGGACTTCATTTTCGCCAAGGGCTTGCTCAGCCGGGAGATGCTCGCCGTCACCCCCAAGCTCAACGACCAGGGGTTCGTCAACATCATCCGGGGCCGTCATCCGCTGATTGACCGGGAGAAGGTGGTGCCCTCCAACCTGTGGATGGGCAAGGATTTTACCACCCTCATCATCACCGGTCCCAATACCGGCGGCAAGACCGTGACGCTGAAAACCGTGGGCCTGTTTACCCTGATGGCCCAGGCGGGCCTGCAGGTTCCCGCCGATCTGGGTACGGAGCTGGCGGTGTTCGAGCAGGTTTTCGCCGATATCGGTGATGAGCAGTCCATCGAGCAGAGCCTGTCCACCTTTTCCAGCCATATGGTGAACATCGTGGGTATCATGCGGGAGGTTACTCCCCGGGATTTGGTGCTCTTTGACGAACTGGGCGCGGGCACTGACCCCACCGAGGGCGCGGCCCTGGCCCAGGCCATCCTGACAAGGCTTCTGCACATCCGCGTGCGCACCCTGGCCACCACCCATTACAGCGAGTTGAAGGCCTTCGCCCTGTCCACCAAGGGGATCGAAAACGCCTCGGTGGAATTCGACGTGGAAACCCTGCGGCCCACCTATCGGCTCTCCATCGGCGTGCCGGGGAAATCGAATGCCTTTGAAATCAGCCGCAAGCTGGGTCTGCCCGAGAACCTTATCGACGCGGCGAAGCAGCTGCTTTCCGGGGACAATATCCGCTTTGAAGATGTTATCGCCAACGCGGAATACCACCGCCAGGTGGCTGAAAGGGAGCGGGAGATCGCCAAGCAGGCCAGCGCCGAGACCGTCAAGCTGCGGGACGAGGTGGAACGGCTGCGTAAGGAAATGGAGGAGCGCCGGGAATCCGCCATGCGCAAGGCCCGGGAGGATGCCCGCCGCCTGATGGAGCAGACCCGCCGGGAATCCGAGAGCATTCTGGCCGACCTCAAGCGCATGAAAAAGGCCGCCCAATCTCCCGACGCCGAGGTGAGCGCCATCCGCAAGCGCATCGAGCAGGGGGTGGACAGCCTCTCCGAAGGGCTGACCCAGAAGGTGGACAACACCCTGCCACCCAAGACCGTCAAGCCCGGCGATCAGGTGAATATCCTGACCCTGGGCCAGAAGGGCACCGTGCTCTCCGCCCCTGATGCCAAGGGCGAGGTACAGCTGCAGGCGGGCATTATGAAATTCAAGGCCCACCTGAGCCAGCTGCGGCTCATCCGCCAGGAGCAGCCGCAGGTGAAAAAGGCCACCGTGAAGGCTCAGACCGGCGCCATGACCCGGGTGGTTAAAATGGAGTGCGACGTCCGCGGCATGACCCTCGACGAGGCGCTGAATGCCGTGGATCAATACCTGAACGAGGCCGTGCTGGCCGGCATGGGCGAGGTCAGCATCATTCACGGCAAGGGCACGGGGGTGCTGCGGGGCGGCGTCCAGCAGCACCTGAAGCGGCACATGCTGGTGAAGGAGTTCCGCCTGGGCGTATATGGCGAGGGCGAGGACGGCGTGACGGTGGTAACGCTGAAATGACCATCGCCGCCGCGCTGACAGCCGCTCTGTCCTATGCGGTTCGTCCGCTGACCCCCGCTGACCTGCCGGCGCTCCATGCCCTTTGCCTGGGCAATACCGCATACTACGCCCACACGACCCTTCGCCCCACGACGGAGAATCTCAGGGCAGATCTGACTGCCCTGCCGCCGGGCAAGACCATGCGGGACAAGCACTTTCTTGGCCTGTTCGATGACAGCGGTCTGCTGGCCGCGCTGGATGTCATCACCGGCTATCCCGCTGAAGACGCGGCCTGGGTGGGCTGGCTGATTCTCCGCGCGGACCGGCAGGGACAGGGCCTGGGTTCCGCCGTCGTCGCCGCGCTGTGGCGCTGCCTGGCGGAAGCGGGCTATACGCAGGCGCGCCTGGCCGTCCTGGAAGGGAATGAGGGCGCCTGGCGCTTCTGGCAGCGGCAGGGCTTCTACCCCGACGGGGAAAGTCAAACGACCGACATGGGCGTGGCGCGGCCGATGACCAAATGGCTGACAAGGAGGTTCCTTGAATGAGTGAAAATGCGATATTCAGCCCCGGCTCCTTTTTCCATGGCACCAAGGCCAACCTGAACATCGGTGATCTGCTGACGGCGGGTTTCAAAAAAAAACTACCAGGATGATCGCCGGGCGAATTATGTTTACTTTGCCGGTACGCTGGACGCGGCCATTTGGGGCGCGGAACTGGCGGAAGGCCCAGGCCGGGAACGGATTTATGTGGTGGAGCCCACGGGCAAATTCGAGGACGATCCCAACCTGACCGACAAGCGTTTCCCGGGGAATCCCACGAAGTCTTACCGCTCTAAAGATCCGCTGAAGATTGTGGCGGAAGTGAGCCAATGGCAGAGTCATCCGCCGGAAGTGCTGGCACAGATGAGGGCGAGCCTTCAGGCCCTGGTTGAGCAGGGCGTGAAGCCGCTGGACTGATCCATGACAGGAGGTGCACCCCCCATGAAAGACAAGCCTTATATCCTCTTGGTAGACGATGATCCCAACATCCGCCGCCTTGTCCAGCTATATTTGGAGAAGGAGGGCTTCGCGGTGACCTGCGCCGACCGGGGCGACGACGCCCTGGCGGAATTCCGCAAGCTGCCGCCGGACTTGATGCTTCTGGACGTGATGCTGCCGGGCATGGACGGCTGGCAGGTCTTGAAGGCCATCCGCAAAACCAGCGCCATCCCGATCATCATGCTCACCGCCAAGGACGAGACCTTCGACAAGGTGCTGGGCCTGGAGCTGGGGGCGGACGATTACATCACCAAGCCCTTCGACTCCAAGGAGCTGATCGCCCGCGTGAAGGCGGTACTGCGCCGTACACAGGGCGCGGAGGAGGAAAAGGAGGAGGGACTGGCCTTCCCCGGGCTCACGGTGAGTCAGACGCAGTACGAGGTGCATTTCGAGGGCCGGAAGATCGAGATGCCTCCCAAGGAGCTGGAGGTATTGTACTTCCTGGCCAGCCATCCCAACCAGGTTTTTACCCGCGAGCAGCTCCTGGAGCAGGTGTGGGGCTTTGACTTTTTCGGTGACAGCCGCACCGTGGACGTCCACATCAAGCGCCTGCGGGAAAAGCTACCCGGCTGTGAAGGCTACGGCTGGTGCCTCAAGACCGTATGGGGCGTGGGCTACAAGTTTGAAGTGAAGTAAACGGACGCGCGAAGGCGGATGATCGGCTAAAGCCCGGCAGGGCATGACAAACCTGCCGTCGGCAGATGGCCGAACAAAAACCGATCAGCCCCTTGAAGGCGGTCAGACGGGCAGTTTTCGCTGGGAGAGCTTCCTTGCGGGGACGAGGGACGCGGAACGGCGTGCCCCGTTGGACCAATGCGTGTGTATTCATTCGGCAAAGGGCTCTGCCGCTTAGCCGATATGCGAAGGAGAAGGGCATGTTCACACGAATCATGGCCGTGGTGATGGCGGTTATCATGCTGGTGACCATCAGCGTGTCCTCCATGGGCTGGGTCACGCTGCGCAATCAGCAGATGACCAACCGCCTGGAGGCCCTGACCAAGGAGGCCAGGGAAATCGCCTATCTGGCCGCGCAGAATCGCATCAGCGCGGCGACCTATATCCTGGGCACGAGCCCCGGGGCGGGTCAATACCTGCAATGGAAGGCCGAGCGGGTTTATCAGGACTACGGCGCCTACATCATGGTGGTTGACCGCCGGGGCCGGGTGATGGACAACATGAGCCTCACCTCCGCCCTCAACCCGGAATTCGCCGCCTCCCTCAACGGCAAGGAGCTGACCCACGCCATGGCCCAGGTGCTCAGCGGCGAGGAGGTCTCCCTGCGGGCCATGGTGGACGGCAAGCCTACCTTCACCGTGGGCGTGCCCTTCATCCAGGAGGAGCGGGTGCTGGGGGCGGTGCTGATCCAGACGCCTGCCCAGACGGTGGAAGGCGGCATGGAGACGCTGATCGGGCCCATTCTGCTGCTGGCGCTGACGGCGATGCTCACGGCGGCGGTGGGCGTGTTCATTTATATGCGCATGATGCTCAAGCCCCTTACCGGGCTGACCCGGGCTTCCAGGGCGATGGCGGGCGGAGACTTCGCCAACCGGGTGGAGGTGCCCCAGAGGGGGCCCACAGAGGTCATAGAGCTGTCCAACGCCTTTAATACCATGGCGGACAAGCTCAGCGAGGTGGAATCCAGTCGGCGGGAATTCGTGGCCAATGTCAGCCATGAGCTGCGCAGCCCAATCACTTCCATCAGCGGCTTTGTGCAGGGCATGGAGGACGGCACCATTCCCCAGGAGGAGCACGGCAAATACCTGGCCCTGGTGGGGGACGAAACCCGGCGGCTGTCCAAGCTTATCGGCGACCTGCTGGCCCTGTCCCGGCTGGAACGGGATGACGCCGCCCTCGATTGTACGGACTTTGATGTGAACGAAATGCTCCGCCGCGCCATCATCCGCCGGATGAACGACCTGGAGGAGCGGCAGATGGAAATCGACTGCCGCTTCCAGCAGGAGCCCTGCATGGTGCGGGCTGACAGCGACCGCATTGAGCAGGTGGTGGTCAACCTGCTGGATAACGCCATTAAATTCACGCCCGACGGCGGGCGGATCACCCTGTCCACCGAGGTGAACAAGGACATTTGCACTGTGACCATCCAGGATAACGGCGCGGGCATCCTGCCGGAGGATCGGGGACGGGTCTTTGAGCGGTTCTTTACCGCCGACAGGGCCCATACCGCCGGCAAGGGCACGGGACTGGGGCTGTCCATCTGCCAGCGGATTATGGAAATGCACGGGCAGAAAATCTGGCTCAAGGACACCCGGGAAGGCACGGCCTTCGCCTTCAGCCTGACCGCCGCGGGCAAGAGCTCGGATTTGGCCAGAAGGTCGTAACGGTTGCTGACGCTGTGACAAAGGATGACGGAGGGTGCGCGGCATGAGGGAACTGAAGGATATTCGTTTGGAGCTGGACGGCATCGACCGGGAAATGGTGGCGCTGTTTGAGCGGCGGATGGTACTGTCCCAGGAGGTGGCGCAGGTGAAGATGGCCCAGGGCATGGACGTATTGGATGCCTCACGGGAGAAGCAGGTGCTGGATTCCCGGGCGGCCATGCTTGATGACGCGCACTGGGCCGGGGACGTGCGGACGCTGTATGAGACCATCATGGCCATGAGCCGCGCCGAGCAGCAGCGTATGCTGAAGGAGGCCGGCCATGCTTGAGCGGCATATTTTCCTCATCGGTATGCCTGGCAGCGGCAAGAGCAGCCTGGGGCGGAAGGTTGCGGGAAACATGGGCCTTCCTTATGTGGATACCGACCAGCGCATCGGCGCCATCGTGGGCTGCACCATCCCGGAGATTTTTCAGCGCTACGGCGAGCAGGCCTTCCGCAGCGCGGAGACCAACATGCTCGTCCAGCTGACCCGGGAGCAGCCGGGGATTATCTCCACCGGTGGCGGCGCGGTCATGCGGGAGGTCAACCGCACCATCATGCGCAACCATGGGTTTATTGTGCTGATCGACAGGCCGCTGGAACAGATTCTTTCGGACATCAAGCTGGATCGCCGCCCCCTGCTGGCCCAGAAGGGTCTGCCCGAGGTGGAGCGGCTGTACCATGAGCGGATTAGCGCCTACCGCAGCGCCGCCGACGCCGTGCTGGATAACAGCCAGGGCTATTATCCGGGGGTTTACGGCCTGGAAAAGCTGATCCGCGCGCTGGTCAACGTCTGACGGAGGTCGACAAAGCGGCAGAGCCACTTTGTCGGGATGGCGGGACTTCTCTGGCCGCCGTTAGGCTCCTGGCCAGGAACTCCTGTTAAGGCCGCCATTTTGCGGTTACCCGGTAAAATGGCGAACCCGTCCACCCGATAAAGCCGATCGATGCCAAACAGCAATGATCCTCGCACAGCGAAAACGGGCGTCCAGAGGGGCGATGCCCCTTTGGTAGGGGTTGGGGAGCAAAGCCCCCAGCGTCTCCCCTCGCGCCAGCGAAAACGGGCGTCCAGAGGGGCGATGCCCCTTTGGTAGGGGTTAGGGGGCAAAGCCCCCAGCGTTCCCCCCCCCTCTCGCGCAGCGAAAATACGAAAGGAACCATGGCTTTATGCTTTCTAATGCCTTCCGCTGGGACAGGGCTTTCACGCGCAGAATGCTGGCGGTGGCCCTGCCCATCGTAGTTCAAAATCTGGTCAGCGCCTCGCTGCATATTATCGACGGCGTGATGATCGGTCAATTGGGGGACGCTCCCTACGCCGCGGTGACCCAGGCTAACCGCTATACCTTTGTGTTCCAGCTGTTCCTCTTTGGGGTGGGCTCGGGCTGCGGTATTCTGTTCAGTCAATACTGGGGCAAGCGGGACGTATCCGTGATGCGTCAGGTGATGGGTCTGTGTCTGCGCCTGACCCTGCTGCTGGCCACAGCCTTCGCCGGGCTGGCGATCATCTCCCCGGAAACGGTGGCAGGGCTGTTCCTGCCCCGGGGCGAAAGCTTCGGCTATGCGGTGGATTATCTGCGCATTGTCGCGCCGGGATATTTCTTCGCCGCTGTGGACATCGTCTTCGCCAGCTGCATGAAGTCAGCGGAGAAGACCCACATTCCCATGCTGGCGGGGGTCACGTCCATCCTGCTGAACACGCTGCTGAATTATCTGCTGATATATGGCAAGCTGGGTCTTCCGGCCCTGGGCGTCAAGGGCGCGGCCATTGCTACCTTGGCGTCGGGCTTTACGGCCATGGCCATTGATCTGGCGGCCTCCTACCGGCTGCGGCTGCCCTCTGCCGCCCGGTGGCATGAGCTGCGCCTTCCTGATCGCGCCACGCTCAGGCGCTTCCTTCTGCTGATTTTGCCCGTGGTGGCCAACGAGGGCCTGTGGAGCATGGGTACCGCCATGTACAATGTGTTCTACGGGCGCCTGGGGGATGCATCCGTGGCAGCGGTAGGTATTGTGGGCACGGTGGATCAGCTGCTTCTGGTGCTGATTTATGGCATCATGAACGCCTCCGCCATCCTGGTGGGTGGCCACTTGGGCGCGGGGGACAGAGACGGCGCGTGGCTGACGGCCAAGCGGATGATGGCTGCTTGCGTTGCTTGCGGCGTCATCATGGGCGTGATTCAGTTCGTGGGCCGAGGCGCGCTTATCAGCATCTTCCGCGTCAGCGATGAAGCCCGGGCGCTGGCCATGACCATCCTGGCGATCAGCTCCTTCACCATCTGGCTGAGGGCCATCAACTCCGTCACCGTGGTGGGCATTCTCCGTTCTGGTGGGGATACGGTGTTCTCCATGGTGCTGGATACCGCCGCGCTGTGGTTGGTGGGCGTTCCATTGGTGGGTATCGCGGCCATGGTGTGGGGATTGCCGGTGTGGCAGGTGTACCTGTTCACCATCACGGAGGAAGCCATCAAGGCGGTCATTGGGCTGCGGCGCTTCCGCTCGAAGAAGTGGATGAATGTGCTGACGGAAAGGGCGGCATAGGTTGAGGGCCTGCCGTCCCAGTCCTGCTGGAGGATGCGGGCCGAAGGTTTCCGCAGGATGATCGGAAAGCGCTTTGGCCGACCCATGAGGCGAAACCATCGCTTGATGAAGATCTCTTTTGCAAAGGGATGGTTCCTTTGCAGGGTTTTGCTTCATAAAGACTCTGCTTTCTCTTCGGAGAAAGTGCCAAAGAGGATGGGGGCGGCTGAGTTTAACCCGCATGGCCAGCTGTACCACAATTCGGCAATGTCGCGGGAACGCTGGTGCTGTTCCCGCTCTGTGCGTCATTGGAGCCGCGTACCGCTTCATCCGTCACCGGCGGCGCGGTACTCCGTTTGCCCTATTCCCCGTCGCTTAGCGCGACATGTGGAGCCATAAGCAGCTGCCGGCTCATACTGCCTCGCAGGGGCGGTTGTCCCACTCCTTGGAGCGGCGAGAGTGCTTGAGGGACAGGGTTTTCATCTGGCCTGACTTGGGAATCTGGTTGCGCATGGGACTGGAACCGTTGGGGTTATGGCAGTTCTTTCTCTTTGGATGGAAGTGCATGATATTTCGAAATCAATGGCCGCATCGGCCAGGAGGTACACCATGGATTATCAATTTGATCTGGTGGGCAAAATCGGCTCCATGGCGCTTATTCGCCGGGAGGACAAGGACATCGACTACAACATCTTCTCCCGCCTGGGGAGCGAACTGCGCCCGGGTATGATCTGGGTGACCTCCGGGGCCACAGAGATTGGTCGGCTGGACTATATCAAGCGCACCGGCTGCGAGCTCAGCGGCGACCCGGAACAGGATAAAACCGACTATGCCGCGCAGGGCCAGACCATTCTGATGCAGAACTACCGCCAGTTCATCCACCAGGAATATGGCGTGCGGCAGGTGTTGGTGGAGCATACCCATTTTAACGACCCGGAAAAGCGGGAACACATTCGCCGCCTGCTGATTCGCGCCGCCCAGCAGAAGACCATCCCCATTGTGAATTACAACGACCCCGTCTCCGACGAGGAGAACCGCAAGATGGAGCTGGCCACCCGCCGTCAGCGGGGCGATATGGTGCACGAGTGCGTGGACAACGACGAGACCGCCGCCGTCATCGCTGAGCTGGTGCGGGCGAAGACCCTGGTGCTCATGACCTCCACCGAGGGCATTTACCAGAACCCGGCGGATCCTGCCTCCCTGGTGCGGGAGGTGACGGGCAGGACGATACAGGATGTGGAAACCGAGGTGCGAAAGCTCCAGGCCAACTGCGTGGGCGCCAGCCGGGCCGGGGCCAACGGAGCCCGGGCCAAGCTGGAATACGCGCTGCAGTCGGTGCGCTGCGGCACCACGGTCATCATCGGCCACGCCCGGCATCGGCTGTCCGATCTGGTGGAGGGCCGCGTGGCCTGCACGCGCATTGGCGTGGAATAATTCCGGGAGGCCGTTATGACCCTATATGAAGCGCTGGGCTACTTTACGGAGGAAACCCGCATCATGCCCTGCCTGTCCGTCACCTGCGGCATGGCCGGGGAGGAAACCCATGCCCTGCGCGGCGTCATCAACGAGCAGGGCGTCCCCCTGACGGAGGACGCCCTGTTTGATTTGGCCAGCTTGACCAAGCTGCTGACGGCGCTGACGGTGCTCAGCCTGCATGAGGAAGGCCGCCTTGACCTGAGCGCCCCCGTAACGCGGTATGCGCCGGAATTCATCCATCTGTCAGAGGTGACGGTGGATCAGGTGCTGGGGTTTGAGGTGGGGCTTGTCACGCCGGAGCGCGTCGACGCCCAACCGGATCGGGAGCGCGGCCTTCAGGTGCTGCGGGAGGCGGCCCCCCGGGACAACGGCGACGGCCGCGCTTATTCGGACATGCACAGCATGGTGCTGAAGTACGTCATCGAGGGCGCGGCGGCTGAAGGCAGCTTTGCCGTCATCCGCTCCCGTATCCTGCGGCCCCTGGGGATGACGGAGACCTTCGCCCATGTGCCGCAAGCCCTGCGCCATCGCTGCGTTTCCTGCGACAGGGAGCACCGTATCGAGGGGGAAAAATGGCTTCTGCGGGAAGGCGTCGCCCCCGGTACGCCCCATGATCCCAAGGCCCGGCTGCTATGCCGGGGCGAGGACGTGTGCGGCCACGCGGGGCTTTTTGCCACCCGGCGGGATATGGTGCGCCTGTGCCAGGGCTTGCTGAAAGAGCAGGTTATCAGCCGGAAAACGCTGCTGGGCATGAGCCGCAACCGAACCGGACGCCGCCGAGCCGACGGCAGCTGGACGCAGTTTTTAGGCAGCCAGTGCTATGTGAAGCACCCCTGCCAATACCATTCGGAGATACCGGTTTACATGTCCGACCGGGCCATCGGGCTGTCGGGCTTCACCGGGCATCATTTGGCCGTGGACGCGGAGCGGGGCATCTTTACGCTGTTCCTGGGTAGCCGGGTGATGAACCGCCTCACGGTGCTGATTCCCGAAAAGGGCCGCAGCCTTATGGATTACGGTCTTCGTCCTGACGGCGTTGGCACGATCCCTTGGCCCGACGGCAGCAGGATCGCTTCTTCGGTGCAGTATGTTCATCAGAAGGATGAGCATCTGCATCGGGTTGTGATGGCGACGATGGGGCTTGCTCCTTGGCGCAGTCCGGGCAGTGAATGGCCATAAGGCCGCTCAGGTTTTCCCGGCCGACAGGGCTGACGGGCATGGCGGGCATCAAGCCGGTACATTCCCGGGCGCAGGCCACGTCCTCGGTCTGGTCAAGGGCGGTTGTCAGGGGGCGCTTGTTTTGATCCATGGAGAAAAAAACCTCCTTTTCGGGGACTGATACGGTCAGTCTGCCCGCGGAGGAGCCTGCTCATGCGCGATGGTTTTCATGCTGCTGTCATCAATGCGCTTGCCTTGGCGGGACGGCGGCGGTCTCGCTTCAGAGAGGGTACAGCCCAATATGTCCGCAGCCCCGCGGGGCTATGGTTTTGTGCTTTGCCCCGCCCCGCGTCAGCGCTGTCCGTCGCGGCGCAGCGGTAGCGCGCAGGCCTCCGGCGCCCGGCCCGCCGCAATCTCCCACAAAATCAGCGACGCGGCGCTGCCATAGGGGCTGAAGCGCCGTTGATAGCGTCGGAACCGTTCCTCCGGCATATCCTGATGATGGTACAGTCTGCAAAGCCCCGCTCGCAGGCCATAGTCGCCGTAGGACATCACGTCCTGCCGCTGAAGGGAAAAAAGCAGCAGCATTTCCGCCGTCCACCGGCCTACGCCGCGGAGCTTGGTCAGTACGGCGATGCAATCCTCGTCAGGCAGCTCGGCCAGGGCTTCATAGTCGATGGCTCCGGTAACGCCGGCCTCCGCCGCGCCCCGGATGTATTCCGCTTTCCGCCGGCTCATGCCCAAGGACTGCAATGCCTCCAGGGGGAGGGCGAAGACGGTGGCGGGCGCGACGTCCGTCACGCGGGCCGTCAGCCGCTGCCATACGGTGTCCGCCGCCTTGATGGAGACCTGCTGCCCCAGGATGGACTGAACCAGCGTCACGAACACCCCGCCCATGGGCGCGCGGAGCACGGGGCCGATCTCCGCGATGGCGGCGGCCATGCGCTTGTCCTTGGCGGAAAGATAAGGAAGGGCCGTTTCAAGTGCCCAGGACATGGTCATCCTCTCCCTTGCGTGGGTCTGTCTCCTTCATGATACCTGATTTTCATGCCCCGCGCAAGCATGATTTCCAGCAAGTCGCACTTGCAAAAAGCATGGAAATGGACTATACTAAGGATGGTCAAAGTTAGTCAGAACAAGACGGAAAGCGAGGGATTTTGACCATGCGTTTAAGTGATTCCATTGAATCCTTTATCAAGGCGATGCTGACGGAGGAAGAGAAGTCCGTGGAGCTCAAGCGCAGCGAGCTGGCGTCCTATTTTGGCTGCGCACCAAGCCAGATCAACTACGTTCTGGCCACACGCTTCACCCTGGACGATGGGTATGTCATCGAGTCCCGGCGAGGGGGCGGCGGGTACATCCGCATCGTGCGGGTGGTGAACAGCGGCATGGATCAGCTGATGTATCTTATTAACGAGCGCATCGGCCAGACCATCACGGAGGCGGAGGCAGCGAGGCTGATCGGTCAGCTTTCAGAGCGCAGGATCGTCACGGAGGCGGAGGCGGACATCATGCGCTCGGCCATTTCCGCCGCGGCCCTGTCCCTGCCCATCCCCGATCCCATGAAGGACGCGCTGCGGGCCCGCAGCCTGAAGTCGATGCTCACCACTGTCGCCCGGCAGGACCGCAAGCTTTGAAAGGAAGATGCTGATGCTTTGTGAAGAATGCAAGGCCAACGAGGCCTCCTACACCCTGTCGGTGATGGTGGGCGATGAGATCACCACTCGCCATCTCTGCGGGGAGTGCATGGCCAGGATGAACATGAACCTGGCCAGCGGCAATATCAAGAATTTGCTCAGCTCCATATTATCCGCCATCACGGGGAATGATACGCCCGAGGAGAAGCGGGAGGAAGTGGTCTGCCCGCGCTGCGGCACCACGCTGAGCCAGTTTACCAAGTCCGGCCATTTGGGCTGCCCAGGCTGCTATGACGCCTTCCATGACCAGCTGCAGACCATGCTTCAGCAGATTCATGGCCGGGTGCAGCATGCGGGCCGTCAGCCCTTGCGCACCGAGGATGCCCAGCGCAAGCGCACCCGCCAGGAGGAGCTGACCCGGCTGATGGAGCAGGCCGTCGCCCTGGAGGATTTTGAGACCGCCGCCCAGCTGCGGGATCAGCTGCGGCTGCTGGCCAGGAAGGAGGCGGAGCAGGCATGACGGAAAGCACCGTGCTCTCCTCCCGGGTGCGCCTGGCGAGGAACTATGAGGATCTGCCCTTCGACGCGGCCAGCAAGCCTGAGCAGGCGGCAACCTGCGTCGCCCGGACCGCCAACGCCATGGCCCTGTCCGGGATGGATGAGGGCTTCCGGCTGATTCGACTGAGCAGCCTGACGGACGTACAGCGCCGCTCTTTGGCGGAAAGCCACCTCATCAGCAAGGATTTGCTGAAGGAATCCGCCACCGCCGCCGTGCTTTTGCGGCAGGAGGATTCCCTGTCGGTGATGATGAACGAGGAAGATCATCTTCGCATTCAGGCCATCAGACCAGGGATGGAGCTCCTCAGCGCGGCCTCCGCCTGCTTCCGGGTGGACGACGCCCTGTCCCGGCATGTGGTCTTCGCCTTTGATCAGCAGCTGGGCTATCTCACCGCCTGTCCCACCAATACCGGCACCGGGATGCGGGCCTCCCTGCTGATGCATCTGCCCATGCTGACGCTGTGCAAGCAGATGGGCAACGTGGGACAAATTGTAGCCAAGGTCGGGCTGACCATCCGCGGGGTGTACGGCGAGGGGGCGGAAGCCCTGGGCAACCTGTACCTGGTCAGCAACCAGGTGACCTTAGGCCGCACCGAGCAGGAGCTCATCAGCGCGGTGACGGCGGTAGGCCATCAGCTGACGGACATGGAGGTTTCCCTGCGATCCAGGATGCTCACCGGCAGCCGCGCCAGCCTGGAGGATACCATCTATCGGGCATGGGGCATCCTGACCAATGCCCGAATGCTGAGCGTCAAGGAGTTTTTCCAGTACTGGAGCGGCGTGCGCCTGGGGGCGGCCATGGGTGTGCTGCCCGTGGAGGCTTCCGCCGTGGACGCCCTGCTGGACGAGGGACAGGACGCGCATTTAATGGCCTACGCGGAAAGCGCGCTGGAGGGTGCGGCTCTCAATGAGGCCCGGGCCGACCGGGTGCGGGAGCTTTTGAGCAAAGCCATTGGGAAGTAATTTGACAAGCCTTGCGGCATGGAGGGACTATGGCCATCTTTGGACGATTCACGGAGCGGGCCCAGCGGGCTCTGGCCTCCGCCCAGCAGGCGGCGGCGGAAATGCGTCAGCCCTATGTGGGCACGGAGCACATGCTCCTGGGGCTTTTGCGGGAGGGAGACGCCCCCCCTGCCATTGCCGAGCGTGTAACGGAGGATCAGGTGCGCGATATGCTTGCGACGGAGCGGGAGACCGCGCTGCTGGCGGGACGCTCCCGGTTTGAACTGACGCCCCGGGCCAAAAAGCTGCTGGAATCCAGCATCATGGAGAGCCGACGCCTGGGACAGACCTATGTCAGCGTGGAGCATTTCTGGCTGGCTATCCTCCGGGAGGGGGACGGGGTGGCGGCCAGTGTGCTCAAGCAGCTGGGCGTTGATTTTGCCAAGGCCCGCCAGGAGCTGATCCAGCGCATCCGCATGGAGCATTTGCCGGAGGAGCAGCCGGAGGACGGCCAGGAACGGGGACAGTCCGCGGCACGGGGGGGCAAGAGCGACGCCGCCGTGCTTCACCAGTTTACCCGCGACCTTACCCGGGCCGCCCAGAACGAGGAACTGGATCCGGTCATCGGCCGGGACAAGGAAATCCAGCGGATCATTCAAATCCTGATCCGCCGCACGAAGAACAATCCCGTCCTCATCGGTGAGCCAGGCGTGGGCAAAAGCGCCGTGGTGGAGGGGCTGGCCCAGCGCATTGTCGCGGGCAGCATCCCGGAAATGCTGGTGGGCAAGCGTATCCTGTCCCTGGACATGGGCAGCCTGGTGGCGGGCAGCAAGTACCGGGGCGAGTTTGAGGAACGGGTCAAAAACATTCTGACCGAGGTTCGCAAGGCGGGCAATATCCTGCTGTTCATCGACGAAATCCATACCATCGTGGGGGCGGGCCAGGCCGAGGGAAGCCTGGACGCGGCCAATATCCTCAAGCCTGCCCTGGCCCGGGGAGAGCTGCAGTGCATTGGCGCCACAACGCTGGACGAGTACCGCAAGCACATCGAAAAGGACGCGGCCCTCGAGCGGCGCTTTCAGCCGGTGACGGTGGGCGAACCCACCGCGGAGGAGGCCCTGGCGATCCTTCACGGTCTGAGGGATCGCTATGAGGCACACCACAAGGTGCGCATTACCGACGAGGCGCTGTCCTCCGCCGTCAGCCTGTCCGACCGCTACATTGCCGACCGCTTCCTTCCGGACAAGGCCATCGACCTGATGGACGAGGCCTGCTCCCGGGTGCGCATCGAGACCTACACCGCGCCGCCGGACGTCAAGGAGCAGGAAAAGCAGCTGGAGGCCGTGCTGATTGAGAAGAAGGACGCCATCGGCCATCAGGACTTTGAGAAGGCTGCCTCCCTGCGGGATCAGGAGCGGTGCCTTCGTCAGGAGATCGAGCTGAAGCGCGCGGCCTGGAATCAAAAGCAGGCCACGGCCAAGGATATTGTGACGGAGGAAGACATCGCCGCCGTGGTGGCTCACTGGACGGGCATTCCCGCCCAGAAAATGACCCAGAGCGAGGCCGAAAGGCTCATGCGCCTGGAGGAAATCCTCCATGGGCGGGTCATCGGGCAGGAGGAGGCTGTCAGCGCTGTCAGCCGCGCCATCCGCCGCGCCCGGGCCGGACTGAAGGATCCCAAGCGCCCCATCGGCAGCTTTATTTTCCTGGGCCCCACGGGCGTGGGCAAGACCGAGCTTTGCCGCGCGCTGGGCGAGGCCATGTTTGGGGACGAGGACGCGGTGATCCGCGTGGATATGTCCGAGTATATGGAGAAGCACACCACCTCCCGGTTGGTGGGCTCCCCGCCTGGCTATGTGGGCTATGAGGAGGGCGGTCAGCTTACCGAGGCTGTCCGCCGCAGGCCGTACAGCGTGGTGCTGCTGGACGAGGTGGAAAAGGCTCACCCCGAGGTCTTCAATATCCTCCTGCAAATCCTGGAGGACGGCCGTCTGACGGACAACACCGGCCGGGTGGTAAACTTCAAGAACACCATCATCGTGATGACCAGCAACGCCGGGGCGCACAGCATCGGCAGCGGCCGAAGCCTGGGCTTTGGCGCCAAGGCCATGGCTGACGCCACCAATTACGAGGCCATGAAGGAGGCGGTGATGAAGGAGGTCAAGGATCTGTTCCGGCCTGAATTTATCAACCGCGTGGACGAGATGATTGTCTTCCATCCCCTGGATGAGGCGGATATCCGCGCCATTGCCGGGCTGATGCTGGGCCAGGTCGCCCAGCGGCTGGAGGAGCGCGACGTGCACCTCACCTGGGATGAGGAAGCCCTGCGGTATCTGACGGCGGAAGGCTATGACGCCAAGTATGGCGCTCGTCCCCTGCGCCGGGTGATCCAGCGCACGGTGGAGGATACCCTCAGCGAGGAGCTGATCGCCGGCACCATTGCCCTGGGCGATACCGTAGCCCTTCGTGTGCGGGATGGCCGCATGGCGGTGGAAAAGGTGGCCCAGAGCGAAGGGCTGCCCCGGTAAGAGCCTCGCTCCTCGGAGCGTTTTCTGATTATCCTTTGGCAACCTTCGGCCGCGCCCCCCTGGTATTCACCACGGGTACCAGTTTCATGTGCAGCCACAAATCGGCGTCATACACCAAACGAAAAGGCCAATATTTTACGTTGTGAACGACCGCCCACAAAGCCGCAGGCCGAGGTCTTTGCAGGGCGATCGGAAAGCCCTTTGGTCACGCCGCAGCGCGAAGCTATCACAAACAAGGAGTACCCGACTGCACAAAAGCGTACCGTTGCACTCCCAACGGTAATAGTCTCATGTGTGATCGGGTTTCCAAGCCAGACTAAACGACGGTTTAGCCGCTGAAGCACACATCCTTGCGCCTATGGAGGAAGCTGACCGCCCCTGTGAGGTGTCATTAGCTGGTGACTGATGATAGCCACGCTATGCCACAGGGGGGCGGCTGGCCAAGCAGGTTTAACTCAGCCGCTCCCAGACCTCTTTGCGCCTTTCTCCACGGAGAAGGAGAGCTTAACGGCATCACTGCCCTGCAAAGGACAAAACACCTTTGCATCAAACTTTCGTTAAGCGGAAGGTTCTGCCCTGCGGGGTTTCCAAAGGGCATTTCGGTCGCCCTTCGGGACCCAGCCTTGGGAGTTCCACAACATCTTGGAACCTTTGGGCCCTTCGGGGCCGGGCTTGCCCATCGCTTTGGAAATCTGGGGAGCCTCATCTGTGAAGAGGTTGACGACTCAACACAATAAACAAACGCGCCCTCCGGCATTTTGCCGGAGGGCGCGTCCTATATTGCTTATTGCTTAATATCATCCACCACGGCCAGGATGACCTTCAGGTCCACATACTCGCCGTCGGGAATTTCCTCATTGCCGTCCAGCGTGGTCATACCAGGAACGCGGTAGACCTTGATGGCCAGCTCATCGCCCTCGCGATGCTCGCTGATGATTTCCTGCAGCTGGCTGGTGGAGGTAATCACGGTATTATCCACATCCACGATGATGTCACCGGCGATCATGCCGGCTTTCTCGGCGGGGCCGTTCTTTTCCACTTCCTTGATGTAAACGCCGTTGGGCAAGTCGCCGTTGCGCACGGCGGCGCTGCTGGTGTTGATACCCGCGATGGTCACGCCCAGGCGGGGCTTGCCGGTAAGGTTCCCGGCGATGCCGGAAGCGCCGGCTTGCTCGTTGGGCTTGTTGGCGGCGTCGATGTTGCCGGAGAGCACATCCTCAATCAGGGGCTTGGCGGCGTTGATCGGGATGGCCATGCCGATGCCTTCCACCGTGGCCCGGGAGTAGGCGGAGCCGGTGTACTTCAGGGTGGGGATGCCCATCAGCTCGCCGCTGACGCTGAACAGGCCGCCGCCGCTGTTGCCGCTGTTGATGGCGGCGTCCGTCTGGATCATGGTATTGGTAATGGTTTCACGGCGGCCGTACTTGTCAACGGAGTTGGAGGATACGGCGCGATCCAGAGCTGAAATAATGCCGGTGGTGACGGTGCCGGAAAACTGCTCACCCAGGGGATTGCCGATGCAGATGGCCCAGTCGCCGACCTGCAGGCTGTCGCTGTCGCCCAGGGGAACGGGGTTCAGGTTCAGGTTGGGCACATGGACGACGGCGATATCAAGGTTTTCGTCATAGGCCACGAGGGTGGCGTCGTATTCAGTAGGTTCTTCGCTGCTGCCGTTGGACACGGTGATCTTCAGGCTGGTGGAGCCCTCCACCACATGATAGTTGGTCAGCACATAGTCCTTGCCGACCACCACGCCCGAGCCGGTGCCTGCCAGCACCTCCTGCTCCTGAATGGAAGAATTATTGCGGTTGCCATAGCCGAAATAGCCGCCGAAATAGTCCTCCCAGGAGCCGCCGGTGCGATAGCGCACCATTTGATAATTGCTGACGCCCACCACGCTGTCCCGCACGTCATGGATGGCCTGGGTGAAGGGGCTGGTGACCACCACCTGCTGGGTCTGGTTCTCGGCGCTGGCGACGGGGTTCATGGCCAGGGTCGCGGCGGAACCGATCATGATGCAGGTCGTGGCGACGGCGGTATAACCAATCAGATGCTTCTTCCATTGAAACTTCATTGTGCGAACCTCCTCTTGTGGTGATGAGGGCAGTATACCGGGGAATTTTGTCCTGGTTATGAACGGTTTATGAACAATTGGCAGAAATTTGTGAATACGGTTTTTTCATCGGCATCGGCTGACGGCGAGACCGGCCAGCGCGCCCGCTCCACAGGCAAAAAGCCCGGGAACAGTCCCCGTAAGGAAGCAGGTCAGGAGGATGGCCGCGCTCAGCAGTCCCACGGCAGCGATGGAAGCCCGAAGGCTCAAGGGCCGGAAAACCAGCAGTATTACGCTGACCATGGCAGGCGGAATCAGCGCGCGGGCCGCAGCGGCGCCGTCCGGCAGGGCGTAGCGGAGAAAGGCGGCGGCGACGGCGCACAGGGCAATGCCCGTCAGCCCGCCCAGAGTGCTCCATGCGGGCCGAAAGGCTCGGGGCGTTCTCTGCCCTGCCATCACCGCGTAGCCTGACGGCAGCGGAAGCAGCAGCGCCATCGGCCAAAATGGCAGCGCCACCAGGCCGGAAAGCAGCACAGCCGCCGCAACGGTGACGGCCCGGGCCTGTCGGGCGGCCGCGTCGCGTTCATGGGCAAGAAGCGCTAGCACGGGGGCCGCCAGATCGTCAGGGTCAGGAGAATCAGGGACGAGGCAGGGCATGTCGTCGGGCGTCAGGGTCAGGCGGATGGGGTTTCGGCCCGGCGGGTCATCGGCGTATGGACGCAGCGGCCCGGCGGCGCAGACGGCCAGTCCGTGACTGCGCAGGGCTTCGATGGCTGCGCGGGACGCCGGGCTGGGCGCGTCTGCCACATGGACGCTGCCCAGGTAGGTCAGCGGGCCCGGGCCGTCCGCCGTCATGGGTGCTGTGGCCAGACCATAGGAACGCTGATGGGCAGCGGCGACGGGCAGGCGATCCGCGTCTTCGGGGGCCATATCTCTTTCGTCGTCAGCCCAAATCCGTGTACAGCAGGAGATCAGCGCCTTTGGAGCGGCCAGGAAATACGCTCTTTGCCCCGAACCATCCCGAACGGCATGGCCCGTCAGGCCATGGGCGAGCACCTCCTGAAGGACAGGGGTACGGGCCAGAAACTTCTCCGGGATAAAGCCTAAGGACGCGGCCAGCGCCAGCAGCGTCCCCTGGTCAGGCGTCTGGTCGGCGGTGACGGTGAGGGCCGCCGCCATCAGCAGCATGCCGGAACCTCGTCGGAGGCGTGGAGCCGCCTCGGCCTGAAAGGGCAGAAAAACGCCCTCCACTGTGGATCGGCACGGCAGCAGCGCCTCGTCGATCCATACCGTGTCCGGCCGAAAGGGCGCTCCCCCGATGAAGCGCCAGCCCTCCGGCAGAGACAGGGGCATCCAGCCGGAAGGAAAGAAACGATTACTCGTGGGCATCGTGACCTCCTTACTCAGCTTGCGACGCCTGGACTGCGTAAAAACTCGCCGCCCCAGTACAATTCGCCGGCCAGCGTTTCCCTGACCCGGCCGTTGAAAAAGAAGCGGACCCGCGCCACGCCCATGCTTTCGCACAGGGTATTGACCAAAGCATAGCAGGCGAGCCCCTCGCTGCCGTTAAAGTCTGTGAGCGCTTGAGCGAAGGCGTCGGAGAGGTTCACCAGCAGCGTGCCATCCTCTGTGAGCGCAAGGCCCAGGATGTCCGCGCTGGTCAATCCGGCGGGCAGGGGGGAGGACAGGCCGCGTGCCGCCTCCGCTTCGGTAACGCCGTCAAGCAATTGGCCGATAAGCAGGCGGGGATGCTGAGCCTGGACGCAGGGCAGCACCCGGGGTGTCATGGCCAGATGCCCGCCGTCCACCAGCGACAGCGACGCCTGATCCAGCAACAAAGGATCAAATTGCTGGCGCTGCATCAGGCCGTCGGGGAACAGCAAGGCGCCGCCCAGCGAGTCGCTGGTCAGGCTGGTTATCAGGTTGCTGCCCTCGTACATCCGCACCTGGGAAACCGAGGGGATGAAGGTCGTCATGGTGCGGTGGATGGCCCCCAGCATCACGGCGCTGCTGAGACCCAGGTCGTGCAGGGCGCTTTCCAGGCCCGGCACGAAATATAGGCTCAGCAGCCGCCCGCCGTCCTCCAGCTCGGTCAGGGTGGGCGTATGGGCCATCAGACTGCTCAGGTTGGGCATGGCCGCCGCGCCGGAAAGTCGCTGAGCCCCGGCGGACAGGGCGTTGACCAATTCTGCCGCCAGCTGTTCGGGATGCTGGCCGGGGAAGGACAGGGTTCGTGTTTCGGGCATGAAGCCTTCCGTCTCTGCCATGGGGAAGTACAGCGTGGCGGTGGCCGTGAGAGGTACGGCGGCGGGATTTTCGCCCAGGGGTGTGCGGCGGGCGTCCACCAAATCCCACAATACGGCCAGCTCCTCGCCGGGACGAGGAGTCACGCTGCCCAGGGGCAGACAGCCGATGATGTCCAGCGCCACAGCTTGACCGGCCACCAGTACGTTGACCGCCTGCACCTGGGGTAGCTCGCACAGGGTAGCGGCGATGCTCAGGCACACTGTATAAAGTGCCTGGCGATCCAGCTGCAGGGCTGTGGAAGCCAGGTTGACCGTGCAGACGCCGCCTGCCAGCGCCACAGGCCGGTCGCCGTGGAGCGACAGGCTGACGCCGCCGCCCAGGGGCCGAACGTCCACGCTGCCGGGATGGCGCAGCAATGCCTCAGCGACTGCCCGCACCGGCGAAACGCCATGCTGAAGGGCTACGGCGGTGTACTGGCATAGCAAGCGCTGCCCGTCCATGCTGGGGAGGTACAGGGGTATATCGGCCTCGTAGCGAAGGGCCAGGTCGTCCACGGGGGCGTCATAGGGAGCCTGCGCAGGAGGCAGGGTCGGGTAGCCGGACAGCGGCGCCTGGGAACTGCCGCAGCCGGACAGCAGCAGAAGCCCCGCCGTCAGCAGGGCCAGGAGAGAGCGTCTGTTCATGGGCTTGCCTCCATCCACGCGGTGAGCTGGCGTTCGGACACGCGCCACAGGCCGTTCTCCATCCGCAGGCGGAGGATGGCTCCGTGACGCCGTTCCGTTTGTCCGGCGCTGCGCAGCGTGGCGTCCAGGGTAAAGGTGGCGGTGCGCCCGCCGCCCCGCAGGCTCCCGCCCGTCCAGCTGCATTCCCGAAGGGCGGGCAGAGCTTCCATGCGGGAAACAAAGTCATCATAGGCGGCGCGGACGCCGTCCTCCCCCTGAAGGGCGACATAGCGGTAAAGCCTCTGCCAATCCCGCTGCTGCCACAGGGTCAGGATGCGGGAGAGGGTGTTGCCGGGGGTCAGGATGAGGCTGTCGTCCCGAGTCAGGGGATCGGCCAGGCCGGTTAAGTCCTCCCGCAGGAAGTAGGCGTTATCCAGGCGGAGGCTGTCAGCGCCGTTGTGCTTCACCAGTACCTGTACCTGATCCACATCGCAGTTTTCCGTCACCGTTGCCACCAGGCTCTGCATGCACAGCCGGCGGCGCTGCGGCGCTTCCAGCTGCCAGGCCAGATCCTCCCGCCAGGTTTCCGGCTCGTCTGGATAGGGGCTGAGGATTTCTCCGCTGAAGGTGACGAAGAGCGTTCGCGCCTGCCGGGCGGTGGCCAGCAGCCGTGTGCCTGCGGGGAAAAGACCCGTCAGGTCGGGGGAGGCCGGACCGGAGAGCAGCGCGTCGATCAGGGCCCGTTCAAAGGGCCTGCTGGGGGACAGGGTAATCATTCGCTCCTCGGAGGCGAGGAAGGGCTCGTCCGCGTGGCGGAAGTAGAGCACGGCTGTTTCCTGGGTATGGAGCTCCTCGGGGGCGGCGGCCTCCGGCAGCGGAGCCTCGGCCAGGGATGTGCCCAAGGCGAAAAGGAGCAGCGCCGCCATCAGCGCAAGCCATCGCGTCTTCATGCCTTGCCCTCCTTGTGCTTGATGGGGATGCGCACCGTGAATACCGAGCCCTCGCCGGGGTCGCTTTCTACGGTGACGGAGCCGCCATGGAGCTGCGCCATCTGCCGCACGATGGAAAGCCCCAGACCCGTGCCTCCTGTTTCCCGGGAGCGGGCCTTGTCCACCCGGTAAAAGCGCTCGAAAATGTGAGCCTGATCTTCCTTGGGAATGCCGATGCCGTCATCCTGCACACGCAGCAGCGCTTCCCCAGCCTCCGTCCACAGCCTTAGATGGATATGGCCGCCGTCGGGGGTATATTTCAGGGCGTTGTCGGTCAGGTTGTACACAATCTGCCCCAGCTTGGAGCGGTCGGCCAGGAGAACGCAGCCCTCGGCGATGTCTCCCGTCAAGGTCAGATGGCGCTGCTCCGCCTTGGGCCTGAGCAGCCGCAGGGTCTCCTCCACAAGGGCGGAAAGGTCGACGGTCTCCGTTTGCAGGGTCAGATCGTGGCTGTCGTTCTGGGAGAGGGTCAAAAGGTCGGTAATGATCCCCGTCAGCCGATCAATCTCGTGGTTCATATCGCCCATGAATTCCTCTCGCAGTTCCTGGGGCATATCGGGCTGGTAGAGCAGGGTTTCCAGGAGTATCTTCATGGTAGCCAGGGGCGTCTTCAGCTCATGGGAGGCGTTCTGCACAAACTGGCTGCGGCTTTGGTCGATGGCCTCCAGCTGGCGGGCCATGGCGTTGTAGCTTTCCGCCAGCTCCCGCAGCTCGCCGGAGCCCCGCACCGCCACACGCACGGACAGATCGCCCTTGGCCATCTTGCGGATGGAGGCGGTCAGGTCGGAAATGGGCCGGGTGATGACCTGGGAAAAGACCAGCGCCACCAGCAGCGCCGCCGCGGCTACGGCCAGGAACACCGTCATCAGCTGACGCTGCACCAGGGCAAGGCTCTGCACCATTTCGGTCACGGGGCTGACCGACACCAGCGCGCCGATGGTTTCCCCGCCCCGGTTAATGGCGGAGCTGACGATGGCGACGTAGCTTTCGGGATCCTCCATGAGGGTTCCGGCATCCTCGGGGCTGTGAAGCCCCCAGGCACTGTACTCGCCCCCGGTGAGGATTGCCAGCACCTCCTGCAGGGGCAGCCGCCGTCCCTGCCACTGGCGGAAGCTGTCTGCCTGAATTTTGCCGTCCCGGTCAACGATCATCAGCCGCGCGCCCATCTCCCCGGCGGCGGCGGACAGGGTTTCGTTCAGCTGCGTCATTTGCCGCTGGGAAAAAAGAGGCGCAGCCGCCGTGGCCAGCTTTTCGACGGAAAGGCTGTCCTGGCGGATGCGCTGCTCATATAGATAATCGCTGACAAGCCCCGTGAGGGTGGAGGCCATCATGCTGAAGGACAGCCCCACAATCAGCAGGAAGGCCAGGAGGATTTTCCAGCGGATGCTGCTCAGGGGCTGGCGCTTAATTCTTGTCCGTGAAATAGTAACCAACTCCCCACTTGGTGAAGATGAACTCCGGCTGAGACGTATTGCGTTCAATCTTCTCCCGCAGGCGGCGGATGTGTACGTCCACTGTCCGGGCGTCGCCGGTGTAATCGTACTTCCAGACGGTCTCCAGCATCTGCTCCCGGCTGAAGACCTTGCCCCGGTTGCTCATGAACATTTGCAGCAGGTCAAATTCCTTGGCTGTCAGCCGGATATCCTTGCCGCCAAGGGTAACGGTGCGTTTGATAAGGTTGACCTCCATATCCCGAACGCGGATGATCTTCTGCTCCTCCACCTGAGGCTGGCCGCCGGCGCGTCGCAGGATGGTCTTGATGCGGGCCTTGACCTCCAGGATGTTGAAGGGCTTGGTCATGTAATCGTCTGCGCCGTATTCCAGGCCCAGGATCTTGTCCATGTCCTCGCCCTTGGCGGTGAGCATGATGATGGGCACGTTGGAGTGCTCCCGAATGCGCTGACAGACGCTGACGCCATCCAGCTTGGGCAGCATCACGTCCAAAAGAATGATGTCGTAGGTGCCGGAAAAGAACCTGGACAAAGCCTCTTCGCCGTCGGCCGCGCTGTCGGTCTCATAGCCCTCCTGCTCCAGGCTGTACTTCAGCCCTTTGAGGATCAACGGTTCATCGTCTACCAGCAGAATACGCTTGCCCATGGAACCACCTTCCTGTCCTGTGTATCGGGATACTATGTCAATTGTACGATGAAATGTTAGAAAAATCAAGCGAAAATGCAATCAAATCGTCACAAAATATGTCCATCCTGGGTCAAAAGGATGAACTGAGGGCCGCTTCCGCCCAGGCTGAATCCGAGGGAACGCGGGAAACGTCCCCCACCTCGGTAAGCCGTCCCGCCGCGATGCACAGCTGCCGCTGAGCGCGCTGAGCCACCATGTCGTCATGGGTGATGAGCACGATGGTGCGGCCCTCCCGGTGGAGCTCGTCCATCAGGGACAGCACCTCCTGGGTGGCGATGGCGTCCAGGTTGCCGGTGGGCTCGTCGGCCAGGAGAACCGCGGGGTTGCGGATCAGCGCCCGGGCGATGGCAACCCGCTGCTGCTGGCCGCCGGACAATTGACCGGGCAGATGGCGAAGCCGATGGCCCAGACCGACGCGGGTCAGAAGCGCTTCCGCCCTTGCCAGCCGCTGCTGGACGGGCACGCCGCACAGAATCAGGGGCAGGGCGACGTTCTCAATGGCCGTCAGCCTGGGAAGAAGCTGATAGCCCTGGAAAACAAAGCCGATCTCCCGTCCACGAACCTGGGCCAGCTCCTCGGGGGTGAGGGTGGATACATCCCGGCCGTGGAGGTAGTAGGCGCCCTCGCTGGGGCGATCCAGACAGCCCAGGATGTTCATCAGCGTGCTTTTGCCCGAGCCGCTGGGGCCTACAATGGCCGCGTATTCCCCCGGGCGGATGTGCAGGGAGATGCCCCGCAGCGCCTCCACTGGCTGGCCCGATAGCGCATAGCGCTTGATGATGTGCTCCGTGCGGATCATGCGGCATCCTCCCACCCAAATAAAAATCCGGCTATCACAGGATAGCCAGAAGCGGGAGCTTGCTTGCAGGTAATTCCAGGCCGTTATGCCAGGCGGCGGAAATAGTCGCGCAGATTGCCGCCCGCGATGCCTTCAATGGCGGCCTCCGAATAGCCCATGCGGCGCAGCTCGTTCCACAAATTTGGCAGATCGCCGGGATGTTCCAGGTTGCGGGGCGCACATTCGATGCCGTCAAAATCGCTGCCCAGGCCCACAATCTCACTGCCGCCAAGCTGGCAGATGTAGTCGATGTGCTCGGCCACCGTGCGGACGTCCGCCTGGCCGTCCTCGCGAAGGAAGGCGGGATAGAAGTTGACGCCCACATAGCCGCCGTACTGGATCATTGCTCGGAGCTGGTCATCATCCAGGTTGCGGAAATGTTCGCACAGCGCCCTGACGCAGGAATGGCTGGCCATGGGCGGACGGTCGCCCTTGGCAAACAGATCCCAGAAGCCGGCCTTGTTCAGGTGAGACACGTCCGCCGCGATGCCCAGGCGCTGCATCTCCTTTACCACCTGAATGCCGTAGGACGTCAGGCCGTCGTCGCTGCCGGATTTGGCGGGCTGGCCGATGGCGTTGGGGTGGTTCCAGGTGAGGGCCGCGATGCGCACGCCAAGGCGGCGGAAGTCCGCCACCGTATGCAGCCCGGCCTCGAAAACCTCGCCGCCCTCCACCGACAGCATGAAGGCGCACTCACCCTCGATGGCCTCATCGGGGCCGTCCACCTGCTTCAGGCCTGCCGCCGTCAGCGCCGGCAAAGCTTCCAGCTCTGCCTGGATGATGCCCGCCACGTCGCCGCCGTTGCCCTGGGGGCCCGTCCAGAGGGCCAGGGTCTGCAGGGTCACGCCGCCCCGGCGCAGACGCTCCGGGGTGATGGCGGGGTGGAGGGTGTGGGCCACGCCCATGGCGAAGAGGGTGTCGGCGTGAGTATCGGCGATGAACATGAGGATCGTCCTTTCCGAAGGCGATGGGGTGAGGCGGTGGGCAAGTCCGGCCTCCGCATGGGCCGAAGGTTTCCAAAGGGCGACCGGAAAGCCCTTTGTAAGCCCCGCAGGGCGGAACTCCCTGCTTGACGGAAATCTTATGCAAAGGTGTTTTGCCCATTGCAGGGCAGCGGAGCATGTTTGGTTGTACTTTCTCCTCGGAGAAAGTACCAAAGAGGATTGGGGGCGGCTAAATT
>CANOHT010000003.1 GCA_947565865.1 uncultured Clostridia bacterium
TAGGCATAGGCGGTTTCACCGCCGTCCGGGGCGATGGTCTTCACCAGTCGGCCCAGCAGGTCGTATTCATACCGCGTGATTCGCTCCCCCTGGGTCACGGCGACTACGCTGCCCATGGCGTCAAATTCGTATGCCGTCGCCAGCCCTGTGTGCGGGGTGGACTTCACCACCCGTCCAAGGGCGTCGTAGCCTGTTGTGTCCTTTGTTCCGTCGGGGTAGTGGACTTCCGTGAGATTGCCGTTCAGGTCATAGGAGAAAGCCACGCGGCGGCCTTCCGCGTCCGTCACGGCGGCGATGTTCCCCGCGGCATCGTATTCATACCGCGTGGCGTTGCCGTTCACCGTCAGGCTGCTGACCTGGCTGTTCTCGTTGTAGCCGTAGGACGTCATGCAGCCCACAGGGTCGGTCATGGACAGTACGCGGCCCGCGCTGTCATACGCGTACAGGGTGACGCTGTTCCCCGGCGCGGTGATCTTGACCAGGTTCCCCATCGCGTCGTAGGCAAAGGAAGCCTTCTGCCCCAGGGCGTCGGTGACGCGGGTGACAAGGCCGTTTTTGTTATAGCCGTACCGGGTGGCGTTTCCGTTGGCGTCCGTCTCGGACACGACGCGCCCCGCCTTATCGTAGGCTGTGGCCAGCACGCCGCCATTCTTTTGGATGGCCGCGGTGGCGTTGCCGTTTTTGTCGTAGGCCAGGGAGACGGTCTGCCCCAGGGCATCCGTCATGGCGGAGAGGCTGCCGCTGGCGTCATAGCGGTATTGCGTTACGTTGCCCAGGGCGTCGGTA
This sequence comes from uncultured Clostridia bacterium, assembly GCA_947565865.1. Taxonomy (GTDB): domain Bacteria; phylum Bacillota; class Clostridia; order Christensenellales; family Aristaeellaceae; genus UBA11524. Next base: position 787 of record CANOHT010000003.1, read on the forward strand.
ACAGCGGTCAGGTTGCCCGCACAGTCGTATTCGTACCGGGTCACGCCGCCGTTGGGCGCGGTTTCGGACGTGACACGGTTCAGCGCGTCATAGGTATAGGACGTGACATACCCCAGGGCGTCCGTCATAGCGAGCAAATTGCCGTTGGCGTCATAGGCGTAAGACGTCTCCGCCCCCAGCGGATCGGTGACGCGGATGATCCTCCCCAGCAGATCGTAGGTGATCCCGGTGACGCCACCCAGGGCGTTCACCTGGCGAACGGGGCGGTTCATGCTGTCGTATGCCGCAGAGATCACCGCGCCATCCGGCAGCGCGCGGGTGAGCAGATTGCCCGCCAGGTCGTAGGTCATGGTTTGGGTCGCCCCGGTGGGATCGGTCACAGAGAGGGGCAAGCCTACCTCGTCATAGGTATATTCGGTGACGCCGCCCAGGGCGTTGGTTTCCCGCAGGAGATTGCCCGCCGCGTCGTACTCGCTGATGCTCTTGTTCCCCATGGGATCGGTGACCGTCAGGCGATTGCCGTTCCCGTCATAGGTATAGCTCGTCCTGCTGCCCAGGGCGTCGGTGACGCTCTTGAGCTGACCGCTCCTGGTGTAGGCCGCGGTCTGCGCTGTTCCGTCCGGCAGGGTGGTTTTAGTCAGATGACCCAGGGCGTCGTAGGCATACTTCGTTACATGGCCCAACGGATCAGTCATGGAGGTCTGCCGCCCCAGTGCGTCATAGGTATAGGTCGCCTGCGTACCGTCCGGGAAGGTCAGGGCAAGCAGATTGCCCTTGGCGTCGTATTCATAGACCGTCACATGGCCCAGGGCGTCCGTCATGGCGCTCAGATTGCCGTTTCGGTCATAAGCATAGGCCGTTTCGCCGCCCATGGGGTCGATGACCCTGGTCAGCAGCCCGTTGACGTATTCATACCGGGTCACGTTCCCCAGAGCGTCGGTCTTTTCTGTCATGCGGCCCTTGGCGTCGTAGGCGTAGGCCGTTACGCCGCCGTCCGGAGCGGTTTCCGTCAGCAGATTGCCGTCATCGTCATAGGTATACGCGGTGATATGCCCGTTCTGATCCGTCAGGCTCAGCAAATGGTGATCGTCATCCCAGGTCATGCGAACCGCCGCGCCCCGGGGATCCACCTCCGCGATCTTGTCGCCGTGCTCGTTGTACGCGTAAGTGGTAACGTTCCCCAGCGGGTCGGTCATGGACACTATTTCTCCCTGCCGGCCATAGGTATAGGCAGTGACGCCGCCAAGGTCGTCCACCACGCGGGTCGTGCGTCCCCAGGCGTCGTACTCATAGGCAGTGACGCTGCCTTCCGCATCGGTGGCGACGGTTCGGCCAGCCTCATACGCCAGGGTATACCGCCCGCCGTTGGCGTCCGTCTGGGCAATGACGCGGTTCTCCCGGTCATAGCGGTTCAGCACCTGCCGCGCGCCTTCCGCGTCGTACCAGGCAGTCATACGCCCCTGACGGTCGTACTGGTATTTCGTGGTTGCGCCCGCGGCGTCAGTGAAGGCGATCAGGCTGCGCTCCTTATAGCGGTAGGTCAGGACGTCGCCCCCCGGAAGGGTCAGGCGGACAATATGCCCGTCCTCATCCGTCTCCACCGCGATCTCTTCCTGGCCGGAGGTGACGATGCCCGTCATCAAGCCCCGCTTGTCCCGGATGATGCGCGTGATATGCGTCCTGCCGTCTGCCTCCATCCGCGTGAGCAAGCCATCCTGGTTAAAGACATAAGCCGTTCCATCCGTCAGGGAAACGCGGTATTCCAGCAGGCGGTTGTCATAAGTAAGCCTTTCATATTCGCTGCTGTTGCTAGTAAAGGAACCGTTCTGTTGCCGATAGAAGATGATCTCGCTGCCATCCCCGCGCCGCCAGGCCACGGAGCCGTCGGCAAACAGGCGCAGATGCTGGCTGAGGTTCGTCTCCCATTTTGCGCCGAATGGGCCGTCTGCCGAGTTGCTTTGGGTATTGTAGGTACGGATAAGGTCAAACCTGCCTTCCAGCCCCGGCAGTTTCAGGTCGCGTGTTTGCAGAAAGAAGTTGCCCGTGTTGAAGTTCACCGGCTCAAAGCCCAGGGAGCAGAAGCGGTGTGGCCCCAGCAGGCTCTGGTTGAGGGCGAATTCATGGCTTGGGGGCTGCGGGGTATCCGCAAAAGTGTAGTTGCCGCCGTACAGCTTGTTGAGGAAGCTGTCCTGCTGGAAGCTCTCCACCCGATGCTCCTCGGCTTCGGGCTCCTCCTCCGCGGGAACAACGAGCCTTTGGGCGGGGACAGCCTCGCTGACATGGGTGTACAGGCTGTCCGGGATCTCCTCCCCGTCCAGGCGTGCGTACACCCGCCGCGCGGCCACCGCATACGCCGCTCCCCGAACATAGGCCTGATCCTCATACCGGGTCTCCCCGGTGGACGCGATCAGCTCGCCGTTGCGGTAAATATCAAAGAAGACTTCATTGGCAAGGCTTGGGTCTTCCCGGCTGCCGTCCGCCCAGGTCAGCACATACCGGCGCTGCCGTTCGTTCTTCTCATATTCGCCGTAATCCGTGGCCAATACATTGTAAGGCGGCTGAACAAGCGCGGCGGCAATCGGCTGCGCCGTCAGCGTCACGCCCTCCAGATGGACGCCGTGCAGCGTCGCGCCAGCGGGCAGTTCCGCCCGCAGGTACAATGCGCGGACGGCTTCGGGCAGCAGGGTATAGGCATTCAACGGAAGCGCTGTCCAGTTATCCCCGTCTGATGACCAGGAGTAAACGGCGTCAGCTTCCCTGCCCACGTCATCCAGGCACAGCGCTTCCAGGCGAAGGGCGTACACCGGCTCCGCCAGGAGGATTTCGCCGCTCTCATAAGAACCCGCCGCTTCGGGCGCCACCCGCAAAAGAACAGAGGTCTTGGCGCCGCTGCCATGGAGCGTACTGTCTTCATCCAGCCCCAGGGCGGCCACAGTGTGCGCCTCGCCGTCCGCGCAGCCCAGGAGATTGGCGGTCAGGCTGTCGCTGTTCCGCGTGCCATCCACATAGAGCCGGTATGCGCTCCATCCTGCCGGCGCGTCTGCCGCCAGCGTCGGCAGGGCCTCCGTGAACGAGCCGCCCGTGAGGCTGAACACTTCCACCGGCTTCAGCAGCCGCACAGTGAAGCGGCGCGGGTTCATTTCGTATACGCCGGTCACGTCCACGCCCTGGAGCAGAGCGCCGGAGGCCAGCCGAGCCCGCACATGGACGCTGCGTCCCGGCTGCGGCAAACACACGTCTTTGTCAGGAGGAATGGTGATCCAGTTGGCGCCATCTGTAGAATACTCGTAAGCAGCGTCCCCCTGCGCCAGCGCATGAAGGCGGATAGCGACCACTCGCTGGGACGCCTCAAAGGGGGCGAAGACGATCTCGCCGCCATGCTCGCCGCCCTGAGCGCCCTGGGCCGTCAGCGTCACGCCATCATGGCTGATGAGGGTGCTTTCATCCCGCAGCATATCGCCGCGAAGGAGCAGCGAGGCCATACCGTCGCTGTAACGCGTCTGTCCCGCCGCATCCATGGACAGGATAGAAAGCGTATGGCTGGAGCCTTCAGGGAAGCGGATGGGGTTCAGGGCCAGACGCTGATCCGCCGCCTTTCCGTCGAAGACCCCGTCCACAATGACGCGGTTGTCCGTTTCTTCCGCGTCGCCCTCCACGGCATAGGTGATTTCCCTGCCCGCGCCCGTGACCGTTTCCCCGGCCTCCGGCGAGAGGATGGTCACCTCGCCCCGGACAGGCTGGGCGGTATGATCCGCCTTGACGAACACGCCCCGGACAGTGCTTTCGAGCCCGGCCTGATCCTGGGCGGTCAGCAGCACCTCCACGCTTTCTCCGTCCGCGAAAACGGCGGTATCCAGCACACCCAGCTGCTCAGCGCGCTTCTCCACGGTATCCGCGGCAACGGTCACGGTCTGGCCGCTCTCGCCCACGGCCGTCAGCGTCCACTCCGCCAGGGAACCGTCCGTCACGCTGCCCCAGATGTCCAAAAGGCCCGTTACCACCAGGCCGTCCGTGGGCGTTAGGAGCGCCAGCGCAGGGGGCTGACCGTCCAGGAACAGCGCGTGCTCAAACGAGGCGCTGTTGCCTACCTCGTCCGTCAGGCGAAGGGTCAGGGTATGGCGGCCATCGGCCAGCGCGGACACGTCGATGTCCTGACTGCCCTCCGCCGTCAGCGGCAACACGACGCTTTCCCCGCCGTCCAGGGCATAGGCGATTTCATTCAGGCCGCTGAAGCTATCCTCCGCGCCCTGCCATTCAAGGGTGACGCTGCTTTCGTTCGTCCAGCCCGACGGCTCCACAGAGGAGGACGCAAGCACCGGCGCGCTTCGGTCGATCCGCAGCACGGCGGCCCCGGCCGCGCCTGTGTTGCCGGCCGCGTCCGTTCCCCGCACGGCTACGGTATGCTCACCGTCCGCGAGGGCGGCAATGTTCAGTGGGAAGGCCGTATGCGTCTTGTCGGTCAAGCCCGTGCCGACCCATCCGCCGCCATCCAGGGCGTATTCCACCCGAAGCAAATCGTTCAGGTCGGTGAGCCCCGTCCAGCTCAGGCTGGCGCTGGTCTCCTTTGTCCAGGTATCTGGCAGCATCGTCACTACAGGGGCGGCGGGAGCCGTCCTATCCACATACACCTGCGCGCCGGAGGGGGTGCCATAGTTGCCCGAGGCGTCCTTGCCCCGCACATACACCGCGTGGCTGCCGTCCGCCAGGCCGGTGGTATCCAGGGTGAAGGCTCCGTTGGCGGTGTTATAGGCCGTATTGACCCACGTCCAGTCGGAAGCGTCCGTGCCCGTGGGATCCACCGCGTACTGGATGCGCCCTGTGCCCAGATTGGACGCGCTCCCCGGCTGATCGGTCACACCCGCCCAGGTCACGGACACCGACGCCGCGGCGCTCCATCCCGCGGGGCTCACGCTCACCGTGGCCGGTTGGCTGGGCGGCGTGGTATCCGGCAGCAGGGCGGAGGCCGAGCCTGCCGTGGCGCTGCTGGCCACCTGCCCATAGGCGTTGCTGGGCAGGACGCGGAAGTAGTAGTTCAGGTCGCTATGCCCCAGACGGGGAATGTTGGGCAGCTCCTGACCCTTTCCGTCCCAGTGCAGGGCATATTGCCCCGCCGCAATCTCCGCTGCCGTGGGCCACAGCTTCTTGTTTTTCGTGGAGTAGCTGGTGATGTTGCCGATGGCGCGGTATTCGTATTCCCGGCCGTTGTAGATGCCCAGGACATATCCCTGGGCACCCGCAACGCTGTTCCAGCTCAGCTCCGCCCAGCCGCTCTGGCTGTTGACGCCGTGCCCCTTCCCCGCCGCGGTCACCGTGGGCGTACCCACCCCGGTGTAGTAGGCGGCGGAAAAGTTCATGCGGTCGGCTCTGGGCAGCACGTCCGAGGAGCAGATGCGCGCCCAGGATGAAGACGAGGTGACCGCGATGCCGTAGTTCTGTTTCTGATCCAGGGCGTTGAACCAGGCGGAGAACAGCCGGGTCACGTCAATGTCGTTCCAGCCGGTATGCAGGCTGACATCCACATAAATATCCGAGGACAGCGACGGCCGGCTGTTGTAGGTGACGTCCGCCGTGTTCCATCCGCTGGTCACCAGGGACAGCCTGAACCGTCCGTCGCCGCCCATCTCATGGATGTTGACATGCCATGTGGCGCTCTGAATGAGCAGCGGCGTTTCTGGGAACGCGGAGCTTTGCGAATCTCCAAAACCGGTCAGCGAGGGAATCACCAGAGCGATGTTGTCGCTGCCGTTGTTGCCCGCGTAGAGGTTGGTGCCCTCCAAGCTGTGATTACGCTGCGAGCTGCCGGAAGGAACCGTATGATCGTAATGCCGTCCGGCATTGGCGCTGGACACATACACGTCTCCGATGTTGGTGGCCAGGTCGTTCAGGTAGCTGCCGGTGGGATCAATGGTCACCGGGTAAGCGGCTTCGCGCATCCAATCGTCGCTGGGACGGTAGGCAACGGTATAGCTGTCGCCGCCGCCCGTGAGCGTCACGGCAATGTCCGTGCTGTAACGGCCTTCCGCGTCGGTCATATTGGGCGCGTCCAGCCTGGCCAGCACATTCCCCTGTTCATCCTCCAGCAGGATTTCCTGGCCGGACTGCCGGGCGGCCAGCCCCTGGGTATTCACTCGATAGGCGTACACATGATTGCCGGTGTACTGCCGCACAATGATATCCTCTTTGATGCCCGTGGTCAGCGCGGACAGCCGAACGTCCGTCACCGCGTCAAACAGCCCGGGATACACAACCGCGCTGACGCCGCCTTCAGCGGAGCGCGCCTTGCCGACAATCCGCTGGCCTACAATGCTGGATGGCCGGTTCTCCTCCGCGCAGGCTGCGGGAATCAGCCTGCGAAGCCAAGCGCTGTAGCCTTGTCGCGCTTGGGCGGTGACAGCCGGAGCAGCTTCAGACGGCTCTGGCTGAGGCACAAACGTTTCCTCTGGTTCCTCCGTGGGCTCCTCCATGGGGCCAGCGGTTGGTTCAGCGGCTGCTTCCTGCGTTGGTTCTGGCGTTGACGGATTCTGCGGTTCAAGGGTCAGCTCTTCTTTGGGCACTTGTGTCGGTTCGGGTGTAGCAGGAATCGACGGCTCAGCAGTCGATTCTTCTTTGGGAATTTGCGTTGATTCAGGCCTCGGCGTATCTGCCGGCGCCTGCGCTGCCGCAGCAGTGGGTTCAATGGTTGGGAAAACAGCAGGTTCATCTGTCGGTTCTGCGGATGTTTCCGGAATTGGCAGTTCTGTCGGCTGTGCATCCGGAGTATTGTCAGCTTCCGGTGTGGGAGCAGGTTCCGCACCGCCTCCGATCGCTTCGGGTGTTTGTGTTGCGACAGGCTCGGTTGCGGCGTCCGGCTGTTCCGCGGGCGGCACATTGGGAGCATATTCGCCAATGCGCGGCAACGGGTTCCCTTGATAAGTACATATATCAGGCTGTGCTTGCGCATGCTGCCGTACCTGCTGCGCTTCTGATTCATTTAAATTAACCAGTGATTTGCAATTAGCAAACCCCTCCACCAGACCGCTTTCCGTATCAAAAGCAATTTGCGCCCGTGTCTCCGATACCGAAGCGACATAGACCACGGCCGCGGCAGGCAGCGTACCCTGCGGTTCTTCCCCCTGGAGAGAGGCGTACACCGCGACCCGCTCAAGGGTACGGGCATAACCATCCCTCAAGGGCACAGGTGTGATCTCCGGGAAAGGCGCCGCACTGCTTGCCCCTTCGGCGGCAAGCGTCTCCCCTGGCTGCGGTGTTTCCCCATCCTCCGCCGAAGGCGAAGGCACGGGGACGGCCATGGGCGTTTCTGTGGGCTTTGGCTGGGCTGTTTGCGGCGGCGCAGCATAGTCCTTCAGCATCTGCGGAGCAATGGAAAAGCCGGTTCCCGCATGTGACACGGAAACCAGCTCCTCATTCGCCTGATAGACGCTCTCCACCCGTGTTTGCACCACGCCCCGGGCATTGCGCAGATGATCTCCCTCATCTGCCATGGCGCTCCGCTCACGCTCCATGGGCATAATCCGCCCATTGTATCCCTCCGCTGTCAGCGTGATTGTGTGCAGCACCGGGCCCTTTTCCTCCGCCCGCGCTTCCGCCGCCTGCCCTATGGGCGTTTGCAGCGCTATTACAATCGACACAAACAAGGACACGCTTCGCCTGATGCTCATCCGGCTGCCTCCCGACTTTTCTCTTGCGGCTATCAGTCATATTATGCTGATTCGATATAATTCTTTCGTGTGCTATATACGCACATACAGTATATGACTTATTTTAACATTTGTCAATTCCTTTCCATGCGCCAAATGCAGCCTAATCAAAAAGCGGAGCCTCCGAAGAAGCTCCGCCCCGCGTTTTCACTTGATTATGTCCTCAATTCTCCGGTGTGCCATATCCGTCCGCACACGGCACAGCCTTGTACGTTTTGATGCGCTTGCCTTGTACGATGAGCCGTTCTTCATGGGCCGCCGTACAGGTTGACAGCGTGACCACCGTGTCCGTTACGCTCACTGCCACGCCCGTCTCGTATCTCGACTGACCTACCGTGCGGTCGATAAACTTCTGATACGCTTCCTCGGTCTCAAATTCGCGCTGATAGTCCTTGCTATGCTCGTCCACTTCCGCTACGGAATAAATCTCGTATTGATAGATATATTCCGGCGTATAAATCCAGAAATAAGGACTGCGGTCATACGCGCACAGCTGCTCGTCTTCGCCGCTGGGAGCAGCCGTGTCGGTTTCCAGGTCTTCAGCGGGGGCTTCGGCCTGTGCAGGGCGCTCCAGAAACTCCTTCAGCTGGCCAAACATGGAGCCATTCTTCATGTTGTGACCATAGATGATCGTGTTCTTGTCCTCAAAGTCCGGCCTGTTCCGATAGTCCACAAACAGCGAGCCCGCTTTGTTATTGACCTTTTTGAACGTGCGGTACAGATAGTACTCATTATCGCGCGCCTGCATAACGGGATAAAATACGTCGATGGCCTCCATTTCAATCCAGCCAACGATGTCAGGGTTGATCTCCCGCAGGCCCTCAAAGTCAATGGGATTCTCCATAACGCCATCCACCGGCACCTCGGCCTCGGGCACACCTTCAGCCATGCCGCGCCAGCGGTTGGTGAACTCCTCCAGCTCCGTATATTCGTCTGTGCTGACCTTGTATTCCAGATAGATGCCCAGCAGATTCATGGCCGCGAATAAAAACATTCCCAAAGCCAGAATAACAACCAGCTTTCGGATGATGCCGCCAGCCAGCCCGCTCATGCTCTTTCCACTCTGCGCCATGGTGCTCCTCCTTGCCGCGTTTGATGTTATACTTCGGCGGATGACGAATTTTCCCTTACGCTACTGATGATACCATACTTTCGCTGCGCGCACAAGAACGGCTTCTCTGCAAGCTCCGCCCTGAAAAAGCGGCTGTCCTTATCAGACAGCCGCTTCGATTCAGGTTTTTTGCCGTTCAGAGGCTGTTATTCATTCAAGGCTTCCAGCGCCTTACGCCGTCTACGCCTGTCAAGCTCGCATGCGATCAGCGTGCAGCCAGAGGCCAGCAGCATCACGACATAGCGCATGATGTCGGTATCGTCACCCGTTCTGGGCGTGTCGTCCTTGGGCACCTCATAGGCCAGCGCATGCTGGGCGTCGACACGAAGCTGGTTGCCCGCAACGTCGCGACCAGTTGCAGTAACCTTATTGACAATGTCCGTGGGCGGTTCCACGTCCTGCGCAGGCCGAACCGCCATCGCGGTATAGCGCAGCCAGTACGTTCCTCCCTTGCGCACGCCGCCAGGCAGCCTGACCGTCAGGGTATGCGTTTGAGCGTCATACACATCAGCCAGTTCGAGCGTTTCCGTCATGCCGTCGGGCTTGATGAGGAAGATTTTGCTTGTGGACACGTCCAGCGTCTTGGGCAGCGTGTCTACAATGACGACATCCTTCCACTGGGAGCCAGCCTGTGTATTCGAGATTTCGATCTCATACTCCAGCATGTCGCCAGGAAGGGCCTTCAGATCCTCTGGCCGTGTCGCGTTGCGTACAGACTTGGCAATCTTCGCCCCCGCGGCAATCGGCTTGTCGCCTTCATTCGGATAAGCCTTGTCGCTGTTGACGGCGCCGTTGTCCGGCCAATCACTGCCGCCGGGATTGTACCAATCGCCAGGCTTGATATCCGGCGGCGCGTTGGGAATGGGATCGTTGCCGCCTTCCAGCGCCGGATCCTTACCCTTCGCCCACGCGATATTGCCAATATCGACATCCTCCACGCTTTCCGTCAGCGTAGCCGTGAAGGTGAGCGTGTAATATGTGCCGTAGGGGATGTCGCCCACATAGACGGACAGCATCCGATCCGCAGCGGTATACACATTGCTCAACGCCACCGGGCCAGCGCCGCTGTCAAGCGTAATGCTGGTGGTATCAATCGCCAAGCCTGCAGGAATTCTATCGCGAATTACCGCGTTCTTCCAGACAGTTTCAGGCTTGCTGTTCCGAACCGTTATGGTGTACTGCAGCCGATCGCCAACCTGGCTCTGCGCATTGGCACGATCCAGGTTCACGGCGGTCTTGATGACCTCGGGCGCCGGGGCCGGCGGGAGAACGCCGCCATTTTCAGGCTTGTCGATCTCCTGGGGATACACAGGATCGGTCTGGATGCTTTCAGGCGTCTTGTCAGGCTTCTGACCAGCCGCAAGGGCAATGTTGCCGATGTCGCTGCCCACGGCCGCCTTCGTCACCGTCACGCTGAAGCAAATCCGATAATGCTCCTCATACCCAATGTCGCCAAGGGTAGCGGAGATTCGGCGGTTCACCGGATCGTAAGCAACGCTTACGGTATCGGGCGCCGCTTCCGGGGTCAGACCGGTCACCTCATAGATGCGCAGGCTGCCGTCCACCATCTCCAGACCATTGGGCAGATCATCCTGAACCTTGACCGACTTCCATACGGAGCCAGGCTCGCTGTTCCATATGTCAATGGTGTAGTTCACCTTGTCGCCCACGCGAGTGCGCGTCGAAGACGCATCCGCGTTTTCAGCCTTCTTCGTGATGTGCGGCGCAGGATTCTTCGGCAGAACCGTATCCTTGCCGCCGGGATAGACCTTGCCTGCGGTCACAACAACAGGATCGTTCGTTCCGCTGTTGGTACCCGCCGCTGTGACGCTGTTGCCGATATCCTTCTTGTCCGCGCCCACGTCAACCTTGGCGCTGAAGCTCAGCTCAAACTTATCTTCCCTGCGGATGTCGCCCACGTTGGCTTTCACCGTGCGCGTGGCAGCGTCATAGCTCGCGCCGGAGATCGCCACTTTCGTGCCGTCCGCTTTGACGCGATAGAGCTTGAGGGTCGACGGCTGAAGCGTCAAGCCATCAGGAATCCGGTCCGTCAGGGTCACGCCCTTCCAGATCGCCTGGTTCGTCTCGTTGGATACGGTAATGGTATAGGGAATCGTATCGCCAACCGTAGCGCCCGTCTTCGTACCCGCCGACTTCTCCAGCATGGGCACCACAACACCGTCCAGGTAGATGATGACGCTGTGGTCGCGCACAACATCTTCCCTCTTCATGGTGATGGTCACGCTGTTTTTGTCCATCAGGTCCTCGCGGATCACGTTGTCCACCTTAATCATGGTGATCTTATGAGCGCCGATGTCCCAGCTGGCTACATGATCGCCAGCGGTCATACCATGGCCCGCGCCGTAGACGCGGATGTCAGGATCTGCGGAACCGGGGCCTACCACGTCAATGCTCAGGGAGAAGTCCGCCTTATCCATGGGATCAGGCTGCTCGCCGCGCTTCAGGTAAACCTTCACCACGGTATCCGCCTGGATATTGGACAGGTTTACCTTGTCTTTCCCGTCGACGTTGACAAGCTTGGCATCATCCAGCATGGTGATGTCTGTCTCCGCGCCGTTGCGTACAATCGCCACATGATCGACATAGTAGCCGTCTTCCAGGCTCCAGCCAATGCTGTCATTCGCACCCGCTTCCACCCACTTGTTCACATCACGGTCTCCGCGGCCGTCAATCAGCTCGACACTGACCTGGTAAGGCTTGTAGGTGCCCGTACCGCCATCGTCAACAAAGACGTATTCCACAGTCTGCATGGCCGTAACATCTTTGAAGTAGAAGGTGTTTTGCAGGTTGTTGGATGTGTACTTGGAGTAGTCCACATCTTCCGCCTGCGCGGTAAAGCTATTCCTCAAGTAGGCCAGGAGCTGATTCTGCCGTGCCTGGGGCTCGCCCGGAAGGGGCATGTCGTGGGGAGGCAGCAGCTCGGTCATAATCTGGCCGGGCTGGAGGATGACGCCGTTGATCTTGACGGTCTCCAGCCTGTAGCCATCATTGGGTACGCCGCGCACAATACCGAAGTCCTCGCCGTAGTAAACCGTACCGGACTTCACCACGTCGCCGTCGCCCTCATAACTGACCTTGATGTCAACCAAGTTCTCAGACAGGTAGACATCGACAACATGGTTGGCTGCAACATCATCAAAGTACAGCATGTTGCTGCTGGGCGTTTCCACCAACTCGCCATCCACATACACCCGTGCTACCTTGTAGTGTGCGCTGTCAACCGTCCAGCTGACAATCGCCTTGGTACCGCCCAGCACCACCTGCTTCGGGCTGATCTGGCCCATGCCGTCGTGGATATAGGCCTCGATGGTGTAGGAGGTCGCGTCATCAGGAATTTCCTGAGCCTTCTTCTTTTCGCAGATGACCTCGACGGTATGATCCTCGCCCTCCACCGCGACTTCCAGCCTGTTATCAGCGGGAATCGGCACATTCACGCCGTCAACCTTCACCGCCGTCACATAGCAGTCCGCCGCGGGAGACCATTCAACCGCCACCGTTTCCGCCTTGCGCAGGTTCAAGAACGGGCCGTTGATGGTACCGTTGGTAATGGAGGTGCTGACATCGTAGTAATAGTCGTCATCCGCATGGACAGGATTCTCACACACCAGCACGATGCGGTAGTCGCTGTCGATGCCGGTGATGTCGTAGCTGCTGGCGTCGCCCAGATCATCCTTGGTAGCAACCAGCTCTTCCTCGCCATCCTCATTGACCCTGTAAATGTCAATGCTGGTGATGAGGCAGCCGGAAGCCGCGTCCCAGGTGATGGTTCTGTTCTCGCCCGCATTGACCGTACCGCCGCCGGTGATTGTTCCGTTCGTGGCTTCGGTCACAATGTCGTAGGAGTAAACAATGGGTTCCTCAGTCTCGGGCTGCGCCACGCAGTCAACCTTGACCGTGATGTCCGTCTGAATGTTGGTCACCTTCAGCTGCCAGTTGGCGGGGTCACGCAGACCATCCGCGATGCGCTGGAGCACATGGCCATCCTTATCGGTCACGGTGACGCTGACTACAACATAGCCATTGTTCGGACGCCAGCTTACATTGAAGTTCGAGCCCTTCTTCACAGCCGCGCCATTGCTGACCCAGCCGTTGGACACCTCGGTGGAGACGGTCACGAAGGACGTGTCCGCAGGGCCCTGCTGACTGACGTACACCACGAAGTCGTTATTCGAGTTCACCGTCAGCTTGAAGCCCGCCTCCGACATACCCGCCAGCATATCCGCACTGGAGAGTATATTGCCGTTTCGGGTAACCTTATCAATCTGCCAGCCGGATTTGGCCTTCCACTTCACGGCCGTCTCCGTGCCTTCCAGAATGGCCGGCAGGGACTCGCTCAGCTCAAGGCCGCTGGGATCGCCGTAGGGCAGCACCGTCAGCGAGTAGTAAACAGGATCCTTCTCCACATGCTTGGCCGTGTACACCATGATGGTGTGGTTCGCCGTCACATTGTTGAAGGTGTACACACCGCTGTTCAGGGTGAATCCAGGCAGACCCACCGCTGTCGAGCCGTCGATGACCACGCGAACAATGTCGTAGTTGGGCGCCGCGTTCCACTTGGCTGTGACCGATTCGCCCTCCGTCACATAGTCAACCGCGATGTCATCCACATATGCCGCGCCGGAACCGCCGTTATCAACAATCACGTCAATCACATAGGTATCCGCCGGCTGATCCTTCAGCTGGCTGCGGACTTCCACGGTATGGTTGGCCGTAATGGGGTTGAAGCTGATGTAGCCATCCCGCCAGTTGATGTACGGGTTGCCGTCCACCGTCACGGAGACGATCTCGTACTTGCTGTCGGCTGTCCAGCTGACGGTGTACGATTCGTTCTCGCCGGTGGTGGTATACGGCGCGCTGATAGCGCCATGGTCGATGGAAGTGCTGATCGTGAACGGGCCGGTCGTAATCGGTTCATCGTTCTCGTCACGGCACTCGACCGTCAGCGTATGGTCGCCGTTCACACCCTTCAGAACCAGCTTGCCCGCCTGCATCAGGTCGGAGCGCTCAATACCGTCAAGCTTCACGCTGACAACCTTGAAGCCGCTGTTAGGCGTCCAGTTGATGTCGAAGTCAGCGCCCTTTTCCATTTCATACACGCCGAAATCGTTGATCTCTCGATCATCATCAAAGCTGAAGATACCGTTGACGATATTGGTTTCCAGATAAACCTTCGTATCGTCGGGCTCTTCCCCGCCATCCGCCGGGCCGCAGACAACCACCACGCTGTGGTCGCTGACAATGTTCTTAAAGGTAATGCTGCCGCCAGAGGCAATGATTTGATCCTCGGGTACCGCCGCATCATCAATGATGACGCTCTTGACCACGTTGCCGGCCAAGGGAGTCCATGTCACCGTATGCGACGCCGTGCCGTAGTTCATGATGCCGCCGCCGGTCTTGGTACCGCCGGTCACCATGACGGAAACTTCCACTCTGTCAGGCGTTTCCTCGGTCTGGGCACCATACTCCACATACAGGGTATGATCCGCCGTGATGTTATCAAAGGTGTAGCTCGTCGCGCCTTCATCCAGCGCGGTCTCCTTGCCGTCCACCTTGAAGCTCTTGAGCGTCAGCCCATCGGCGGGCGTCCAGGTCACGGTGAAGCTCGCTCCAGCCGCAAGGTCATCCTTGCTGGGCGTGATAAACAGCACGTTCTTACCGTTGGTGGATACCTTGTAGGCCTCGCTCCTCTCGCAGGTCACATTGACGGTATGGCTCTGCGTGATGTCCGTAAACGTATAGGTTCCATCAGCGTCCGTCACTTCAGCGCCGTCAATTTCCACCTTGGCGACACGGTAGCCGTCCGCCGGCGTCCAGGTAATGGTCTGGCTGGCCTTGGCCGCCTCGTCATTGCCGGGAATGACAACGGTTTCGGTGATGACGCCATGGTCAATGTGGGTGGTGATGTACAGGGTATCCGGGTCGACGTCCGGGCCGGGCACATAGGTCACAACCACGCTGTGATCGGCCGCGACATTGGTAAAGGTATAGCCGTAGGTTCCGTTGCCGTTATCCGTATAGTCGGCGTCGGTCACCACCGTGCCGTCCACTTCGACGCTTTCGAGCACGAAGCCGGCAAGGCCGCTCCAGGTCACAACGCTGGTACCGCCGGCAGCCACCGTCTCCGGGGACGCGCTGATGGCGCCATTGTCGTTGCGCACTGTGATGGTATACTTCGGCAGGCGCTCACAGGCGACCTCCACCGTGTGGTCGCGTGAGATGTTGGTGAAGGTCACGCTGCCCACGGGGATCAGATCCGCGCGCTCCATGCTGTCGACCTTGACGGATACAACCCGGTATCCATCCGGCGCGGTCCAAATGACCGTCTGGCTGGCCTTTTCCTCCGCGGTCCTTACGGTAATGGGCGCGGTGATCGCGCCGCCATCGCTAATCTGTGTGCTGATGAGGTACTCGGCCTCCGGATCGGGCTCCTCGCTGCCGATGCGCTCACAGATGATGGTGATGGTGTGATCGCGGTCAATGTTGGCAATGGTGAACGATTCCAGGGTGAGGGGTCTGCCCGAGTCGTCAATGGTGATGGATTTGACCTCATACCCGAACTCAGGCATCCACGCGATGGTGGTGCTCTCCCCTGCCTTCAAGTGTGTTTCGCCAGTATAGGTGGCGTTCTTCACCGTAACCGTTACGTCATAGTAGGTGACATCCGGTTCCACAGGCGGGTTGGCCTCGCTGGTCACCACAATGTCATAGACCTCGTCCTTCGCCGCGCCGGTGATGGTGTAGCTGCCGCCCGCGTTGGGATCACCGATGGGCACCTGCACACCGTTGACCGTGACGGACACAATATGCTCGCCCAGGGCAGGCCGCCAGGTTACGGTATGATCCGTACCCACGGGCACTTCGCTGTTGCCGTTGGTGATGGCGGTGCCCGCACTGACGTTGACGTAGTACAATTCGCTGACGGCGGTGTTCAGACAGTTGATCTGAATCGTATGGTCAGCCTGCACGTCCGTAAAGGTATAGGAGGAGCACACGGGCACTTCCACGCCGTCCACCACAACGGACGCGATGTAGTTGCCCAGATCAGGCGTCCAGCTGAGGGTGTAATCATCGCCCTTGCGCACCGAGCGGATGGTTTTGCCATCGCTCATGACGCCGCCGTTGATGCCGGAGATGATGTTGAAGAACACTTCGTCTTCGATGATGATCGGCTCGCGCTCCTCGCAAGTAACGACAATCGCGCAGTTCGAGTTCACCTGACGGAAGGTGTAGCTGCCGGTATCGGACGCCGCCAGCTCGCTGGTAACGCCATTTTCGGTCACTTCCACCTTGGTTACCTTGTAGGCGCTGTCAGCCGCCCAGACAACGGTATAGTTATCGTTTTCGACCACCATCGCGGTACCGCTGATGCTGCCGGCGCCGTTGGGGGTCATCTGCGTGCTGACGACGTACTGGACAGGCGTCACAGGCTGCTCCTCTTCCTCCAGCTCCACCTTGAGCGTGATGCTCTCGGGCATGCCGGCCTGGAACAGCGCGTCATAGTCGAAGGTGTAGCCGTAGGAGCCGTCCGCCTTGGTATAGTCGGAAGCGTTCAGCGGCGTACCGTTCAGCATCACGCTCTTGATGGCGTACCGCTCGGTATCGCTGATGCTCCAGGTGATTTCCTTGGCAGCATCACCCTTGGCGATGGCGGCCGTCGTCGGAGCAATCGTGCCGCCGGCGTCGATCACCGCGCTGATGCTGTATTCGGGGTACTTGGCAAACTCCGCGCGCACCGTGACATTCTCGTGATCCTCGTAGCGGAACACATAGCTGTCCCCGGTGAAATCGCTCTCACTGCCATTCTCGTCAACGACCTTCACAGCCTTGACGTACCAGCCCTCGGCGGGCGTCCAGACGATGGTGTAGGGCCCATCCTCCTCGGTGAGGGTCACGCCATCGGTGATGCTGCCGTTGCCGGTGTAGGCCGTGTTGACCGTATAGCTGGTCTCCTCCGTCGGAGGCAGAACAGGCTCGTCCCGCTCCAGCACGACCTTGATGTTCACATCGCCGGTCAGCTCAGAATACTTCACGGTGTAGCTGCCCGCCTCGCCCGTCAGGCGTGTGCCATTGACGGTAACCTTGCTCACATGCCAGCCAGCGGCGGGCATCCAGGTCACCTGATGGTTCTCGGCGTCGGCATCCGTCGAGCGGATGATGCCGGCTCCGGCGGCCGTGCCCTCGCCTTCCACCGCCACGTTGATGACGTAGGCGGGATCCTGCTCGAACACAACATGGACCGTGGCGTCGGCGCCGTCGTTATACGCAAAGGTATAACTGGTCACGGCGTCATCGGTGACGGTTTCACCGTTGATGACGACGCTGGCCACATGCCAGCCGGGATCAGCCGTCCAGACAATATCCGCTGTGGTATCGGGCGCACTCAACGTCGTGCTGGGCGTGATCGTACCATTGCCGTTCTTGCTGGTGGTGACGGTGTAATACACAGGTTCCGGCTCGTCCGGATCGGGTTCAGTTTCCAGTTCGCACAGGATGTCCACGGTTACCACCGCGCCAGCGGACTGGCTTGCAACCGTGTAGGCATACCCATTCTCGGCATCGCCGGTTACAGCGGAGGCGTCCACCACCACGGGCGAGCCGTCCACCGACACTGTGACGCCCTTGTAGGTGTAGCCGTCCATGGGCTTCCAGGTGATGGCGTAATCATCGCCAACCGTGACGCTGGCGCTGCCCGTATGGGACTGCGTACCAGTCGCCGTAACGTTAACCTGATAGGTCTCGGGATCGCCGGAGCTCGCCTCCGCCTCATAGACCACATCCACATGATAGACCTGGTCGGGGGCGGGGGTCGCGCCGGACAGCGGCAGCGTGAGGCTCACCATGGCGCCGTCGCCGATGGGCTGTTCCACGCCGTCCACCTTGACGCTGACCAGTCGCATGCCTGCCGCCGGCAGCCAGGTGACAGTCGCGGTCTCGTCCAGTTCGTACTGCGCCTTATCCGCGCTGATGGCGGCGTTGGTGGCGGAGGCGGTCACAAAGTAGTGATCCTTCTCCCTGAACACAATATCCACCGTCACATCCGCGGTCATGGCGTCATAGGCCACGGTATAGCTGTACTTGCCGCTGCCTTCATCGGTTATGTCAGCCGCTGTCAGCACCGTCGCCGCGCCGCCGCCCAGAGGCGGATAGCCGGTCACGGTGACGCGCTCCACTTCCGCGCCGTCAGCCGCCTGCCACCAGACCTTATAGGTCTCACCGGCCTTGTTCATGACCTTGGGCGCAGCCGCCGTACCGCTGCCGGTTACGCTGACGTTCACCGTCCTGTTGGGATTGGCTTCAAAAATCACCTGGATCTCTTCGTCATGGCCATAATGGTACTCATAGCCCGGCGCGGGGACGGTTTCGGCCTCGACGCCGTCAATGAAGTGCTTAACTTCCTTGACGTGATAGCCTTCATTCGCGCTCCAGGTCACGGAATAAGGCGCGTCATCGCTGGTCTTGGTCACGCCGGGAGTGATGGTACCCATGGCGGCGTCATTGACGCTGGTCACCAGAGAGTATACCACCGGCGCGTCGGGATCCGTATCCTCCTTGGCATAGGTAATGGTCATGACCTGGCTTACGCCGTTCATGCCCTCATAGCTGAAGGCGTAGGACAGCGCGTCCGCTTCGGTCTGATCGAAGGTCTTGAGCACATTGCTTTCCGCGTCCGTAATAACAATGCTCTCGATCCGATAGCCGCTGTCCACCGTCCAGTTGACCGTATGGGTCTCCCCAGGCTTGGTCAGTACGGCATCCTCGCCAAAGGCGCTCAGACCCGCGCTGCCTGCCTTGACCGTGGTGATGCTCAGCTCCGCATACTGCACAAACTCCGCGTGGAGCTGAACATCCTGATGGTTATCATAGTAGAAGGTATAGCTGTACATGCCGCTGGCATCGACCGTGATACCGGCGGATGCCATATCCGCGTCAGTATACTCCTGGGCTTCGCCGTCCCCCACCTTCAGGGTAACCTTGTTCAGATACCAGCCCTCGGCAGGCTTCCAGGTGACGGTATAGGTATCGCCGGGGGTATTGAGGGACTTGGAATCGGAAATAGTACCGTTGCCCGTCTTCCCTGTGCTGATGGAATACGCCAGAGGCGTCAGGCCGCCGGGGTTGTCATCCTTCTTGAAGGTGACAATGATCGTGCGGTCGCCGTCCAGGTCATCATAGGCAAAGGTATAGCTGCCCGCTGCCATCGCGGCCGCATCCAGGCTTTCAAGCTCCGTGCCAGCCGCGTTGCGGATGGACACGCTCTCCACCAGGTAAGCGGTATCCGCCGTCCAGGTGAAGGTCGCGCTCTCGCCGGAGGCGGCAAGCACCGCGCTGGCGGGCGTGACGCTGCTGCCGGCGCCGCCGCCTACCTTGGCGGCAGTAATCTTATAGGAAGGAATGGCCTCGAAGACCACATTCACCGTCAGATCCTTATGATCGTCATAAAGGAAGGTGAGCTTGCCCGCGGTCAATTCTTCCTCGGTGGCGTTGCGGGTCGTGGCCGCGGCGTCATCGGTGATGGTCACAGACTTCACGGTATAGCCGTTGTTCGCACGCCAGTGGATATCCGCCTGGGCGCCCGCTGTTCTCAGCGTGACCGACGGATCAATGGAACCCATGGAGCTGTCGTTGACGCTGGTGGTCACGGTGTAAGGTGTGGCGCCCGCGCCCTCCACCTTTTCAAAGGTGACCGTCATCGTCTGGTCGGAGCTCATGTCGTCATAGTAGAAGGTGTAAGAGCCGCTGGCGACCTCTTCCTCGGTGCAGGCGTAGACCACTCGGCCATTGGCGTTGGTCACCACCGCGCTCTTGGCGCGATAGCCCTCATCCGCGGTCCAGGTCACCGTCTGCGTGTCGCCTTCCCCGCTGAGCACCGCGCTGGCGGGCGTGACCGTGCTGTTCGCACCGCCGCCCACGGCAACGCCGGTCACCGTGTAGCTCACGATGGGCGCAAAGGTGATGACGACCTTGGTATCCCGATGGTCGTTGTACTTGAAGGTATACTCGCTGATGGCGCGCCCAACGCCGTTCACGGCCACACTCTTGATATAGTAGCCGGGGTTGGCGCTCCAGGTGACAAGATATTCGCTGTCCGCCGTATTCAGCGTCTTGGACGGGCTGACCGTACCCATCGCCGCGTCATTGACGCTGGTTTCCACGGTATAAGGCGTGGCGGGCAGGTCACCGCCGCCCGGGATCGTGCCTTCATCCTTCTCAAACGTCACGACAATCTTGCGGTCGGAGCCGTTCATGCCGTCATAGGTGAAGGTATACGCGCCAAGGGCGATCTCGCTCTCGCTCAGCTGCTTACGGTCGGTACCGTCGGGCTTGGAAATCACCACGCTCCTGACGTTGTAGCCCTCGCCCGCAAGCCAGGTCACCGTATGGGACTGGTTGGGCGCCAGAACCGCGCCGGCGCTGACAACGCTGTTCGCGCCGCCGTTGCCCTGCTTGTCCGCCGTGACGGTGTACTGGGGAATCTGTTCAAACTCGACGGTGATTGTAACATCCTTGTGGTTCTCATAGCGGAAGGTATAGTCCGTACCCGTGTAGGCGGTGGCATTCTCGCCATCGTCCACCGTGACGCGCTTCACGCGGTAACCGGGATTGGCATTCCAGGAGACCACATATTCCTCGCCCTCACGCCGAAGCGTCTTGGAGGGGTCGATCGTGCCCATGCTGCCATCCGCCGGGATAACCTGCGTGGTGACGGCGTAAGGCGTGGTGCCAGCGCCGCCCTCGGAGGAGGTATCCACCGCGAAGGTCACGGTCAGCAGGACGTCGCCTGTCATGTCGTCATAGGCAAAGGTATACTTGCCCGCCGCGATTTCGGCCTCCGTCAGGGTTGCGAGGGTGTCGCCCATGTTATTGGCAATCACCACGCTTTCCACCTTGAAGCCGCTGTCCGCGCTCCAGGTGACAGCGTAAGTGGAGCCGCTGGTGGTCAGCGTTGTGCCTTCGCGCACGGTGCTGCTAGCGCCGCCGCCCACCTTGGCCGTCGTGATCTGATAGGCCGGGAGGGCCTCGAATTCGACATACACCGTGGTATCGGCGTGGTCATTGTAGCGGAAGGTGTAGGTATCGGCCGCGTAGTCCGTGCCGTTGACCGTCACCCGCTTGACCGTATAGCCAGGATTCGCGCGCCATGCAACGGCATAGGTCGCGCCCTCAGCGCTCAGGCTTGCAGACGGGCTGACCGTACCCATCGCCGCGTCATTGACCGCGGTGGTCACAGCGTAGATGGGCGGATCGCTGGACAGCGACTTTTCAAACGTAACCGTGACCTTACGGTCGGAATGGAGCGTATCGTAGCTGAAGGTATAGCTGCCGGAGGCCATCTGCGCCGCCGTCAGATTCTGGGCATTGGCGCCGTCGGGATCAGCGATGACAACGCTCTTCACCGTATAGCCCGTGCCGGCCGTCCAGGTGACCATGTGCGTCTGACCGCTGGCTGTCAGCGTCGCGCCGCCGGTAACGGTGCAGTCCGCGCCGCCGTTGACGCCCACAATGCTGACGTCATATACGGGATCCTGCTCAAAGACCACATAGACCAGCTTGTCCTCATGCTCATTGTAGGCAAACACATAGCTGCCCGCCGCGATCTCATCCTCGGTCAGGGACTGCACAGTGTTGGCGTCCGGGTAATCCGTGACAGTCACGCTGGCCACATGATAGCCAGGCTTGGCGCTCCAGGTGACGGTCGCGGTGGAATCCGCCGCCGTCAGGGTTCTGGAGGCCGGAGACACCGTACCCATGGCGGCATCGTTAGCCTTCGCGCGAACCGTGTACGGAATAACGCCAGTGGTATTGCGATCATAGGTCACAACCACCTTGCGGTTGGCCGTCATGGTATCGTAGCTGAAGTCGATCTTCTTGGCGGAAAGCTCCGCTGCGGTGGCGTTCACCGCGTTGGTGCCGTCCTCATCGGAGATGACAACCGAGGTAACCGTGTAGCCCGTGCCCACCGTCCAGGTGACAGAAGCGGCTTCGCCCGTTCCCTTGAGGGGGTTGGTTCCGCCGACGGACACAGCGCAGCCAGCGCCGGTGGTTCCGGCGGCCTCAGCGGTTATGGTGTATGCGGGATCAGCCTCAAACACCACGTCCACGATCTTATCCTGATGCTCGTCATATTGGAAGGTATAGGAACCCGCCGCCAGCATGGCCGCGTCCGCAGTGACAGCATTGGCCCTGCTGGGATAATCGGAAATGGTCACGCTCACGACATGGGCATACTTCTTGGGCGTCCATGTCACCGCGGCCGTCGCGCCGTCCTCGCGGAGGGTCGCCGCCGCGGGCGAAACTGCGCCAAGGCTCGCGTCATTGGTAAAAGCGTATACGGAATAAGGCGTGATGACCTCGCCGCCGCCGCCGGGTTCGCCGCTGGGAATACGCTCGCAAACCACGGCAACCGGCACAGTATCGCCATCTTCCCTGCCCTGGCCGGAGATGCTGACGCTGTACACGCCAGCCTCCGTGACCGAGGGCGTCACCGCGACGCCGTCCACCTTAACCTCGCTCAGACGGTAGCCGTCCAGCACCCGCCAGGTGACGGTACCATCCTCGCCCAGCTTCACATCATAGCTGTCGGTCAGCGCGGAGGTAAAGACGCCGCTGGTCACAATGTGGTAGAACGCCTCCGGCTCCTCCGGCACACTGGATTCCGGCGCATAGGTAACAACAACCTCGTAAACCGCCGAAGGCGTGACGGTGGTATGATCCACCGTGTAGCTCGTCTGCTCCTGCGTGAAGGCAACCTCCGCGCCGTTCACCGTCAGTCCAGTCAACACAAAGCCGTCCGGCTTGGTCCAGGCCACACTGCCGTCCTCGTCCACGGTATAGGTCGCTGTGCTGGGCGTAACATTGGTGTTGTTGCCCTTGGCCTTCACCGTATAGTACTGCTGAGGCTCGAACTCAACGCGCAGGCTCACGTTCCGGCCATCCTCATAGCGGAACACATATTCCGCGCCCGTGTACGCGACCTCGCCGGAGCCCTCGTCCACCAGAACAGACTTGACCCGGTAGCCGCTGTTCGCATGCCAAGTAACCGTGTACGTCCGATCCGCATCGGTCTCATACAAGGTCTTGGAGGCAGACACGCTGCCGCCGCTGTTCCGTCCGGTGGTAATGGTGAAGGACGGAATCTTTTCGCACGTCACAACAACGTTATACGTTGCGTTGGCCGCGGTATTGGTCGTATCAAAGGTATAGCTGTAGGTGTCGCCGCTGATCACGGGCGTGACTTCCGTACCATTGACCGTAACGCTCTTGAAGCGGTACTGATCCGCGACCTTCCAGCTCACAGTATGGCTATTGCCCAGGAACACATCCGCGCTGGCCGTCAGATTCTCAACGCCCGTGCCCGTGGGACGCACATGGTAGTACAGCTTGGGCGCGCAGACCACATTGAAACGGTAGGTCTGCCCCGCCGCACCCATACTGGCCGGGAACTGATAGCTGCGGTCACGCTCAAGGTCAATGCCGGACACGCTGACGCCGTCGATGTTGACGTCGGTCACGCGGAAGCCGTCCGCCACCGTCCAGCGCATCACAGAACCCATGCCCACGGCAAAGGTGCCGCCGCCGGTGATCGTGCCGCCATTGACAATGGCTTCCTCAATCGTGTAGGTGGGCGCGTCCGCGTCCTTGGCAACGGTCACTTCCACCTTCATGTTCTTGGTAACGGAGGGAATGGTCCAGCTGTTGCCGGTGACATACGTCTGGGCAACGCCGTCCACCTTCAGGCTCGTCACATGATAGTCCTTAGGCGGCGTCCAGTTGACGGTGCAGGATTCGCCGTTGGCGACGATCTTCTGGCCGTCGGCGGAGCCCAGGTTGATGGTGGTGGTGACGATCCACTTGTCCGTCATATCCACATCGACCGGGATGCGCTCGCACTCAACCTTCAGGGTGTGCGGAGCCTGGACATCCGCGATGGTATAGCTGTTGCCGTCTGTCTCGCTGTTGTAGTCGTTCACCGGTTCGCCGTCCAGGTACACGGCCTTCACACGATGATTCGCGGCCATGACCCAGTTGACGGTCACATCGGTGCCCGCAACCACGCTGCCGGGCTTGTCGATGGTGCCGCCGTTGACGATTTCTGTGGTAATGGCGTGCATTTCGGACGTGATCTCGCCCAGCTCCACCACCACATCATGAGGCTCCTGAATGTTTTCAAAGGTATGGCTATAATAGATTTTGTTCGCGCCGCTGGCCGTCTTCTGCAGCACGTCGTCAATATAGACCGCCTTCACATAATGCTTGGCGTCCGTGCTCCAGGTAACGGTATGATTATCGCCCTTGCTCAGCAGGTTCGCGGGGGTGGTGGGCGTGATGGTTCCGCCGTAGTCAATGGTGGTGGTGACATACACCGCCTCTACCGGCAGATTCGGGTCAGGCCCGCACATCACCACGATGGAGCTGGGCATGGACACATTGCGGAAGGTATAGCTGTTTCCTTCCGGCAGGGTGGAGAGAATCAGGTTGTTGACAATGACCGTCTCCACGATGAAGCCTGAGGGAATCCGCCAGTTGACCGTGTAATCGCTCTTCCAGTTCACCGACGCGCCAGGGGTGATGGACGTGCCCTTGGCAATCTTGGTGGTGATGGGGTACGGTCCTCTGTTGAGCTGGGCGTTGCCGCCCTCCGTAGCGCCCTCGCGCACGGCGGTCACAACAATTTCCTGAGCGGTATGAATGTCGTTGAAGGTGAAGCTGTTGCTCGCCCGAATCGCGTCATCAACTTCGTAAGGGATGCCGTTGATGGTGTATTCAGAAAGCACATAGCCAGGGGACACGCGCCACTTCACCGTGTAGGTCTCACCGAAATGAGCCCGGTAGGTGCCGCCGCGTTCGGGTACGTCAAAGGCAATACCGCCAACGGGCGTCGCGGTGATGTCGTAAAGTGTCTCCTCACTGATGCCGCCGTTGCCTTCGCCCTCGCTGAAGACCACATAGACGCTGTGGTTCTCGCGAATGTTCTCCTGATGCCAGCCGGTGCTGATGAGATCGTCGCGGTTCTCGCCGTCGATGGTCACATGCTCGACAAAGTAGCCAGGCGCGGCCTGCCACCTGATTTCAGCCGTATCGCCGGGGGTATAGCTCTTGACGCCGCCCGCCGGGTCGTTGATGTCGTATACACGGCCCTCGCCACGGTAGCTGCGGCTGACGGAATAGCTTTCCGTCCAGATCGCCGTCACCGTCACGTCCTCGTAATTCTGAAGAACGGTGCTGGCGTTGACCGCTGTCGCGGGGTCCTCGGGATCAATGCGCCACTCCACAAAGGTGTACACGTTGCCCGAGGTATCCTTCCACGCGCTGGGCGTGACAGGGAAGCCGGAGGGCTTGGCGTTGTAGCTGTACAGTCCGGTGCAGGTGGAATCGTAAATGGGCGTCAGGGTACGCTTATCCGAGCGAACAGCGCCCTGCGCATGGTTCTTGTATGCGTAATCGAAGGTGATCTGAGCATTGTTCAGGGGCGTCCACTTCGCATAAGCCACCAGCTTCGCGCCGGGATCAGCGGTGTTCTCCCCTGCCTCGTTGCGCAGGGTATGCTCGTTGACGACGGTGCTGGTATCAATCATCTGAGCGTCGGGATTGGTGATGGTATCCGCCTCGTCAAACCAGCCCACAAAGCGGAAGTACTTGTTATTCTGACCCGCGTTCAGCGCGGCGGCATTGGGCACACCGCTCACGTTCGAGCCATAGGCCGCCTGCATGGTACGGAATACGCCGTTCTCATCGCCGCCAGGCGCGCCGTTGGTGTTAAACTCAACGTCGTATTTCAGGATATCGTAGTAGACGAGAATCTTCGCGCCGTCCGCGCGCGCTACGGTCAGCTTGGAGTTTTCGCTGTTGATCGTATAGCCGCGCTTGGCTTCCGGCGTATACACAATGTTGCCGGTGCCCGCGTCGATACCGACAACGGTCTCCTCCTGCTCATACTGCCCGTCCGGCAGCTGCATATAGGTTTCAATCAGGTACATGGTCTGGCTGGTGGGAATCCACTTAGCCGTGAGCACAATACCGTCGCGCTCAATATAGAAGTAGGCGTCGGCAGGATAGGTGGTGGTCTTGGACGCGTCATCCACCATGCGCGTGTAATCCCAACCAACGAACTTATAGCCGCTGGGAGCCGTCATGCTGCCAATCTTGGGCAGCGTAATGGGCTCCTGCAAGTGCGCCGTCACGGGCGCGGGAGCGGTGCCGCCGCCAGCACCCTTGCTGAAGGACACGGTGGCCTCCGTGGCGCCGCTGAGGATTTCGTCGCCGTTTTCATCCTCGATAACAAACAACGGAATCGTAATGCTCTCAGACAGCGAACCCGCGTCGTTGACCACAAACAGCGTAATGGAATGGTACTCGCCCGCAACCCAGTTACGAGGCTTTTCAATCTGCGTGTTCACCGAGAAGAAGTGCTCGGAGGTTGCGTAATAGTTCTGCTTCTGCGCGGGCGTGTAACCATTGAGCGTCGCCAGGCTGGCCACGCCCTTGCCCTGGATCAGGCTGCCAACGGAAATTTCATTGGTCTCGGTGGGCAAACCTTCGTCGAAGCGATAATAAAGCTGCAGCTTGGTATCCGTAGCGCCCGCCATGTAGGCGGTCACGTCCACCTTGGAACCGTTTGCGGTGGCCGTTGTCCGCACAGGGTTAATCAGCGGCGGCTCAGAAACCTTACCAACGCCGAACATGCAGGTGAAGGTGGTCGATTCGCCGGGGGCCAGCTTATAGTTCTTGGGCAGCCAGGAGAACGTCAGCTCGGAATCGACGCCGCCGAAAGCCGGGTTGCCGTCAATCACCTGATTTGTGCCGCCGTGGCGGCCTCCCGCCCAATCGTTGGACCAGTAAAATTTCCCGCGGCTGGGATACTTCATGGCGTTTCGAGTATCCGCCGTTTTACCGATGCCGGAAATGGAGTTATGCAGCAGAATATTGAACTGGCAGAAGTCGCCCGTGACTTCCTTCATGGCAAATCCGGTATTGGTAAAGATAATGTCAGCGTTATCACTGTTATGGATCATTACGTCGGCGCCCATGGCAAAGCCAACCCAGCGATCCGCATTGGAACGGTTCTGCGCTGTGATGTCATACTGCACATAGTAGCCGCCGCCGGCAGGTTTGGACGACAGCTTGTAATACACATTGTCCCGAACATGATAGAACGTGTCATAGCCAGGGAAGCTGAGGCCGACCTGCCCGCTGCTGGGCGCGGCGCCGGGAGAGGTCAGTACGCTGGCAACCATATCCCAGGCGGCGTCGCTGTAAGCAACCTTTTGGCCTGCGGCTCCGTTGATCTTGACGCGTCCGCCGGCCAGCGTGGATATAATCTTACCATTGTTGATATTGCCGGAAGGTGTATTGAGCTTCCAGGAAATATCCGCATAGGGCTGGCGGCCATTGAACTCGCGCACCAAAGCCTCGTCAAACACCTGGCCGGAAGCAGGCTTTTCGAAGTTCGCGGCAGGCTGGGACATACCGGCGACCGATGCCTCGTCATGGATGGCAGGCTTCGCGCCCCAGTCGGCATACAGTTTCAGCGTGCTGTAGCCGCTGGCGCTGGTCTTGTCCAGCGTTTCCACATTAAATTGTTTTTTCAGATAGGATGCGTTGCTGGTCAAATTCGACCACAGGATCAGACTCTTATCGGTGGTATTGGCAATATTGATGGTCAGCAGGGGCGTCTTGGCAGCGGTGATGGCGTCGTAGGGCGTACCGTCCGCCTTGGTGAGCGAGGTAATGATCGTTCCCCACTGATACCAAACCCGAGCCAGCTCCGTATCGGCGTTGTCGGTGAAGGTATAGCCATCCAGCGTCGGCTGAATCGCCAGGACGCCTGCCGTAGCCGTCGTCCCCACCTCATCCGTGATGGACGCGCACTCAGGCTCCAGATGACGCCAGTGGTATTCCTGGCTCGCGTCATACACGCGGCCCTCCACCAGCTTCCAGGTATCAGCCGTGACCGGCAGCGTCTCCACGACGTTCAGGCCGCCGTTGGCGTCCTTGAGTTCCACCCGCAGCGCCTGAGGAATCTTGCCGGCGAACGCGGCAGCGTTGCTGATCTTCAGCGCGGAGATGGTGTCGGAGGAGGTCGGTGTGGGCAGCGCGCCGACAATAGCGTCAATCACGCGGCTCCAGTAGAAAGTAGCTTCGATATTGGTATAGCGCATTTCGTTGGCCAGCACATACCGGCCGGACGCCACATCGTTGATGGTCGCGCGCCACACCCACTTGGACGCAGGGGAAGTCTCCCCCTGCAGGATACCCACAGCAGCATCGCCAAGCCAGCGGGCCGTCAGGCTCTGGGTAGCGGAATCGTATTCTTTGACTTCCACCTTGCGCCAGGTAACCGGCAGCTCCACCAGCACGGGCGTGGGGTCATCCAGCTCGGACCTGACGTCCTCCATCAGCACCCTGACTGTGGGGTAATTAGCTTCCAGCCACGCAAGCTGATCTGCCTCCGCCGTCGGGCTGTTGCGCTTCTGCGCCAGCTGGTCAGCCGTGGGGTTATCGCCATTGTAATCGGCGGCGGACTTGAAAAACCAGTCGCTGTACGTTTGCTTCCAATAAGGGTTCACAAGCGAACCGGCCATAGCCGCGACCTTTTCCAGCTCATAGGCGTTACCGGAACCGCTGTATTTGCTGTTGTAGGTGGTATAGTCGTTACGGTTGGACAGCTTCATCAGCTCGGTGTTCCAGCACACCCGAATGTGCGGGTAACGGCCGTTCAGGCTGGCCGCCACAACCCAGCGCACCGCGTCATCCTCGTCATAATCCAGAGCGCTGGGGTCAGGATGCGTGTTGATATAGTCCTGCAGCGCCTCGGCGTTCCACTGAGGAATAACCTGAGCCAGGGCCGCGTCGTACCGATACTGGGCCTTGGTAGCACTCAAATCATAAGCGCGGCCACTTTCCAGAATGAAGCGCCACGGCACAGGAATTTCCACCGCCGCCATCTTGGTGGTAACAGTATCCAGGTTCTCCTCCACCTGATACTCATACACCGCCACGATACTCGTGGGGAAGCGCTCCATGGCGCGCTCCTCGCGCACACCGTCCTCGAAATACAGCACCTCATAGGACTTGCTGTAATCATAATAGTTGGCAGGATCAATAACGTAATTCGCCCGCTCCTCCGCAGACAGCGCCAAATAGGCGTCCGCCGCCTCCTTATTCAGGAAGGCCACGATACGCCGGGTGCTGGAAGCCTGACTGCGCAGCAGCTTCGGGTTGATGATAACCGTCAGGATCCGATCGTCCGGGATGCTTTCGGTGATGACGCCCCATTCCTTGTTCTCATCGCCTGTGTGGACGGCCATGGCCAGCGCGCTGGAGGTGCAGCGGAACTGCATGCCGGACAGCTGGATACGGGAGGCGTAATCCGCGGGCAGCGCCACTTCAATCGACGTTTTACCAGCCTCGATGCCCTCGCCATAGGTCAAGGTAATAACCCTGCGGATAGACTCCGGCAAAGATGAGACAGGACGCCATTCGGTGCCGCCCATCTCCCGATATTCCCACAGATGATGATAAGCCGTGCCATTGTAGAAGCCATCCTTGACGGCAATGGCATAGTTCTCGTCGCGATCCGTCGCGTCGCCCTTATCCAATGAGAAGTTCGGCTTGGCGTCCACCTCCATGAGGGCCGTCATGCCGACGTTGGTGATAGCGTCCGACTTCACGTTGGGGATGATTTCCAGCCACGCGTCGGTCATCCAGGGCGCTTTGTCAGGATAATCCTCCACCAGGAAGGAATCCACGCCGATAACGACTTCATGACTGTACTCCAGTTCAGGCGCTTCACCGGAAGCAAAGGCGTCGCCATGGGCATGAAGCGTGATATAGCAGCGGATGGTCGCGCCGTCAATGGCCCTGAGCACATTGGCGTCGGGCGCCACAAGCCGATAAGCCGTCGGCCAGCCGTTCCCATTCGTCACAAAGGAGCCGCCCGCGAAGGTGCCCGCCGTCAGGGACTGAAAGCTGGCGCTGCCCGCCGCCTTGTAGGACCAGTGGAAGGTCACCACCGCCTCGGCCGCGTTGTCACCGGTTACGGTGGGGATATAGCCCACATAAACCGGCTGGGCGGCATAGGACACCTGCGTGTTCCGCTTCGCCGTATCCTCCGCAACGTCCATGTGGAAGGCGGTCAGCAAGTCCGCCGGGATGGTGATGGTCGCTTCCTCGCCAAGCACTTCATATTCAACGCCGCTCTTCGTCGCCGTCACAAAGCAGCGTACCTTGGTGCCATTGATGTTCCTGCGGGAATCCATATTATCCGGCAGGGCCAGGGTCAGTGTGGAATTGGAAGCGTTGCTGGTCGCGCTGACGGCCGCAAAGCGAACCGGACAGTTCTCGTCATCACGGTCAATGGCAACCCAAGCGCCATCCGCGTTCTGATACTGCCACTGATAAGTATAGGTCTTGAAGGTGCTCGCAACGCCCGACAGCTTGGGCGTCACCGCCATTCGAATGGGCTCTGTATCAGTGGTCACCGCAGCGCCGCTGTTGTCGCTGGTCACCGTCAGACGGTACTCCAGGAGCGACTGATCCATTTCGACCGGGGTAAAGGCATGCGTCACTTCATTCGGCGTAACAGGATAGCCGTTGGCCGTTACGACGCAGCGAACCTCCAGGCCCTGCAGCGCCTCGCGGTCATCCAGGAGCTGAGGCATGGGGATGGTCAGGGTCGTACCGTCCGCCGACAGGGACGCCATGTTCCTGATGGGAGAACGGCGGTCATCGTAAGCCCGCCAGGTGCCGCCGCCCCAAAGGCTGCTGACATAAACCTGCCAGGTGTAGCTGTACGTCACAGCCGTGTCGATCGGCGCGTTTGTCAGCACAGGCTTGGCCGCAAACACAATGTCCTGGTCTTCCTGGATAGGATTGGTGACGCTGTCCTCATCGGACAGGCTGAACTCGCAGTTGAGCAGATCACTGCTGATCTGATACTGCTTTCTTTCCGTGGTCGCGCGCGCAGGCTCAGCGCTCAGCACAGCGCCGTCCTTCACCACCTCCACGGTTACGACGCAGCGCACGGACGTATCCGCCAGCACCGAGCGCCTGTCCGCACCATCAGGCAGCGCCATCATCATAAGCTGGCGTCCGCCATCTTCCAAAGAGGTGGTGTAGAAGCTGTTGAACTCGTCGTCAATCAGCTCCCGCTGGGGGTCGTTGGGACGATCCGTCCACGAGTTGTCGTTGGAAAAGTTTCGGGTAGCGGACTGCCACTGATAGGAAAACACGAACTCCGCGCCCTCGGGCAATTCCTCATCCTCGGGGAGACTGGCAGTGGCGGCAACATCGAAATGTACAAAGCCGTCCGCGGGATCATCCTCGTAGGTATCGGTGATTTCCACCTGAAGCATGGGGTGCAGCTCCGGCAGAGCCTCAGCGGCCTCCGCGGTCACTTCCAGCGAGTGATCGGCCGTGACATCGGCAAAGGTGACAGAACCGACCCTGGTCGCTTCGTCCCAGGCATAGGTGTCAATCAGACTGCCGTCGGTTTTCACGGACGCCAGCGTAAAGCCGTCCTCAATCGTCCATTCAATCGTGACAGACGCCCCCTCCGCCACAGGATAGGCGCTGTCCGCGATGGACACATGCTCGCCGGCAGTAACGGTCACCGTGTAGGTCACCGGGTCGGCAACAGGGGCCATATCATCGCCAGGAACCATGTCATCGGCAGAAGGCAGATCGGCATCATTGCCGGGAGCATCGCCCGAAGGCACAGGGGTGGCGTCCGTGGACTCCTCCTCATAGGGCGCAGCAGGAGCATCCGTGGGTTCGCCATCGACAGGCTCGGTGGGAACCTCGGTAGGCTCACCCTCCGCAGGCACAGTGGGAGCCTCGGTGAGGTTGTCACCCTCGGGCACAGCGGGAGCCTCGGTGGGGTCGCCCTCCGCGGGCGCGGTGGGAGCCTCGGTGGGGTCGCCCTCCGCGGGCGCGGTGGGAGCCTCGGTAGACTCGTACTCCGCGGGCGCGGTGGGAGCCTCGGTGGACTCGTCCCCCTCGGGTGCAGTAGGAGCCTCGGTGGACACGGCGGTGGGCGCCGCAGTCGGGGCTTCGGTCGGCTCAGCGGCAGGCGGAGCAGACGCGCTTCCGTTCTCATCGGGTACGGGCGCGTCAATAGAGCCTCCCCCATTCTCATTGGCAGCTGGAGACTGTGTAGCAAGCGCTGTCGTTGGCGTTTCCATCGGCGGATTCCCACCGATCTCCTCCGCGAACGTCAGCGGCATATTGCTGACGAGCATCGCCATGCACAGGACAATGGACAGCAAGCGCTTGAGCTGTTCAACCGTACACTTCTTAACCATTACCAAAGTCCCCCCGTGATTGATACATGATTTGGGATGCTTTGACTTCCGCCAAAAGCTACGAAACACGCTAATGACATACAATCATCTGCTGATTCGCTGTGGCGAAAGCCATCCTATGATGCCAATAATTACATATTTGTTCATCCCAGATTATTATATCACTAACTAAATAACTGTCAATATTAAAATTAAAATAATCGTAATAAAATGTTCAATATTGCGGAATAAAGCGCTTTCACGCCGCTGCGGAGATCAAAAAAAGTGAAATTAGAACAGATCCGCGTCCTTACAATTTTTGTTATCTTCGTGAATGAGTATCAGTTTCTTCCTATTATAATAGCTATGATGCGCCTTTTTGCCAGTCTCAAACAAGGTTTCGCCGTCCGTCCCGCCATAGGAGGTGCTGCACAAGCGATAACAGCTTTTATGCGTATTTTTCCGCTGCGATAGCACCTCGGGAGCTCGCCATGCCGGCTGTGGGGCTTCCTCTGATGCTTCGGCCGGCACAGATCACGGCCCTCATAGCCGCCTCCAAACCTGGCAAGCTCATACCGACGATGATTCTCCTGACGCCGCCTCCCCTGCCCCACCTGCATGGATCGCGGTTTTCCAAGCCCGTCTGCGCCGCACGCTGTATTGGCTGGCCGCCGCGGCAGCAGTCGATTGGGCAAAGGCGGTCCTTAAAAATCGAAGCGCGTCCCGAATGG
Source organism: uncultured Clostridia bacterium (assembly GCA_947565865.1). Lineage (GTDB taxonomy): Bacteria > Bacillota > Clostridia > Christensenellales > Aristaeellaceae > UBA11524. Next base: position 33,626 of record CANOHT010000003.1, read on the forward strand.
ATTCCTCAGCCTCCGCCATGCCCATTCAGAGCCCGCAGCATGCCATCCCAACAAAAAAAGTGGCCGAAGCCACTCGATCAATCGTAAAAACCAAGCAGGAATGAACCTGCCGCCAGCGAATCGCCGTCGATAAGCGCCGGGGCCTGATATAACGTGAAGCCCCCGCGAGCAAGGCTGTTTCCTTATATGAAGCGCTGTCTTTGGCGCTACGGACCTTCGCGGGGCTTACTGCCCATAAGTGGTTCTGAGGAAGAAAGGGATGCCCCACATATAGTACGTCACATTGATTTCTCGGACGGCATGCATACCCATGGCGGTGAGAATGGTGGCCTGGATATCGCCTGCCGCATGGGCGGCCAAGGATCTGGGAACGGCATCGCCCACTTGCAGCACATCGCCGTCCATAGGCGTCACTTGAACCTCCACCATATCGGCGGTGAGAAAGCAGTTATTATTCAGCCTTACCGTATAGGTATAGAATTGATAATTTTCAGGGCCAGCCAATGGTTCGTCGGTATAGGCGGTACCCTGTATCAGGCCATCACGCTGCTGAAGGCGGAGCGATTCGAACAGTTCAGGCTGAGCCGCGGCTTCCATCGTGATGACGCTGACGCCCTCTATCTGCAGCGTGGCGGTAAGGTAGACGTAGCCTACCCCGAACAGGGAGGCGACCAGCAGGACGACCATGATCCATGCGATATACTTCATGCTTATTGCTCCCGTGAGCCACCCTGAAGCAGGCGGTTCATTTCGTCGATCATTTCCGCATCCTTCAAACTGAACTTAAATTCCACACGGCGGGAGGCGTCCATGTTGACGGTGCCGTCCGCGTTGTAAACAGGGTCGGAAAAGCTGCGGCCCGTGGCGGTGAGAATGGAGCGCAGCAGCTTGCGCTGGCTCTGGGAAAGGGAGGGCATTTCCAGGCAGTGGGCCGCCACGGAAAGGGCGCGGTTTTGGCTGAGCTTGAGGTTGTTCATGTAGGAACCGGTGGTATCCGTGTGCCCCTCAATGATGATCTCACCCAGATAGTCCTGGTACTGCGGCTGAAGCAGCACGCCCAGATAGACCGGGATGAACCGGTTCAGCAGCGCTTCGCCATCCGAACGAATTTTGTCCGAATTGGTCTCAAAGAATACGGCGCTATCCAGAAGGATGTCGCCGGTCTGCGGGTCTACCATGGCGGACAGGCTGCTGGCAGATAGCGCGGCGGAAAGGTCTTGTATGATCTGGGTTCGAACGCCCACCAGGTCGTCAATCTTGCTCGTCTGGGCATCCAGGGCTGCCTGCTGGTCGTTTAGGGCTTGGGTCGCGGCATCCAGCGCCTTCTGCTTGTCGCCCAGGGCGATTTGCAGCGCCGCCAGCTCAGCCTCCCGGGTAGCCAGGGCGGTATTCGCGTTGGCCAGCTCCTCCTCGCGGGTCGCCAAATCGGTCTGCACCACGATGAGGGCGGCGCTCTTTTCGTCCAATTCAGCCTGCTGGATGGACAGAAGCGACGCCTGCTCGTCCAGAGCCGTCTGCTGGGTGTCCAGCAAGGCAGACTGCTTGTCCAATTCTGTCTGTTTGGTATCCAACATGATAAAATACTGATTCAAGCTCAGGGAAAGGATCAGCACGAACATCAGCAAGAGCGCGGCCATCATGTCCGAATAGCTGATCCAGCTGGCGCCGCCGCCAGAGGAGCCTCGCCCTGCGCGACGATTATGCACGCGCTGTCGTGCCATGGTCAGGCCCCCTTTCGGGCGTCAAGGCTGTCGGCAGCCCGGTTCAGGCTCTGCTCCATGCTGGTCAGCAGCCGCTGAAGCTCGCTGATCTGCCCGGCGCTCAGGCTGCCGCCGGCGTTGATTTTCTCTGTCAGGGCGGAAACCATGCCGCTCATGCTCTGATCGAACATCCCCAGCGCCCGGGAAAGAGCCTCCACCACATTCTCGACAAAGCTGCCATAGCTGCGGGAAAGCTGCTCGCCGGAAGCCTCCATGGCCGCGCCCATGGTGCGCAGACGGGCGGCGCTGTCTTCACCGGCCTGGCGCATTCCGCTGATTACGTCGCCGCTTTGTCGGCTGAAGCCCTCCATGGCCTGCGAAAGCTCTGCCTGATAGCCCTTGAGGGCCTCCAGAGCGGCCCGCTGCTCTTCCGCCGCCTGATGCAGCTTGCCCATCAGCTCAGCTGTGGTTCGCTCGAAGCCCTCATCACGATGGCGGGCCTCGCTGAGCTCCTTCACATAGCTTTCAAAGTGGGCAATAACATCCTGACTGACGCCGTGCAGCTGACCAACATCCTGCACAATAGTCCCGGCGGCATTCAGCGTCTGTTCCACGCGCTCCACGCTCAGGCGCTGGTTTTGGTTGATTTCCGTCAGCGTTTCACCCAGCCGGGTCAGCTGGCCGCCCAGGGTGTCGTTCATCTGCTGAACAAAGCTGCCCACAATGCGGCCCACGCCGTCCACCTGCGCCCTGGTGGCGCCAATGAGGAAGCTGTCCATGCTCTGGGTCACAGGCTGCATGGCTCGGGTCAGGGAAAGCTCCACCGACCCGGCAATTTGCTGGGGAAGCCCGTCGGCCAGGGTGGAAAGCATATGGTTGGCGTCCTGATTCTGACAGATCAGCTGAACGTCGTTGTCCAAGGGGCGCTTCATGGCCAGCTGGGTGAAGCACTCCACAAAGTCATCCACCGCCCGATAGCTGGAGCCCTGGGCGATGCGGTTAAGCATGTTAAACACAAGCGAACAGCTGATACCCGCCACAGAGGTGCCAAAGGCGAACTGCATTCCCGACAGCAGCGCGGGAATGCCCGCGATGATGTTGGCGGAATTGGCGAAATCCAGCCCGCCCAGGCCGCGCATCATGCCCATAAAGGTGCCCAGGATACCCAGCGATGTAAGCAGATTGGGAATCAGCTCCGCCAGCTGAGCGTTGCCCGGACCGTGGGTCACGGTATCGTCATTGACATAGTCCTCCACCGCACAGGGAAGACCCCGGCGATCCAGCTGCTCGGCGTTTTGCAAAAAGCGTAACCAGGAGCCCCGCAGGCGGCGGCCCATGAAGCGGCTTTCCTGCCAAACGGGCTTTTCCCGGGCAGTGTTGCCCGCATCCTGCTGTAAGCGGCGGATGGCGCGGCGCAGCGCGTGTGTGGTGTTCCACAGCGGCAAAAGGCATTTCAGCACGCCGATGAGCGTGACAACAGCAATGGCAGCGTAAACAAGAACGTCCCCCAGGTCAGGAAGCAGCTCCTGCGCGGTTTTCAGCATGTCCTGCATCTTGATTCCCCCCGGTCAAGCCTGTGTGTTGGGTGATTGGCTACCATGTTTATTGTACAGGATTTTGGCGGGAATGTAAATGGACACAATGTAAACACTGCGCCGCGCGAAGGCCGGTTTGAGGCGCAAACGTCCTTGCAGGGGGGATCGCGAGAGCACTGTCGGCGCCCGGGGCCGTCAAGAGGGCGGATTTGAAGGATTCCAAGGGGCTTTCCGAGCGGTCTTTGGAATCTTTCTGGATTCTTGTCTTTAATGGGACTCTTCTTATGATGGTATCAGGCACTGGTTCTATCCCAGGTACTTGCTCCTATGGAGCCAATACAAAATATTGTCTCCCGCCACAACGGTACCAGCCCTATGTGCAACCAGTTTTACCGAACCAGACCAGACGATGGCCCTGCCGCTCAAGCACACTCAGCTGCTCCAATGGGGGCGAGTGAACGCCCCTGCGAGGCGGTATTAGCTGTTAGCTGTTTATGCTGTGCTCATCATGCTATGCTGCTGGAGGGTGGGGCAGCTGGCTATGCAGGATAAACTCAGCCGCCCCCAATCCTCTTTGGTGCTTGCTCGCAAGAGAAAGCACCGCCGCTATTGCCCGCTGCCCTACGAAGGGCAACTACTCATCAAACAAGATTTCGCCCCGTAAGCTGCCCCAAGGGTTTCCCCATCACCATTGGAAAACCTTTGGGCAGCTATGCCAGGCTGCAAACATAGCACGCCAAAACTCAAAAAAGTGGCTTTCGCCACTTTTTTGATAGGGTAATCAGTCGCTTACTTGATCTCGCAGGTGCCGCCGACTTCCTTGAACTGGGCAACGATCTTCTCGGCCTCTTCCTTGGAAACGGCTTCCTTGATGGTCTTGGGGGTGCCCTCGACGATCTCCTTGGCTTCCTTCAGACCCAGGCCGGAGACAACCTCGCGAACAACCTTGATAACCTTGATCTTCTGAGCGGCGTCAACGGCGGTCAGCACCACGTCAAACTCAGTCTTCTCTTCCTCAGCGGCAGCAGCGGCAGCGGGGGCAGCGCCACCGGCCACAGCGATCGCGCCGGTCACGCCGAACTTTTCCTTCATGGCGTCGACCAGTTCCTTCACCTGCATCAGAGTCATCGACTCAATAGCTTCCAAAATCTCCTGATTGGTCATTGTATTCAACCTCCGTTTATCTTGAAATCAGTCATTCACGCGGCCGTTACGCCGCCCGGGGCGTTAAGCGGCCTTCTTCTCGGCGATTTCGTCCAGCACGGACACCAGCGCGGAGACGGGGGAAACCAGGCAGCCCACCATGGTGGCCAGCAGCTCCTCGCGGCTGGGCATGGTCGCCAGCTCCTTCACAGCAGCGACGCTCATGGCCTCGGTACCCATCAAGCCGCCCTTGATCTCCAAAGAGGTCAGCTTGTTCTTCTCAATGAAGGTATTGACGATCTTGGGAGCGTTGGTCACATCCCGGCCGCCGAACACGAAAGCGTTGGGGCCATTGAGCAGATCGTCCAGGCCGGTGATGTTCAGCGCCTGCAGAGCGCGAAGCACCAGGCGGTTCTTCAGCACGCAGTAGTGAACATCATTCTCGCGGCACTCCTTACGCAGGGCAGTCACCTGCTCCACGGTCAGGCCGCTGTACGAGCAGATCACAACGGACTCGGCACTCTTGATCTTCTCAACAATGTCGGCTACAACCTGCTCTTTGATCTCGCGGTTCTTGCTCATTTCTGTTACACCTCCTCAACGGTTTAAGAGTAAAAGAAAACCCTCGCGCAGGCGCAAGGGATGAGCAAAGCTGTTCGATCCATTACACCTCGGCAGGCGGAGCCAGGCTCCCTTGGATCCTTTCGGATACCGGCTGTCTACGGCACAGGTTTCTTCAAAACCATAGCGATTATAGCAGAACATGTCTCTTCTGTCAAGCCTTTTACCGCACAAAATGGAAAGCGCTCTATATCAAGCAGAAATCTTTATCACATAAGTCACAATAATTTTAACAAAATCGTAAATCGTTCATAAAAACGATTGACTTTGTAATGATTTTGCAATATATTATAGGAGCAGTGTTCCTGCCAGAAAGGAGACGACATTGATGAATCGTATAGAGCGACGGATGCTGGCTTCAGGCGTTGCGGCCATGCTGACGCTGTCCATGCTGCCGACAGCTTTGGCGGCAGAGGGCAAGGTAAACACCTCGTCCCTGGTGATGCGCAAGTCCGCTTCCAAGACCAGCGAAGCCGTACAGACCCTGAGCCAGGGCGACGAGGTGACCATCAAAAGCGAAAGCGGCGATTGGTACAGGATCAGCTATGGCAAATACTCTGGTTATGTAATGAAGCAATACGTCAAGGTGACCAAAGGTGATGTGGAGCAGTCGGACACGGCATCCAAGCCCTCCTCCAGCACCGATTCCCTGCGTTCCGGCGCCTCGGGCAATCAGGTGAAGACCCTGCAGACCCAGCTGCAGGCGGCCGGGCTGTATTCCGGCGCCATTGACGGCAAGTTCGGCACGGCCACAGAGAACGCTGTCCGTGCTTTTCAGCGCAAGTTGGGGCTGAAGGTGGACGGCGTGGCAGGCACAAAGACGCTGGCTGCCCTCAGCGGACAGAACACGACGGAGGACACCGCCACCGGAACGCTGCGGCCCGGCGCCACAGGCGAGGCGGTCAAGGCCATGCAGCGGCGTTTGAAAACATTGACGCTGTATACCGGCAGCATTGACGGAAAGTACGGTACGGGCACGGAGAACGCCGTGCGCGCCTTCCAGCGCAGAATGGGCCTGAAGGTAGACGGCATCGCCGGACAGGCTACCCTCCAGGCGCTGGAAACGGCCAAGGCAGAGGATGTATGCGCCACCGAGCAGCTGGAATGGTTCAGCCATACGGACACCATCCCGAAGAAGGCGGTGGTGACCATCAAGGACTGCAAGACAGGGAAGACCTTCCAGGCCAAGCGTTGGAGCGGAGCGAGCCACATGGATACCGAGCCTCTGACCGCAGAGGATACCGCGAAGATGAAGGAAATCTACGGCGGCGCGTGGAGCTGGGACCGCAGGGCGATCCTGGTCAAATACGACGGCCATGTGTACGCTGCCTCCATGAACGGAATGCCCCATGGCACCAGCACCATTGACAACGGCTTCGACGGGCACTTCTGCGTCCATTTCACCGGCAGCAAAACCCATGGCACCGATCGGGTGGACGAGGATCATCAAGCTGCGGTTGCCCAGGCAGCGCAATACGTTTGGTAATATGCTTATCAAGTGGCTTCGGCCACTTTTTTCGTTATTGCCCGGCCGTGCGGACGGAAGGGTTTCACTTGACTGTATCCAAGCGATGGCTTGGGCAGTTTTCAACGCTGCTATGGTCAATACCATACAGGGACTTTACCGCGCTTGATTGCCTCAAAGGAGCCCGACAAGCGTTCAAGAGGCCATCCGCCGACACCTTCAAGCCCTCGACAATCTGAAGCGCCGCCTTCACAAGGAAGGCGGCGCTTGCTGTTGCTTTCACACCTTACGCCATGATGAGCGCTTACCTGCCGAATAGAAAATCCAGCACGTTCATACCGTCGGCGCTTTGAGCCTTGTACAGCTCCGTATAGCCGCAGTGCGTACAGCTGATGGTGATGAACTTCCTGTTCTGTACATCAAACAGTCGGGCAAAGTCGCCGCCCGTGGCCTGAAACTGATCCTGCTCATAATCGCGGTTGCCGCATTTAGGGCAGACATACTGCTGATTCTCCATGGTCAGCACCTCCTTACGGCATTCATCCTATCACATCGCCGGCCTGACGTCCATCAAAGCCGCCGCAATACCGCTTTACGCTGCTTCAATTGTCCGACAGTGGCGACCAACGCACGGTGTTCTCAGGGCCTTGCCCCCGTCCGTGAGCGGGCCAGGGCAATCATTTCCGCCGCAATGTCGCAGGCGGCGCGGACGTTTATCTCCCGGCGCTGGGCGGCAATCATCGCCTCCCGGGCGGCGTCATCCCGCAGCAGGTCGCTGAGCATCGCGGGCAGCTCATCCCCGTTGCGGCAGTAACGCGCCAGACCCATCCGCTCGCAGAAGGAGGCATTGGCCGTTTCGCAGCCCTCAATGGGGTTGACAATCAGCATGGGCGTACCCACGTTCATGGCTTCAGTGGTTGTCAGGCCGCCAGACTTGGTGACCAGCACATCCGCAGCGGCCATACGGTCATACAGCGGCGAAACGCGGCCTTCCACCGTAACGCGAGGATCATCCTGGCAGCGGGCGGCAACGTCCGCCCGCGCGCTCTCATTGGAGCCGCAGACCACCGTGAGGTGATCCTCCTCCCCCAAGGCCGGCAAAATTGAAGCGATGACCTCCGGCAGATTCCCCGCGCCCATGGAGCCGCCCACCACCAGCACCTCCCGACGTGCCTTCAGTCCCAGGGCTTTCTTGGCGGCCTCCTTGTCCTGGCAGGGCTGGCAGGCCGCCCGAACGGGAATGCCCGTGGCCCGCAGCGTTTCTTTGGGAATCCCCCTGGCCTCGCACTCCGTCATCATGGCCTCGTGGCCAATGAAGAGCCTGTCCGCCTCAATATCCTCCGAGAAGGGATGGAGCGCATAATCCGTCATGACCATCCCCAGAGCGCTGTGGACAAGGCCCTTGCGCTTGAGGTAGGTCACCGTCTGTCCGCCGAAAAGATGGGTACCAACAATGATGTCCGGCCTGTATTCCGCCAAAAGGCGCTCCATGCGGAAGGCGTAGGCCGCGTTCACATAGTAAATGGGCGACTTGTGCCGGGCGGAGGAAATGCCTGAACCAATGTGGTACAGCGCGCCGAACAGACGCGGCGTATGCTGCACCATCTTTACATAGCCCCCGCAGGTCACCCGGGAGAAGCTTCGCCCGGCGAAGGCCAGACAGTCCTCCACCCGGCATGCGACGCCCGCAGCCTCAAAGGCGTCCTTCATGGCGAAGGCCGCCGCATCGTGTCCGCCCCCGGTATGGGTGGTCAGCACCAGCGCCTTCAGCCTGCGCGGAGGCGCCTCGGCCAACTGCTCCTCAATGATGCCGCAGGCCCTGCGAATGATGCTTGCGCAGGGACGGGAGGCATAATACGCGGGCGTCCGGCTCTCAGGCTTGGGGGCTTCCGCTCCCCTGCCGCCCAGGAGCGCGCCGCAGTTGATGGTGCCCATTTCCTCCACGAAGCGGCGGTGCACCGCCTGCACCCGGTTGTAAACGGCGACCCTTTTTTCGGCGTCCGCGCCGTCCTCCCCTTCCATGGCGGCGCAGAGCATCACCGCCGCCGAATAAGCGCCGCAGTTCTGCCGCAGACGGCCCATTCCGCCGCCGAAGCCCGCTGATACCAGCGCCGCCTGGGCTTCGGATATTCCTACCACATCACGATAGGCCTTAAACACCGCCTGGGCGCAGTTATCGCCCTGGGAAAAGTAGCGCAGGGCCAGTTTCTGCCGTTCTGTCATGCTTCCAACTCCTGAATGCTCCACGAAAATGGGCCAGACGAGCCGAAAGGCCTTCAGCCCTCCGTTCCGCCTGACCAATAAGGTTACTGAGTGATCTTGATGGTATCCCGCAGCTTATCGTATACCTGATCCTTGTAGGTATCGGTATACCCCTGGGGATAGGACACATGCACGGTATACAGTGTGCGGCTGACGCAGGTCGCATGGACACGGCCCGCCGTTTTCGCGCCTGTGCTGAGGGTGCCGGTATAGTTGGCGTACACACCGGCGGCGTCCAGCAGGGTGCGCTCCGCCGTGCGGGAGGGGCTGAACCGATCATAGCCGGACTCTCCGATGGTATCCAGCAGGTTATTGATTTCCGTGCGCAGCTCGTTGGCGCCATAGCTGCCCGTCACCTGCACCGCACGGATGGTAATGCTGGCCGCGTAATCCGCCGAAGGATTGGGGTTGGTCAGCACAAAGGTATCGCTGGACGGCGAGGACGCAACCCAGCCCGCAGGCGCCTCGAAGGACAAATGCAGGTTGGTGGCGTCGTAGGTCTGGTAGGTAAAGGTCAAAGGCGGCAGGGGCGTGGGCGTAGGCTTGTCGATGGGATCAATGACTACGGGCGTGGCCCCGGCGTATTCGCTACGCATCGTAGGCGCGGCAGTCACTTCGGGTTCAGGAATGTAGAAATCATCCTCCCCGCCCTCCTCGCTGGAGGGATCATAGGTACCGTCATCAAAGTCTGGCATGTTGTCATCTGGAACCGGGGTCTCCACCGGCGCCGGCGTGGTCAGGTTCTGCGTGTTCTGGGCCGGATTGTTGCTCACCACCGACCAGGGCGGCGACGGCTGATTGCTTTGGCAGGCGCACAGCGCCGCAACGCACAGACACAGCGTCGCCATCAGCAGAATCCGCTTTTTCATCTTCAATCCCTCCGTTCAACTGGCTTCCTTATGATATAGAACGAACATCCCTTGCTTTTTCCTGCCTGAGCACCGGGAATCACGGGGCGTCATCCACATAGCGGGGATGATACATCCGCCGATCCAGGCTCCAGATTTTCTCGGAGAAAGCGCCCTCCGGCACACGCTCCATGATGCCCTGCATCTCGTTCATCCTGGCGTCCAGGGTGTCAATCCAGTGCAGGGCCTCAGCCTCGGGGAACATGGGCTGCCGCGGGCTGCCGAAATCAGCGGCGCCGTGGTGGCTGATAATCATATGCTCCAGCAGAACCACGATCTCGCCCTCCACCCCCACGTTTTTCGCAGCCTGGGCCAGCTGGGCCACCCCTCGCACCAGATGGCCGATGAGCAGACCGTCCCGGGTGTAGTCGGACACATTGCCCAGCTCGTCGCTCTTCATTTCCGCGATCTTGCTCAGATCATGGAGGATGACCCCCGCCCGCAGCAGGTCGCCATGCAGGAAGGGATAGGCGCTGATAATATGCTCGGCCGTGCGCAGCATTCCGGTGGTGTGGTGCAAAAGGCCGCTGCGCTCGGCGTGGTGCAGCCTCTGTGCCGCCGGGAACCAGGCCAGGTCATCGCCCGCCAGCCGCAGCATCTCCCGCACAATCTTCTTCAGATCCTCGCTCTGAAAGCGGTCGATGGTCTCGTCAATCTCACGGCGCATGTCCTCGGGCTTTTCCGGCGCGCAGGGAACCAGGCGGGCCATGTCCACCATGTCGCCCTCCTGCACCGTCCGCAGACGCTCGATGCGCAGCTGCTGACGGCCGTTGTACTCCTGCACCAGACCCCGAACCTTGATAACCGTGCCCGCAGGCGGAGGCGGCACCGTGCCGTCCCACATCTTGCAGTTGATCTCCCCCGTGCGGTCCGTCAGGTTGATGTCCAGATAGCGGCTGCCGTTGCTGCCGGTGCGCTGGTCGCTGGAGCGCACCAGGAGGAAGCCCTCAAAGCGCATATCCTTCGCCAGCTGGGAGACCGTGTACTGTTCCATTCGTTTATCTCCTTACCTGTTTGCTTGGGTGTTAAAACGGCGCGTCTCCCCCGCCATAGCTGGCCTCCGGGGCCAGGTTGGCATAGGTGGTGTACTCGCTCAGCCAGGCCACCTTCACGGTGCCCAGCGGGCCGTTGCGCTGCTTGGAGACGATGATCTCACCCACATTCTTCTCCTCGCACTCAGGATCGTAATATCCTTCGCGATGAATGAACATCACCACGTCCGCGTCCTGCTCGATGGAGCCGGAATCGCGCAGATCTGACAGTGCCGGGCGCTTGTTGTCTCTCGTGGTTGAAGCACGGGACAGCTGTGCGCAGGCAATCAGCGGCACCTTCAGCTCCAGCGCGATGGCCTTGAGAGATCGGCTGATTTCGCTGACCTCCAGCTGGCGGTTCTCCGTTCTGCCGTCTGCGTGCATCAAGCCCAGGTAGTCCACCACAATCAGATCAAGGCCCTTGTCCATCATCAGACGGCGGCAGCGCGTCCTCAGCTGCGAGGGGGTGATGCCCGCCGTATCGTCGATGTACAGGGGCGCGTTGGCCATAGGGCCGATGGAGCGCGCCAGGCGCATCCAGTCATCGCCGTCCAATCGGCCTTGACGCACCCGCTGCATGTCCACCCTGGCGTCGGAGCACAGCACGCGCAGGGCGATCTGCTCCCGGGGCATTTCCAGGGAAAAGACCGCCACGGACTTGCGGGCGCTCAGACAGGCATGACCGGCGATATTCATCGCTAAGGATGTCTTGCCCATGGACGGGCGGGCGCCCAGGATAATCAGCTCGCCGCCGTGGAGACCCGTAAGCATATTATCCAGGGCGGTAAAACCTGTGGGTACGCCGGAAACGCGGCCCTTGAGCTTGGCCAACTCTTCAATGTTGGCATAGGTATTGTACAAAACATCCCGCACATGCACCAGAGATTCGCCGCTGGCGCGGTTCATCACAATGTCGAAGATGGCCTTCTCCGCGTGATTCATGGTCTCCTGCAGGGGGTTCTGCTGGCTGTAACACTCCTGGCTGATGCTCTGGGCCGCCTGAATCAGCTTGCGCAGGGTGCTTTTCTCGCTGACCAGCGCGATGTAGGCCCGGACGTTGGCCGTGGTAGGCACATACTGGCTCAGCTCAATCAGATACGCCGTGCCGCCCACGCCCTCCAGGGTTCCCCGCCGCCCCAGCTCGCTGTCCGCCGTAATCAAATCCACCGGGCTCTGCTCCATGTGCAGCTTGCGCATGGCATCATAGATTTCCCGGTGCTGAGGCTGATAAAAGTCCTCCGGCTGCAGCCGCTCCACCGCCTGCTCCACCGCGGCGGCGTCCTGAAGCATGGCGCCCAGCACGGACCTTTCCGCCTCCACGCTGTTGGGCGGCGTCGCGCCCCTCAGCTCCGGCCTGACCTCCATGCTCTCACCTCACGTTCCTTGGTGTCATGGCCCCGCTCAGGCCTTGGCTTCCACACGCACCGTCATGGTGGTGGTGATGCCGCTGTATAGCCACACGCCGATCTGCACATCGCCCACCGTGCGGATGGGATCGCTCAGGTCGATCTTGCGCTTATCCACCTGAATACCGTGCTGCTTCTCCAATTCCGCCGCGATTTCCGCGGTGGTGATGGAGCCGTACAGGCGGCCCGCCGAGCCGCACTTTACGCTCATGTTGACCACCTTGCCCTTGAGCGCGTCGGCCTTCTGCTGCGCCGCGGCACGGCGCTCGGCCTCGCGGGCAGCCTCTGCGGCGCGCTTCTTCTCGATCTCCTTCTGCGCGCCGGGGGTGGCCTCCACCGCCAGCTTCTTGGGGAACAGGAAGTTGCGGGCATAGCCGTCGGATACGCTGATGATCTCGTCCTTCTTGCCGCTGCCCTTCACGTCAGCCAACAGAATTACCTTCATAAAGATGTACCTCCTTCACTCTTTCCATGCAGGCCCCGGGGATCAAACCACTGATCCGCCGCGCCCAGTATGATAACCACCGTTGAAAGCGTCGCTGCCAGCACAGCCGCCATGAGGCCGCTGGTCACAGGCCGCCATCCATGCCGCCTCAGCCACCAGACCGTCAGCGCCGCTCCCTGGACGATGTACATCAGTCCGAAAGCCGTGGCGCACATGGTCGCCGTCTGATAGACCGTCAGGCTGGCCGTCATCCAGCGCAGAAGCGACAGCGCCGCCAGGATACAGGCGCAAATTGACGCCTCCCGCGACAAATACCATCCCTCAAAGGGCCGAAGCCGTCCGGGCCGCCGCTCCAATCGGGCCATGGCGTCGGACATAAGGGCCGCCAGCAGCGCCGAGAAAGCGGCGTATACGACCATTAGCCGGGGAAGTCCGTCCGTCAGCAGCGCCTCCAGGGACAAGCGCAGGCTGTTGAGCATCTCCGTGCGCACCGCCGGCGGGATCACCGTCACGCCGAACAGCCGCAGCGCCGGGAGCGCCTCCCCCTCCAGCCGCACCAGCCCCATGCGCCAGGCCTGCACCAGCCAGGCCGCGCTGTCCTGGCGCGCTTCTATGGCCTTCACCATTTCCTCCGCCAGCCCCGGGCATGCCGGGCCGCCATATCGCTGCCGAAGCAGCGCCAATGCCGCCATCAGCAGCGTCACCGCGCCTGTCAAAGCAACGGGCAGCAGCCGTTCCGACCGCACCCGCCTGGGCAGCGCCGATACGGCGGCGGCCCACAGACCCATCACGCCGCACAGGACAAGCGCCTGCCATGACAGCCCGCATAGCGCGGCCGCAAGGACCGTCAGAGCCATCGCCGCCACGGCCAGCCCCCTGGGCAGCGCCGCTCCCAGCGCGGGAAGCAGCGTCAGCGCCGTCATCAAACCGGGCACTCCCGCAGCACCTGTCAAAAGGGCCAAAGCAGCAGGCGTCAGCCAGAGCAGCACGAGGCCCTTGTTTCTTTCGCCCATGCCGTCACCTCCGCATTGGCAAAGGGAATCATCTTATTGTATAGCAAATCGGTAGAAAATGCAAGGGCGGCGGCTGCCATGACGCAGAAAAGCCCGACCGGCAGGGTTCCCAGCGCGAGCATGCAGAGGAAAATCTTGATTTGTCATCATTTTGTCATGGTTTTGTTGAAATTTTTTCTTTTTCCCGGAAGGAATCAGTGTTTTTCATCGTTAGTATAGGCGAGGTGAGACCATGGCAACGATTTTGATTATGGAGCCTGACGAACGATTGGCCGACAAAATGACCGAGGTGCTGACCCGCGCCGGACACCAATGCAGCGCGGCATCGAACATCAGCGATGGTCTGAAGCGGATTGGCCAGGGTTCCCGGCTGCTGACCATTCTGAACGCCCGGCTACCCTGGGCGGACAGCTTTTCCTTCCTGCGCGCTTTGGAGGAAAAAGGTTGGCCGGTGCTCTTCACCACCGCAGACGCCGCCAATACCGAGCATCTGAAGGCGATGTACGGCGCCAACAGCGATGTGCTGGTCAGTCCCTTTGACGGGCGCGAGCTGGCAGCCGCTGTCAGCCTGCTGATGCAGACCGCGACCCGAACCCTGACCCTGGGGAGCCTTCGGCTGGACGTGATGCGCAAGGAGGCCACGGTGGACGGCGAGCCCATCACGCTAACGGCGCAGGAATTCGCGCTGCTCCAGGCGCTGATGCAGTCCCCGGACGCCGCCCTGACCCGTGAGCAGCTGCTCCGCACCGCCTGGGGCTACCAGGGCATGGGCGAGACCCGCACGGTGGACGTTCATGTGCAGCGGCTGCGGCGCAAATTAGGGGCCAGCTGCATCGAGACCGTGTACAAGCTGGGCTACCGGCTGAAAATGGCATAACGCTCCGAAAGGAAGCCTTACAAAGTGAAACGCGCGCTGACTGTGCTGATTGCACTGCTGCTGCTGACCGGCTGCGTCCGCTCCCTGGCGGACAGCGATGCGCAGCACTACGCCATCAAGCCCCTGCAAACCTTCGATTCCCGGGTGAAGCTGCGGGACAAGCCCTCCCGGGGCGGCAGCATCCTGGGGCAATACTACGCGGGCACACCTGTCACCATCCTCAGCGAGTCGGACGGCTGGGCGGAGGTGCGCATCGGCAGCCAGACCGGCTATATGATGCGCGAGTTTCTGCACCCCGTCTGCGATCCCACGCCCACGCTGGGTACTTTGCGCTTCCCTGAAGCAGATGGCCGCGTCACCTTCACCGATTTGAACGGCAGTGAGCTGCCCCGCCTGGAACCGGGCAATGTGACGGTTCTCGGTACGGTGGGCGACCACCTGCTGCATATTGCCACCGAGGCTAAGGGCCGCATAATGGACGGCCTTGTAGCCTCTTGGCATGTGTCCTGGACAGAGAATTTTTCGACGCTGACGGTTACGGCGGACGCCCCTTCCCAGCTGATCAACCTGCGGGAAGCGCCGTCCATGGACGCTCCTGTGCTGGCCCGTATGTTTCCCGGCGCCAGAGGCTATCGCCTGTTCGACAGCCATACAGCGGAAGACGGCTGGACATGGATCAGCTTTGACGGAACGGCTGGGTACATCCGGGACGATTTTCTGACCAGCGGCCATCCCGCGGCGTATATACCGCCCAGGGGACTGCTGAAGCACGATGCCGCCATTGTCACAGGCTGTATGCTTTGGGGAAGCATTCGTCGAGAGGACCCGCTGTGTATTCTGGGCATTGCCGGCAGCAAGCGCATGCCGCTGTACCTTTGTCTCGTCCTCGGTTGGAACGAACAATGCGGATTTTCCTGTTCCTCCTGCTTTCTGCAGCAGTGTGAGGTTGAGCCGGTCGTTCATGAAAGCATATCCACCGCCGGGTACACGACCAGGAACATCGCGCTTCATCAACGGTCAGCCAAACGCGGCGCCATTGAGCCGGAGCCATCCGTCAGCCTGCCCGCCGGAACGGAAGTGACCATTCTGGGTGGCTACAATGCCAAGGGAGATGCTTCAAGCAGCGCCGTCAGCTTTTATACCAGCTATCTGACAGCGTTCGATGAATATCTCGCCGTAGAGGTTTCCGGCGGTGACTACGACGGCGCTATGGGCTATCTCCCCATTGACGCAGTTTGCTTTAACCAGAGGCTGATCCTATCGCAAGACATGTGGGCAAACGGCTGATAAAGCCAACCATCAACAGGCGGCTTGGAACATAATCGTCCAAGCCGCCTGCTTTTCATTGGTCAGTTCCCCGCCATGCAGCGTCCTCCCGGAACCGCCACAAAGCCGACATCAATGTTCGGGTCATCCGGAACCTCATAGGGCGGAATCTTCCCGCTCTCAATATCGGCGATGATCTGCCGCCATTCCTCCTCAGTACGTTCGGTAGAGCGTACCACGTCCCAGTCGTTCAGCGTCGACTCGCCGATCTTTTCCACGGTCATCGTGCCTCCGGACGTCGCGAACGTGCCGTCGTTCGGCCTCACCATGGTCGCGACCTGAACGCCGCTTGGGTCAATCTTGACCATTTTGCCGTTCTCTTTGACGAAAACGCTGCTGTCCGCGCCGCTTGCCAGCATGACGTCGGTATCGCCGTTCACGGATTTCGAGTACAGCTTGCCCGCCCTGATCTCCTGAAGGATGTGCTCATACATGGCGATGGTTTCATCAATGATCTCCTGGGTCCAGACAAATTCGCCCCTGCCGCCGGTCCAGCCTTTTTCGCCCAGCATAGCCTGAAGCTCCGTTTTCTCATTCTCCAGCCACGCGGCATATTCCTCAGCAGTCCACCACGTCACATTGGGCCGAGGGAAACGCTGCTGAAATTCTTCATCCGTCATGGGCTGGAAGGTCTTCCCCCCGTCCCAGCTGTAATAGGTTCTGCCATCGCTGGGGTTGACGTAGGACATGATCGCACTATCAGCAGTGCCTCGCTCCACGTTCATCGGGATGCTCTGTCCGTTGGCGAATGGCGTGCTGCCTGTTTGCACGGTAACCGCGAACGCGGTGGTCATACCAACCACCAGGACACTGGCCAGGGTTGCGGCCATCACGGATGCCTTTCTATACTTCATAATCGCTTCGATCCTTTCTTCAATCGCAAGTTTGCTGAAATGGTTATACATGGAGAGGCATTTGCTTCGGGCCTCTTCCATGCTGATCAGGGTCAGGGCGTAGGACGCCTTCACCCTGCCGCCCAGGGTGTGCAGCACCCGCTCATCGCAGGACAGCTCCAAATCCCGGTTGGCCAGGATGTACAGCACCCAGGCAAGCGGGTTGAACCAGTGGACGCACAGCACGGCGGCGAAAACCATCTTGGCCACCCCGTCAAAGCGGCGGATGTGGACAAGCTCATGGGTAAGCATGTAGGTCAGCGCGGTTTCATCGCTCCGCGTCATGTCCGCAGGGAGCAAAATAACCGGACGCAGTATACCATAGGTCAGCGGCGAGGATACCAAGGCCGACTGCTGCACCCGCAGGGCTCTGCAAAGCCTTTGGCCTGCCAGCCATTGGCGGACGGCAGGCGTATCGTCCGGGCCGGAAGCGCGGAATCGCCGCCGCGCCCGGACATAAGCCATGCCGAAATAGGCCGCCATCAGCGCCACACCCGCCAGCCACAGCACGGTCAGAACAGTGCCGGAGCTCAAGCCGGACGCGGCTGCCATGGCTTCAGACACATCCTCCCCCGAAACCGGAGCGGAAGCTCCGCCCACCGCCCAAGGCGCCCTGACAGCCATCTGACGGTCCGGCGCCGCGCATATACGCAGCGATACGGGAATCGCGAAGGGCAGGAGCAGGCGCAGCGCCGCCATTTCCCACAGGGCCAGAAAAACCCCTTTGGGCAGGCGATGGAGGGCCAGTGCCCGCACCACCACAATCAGCAGCACGAACACCCCGCCGGACAGGGTCATTTGAAGCAGGTTCATTCGCTTTCCTCCTGCTCCTGCAATTCGGAAACCATGCGGCGCAGATTGTCAAGCTGCGCCTTGGACAGCCTTTGATGGCCCAGCAGGGACGCGAACAGCAGGTCGGGCGAGCTGTCAAAGAGCTTGTGAAGCAGCTCCTCCGTTTCCGCCGCCTGTACCTCGTCTTTGGTCGTCAGCGCGTGGCAGAGGAAATTGGGTTCGCGGCGCTCGATGGCGCCCTTGGCAACGCACTTCTTGATGACCGTGTAGGTGGTGTTCATGTTCCAGCCAATGGCCGCTTTGAGGATGTCCGAAATTGTTTTTGCCGGCAAATCCCTCTCTTTCCATAGTACGTCCATGACTTTCAGCTCCGAGTCGAAGAGCTTAACGGCCATTTTCATCCCTTCCTTTCAAACTATCGCGATCGTTTGCGTTATCATACTTTCACAGTAGTTTCGATTTGTCAACACTATTCCAGTAGTTTTAGAAAAAAAAGAAGACGCAATGGCAATTGCGTCCGAGTATCTGAAAAGCTATGGAAGGTGTCGGAAGGCCCGCAGGCCCTCTGACTGTCCATCGAAAATCGGCGAGCCTCTTCAGGGCCTTCAAGCGGGACGCAGTCCCTGTACGGCTACTTTCACGCTTTTCGCAAAAAAGTTTCCTCACACAAACGAACGGTCGAACGGCAGCGCCGTTCGACCAGCAAGGGTGTGAAAAGCAGTGGGGCGAAGCCCCTTTCCAAAGCGGCTTTGCCACTTTGGCGATTACTCATAGTCCCACTTCTCCCCAACTCAGCGAAGAAACATTCAGCGGCAGGCCGATGGCCACCAGCTTTTCCAGGGTTTCGGGCATCAGGCAATAGGCGATCTGCGCGTGATCGCTCTGAACATACAGCCGCAGCGTCACCTGATAGCGGCCGTTCCAGCTCTCCAGCAGGTTTTTGCGCTCCTGAAGGCGATTCAGCAGGGCGTTCAGCTCCGCGTCGGCTCCCTGGGGCTCCGTCAGCGGCACCGCGTAAACCCATTCGTCCTGCGGGGCGACAAACAATGGCAGACGGTTGAGCACCTCGTCCTTGCGGATCAGCCGCGTCGCCTTCAGCCCCAGGCCCTTCTCGATTTCCTCCACAGGCAGGCCGTCTCCCTGAACAATCAGCGAAAACCGACCTTCATTCACCTCGCGGCCATTAGCCATAGCAAGCACCTCCCAAGTGTTTTGACGGTTCCGTTTTCTGTTCCACTTGATGCTTATTTCGACGTCGTCCCCCTCGCTTCCTGCTAAAAGCGCGGAAAGATTCCATTTGCAGCAATCT
Source organism: uncultured Clostridia bacterium (assembly GCA_947565865.1). Lineage (GTDB taxonomy): Bacteria > Bacillota > Clostridia > Christensenellales > Aristaeellaceae > UBA11524. The sequence goes on from CANOHT010000003.1 coordinate 52,352, forward strand.
GTTCGCCTTGCCCGGCCCTTGCGGCGCCCTGCGCCGCGTCCTGCTTTGCGGCACTGCCCTCAAGCATCCTCGGCGTGTTCCCCTTCCGTTTCAGCTCGTTTGGGTGTATACTTGTTCCTGCTGGCTTGGCGCGGCAACCGCGCCAGACGCCTTATCACAAGACGCAAAGGAGCAACCCTATGGCCGTCCATACCAAGGATATGACCCACGGCAATCCGACGAAGCTTATCATCATGTTCTGCCTGCCGATTATTGTGGGCAGCTTATTCCAGCAGCTGTACAGCCTGGTGGATACCCTGGTCATCGGCCGTCTGGAGGGCGTAACGGCTCTGGCCGCCGTATCCTCCGCCGGATGGCTGGATTGGACGGTGCTGGGACTGGCCATGGGCCTGGCCCAGGGCTTCTCCATCCAGATCGCGCAGTCCTTCGGCGCAGGGGATATGACCGGCCTGCGCAAGGCCGCCGGACAGAGCCTGCTTTTGTCCGCGCTGGCGGTGGTGGTGCTGGAGGCAGGCTCCCAGCTGCTGCTCACGCCGGTGCTGCGCCTGATGAACACCCCGGCGGATACCTTTGCCCTCACCAGCCAGTATCTGCGCATTATCTTCGGCGGCATCGTGCTGGTAATGGGCTTCAATCTGTTCTCCGGCTTTCTGCGCGCCATGGGCGACAGCCGGACTCCGCTGATTGCCATGACCACCGCCGCGCTGTGCAACATGGCGCTGGACGTGGTGTTTGTGGCCTATTTTCGTTGGGGCGTCAAGGGCGTCGCCACCGCCACGGTTATCTCCCAGGGCATTTCCTGCCTGATCTGCCTGGCCGCCCTCTTCCGCCAGCCTGTGATGCGCCTGAAGGCCGGCGACTTCCGCCCGGACAGCGGTATGATCGTCCGGCTGGCCCGGCTGGGCATCCCCGTAGCATTCCAGAATCTGGTGATTTCCGTAGGCGGTCTTGTGCTGCAGAGCGTGGTCAACAGCCGGGGCTTTATCTTCATGGCAGGGTACAGCGCCGCCTCCCGCCTTCAGGGCCTGATCGAACTGGCGGGCACCTCCGTGGGCAGCGCTGTGGGCACCTTTGCCGGACAGAACATCGGCGCGGGCAGGCTGGATCGCGTCCGCCTGGGCCTGCGGCGTTCCGCGCAGCTGGCTGTCGGGCTGGCTGTGTTGGTCGCCGGAGTCATGATCCTCTGGGGCAAGCCGCTGCTGCGCCTGTTCATCGAGGATGACCCGCTGATCGTGGATCAGGTACTCACCTTCGGCTACCGCTTCCTGGTGGTGATGAGCGCCGGGGTATCCATGCTGTACCTGCTGTTTGTCTACCGCGCTACCCTGCAAGGGCTGGGCGATACCTTCATCCCCATGCTGTCGGGTGGAATTGAGCTGGTCATGCGCATCTCCGCCGCGCTGCTCCTTCCGCTCTTCATGGGCGAGTGGGGCGTTTATCTGGCGGAAATCCTGGCCTGGATCGCCGCGGCCATTCTGCTGATGGTGGGGTATTACCGGCGCATTCGCTTCATGGAGGCCCGCGTCCGGCGTGAGGACAAGCCCTTACCGAATGCTTGATCGGCTCAGGATGTAAAACTCCTCCTGGCAGGGCAGCTCCATGCGCTCCATGGGCGGCAGGGTGTCGTCATAGCGCCGGGCCTCCTCCGGATCAAAGCTGAAGGCAGGACTCTCATGGTAATGCCATGCGTGGCCCGCCAGGGCGCCGGGGATCAGCTCCTTCACCATCATCGCCGTGGGATAGCCGCCGTCGGGCAGGCTGACGTTCAGCCTGCGGCAGCTCTTGAAACCCCGGCTGACATAGTTGGCTGGGCTGCCGAAAATCACAATCGTGTCATAGCCCATCTCCACAGCCCGCCGGAAGGATGCCTCCATCAGCCGCTTGCCGTAGCCCTGCCGCTGGAAGGCGGGTTCCACGCATACGGGCCCAAAGGTCAGGCCGCGCTTGCGCTGTCCCTGCTCGTTTTCCAGGCTGATGGCCGTGTACATGATGCTGCCGATGATTTGCCCGTCCAGCACGGCCACCAAATCCAGCTCCGGCATGAAATCCTCATGAACGCGCAGCTGGCGGGCCAGGTAATGCTCGTCACAGCCCGGAACGTTCACGTTCCAGAAGGCCCGACGGATCATGTCCTCCACCTGGGGATAATCCTCCGGCCGTTCCCTGCGTATGGTCAGCATCCCATCATCCTTTCCTTTGTCGTCACCCGCGAGGTATTCCTCCCGGGTCAGGAGCAAATGGCAAAGGCCTTCCGCCACCGAGGTTTCCCGGAAGCCCACCGCCTGATGCGCCTTCCATGCCGCCTCCCGCGTGACCTCGAAGCAGTTGTGCAGCCGCGTGACGCCTTGGCAGCGGAAGGCTTCCTCCAGCAGCAGGCGCAGGGCCGGCGCAGCGTATCCCCGCCCCCGATGGGCCGCTTCCAGGACAATCCCCATGTCCCACCAGCCCTCGCTGGGGGTATGGTGAAAGCACACCTCACCGATCCATTGTCCGTCCGCCCGCTGGATGTAGGCATAGTACCGCTCAGGTTCCCGCCCCGTCCAGCCTGCCAGCCAGTCCGCCCAATCGGACTCAGGGAAGTCGATGCACCCGGTGTCGTCATGGTAACGAGGTTTATCGAGCCGCCAATGGGCGTTGTAGGCCATGGTCGCCGGGTCGGCCAGCATCTTCTGACGGAACCAGAGCTCCCCCAGCGCGGGCACATGAAGGGTCAGGGATGGCTCAGAGGTTTTCATGGCCGGTTGCTCCTTTCAGGCAAAGACAATAGAAAATCCTTGATCGCGCTGTTGACCGCCTGGGGATTGTCAACATTGGCGTTATGGGCCGCTTTGGGAATCCAGACCAACGGGAATCCCGTTCTTTGGGCCCACAGCCGGTTGTACGCCTTCACCTTTCCCGTTTGATCCTTTTCACCCACAAGCAAAAGCGTCGGGCATGTGATCCGCAGTTCCCTGTTGTCATCGAAAAAGCCTGCATAACCGATCCCCATCAGATAGCACAGTTCGTTTTTGCCGTATCCCGCAATCATCGCGGCCATGTTCCTCCGCCCCTCCGCCGTGACCGCGTTTTGCTTCGCCATCAACGCCTTCAGCAGTCTCTCCGGGAAAAGCTTCGACATCCACTCGACCTGCCGGAGCCACCACCGGTCGGACGGGGAATAATAGTCGCCATAAGGCGTGGAATCAATGGACACGAAGGCCTTGACGGCATCCGGGTAACGGCTGATAAAGGCCTGCGCCATGAAACCGCCCATGGACTGCCCGACCAGAATGACCCGCGAAGCGCCGCACGCATCCAGGATGCGCTTGACGCCGTTGGCGGCGTCCTCATATTGAAAATGCTCGTAGGGTCTGGACGCGCCATGAGCAGGCGCATCCCACGCGATCAGGTTAAAATCCTTTTCAAAGAAAGGGAGCTGCCGCTCAAACATGGTATGATCGCCGGTCAATCCATGGAGGAAAAACAAGGTATCCCTGCTTTGATCCCATTCATCCGAAAGCCAATAGGCAATGCGTCCTTTTGGATCATCAAGTTGCTTCCTTTGCATGGCGCTACCTCCTGCCAGCAGAAAATCAATAGAATCACAGTCTGTTAAAAAGCCTCGGAGACGTCGGAGGGCCCGCAGGCCCTCCGACTTTTATTCATATCGACCGGCTTTTCCGGTCGGGCGGGTCTGCGCTTTCGTCAGAAATCGCTTCGTTAAACGCCCTCACTGAGCGAACGGCTCGCCGTTCGACCAGTGAGGGCATGCCATGAAACGGGGCGAAGCCCCATCAAAACAGTGGCCGCGGCCACTGTTTTGACGCCTTTAGTCGTGTACCTTATCCTCAATTTCCTTGTTCAGCTTCGCCAGCAGCGCCTCGGGACTCATGACGCCCAGGTTGTTACCCTTGCGGTCGCGCAGGGCGACGGCCTTATCCTCCACTTCCTTGTCGCCCAAGACGACCATGTAGGGGATCTTCTCCATCTGCGCCTCGCGGATCTTGAAGCCAATCTTCTCGTTGCGCTCGTCCACCGTCGCCAACAGCCCAGTCTTTTCCATCATGGCCTTGAGCTCGTAGGCCCAATCGGCGGCGCGGTCGGTAATGGTCATGATGCGCACCTGCTCGGGAGCCAGCCACAGGGGCAGCGCGCCGGCATACTTTTCGATGAGATAAGCCAGCGTACGTTCATAGCATCCCAGTGAGGTACGATGGATGATATAGGGACGCTTCTTGCGTCCGTCGGCATCCACATATTCCATACCGAAGCGCTCGGCCAGCAGCATGTCGATCTGGATGGTGACCAGGGTATCTTCTTTGCCGAAAACGTTCTTGTACTGGATGTCCAGCTTCGGGCCGTAGAAGGCGGCCTCATCAATGCCAATGTCGTACTTCACGCCCAGGTGATCCAGAATTTTCCCCATGACTGCCTGCGCTTCGTTCCACTGCTCGGCCGTACCCTCGTACTTGTTTTTGGGGTTGGCCGGATCCCACTGGGAGAAACGGAAGGTACAGTCCTCAAGCAGGCCCACGGTATCCAGCATGTATTTGGCCAGTTCAAGACAATTCTTGAACTCCTCCTCCAGCTGATCGGGGCGCAACACATAGTGACCCTCGGAAATGGTGAACTGGCGTACCCGAATCAGGCCGTGCATCTCGCCGGAATCCTCGTTGCGGAACAGCGTAGAGGTTTCCGTCAGGCGCATGGGCAGGTCGCGGTAGGAGCGGGAACGATTGAGGAACACCTGATACTGGAAGGGACAGGTCATCGGGCGGAGGGCGAAACACTCCTTGGTCTCGTCATGGGGATCGCCCAGAACAAACATGCCGTCCAGGTAATGATCCCAGTGACCGGAAATCTTATACAGCTCCCGCTTGGCCATGTAAGGCGTCTTCGTCAGCAGGCAGCCGTGCGCCTGTTCCACGTCTTCCACCCAGCGCTGAAGGCGCTGCACAACGCGCGCTCCCTTTGGCAGCAGGATCGGCAGACCCTGGCCGATGCACTCCACGGTGGTGAAGTATTCCAGCTCGCGGCCCAGCTTGTTGTGGTCTCGCTTGCGGGCCTCCTCCTTCTGCTTGAGGTAAGCGTCAAGAGCCTCCTTGCTGTCAAAGGCCGTGCCGTAGATGCGCTGAAGCATCTTGTTTTTTTCGCTCCCGCGCCAGTACGCGCCCGCCAGGGAGGTCAGCTTCACGGCCTTCACCTTGCCGGTGGAGTTCAGGTGAGGGCCAGCGCACAGGTCGGTGAAATCACCCTGCTTGTAGAAGGAAATCACAGCGTCCTCCGGCAGATCCTCAATCAGCTCCACCTTGTAGCTTTCGCCCATCTCCGCCATCAGCGCGATGGCCTCCTGCCGAGGAAGCTCGAAGCGCTCCAGCCGCAGGTTCTGCTTGATGATGCGGTTCATTTCCTTCTCGATCTTCGCCAGGTCATCCTGGGTGAAGGGCGTCACGGTGTCGAAGTCATAGTAGAAGCCGTCATCGATGGCGGGGCCGATGGCCAGCTTGACATCGGGATACAGCTTTTTCACGGCCTGGGCCAGGATGTGGCTGGCCGTATGCCGGAAGGCGCGGCGGCCGGCTTCGTCCTCAAAGGTGAGAATTTCCACGTCGCAGTCCTCTTCAATGGGCTGCCAAAGCTCAATCACCTTATCGCCGTTGATTCGAGCACAAAGCGCGCGCTTCTTCATGTCCTGGTTGATGGCGGCGGCGATGTCCAGCGCCGTGGCGCCCTGGTCAAATTCCCGCACGTTGCCCTTCAAGGTAATGTTCATATGCTTTTCCTCCCTCTATGATCGTTCATGATGGTCGTCGGATAGGAGACAGTGGTTGGCACAAGGCAAGTTCGGCCTGTGGCGCCGGTGTACATCCGCATACGTTCTCCCCCTTCCGCTCCAAATTCCGGCGAATGCAAAAAGGCATTCGCCACGACATTGCTGCCGGGACGAATGCCTGTCATAACGCATCCGCGGTTCCACCCTGCTTGTTTGAGACAAACCACTCTATCACGCGCTAACGGACGTGGGCCGCCCTTTGTCGGAGGATGGTATCCCGCAAGCTCCTGCGATCCGCGCTTTCAGCCGGTGGCGCGAACTCTCTGGACGTGGCGCTCCTGCGGACATGTTCCCCGTCATTCATCGGGATTGCAGTCAGTATAGCGCGGTTTCGGCCTATTGTCAATCCTTTTTTATAAGCCGTTGCTTAGAATAGCCAGGATATCCCCGCCATCCGCGTGACGCCATTCCCACACGGCCACGCCCAGGAGACCCTGCTCCCGCAGCCAGGCTGTTTTCGCCGCCAGGGAAACCTCATCCTCGCCGCTGACGAAGGTGCTGCCGTCAAACCACCAGGCCGCCTGGGCCTTCTCGTCATAATGACGGGTATAGCCCTTGCTCTCCAGGGCCTGAATGTCCGGATAGTCCATGGTTCGATTGCCCGCCGTGGCGGCACGCTGACCCATGCCGTCCCCGCCGCCGCTCACCTGCCGCCATACGCGTCCATAGGCCGGAATGCCCAGCAGGATTTTTTTCTTAGACAGGCCGGTGTCAATCAGCCGCTTCACCGCGTAGGCACCGCTGTCCTTCTGCTTGCCGCCAGGATAAAGCCCCGCGTGATGGCCTGTGATTCGGTCGAAGCCCTTGAGGTCATAGGCCATCACCACCGCCTGATCCACCAGACGGCCCAGCCTTGCGCCGTCAATTTTGCTCAGCTGGCTCTCACCAGCGCCCAGCGCCACGGACAGGATATATTTCTGCCCGCTGCGCGCCTGACGCTCGTCCAGGCCTTCCCGCAGCACGGCCAGCAGCTTATACCAGTTTTCCACATCCTCCGGGCGGCTCTTGATTCCCGCCGCCGAGGAGCCCGGGTACTCCCAGTCAAGATCCACACCGCGGAAACCGTGCTCATCCATCAGCGCCAGAATGCTGTCCGCCAGCTTCTTCCTGCCCGCCTCAGTGGCAGCCGCGTCGGAAAATCCGTCTGCGCCCCAGCCGCCCACAGACAGCACGCCGTCAATGTCGGGATGACGGCGCAGGAAGGCCGACATCTGCCGGATACCCTGCCAGTGCCGCCCTGTGGCCTTGCCATCCTCGATTAGCGCAAAGGAATAGTTGACCTGATCCACCTGAGCCGCCATGACATCCGTCAGATTCAGATTGGACTGATCCATCACATACAGCACCGACCGCCTCGTCCTTGCGGGAAGGGGGGAGGCCGCCTCCGCAGGCTCCGACATCTGATGAAGTCCCATCCAGCAGGTCGCCGCCAGCATCGCTACCGTCAGTATACCCATCCACCATGGTCGCTTCTCTTCCGACCGATTATCCTTGGTGCGCGGCCATTTCAGTTTCACCGCGCTGTCACCTCCGAAAATTTGTTCGGGTCGATGATAGCACACATGTTCGCCGCTGTCGATGGCAAAAAGTAGAATGTGGTCGGTTTTTAGGCAGCATACGGAAAATCGGTCGGTTTTGCTCGATGCCGTATATGGCGTCATACCTTGCCTTCAACCCTTTATACCGCGGTATCCATCTGTCATCACTTACCTGTCCGCGCCATCGGAGGCAGCCCTTGCCCCTTTTAGTTATATTGAAAAAAGCCGGGATAGCCCCGGCTTTTTCACGTTTCCCATGTTATGGATGAATAACCAAACGGCCATCCTCCGTCCATTCCGCAGGAGAAATGAAGCCCACGCGATCCTGCCCCGTGGCTTCCGTGCGGCCATGGTATCCAATCATCCACTCGTTTTGCGGCCCGCGGAACATGCAGCTGTGCCCCGTTCCCGTAACCTCGCCATACCGTTCCAGGATGGGATTCTCCGCAGCCTTACGGTAAGGCCCCAGCGGGCTATTCGCCACGGCATAGCCCACGGCGTAATCCGGGCCGCCAAAGAAATTACCGGAATAGGTCATCAGGTAATGGTCGCCATGCTTCAGCAGATACGAGCCCTTGTTCCAGCGGCGGCCAGTGGCGGCGGCTGAGCGTCCCTCCCAGGGCTGCTCGGGGCGCAGCAGCAGCGCCGGCTCCCCGATGACGCCGGTGAAATCCGGCTTCAGCTCCACGCCATAGATCCAGCTTTCCTCCAGGCCGTCCACACAGTGCTCATAGCAGCAGCGGGAATAGAACAGATAGTACCGGCCATCCTCCTGGTAGACGTTTGCGTCAATGATCGGGTAGCCGGGATCAAAAATCGGCCTGTCCATCATGTCCGTAAAGGGGCCCTTGGGGTCATTCGACACGGCCACACCGATGCGGAAGTTTTCCAGCGCTCCGGTGGGATTATACGCCCAGTCCGCACTGTAAAACAGATAGTAGCGCCTGTCGATTTCATAGCATTCGGGCGCCCAGAAGCACCCTGTCCCCCAGCGAGCGTCCGCTGAAGCCAGGGCCAGGCCGTGATCCGTCCAGTGGATCAAATCCGCCGAGGAACGAACGGGAAAGCCGCTGCCGTCCTCCGAGGTGCAGTAGAGGTAATACCGTCCGTCGCCGGCCCGCAGAATAAAGAGGTCCGCCGCCTTGAAGGGAAGCCGCTGTGTCGTCATGGTCATCCTCCCGCTTTCACGCCGCTGCTGTGAATTGAGCACACCCTCACCGGTCGCTTGTTGCACAAGCTACCTGCCGTTCGCCCATGTAAGGAAGCGATTCCTAACGAAATCGCGCAAAAGCTGACGCGCATGTCGCCAGCCTTACATCGGCAGTCTGCCGATGGCATTTGGGTCGTTCCGCTTTTGATCTTTGATGAAATGATACAGGAGCATCCCTCAGCAAAGGGGGCCAGGCCGAATACCCAGCCCCCTTCAAAGGCGCGCCTGCTTATTGGTCGGAGGCCTTGCTGCCATAGCTGCTGGCGGTGTCCATCACCACGTCGCTGTCCGCCTTCAGACGGGACTTGGCGCGGCGCTGGTTCAGCAGTTCCAGGAAACGGTGCTCGTCGATGGGCAGGGTGACGGTCTCCCCCGTCCAGCCGGAAAGATGGATGGCGTTGGACAGCATCAGGCCGTTGATGCCCTCCCGGCCGTCCGCCACCAGGGGCGAGCTGTCGGCGATATGGGCAGCAAAGGCATTGAGCACCGCAGGATGCTGGATGTTCTGCCCGTCGGTCTCCACCTCAATCCTCGTACTGGCAGGCTGCTTAAAGCCCTCCTGGCAGGTGGCGCACCACTCGCGCTCATCCATTTCCAGGCGGTCGAAAATCAGCTTATCATCCTGACAGATCAGGCGGCCCTTGGTGCCGGTGATTTCCAGGCGGTTGGTGCCGGGAGCGTCGCCGGTGGTGGTGATGAACACGCCCGTCGCGCCGCCCTCAAACTCCATGTAGGCCGTCACGTCATCCTCCACCTCGATATCGTGCCACTTCCCCTCATGATAGAAGGCGTGGACGCGCTTGGGCAAGCCGCACAGCCACTGGAGCAGATCCAGCTGATGCGGGCACTGGTTCAGCAGTACGCCGCCGCCCTCCCCGGCCCAGGTGGCGCGCCAGGCGCCGGAATCATAATAGAACTGGGTACGATACCAATCGGTGATGATCCAATTGACACGCTTCATCTCGCCGATGTCGCCGTTAACCAGCATTTCCTTCATCTTGCGGTAGGTGCAGTTGGTGCGCTGGTTAAACATCATGCCAAAGGTCAGCTCAGGATGCTTGTCGGCCTCCGCCATCATCTCGCGCACCTGCAGGGTATAAACGCCGGCGGGCTTCTCGCACATCACATGCAGTCCTTCGCGGAAGGCCTCAATGGCCAGCGGCGGATGCTGATAGTGCGGCACAGCCAGCAGCACGGCGTCGCACTTGCCGCTATGGATCAGTTCGGAGCCCTCGGTAAACACCGCGGTATCCGGCAGGTTCTCCGCGGCCCACTGACGGCGGCTTTCCTTTCGGTCCGCCACAGCCGTTACCTGAATTTGGGGGCACTTACCCTCCAGAATGTTCCGGGCGTGGCTTGAACCCATGTTGCCCACGCCGATGATGCCAAGTCGCAGCATTGATTTTGCCTCCTTCATTTCGGGGGTATCTATTATCTTTATGGTATAACAGCCTTTCGGGTTTTGCAATACCAATTTTTCGGTCTTTGGTACAAAAAATACGGGAAGTTGTTCCTTCCCCGCCTGCCTGAAGTCGACCATCCTTCTTCCCCAAAGGGCTTGACAGATGCTGTCGAATGCTGTATCTTTTGTGAAGAAACGGCAGTAAACAGGGGGCTTTGATATGAGGATGTTCATTGGCATCTGCGGCGCCAGCGGCAGCGGCAAATCCACCTTGGCGGAATCCCTGCAAAAGCGTCTGGGCGATCGCTGCTATGTATTGCAGCAGGACGCCTACTATCTGGATCACCCCGATCTGACCTTTGAGCAGCGGGCCGTGCTGAATTACGACGAGCCGGGCATTTTTGACCATGAGCTTCTCCTGAAGGATGTGGAGACCCTGCTCGCCGGGCAGTCCATCACGCGGAAGGCCTATGACTACGCCCAGCACCGACGGGCGGACACCCAGGAGCTGATTCAGCCCCGGGAGGTGCTGATTTTGGAGGGCATTCATTGCTTCCACGACCCCCGTCTGTGCGCGCTGATGTATCTGCGGCTGTACATGAGCGTGGAGCCGGACATCTGCCTGCTGCGCCGCATTCAGCGGGATATCAAAGAGCGGGGCCGGGAGATTGACGGTATTTCCGCCCAGTACCTGACCACGGTGAAGCCCATGTACGACCAGTACATCCGCAACTACATCAACGAGGCGGATGTGATTGTCTCCCGTGGCGGCAAAAACGCGCGGATCGTGGACATCCTCACAGGCTATGTCCAGGACGCGCTCAACAGTGCGCAAACGTGAAACCGACCGTAGTCGGTTTTTAATGCTATCCTTTCTTATACGCACAAAGCGCCCGCTCCGTTAATGGAGCGGGCGCTCAAACTATCATAAGGATCAGGGAAATGCCGGAGGAACCGCAGGCCGACTGTCCATCGAAAGGCAGCGAGCCCCTTCTCAGCCATGTTATAGAACGAAGCCGGATACAGTGATTCTGCACAATTTCAGTTGAAATGACTTCCTTGCACGATCCAACGACCAGCAGAGTATCTCTGCCGTCCGACCAGAAAAAGAACGCCATAGTCTAAAAAAGGGATAATGCCACTTTTTTTGACCAGCTGCGCGCTCAGTCCCCGCTGTGCTCGTCAATCACCGTCATTCTTTGCCAATCCCGGCTCCAGCGGGTCAGCGGCGCGGGACTGCCCACAGTCATATGACCGATCACACGCTCTCCGATGGACTCCGCTGGGGTCTGCGTCGCCATCATCACCGCCTGCTCCGGCGCGATGCCGAAGCGATGGATCATGTTACGCAGGGCTTCGGGCATGGTCAGCACGGAACCGGCCAGGGTGCCGTCCGCCAGCCGGGCCTCGCCGGCCTTGACAAAGACCTGCTGGCCCCCCAGCGCGTATTCGCCATCAGGCATCCCGGCGGCCTCCATGGCATCGGTCACAGCCACGACCCGGGCGGCACCCTTGGCGTTCAGCAGCAATTTTATGACATCCGGGTGTAGGTGGATGCCGTCTCCGATGAACTCTGCGTACAGCCGCTCGTCGGTCAGCGCCGCGCCGGGAACGCCGGGCTCCCGATGGTGCAGCGCTGTCTGGGCATTGAAGGTATGCGTCACATGGCTTGCGCCCCAGTCCGCCGCCTGATGCGTCTGGGCCGCGGTGGCCGCCGTATGGCCGATGGACACCGTCACACCCCGGGCCGTTGCCCAGCGCACGAACGCTTCCGCCCCCGGCCATTCCGGGGCCAGGGTCAGCAGCCGCACCGTATCCGTCTGATCAGCGCAAAGCCTCAAAAACTCCGCCGGATCCGGCGCGTGAAGAAATTCCTTCCGTTGGGCGCCGCACCTGTCCGGGTTGAGGTAGGGAGCCTCCATGTGCGCGCCCAGCACCCTTGCAGAGCGTGCGTCAGGCCGCTCCATCACCGCCCGGATACCCGCCAGGGCCGCGGCGGTCTCCGTCTTCGGCGCGCTCATGGTGGTAGGAAGGAAGGCCGCCACACCCTCCCGGTACAGTCTCCGCGCCATCTGGCGAACGGCCTGCTCCCCCGCCATGGCGTCATGGCCCTGGAAGGCATGGATGTGCACATCCACAAAGCCCGGCAGCAGATAATCCCCTGCCAAATCCACCTCAGCCTCATACAGCCCCTTATCCAGGCCCGCGCCGATCTCCTGCACTTTGCCGTGCATCAGCCGCAGCTCAGTCCCCTCGCGAAACCGCCCGCCGATAAAGGCGGCAGCGTTGCGGATCAGCATGAATCACGTCTCCCCCTCTTTCGCATGTTCCACGGGCCATGTACCACGCCCGCAAAAAACAGGGAGCCGCACCGTGGTGGATGCGGCCCCCATAAGGTTACTTATCGTAATTGACCACCAGGGAGAAGTCCGGGGCCTTCAGCGACGCACCGCCGATCAAGCCGCCGTCAATCTCGGGCTGTGCCATCAGCCCCTTCACATTCTTAGGATTCATGGAGCCGCCGTACTGGATGCGAACCTTATCGGCAACCTCCTGGCCATACTTGCGGGCCACCGCCTTGCGGATGACGCCGATGGTCTCGTTGGCCTGCTCATCGGTGGCCGTGAGGCCGGTACCGATGGCCCACACGGGCTCGTAAGCGATGACGACCTCGGCCACCTGCTCCGCCGTCAGCCCGTTAAGGGCCATGATGGTCTGGTAATCCACCAGGCCGTCGGTGGCGCCGGCTTCCCGGACGTCCTTCATTTCACCCACACACAGGATGACCTTCAGGCCCGCGGCCACCGCCGCCAGCACCCGCTGGTTCACCGTCTGGTCAGTCTCGCCAAAGTACTGACGCCGCTCGCTGTGGCCAATGATGACATATTCCACGCCGGAAGCCACCAGCATGTCGGCGGACAGCTCACCCGTGTACGCGCCGGAAGCCGCCCAGTGGACGTTCTGCGCGCCCAGGTGGATGTTGGAATCCGCAATGGCCTCCCGCACCGCAGCAAAGTCCACGGCAGGCACACATACCACCACGTCGCAGGCGGCGTCCTTGACCAGGGGCTTGAGCTCCGTCACCAGCGCCGCGGCCTCGGCGGGCATCTTGTTCATTTTCCAGTTACCGGCAATAATCGCCTTGCGCATTGGTATCACCTCATTGTTTGATAAGGGGAACGCCAAAGGGCTCTGCCCTTTGGGAACCCGGCAGAATCTCTGCCCCGACACCCCGCAAAGGGCCTTCAGCCCTCTCGACAGCCCTTTCCCAGGAGCTACGTCCCTGGGGAGGAACAGCCCAGATGGTCTACGCCCCTGGGGAGGCGTCGGAGGGGCCGCAGCCCCTCCGCCTGTACTCGTCTCCGTCGGCTCCGCCGACGGGGCGGGGCGTTTTCAGCTCTGCTGAAAACATACCTTACACTCGCGTACGGCCAGGAGAACGGCATCCGCCGTTCGACCAGCGCGCGAGTGCAAACTCGTGAAAGTGGCACCAGCCACTTTCACGAAGGCCATCAGGCCTCGTCCAGCGCCGCAACGCCGGGCAGCACCTTGCCCTCCAGGTATTCCAGGGAAGCGCCGCCGCCGGTGGAGATATGGGTCATCTTGTCGCCCAGGCCCATCTGCTCCACAGCCGCCGCGGAATCGCCGCCGCCGATGATGGTCACAGCATCGCTCTCCGCCATGGCCTTGGCCACCGCCAGGGTGCCCGCCGCCAGGGTGGGATTCTCAAACACGCCCATGGGGCCGTTCCAGATGACGGTCTTGGCCGCCTTGACCGCGCCGGCGAACAGCTCGGCCGTCTTCGGGCCGATGTCGCAGCCCTCCATGTCGTCAGGAATCTGGCTGGCATTCACCACCAGGGTCTCCACGGGGGCGTCGATGGGGCTGGGGAAGTCCTTGATGCAAACGGTATCCACAGGCAGGAGCAGCTGGACACCCTTCTCCTCAGCCTTCTTCATCATGTCCTTGCAGTAGTCGATCTTGCTCTCGTCCAGCAGGGACTTGCCGATGCCATAGCCCTTGGCCTTCAGGAAGGTAAAGGCCATGCCGCCGCCGATGATGAGGGTATCCACCTTCTCCAGCAGGTTGCTGATGACATTCAGCTTGTCCTCGATCTTTGCGCCGCCCAGCACCGCCACGAAGGGACGGTCGGCGTTTTCCAGAGCCTTGCCCATCACGGCCAGCTCCTTGCCGATGAGATAGCCCGCCACATTGGGCGCCAGGAACTTCGTCACGCCCTCCGTGGAGCAGTGCGCACGGTGGCAGGAGCCGAAGGCGTCATCCACATAGCAGTCCGCCAGGGAAGCCAGCTCCTTGGAGAACGCCTCGATGTTCTTGGTCTCTTCCTTGCGGAAACGGGTATTCTGCAGGAGCACCACATCGCCGTCCGCCATGGCAGCCACAGCGGCCTTGGCGTTCTCGCCCACAACGGTGTCATCGTCAGCGAAGACAACCTTCTTGCCCAGGTACTCGGAAAGGCGCTCGGCCACGGGCGCCAGGGAGAACTTAGCCTCCGGGCCGTTCTTCGGCTTGCCCAGGTGGCTGCACAGAATCACCTTGCCGCCGTCCGCCACCAGCTTCTTGATGGTGGGCAGGGCCGCCACGATGCGCTTGTCGTTGGTGATCTTGCCATCCTTCATGGGCACGTTGAAGTCGCAGCGGACAAGAACCTTCTTGCCGGCTACCTGAATGTCTTCGATCGTCTTCTTAGCCATGATGCACACTCCTTATGAAATATTGTTTGCATTGTCTATTGCAAAAGCCCTGTTGAGGGCGTGCAATCCGTTCTGACAGCGGGCCTGCCGGGCATTGCCGACCTTTTCATGATACCACGGAAAGGCTAACCTGGCAAGGGCTTTCCAGCATTATTGACATATTCTTAACAATTTTGTGCGCAACTTTGCGCCCCCACTGGCATAGGCTGGAGCAGGAGGTGACCGCCATGGTGAGCATCAGCCCGGGAACCGTCACGCTTTTTGCGCTTTCGCCCCTGCTGGTCTACCTGCTCTGCCGACGTTTTGACCCGAAAAAACCCTGGGGCCGCGCCCTTCAGCGGTGCGTGGCGGGGATTCTGCTCCTGTGCCTGTGGAATCTTCTCTCCCCCGTCCAACTGGGCGTCAACCCGCTCTCCGCCTATTTGACGGGCAGCCTGGGCCTGCCCGGGCTGGGATTGCTGTATGTGCTTTCCCTCATCGGTTAAACCGTTATGACCTCAATGCCCGCCACAGCCTCGTCAATCAGCGCCTCCATATCCAGCCGCTCCTCGCCCCACAGGATTTTCTCCAGCTTGGGATTAGTGGCCGGATGCCGGGGCGTGAAGACCGTGCAGCAATCCTCAAATGGCAAAGAGGATGTCTCATAGGTGCCGATGCGCTTGGCGATGTCGATGATCTCGCTCTTGTCAAAGCCAATGACCGGGCGGAACACCGGCATGTTCACCACCATGTCCGTCACCCCAAGCGCCCCCATGGTCTGACTGGCCACCTGGCCCACGCTCTCGCCGGTGATAAGGGCCTCCGCGTGCTCCTGCCGGGCCACGCGCTCGGCAATGCGCATCATGAACCGCCGCATAATCAGCGTCGTGTACTCCTCGGGGCACTTCTCGTGGATTTCCATCTGAATTTGGGTGAAGGGCACGACATGCACCCGGACGCCGCAGCAGCTTTCCGACAGGATTCGTGCCAGGTCAAGCACCTTTTCCTTGGCCCGATCCGAGGTATAGGGGTAGCTGTGGAAGTGTACGGCGCTGATTTTAACGCCGCGCTTGGCGATCATCCAGCCCGCCACCGGACTGTCGATGCCCCCGGACAGCAGCAGCGTCGCCCTGCCGCCGGTCCCCACGGGCATGCCGCCCACCGCTGTCTCCACACGGACGTAGAGATAGCACATGTCGCGGATCTCCACATTCAGCACATGCTCCGGCGTTTTGACATCCACGGACAAGCCCGGATTGCTTTGGAGAATGCGGTGCCCCATCTCCCTGCCGATGGCCGGGGAATCCAGCGGATACCGCTTATCCGACCGCCGCGCCGATACCTTGAAGGTGCCCTTCAGGCCGGCCGTCATCTTCACCGCCTGGCCGCATACGGCGTCGAAATCCTCCTTGGGCATTTCCACGGCGGGACATACGCTGTGGACGCCGAAGACCTTGGTCACCCGGCGCAGGCATTCCTCCTGATCCGTGAAGTCGCTGACAAAGATGCGGCCGTCATTCAGCCACACCTTAGCCCCCAAAGGCTCCACAGCGGCCTTCACCCGCTTGACCAGCGCGCGCATAAAAACAGGGCGGTTCAAGCCCTTGAGAAAAATTTCACCGTAGCGTACCAGAAGAAGCTCCCGCACAGCCTCGTCTCTCCTTTGTTTCGAAATCAGGGTTCCGCTATTTACCGGCGCACGAATTTCTTCAGCATGTCGTAGTGCTTCTTCACCGCCGCCGCCGCCGCATCCATGTCCGCCTCGGTGAGGAACGGGCACAGGCTGAACCGCAGCGCGCAGTCCTTGCGCTGAGCGGACAGGCCCATGGCCGTCAGCACCCCGGAAAACTTCTGCTTCCGGCTGGCGCAGGCGGAACCGGCGCTGACATAGATGCCCTCTCCCTCCAGGGCGAAAAGCATCGTCTGGGAGCGCACGGGCGGCAGGCTCACGTTCAGAATATGGGGCGCGCAGGCGGGGCTGTCAAGGGCGGGGCCGTTGAGCTCCGCCTGGGGAACGGTCTCCCGCAAACGCTGCCACAGCCGGCGCTTCAGAGCCATCATGGCTTCCGCCGCGTCCTCAGGGTAGGTGCGCACCGCCTCCCCAAGGCCGATGATACCCGCCGTGTTTTCCGTGCCGGAGCGATACCCTGCCTCCTGGCCGCCGCCGAACACAATCGGGGACAGCTTGTGGCTATTTTCCACAATCAGCCCGCCCACACCCTTGCTGGCATGAATTTTGTGCCCGCTGAAGGCGTAAGACTGGATGCCCAGGCCGTTGAAATCCACAGGCAGGCGAAGAAACCCCTGCACACCGTCCACATGGATGGCGGCCTCCGGGCAGAGGCGATCCCGCAGCCGTGCCACCTCTCTCACAGGCTGGATGGCGCCGCTCTCGTTGTTCACCTGCATCACGCAAATCAGCCGAACGGTATCGTCCAGCATATTTTCCAGCGCCGCCAGGTCCAGGACGCCTTCCGCCGTGACGGGAATCAGCGCCGCCTGATGGCCCAGCCGTTCAATCTCCGGCCCGCAGGCCAGCACCGCCGGGTGCTCCACGGACAGCAGCAGCACCTTCCCGGGCCTGCGCACCGTGCGCAGATGACCCAGGATGGCGATGTTGTCCGCCTCTGTGCCGCCGGAGGTGAAAATAAGCCGCTGGCCGACCGCCCCCGCCGCCTTCAAGCAGGCATCCCGCGCGTTGGACATGCGCTTTTCCGCCTCCAAAGCCGGTTTATACAGGGAGGATGGGTTGTGCCACCCCCCGGCCAGTGCCTCCGTCATAACGCGAACCACCGCCTCGGAGGGGCGGGTGGTGGCGCTGTTGTCAAGGTAGATCACGGCTTACTCCTGCCAGCTGCCCCGGGGAAGGAACTGCTTGATGTACTGCACCATTTCCTCGCTGGGCTCAATGATGATGACCCGCTTGCTGCTTTCCTTCTGGAAGTAGAAGTAATACAGCTCCTGACCGCGGTTGAGGAACCAGTTGTCCTTGCGCACACCGGGCATCGAGATATACCGCTGGAAGGCGGGGCTGCTGACCTTGCCGAAGGCGTCCACCCGGGAGACCTTCAGGCTGCCCAGGCTCTTGCGCTTCTTGTTGTTGTACACCTTCGCGAAGTCCATATCGCCATTGGTGAAGGTGTATTCATATTCCGTGCGCAGCCTGTCCCGGAACAAAAACAGATACACCGCGCCGCCAATGAAAATCAGCGTGGTAATCAGCAGCGTCACCGAAAACTGCATCAGCAGCACCTGCAGATAGAACATACCCATGATGGCCATCAGCACCATCGCCACCATGGACAGGGCAAACATCACCTCATTGATTCCCTTGTTGCGCTTGACAACGACCTCTTCCATAAAGCGATCCATACAGCATTCCTCCGTTATCATTTGATTGGCTTTCTTGTCAGCCAAGCTTTAGAAAAAAATGTAGGCCAACGCGGTCATAACGCCGATGACCACGCCGCCGGCCACCTCCAGGTGCGTGTGGCCCACCAGCTCCTTGAGGTTCTCGTCGGAGATGGGCTCGCCGTTAATGAACACCTTGCGGATAATCTCGTTGAGCACCTGACCCTGCTTGCCCGTTTCCCGGCGAACACCGGTGGCGTCGTACATCACAATGGTTGTGATGCAGAAGCTCAAGGCAAAAAGCGGTGTACCGAAACCCATCATGGAGCCGATGATGATGGTCAGGGATACCATCAGCGCCGTATGGGAGGACGGCATTCCGCCGCTGTCCAGGAAGCGCCGCCAGTTCAGCCTGTGCTCCACCAGATAATACGTCGGAATTTTCATCGCCTGGGCAACAAACCAAGCCGTCAGCGCGCACAGCAAAACCCGGTTCGTAAAGATTTCTCCCACCTCGTGCACGCTACCGCCTCCCTTCCTTCACAACTGTTCCATATCATTGTACCCGCACCAGGGTACTTTGCGCAAGGTCTTTGAAAAATTTATTCCCTTCACCCAAGGGGGACAGACACGCAACAGCCTGGCAGATATGCTCCGCGGCGTCCTTCCGCGTCTGCTCGACGCCCGCCGCCGCCACCCAGGTCAGCTTGCCCAGGGCGGCGTCCATGCCGGTCTGCTTGCCCAGAAGGGCCGCGTCGCCCTCCACGTCCAGCAGATCGTCCACCATCTGGAAGGCCATGCCCAGGTGAAAGCCGTAGCCAATCCCCGCCTGCACCAGGTCATCCGCCGCCCCGGCCAGGAGCAGCCCCGCCTCCATGGGCGCGGTGAGCAAATCCGCCGTCTTGTGGGCATGGATATACTGCACCCGCGCCAGGGTGGGCACGCTCCCCTCCTCGGTAACGTCCACGGTCTGCCCGGCGATCATTCCCGTGACGCCGCAGCGCCTGGCGATGGCCTCCGCCGCCCGGGCGCCCCGCAGATCCTCACGGGCACAGGCCGCCCGAAGCATCGCTTCCATGGCCGCCGACAGCAGTCCGTCCCCCGCCAGGATGGCCACGTCCTCCCCGAAGACCCGGTGGTTCGTGGGCTTTCCCCGGCGAAGATCATCGTTGTCCATGGCGGGCAGGTCGTCGTGGATCAGGCTGTAGGTATGAATCATTTCCAGCGCGCAGGCATAAGGCAGGGCCTCCGCCGCGCCGCCTCCCGCCGACTCGCAGGCCGCCAGCAGCAGCACGGGCCGAAGTCGCTTGCCCCCCGCCGTCAGGGAGTATTCCATGGCGGCCAGCAGCTTTTCCGGGATTTCCCCCAAGGCGCGCAGGGATGCGGTCAGCGCGTCCTCCACCAAGGCCTGGTAGGCCGCGTAGGTTCTCATACGTCCTCCTCCAGAGGAACTTCCTCCTCGCCCTCGGGCCCCCGGCGCAGAACCGTCAGCCGCTGCTGAGCGCTTTGCAGCTCCTTCTCCATGGCCGCGATCATGCCGACGCCCTCCTCATAGCGCTTCAGGGACTCCCCCAGGGGCAGGCTCTCGCTCTCCATCTCCTGGATGAGCGCTTCCACCGCCGCCAGCTTTTCCTCAAAGGTTTTGGTTTTCTTCGCCGCCATGATTTTCCTCCTCACGCCGTACCGTCACCGCGCCGTCATGGAAACGCACGGTCATTCTGCTTTTGCCCATGGCCGCCTGACGATTGGCAATCACCGTATCGCCGTCCGTCACCAGGGCGTACCCCCGCTCCAGCACCCGCTGGGGATTCAGGGCTTCCAGCCGCGCCCGGTTGCGCTGAAGGCGGGCCTGTTCACGCTGAAGGCGAACCTCCGCCAGGTGCTCCAGCCGAAGCCGCGCCGCCGTCAGCCGCTGCGGCCAGGGCGCCAGACTGGATGTCATGGCCTGCTCCAGGCGGGCGGACAGCATAGCCAGCCGCCGCTCCCCGGCCAGGCATCTCTGCTCCGGCCCCGCAGCCTCCAGGCGGCGGCGCTGGGCCGTCAGGCGGCTATTCAGACCTTGAATATACAGCCGCATGGCCTGCTCCATGTGACGCCGCAGCATCCGCAGGCCATCCAGCAGCTCTGCCCGGTCAGGCACCGCCAGTTCCGCCGCGTTGGACGGCGTGGACGCCCGGACATCCGCCGCGAAATCCGCGATGGTGAAATCCGTCTCATGCCCCACGGCAGAAATAACCGGCACGGGACTGTCCGCGATGGCCCGGGCCACGATTTCCTCGTTGAACGCCCATAAATCCTCCATGGAACCGCCGCCGCGCCCGGTGATAATGACCTCCACCCCCGCAAGTGTCCCCGCCCGGCGGATGGCCGCAGCGATTTCCTCCGCCGCGCCCTCGCCCTGCACTCGGACAGCCAGCAAGACCAGCGGCACACCGGGGTCGCGCCCCGCCGATACCCGCCGGATGTCCTGCAAGACCGCCCCCGTCCGGGACGTCACCACGGCAATGCGCCGGGGCCGCAGGGGCAGCGGCCGTTTCCGCGCGGCATCGAAGAGACCCTCTGCCGCCAGCTTGGCCTTCAGCGCCTCAAACTGCTGATACAGCCCGCCTACGCCGTCGGGACGCATGGCCTCGGCGTAGAACTGGTACGCCCCTGCCTGGGGATACAGGCTCACGCTGCCGGAAAGCACCACCGCCATGCCGTCCCTGGGACGAAGGCTCATCCGCATGGCGTTCTGCCGAAACATCACGCAGGCAATCCGCGCCTGATCGTCCTTGAGGGTAAAGTACCAATGGCCCGAGGTATGGGCCTTGAAATTACTGATCTCCCCGCGGATGCGCAAACTGCGCAGCATGGGATCCGCCGCCAGGGAGCGGCGCACATACTCGTTCAGGTCGCTGACCTGCAAAATCCATTCCGGCACCTTATACGCCCGTTCTTTCCGCGGCTTCCACCGTGTTTTCCAGCAGCATGGCGATGGTCATCCGGCCCACGCCGCCGGGCACCGGGGTGATCCAGCCGGCCACATCCTTCACCGCGTCGTAATCGACATCGCCCACCACCTTGCCGTCCACGCGGTTGATGCCCACGTCGATGACCACCGCGCCGGGCTTCACCATGTCCGCCGTGATGAACCGCGCCTTACCCACCGCCGCCACCAGAACGTCCGCCCGGCGGGTATGGGCCGCCAGATCCTTCGTCCGGCTGTGGCACAGGGTCACGGTGCAGTCCTGCTGAAGCAGCAGCATGGCCATGGGCTTGCCCACGATGTTGCTGCGGCCCACCACCACGGCCTCCTTGCCCCGGAGGTCAAGCCCTGTGCGGCGAATCATGGCCAGGGCGCCCTTGGGGGTGCAGGCCACCACGCCGGGCAGGCCGTTGAGCAGCCGCCCCGCGTTCTGGATATGGAAGCCGTCCACATCCTTTTCCGGGGTGATGGCGGCCAGGGCGGCGGCCTCGTCCAGGTGGGCGGGCAGGGGCAACTGCACCAGGATGCCGTGGATGCGGGCGTCCTCGTTCAGTTCCCGGATGCGGCTTTCCAGCGCCGCCTGATCCGTATCCTCCGGCAGGCGGATGGTCAAGGAATACATGCCCGCCTTCTCGCAGGCGATGCCCTTGTTGCGCACATAGATCTGGCTGGCGGGATCCTCGCCCACCAGAATCACCGCCAGGCCGGGGGTGATCCCCCGCGCCTTCAGCGCTTCCACGCGGAGGGCAATCTCCGCCCGCAGGGTATCCGACATCACTTTCCCGTCAAGAATCTGCGCCGCCATGGCCCATTCCTCCTATCATTTTGCTGTAACCTTGGTACGTTCCGTTGATGGCAAACCCCATCGACCGCAGCAGCGGTATTTCCTGCCGCTGGGCGAAATAGATCAGATGGCGCCGTCCCTGTACCCGGGCGTCCAGCAGGCAGGCCGTCAGCAGAGCCCGGCGGACATCCTCATCCTCTGCGCCGTCCAGGCCGAAAAGTTCCGGCAGCGCGCCGTCCATGACATAGGCCGCGGCCACGGGCTCCCCCTCCCGCCGGTACAGGAACAGCCGCCAGCGCTCCCAGGCCTCAAGGATACGGTCGGAAGTCCAGAACATGAGTTCCCCGTCATGCAGGCGGCGGAAGTCCGGGAAGGTATCCCGCGTCACCTGTTCCACAGGGGAATCGTCATCCTCCGGCAGCTCGCCTTCCAGGTGGAAAGCCGTGTCCGTCAGATCATCCTCCAGGGTGAAGCCGCGCTTCTCCGCCCACCCGCAGGCCACCTCATTCTCCCCGGGAAAGCCCAGGGACAGCGTGAAGCCCGGATACTTCGCCGCCGCGTAGTCCTCAAAGGCTGACAGCGTTTCCGCCGTGCCGCTTTCGGTGAGCGCGGCGCAGCATCCGGCATAGCGCTCTTCCGCCAGGACGTACCAGTGGATCCAGCCCGTCACCCGGCCATCCTGCCGGGCCAGGAGGATTTCCTCGTCTTCCCGGCTCAGGCCTTCCCGCGCCCGGCGGACGAAGTCCTCCCGCGTCTTCACCCCATCGGTGTAGGTGGGGTAGCTGGAACGGCTTCTGTCCGTCGCCAAATCCCAGGCCCAGTCGATGAGGCCGTCGAAGTCCCCGGCCTTCAAAGGTGTCAGTGTCAGCATGGATCATCCTCCCAAGCCAGCAGGTTGCCCAGGGGCAGGCTGAAGCCGATGGCGGCGTACATGGCCCGGTCGCAGTCGGCACAGCCCACCGTCAGACTGCCCACGCCGCTTTGCTCCCGCGCGAAGCGTACCAGTCCCCGGGCAAGCCCGCGGTGTCGATAGGCCGGAAGGATGTAGAAGTCCTCCAGCACGCCGCTGGGCTGATAATTGAAGGTGGAAAAGCCACGCGTCACTGAGCAGAGGCCCGCCAGGCTGCCCTCCGTCTCACATCCGTAAAACGTGATATCGCCCCGGCTGATGGCCTCCCGCAGTCGGTTCAGCTCCGCCGCCGTTGGCGCTTCCTCACCGATTTCGGCCTTATAGGCCATGTGCAGGAGAAGCAGGGCGTCAGCATCTGCCGCCGTCAGTTCCCGGTAAGTCGGCGTCATTCCTCGTTCTCCTTCATCCGCCGGTACCGCGCCGCGCCGATCAGGGCGATGCCCACCGCATTGTCCCCGGAATATTCCGGTTTGCCGAAGCAGACGCGCAGGCCTCGGTCACGCTTGGCGATCCGTGCCGTCACCAGCTCCCGGAACAGCGGCGAGGACGCCACGCCCCCGGCCAGCAGCGCCTGCCGGATGCCCGTGGTTTCCGCCCCGGCGCAGAGCATCCGCGCCACGGTGCGGGCCAGCAGGTCGTAGACCTCCCGGGCCACGTTTTCCTTGGGCATGGCGCCGGCGGCGATCCACCGCTGAGCCTGGCTCTCCGCGCCGGAGAAATGGCAGCGCAGGCCGCCGTCAGCCATGTTCACGGGCAGCAGCGCCTCCGCCTGACCGGCCAAGGCCAGCGTTTCCAGGTGCGGCCCCGCCGGGAAGGGCAGTCCCAGCGCCACACCCACCCGATCCACCAGCTGCCCCGCGTGAAGGTCGAGGGTGCCGCCCAGCAGCGTCAATTCCTCGCCCCAAAGGGCCAGCAGCTCCGTGGTGCCGCCGGAGAGGTGCAGCGCCAGCAGCGGCCCCGGCGCAATGCCGCTGTCTACCATGGCAGCAGCGATGTGTCCCCGCTGGTGCGTGGACGCAAAGCAAGGGACGCCAAGCATCGCGGCCAATCCGCGACCCTGGGCATCCCCTGCGTGGAACACGGGCATATAGGATTCTTCCTCGTCCCGGGGACGGCGGGACACGCACACCGCAGCAATCTCCATCCCCCGGATGGCGTGGGCCAGCTCTTCCAGGCGTTCCGGCAGCTGGCGCACATGGATAAACAGCGCCTCGCTCTGACGCAGACCCCGCTCCCCCTGCCGCACCGGCAGCAGCCGACGGCAGCTGGCGACCACCTCGCCCTCCACCGTGACCGCCGCGACGGAGGTGGTGTAGCAGCTGGTGTCCAGCCCAACGACGACCCGGGTCATGCCTGCGCCGCCTGATGCTTGCGGAGGATGGCCCCCAGCACACCGTTGATGAACCGGCCGCTGGCGGGTTCGGAATAGCGTCCCGCCAATTCCACCGCCTCGTTGATGGCTACGCGGCCGGGCACATCCGCCTCATGGAGAATTTCCCATGTAGCCAGGCGCAGGATGGTCAGATCCACCTTGGGCATCCGCTGGATTGTCCAATCACGGCTGAAGGCGGCGATCTCGGCGTCCAGCTCATCCAGGTGAGTGGTCACGCCTTCCAGCACCCGGGTGATGTAGGCGCGGTCGGCCTTTCCGGGCTCCTTGGCGCCAACGGCCTCCACCCCGGGCACACCCTCCTCCCGCAGCTCATCGTATACCATTTGCAGGGTCTCCTCGCCGCCCTGGCCGCCAGCAAGCTGTTCGTAGATCATCTGCATCACGGCAGCGCGCGCAGTCATTCGAGACATAAGGCATATACTCCGTTCTGTGTGAATTTCATTGGTGATCCTTGGGCGGGAAAAGCCTGTTTACCACGCCCTTGATGAAGTCGCTCTTGTGCTTGACTCCGCCCAGGAAAACGCCCAGGACGCACAGCACCACAATAAACAGCGTCCGCCAGAAGCCCACGGACAGCAGCAGCGCCGCCAGCACAACGCCCAACAAGCCGCAGGCAAGCCCGCAGGCCGGGGTTCCCAAGGTGGTCAGCTCCTTCAACAACTCATTCAGCTTCATGGCGCTCCTCCTCGGTCGCAGCGTCCTCCGCCAGGTCAGGGGAAACGTCCCCGGCCTGAACATCTTCTTCCGTGACAGCCTCCGACGCCTCGTCGGCGTCCTCGGCATCCGCCGTGACCGCGGGAGCGGTCTCATCGGCCTCAGAAGCGGCTTCCGCCACAGTCTCCGCAACCGTCTCGCTCTCTGATGCGGTCTCAGCCGTCTCCGGCTCGGACGCATCCTGCGGCGCAGGGGGCGGCATGACCGTCACCGGCTCCTCCGAACGCCCGAACAGCCGCTGGTGCAGGGGCCGACGATCCTTCTCTGGCGCGTCCCCGGCGTCCTCCGGCCCAATGGGATTCATGGATTTTTCAGGCGTCTCGACCTCCACCCGGGGAAGAGGCTTTACCTCGTCCGGCAATTCATGCACGGCAAAGGCCTGACTCTCGCCCTTGGCGGTGGCGGTCTCTACCTGAACCTTGACTTCCTTCACATCCACGCCGGAGCAGGAGGTGACGTACTGCTTGATCTGCCGCTGCAGCGCGGACACCGCCAGGGGAATGTTGACCCCGCTGGTCAGGCCCATGCGCAGGCGAATGGTCAGACCCTCCCGGCCCGGCTCCAAAGCGATGGCCACCGACTGAACTTCCTCATGGCGATCCAGGCACTTCTGCACCAGGCCCTCGATGGCCTTGACGGAGATGCTCAGCTCGCCCGTATCGGTCTGCTGCATCACAAAACCCCGCCGGCGCTTCTCATGACGCGCCAGCATTCCCAGACAATAAAAGCCCAGCAGCGCCAGCGCCGTCACCCCGGCGGCCGCGCACACGAGTCCCAGCAGGCCGTTGGCGTTCATCCATTGCTCCACGCCCTTGGCCAGGGACTCATAGACCGTGCCGCGGAAGAAGAGTCTGATGGCGATTTCCGCCGCCACGGCCAGGGTTATCAGGCCGCTGAAGGCTACCAGAATCCTGTCAGCGATGCGTATCTTCATCCTCCATACCTCCTTGCCCGGACTGATAAAGGTTCACCGGCAGGTTGATACAACGCTGCCGGTGGGTGCGTTACGCTTCAGGCTCCGCCTCGGCCTCCTGGGCAGAGGCGTCCTCCACCGGGGCAGCGGCCTGGTCAGGCGCGTCTTCCTCAGGCGCTTCCTCCCGGGCAGGGGTCTTGGCAACCTCCTCCAAAACAGGGGTGGACACAGGCGAATCCAACGCTGCCTTACCGGCGGCCATGGCGCTGTTTTCCTTCTCGAAGCTGACGCCCTGAACATGGACGTCCACCCGCACCACATGCAAGCCCGTCATGCTCTCGATGGCCTTGCGGACGCCCTCCTGGGCCTCCATGGCGGCCTTCTGGATGGGCGTACCGTATTCGATCACCACATACAGGTCAACGCTGACCTCCTCGGTGCCGATCTCCACCTTCACGCCCTTGGTGATGTTCCGATTCTTGCTCAGTATGCTGCCGGAGATGCTGCACATGCCGGCAATACCCTCGACCTCGCCCGCCGCGACGCCCGCGATGATGGCGACCACCTCGTTGGCATAGGTAATGGAGCTGCTCTGCTCGGTATCGTTCTCCACGGTCAGGGGGAGATTATCTTTTTTGCTTGCCATAACGGCACCTCCTGGTCAGTTTGAAGCCCAAGCTCGGCAATCCGTCATCCTGCTTGGCAGGTACGCGGAAAAAACCGTGGCCCGGTCAGCAACAGTATAGCACACTTTAACCGGGTTGACAAGGTTTCGGCGTCCGGGGCCCGGTTTATTCTTCGTCCCTGACGATGGCAATATGCAATTCGTCCAGCTGCTTTTGCTCCACCGTGCCGGGAGCGCCCATAAGCAGATCCTGGGCGTTCTTGTTCATGGGGAAAGGAATGACCTCGCGGATGGAATCCTCCCCCGCCAGCAGCATCACCATGCGATCAACGCCGGGAGCGATGCCGGCGTGGGGCGGCGCGCCGTAGCAGAAGGCGTTGTACATGGCGGGGAACTTCGCCTTCACATCCTCCTCGCCCAGCCGCACCAGCTGGAAGGCCTTGAGCATAAGCTCGGGATCATGGTTGCGCACCGCGCCGGAGGACAGCTCCACGCCGTTGCACACCAAGTCGTACTGGAAGGCGGTGATGCTCAGCGGGTCCACCTCGCCCGCCGCGGCCTTTTCCAGGATGTCCAGCCCGCCGTTGGGCATGGAGAAGGGATTGTGGCAGAATTCCAGCTCGCCGCTTTCCTCACCGATTTCATACATCGGGAAGTCCACAATCCAGCAGAACTCGTATTTCTCCCGATCAATGTGCGCGGGGCACAGCTCGGCCGCGAAACGGCGCAGGACGCCCGCGGTCTTCTGGGCGGCCAGGCGCTTGCCGCAGGTCAGGCCCACAAAGGTGTTGGGCTTGAGGCCCAGGGCCTCCACCAGCGCGTCCTTGCGATCCTTGACAAACTTGGCGATGCCCCCGGCGATTTCGCCCTGCTCATCCATCTTGAACCAGAAAGCCTTGCTGCCCGTCACCACCTCGACATCGGCGCACAGATTGTCAATCTGCTTGCGGGTGGCGGTCATATCGCTGACCACCACGGCCTTCACCTCGCCGCCCTCAAACGGACCGAAGCCGCAGTCCCCGATAAGGTCGGTGACATCCCGCACCTCCAGGTCAATACGCAGGTCAGGCTTGTCCGAGCCGTAGCGCTCCATGGCCTCCAGGTAAGGAATGCGGCGGAAGGGAGCGCCGGAAGCCTTGCTGTACTTGCCATACTTGGCGAAGATGGGCGGCAGCACGTCCTCCAGGATGGCGAACACGTCATCCTGGCTGGCGAAGGCCATTTCCATATCCAGCTGGTAGAACTCGCCCGGGCTGCGGTCGCCCCGGGCGTCCTCGTCACGGAAGCAGGGAGCGATCTGGAAATAGCGGTCAAAGCCGGAGGCCATCAGCAGCTGCTTGAACTGCTGGGGCGCCTGGGGCAGCGCGTAGAACATGCCCGGATGCTTGCGGGCAGGCACCAGATAATCCCGGGCGCCTTCCGGGGAGGAAGCCGTCAGGATGGGGGTGGTGATCTCCAGGAAATCATGGGCCGTCATGGCCTGGCGCAGGGCCGAAACCACCTGGCAGCGCATGACGATATTCTTCTTGACCTCCGGGTTGCGCAGATCCAGGTAGCGGTACTTCAGCCGCAGGGACTCGTCCGCTTCCTTGGAGCGATTCACCTGGAAGGGCAGGGCGTTGTAGCGGCAGCGGCCCAGAACCTCAATGGACGCGGGCACCACCTCGATATCGCCGGTGGGCAGCTTGGGGTTCTTGCTGTCCCGCTCCCGAACCACGCCGGTGACGCTGATGACGCTTTCCTTGTTCAGCTCGCGGATGACGCCCATCATTTCCTCGGATTGCACCACAATCTGGGTCGTACCGTAGAAGTCCCGCAGGATCACGAAGGCCAGGGAGGCGGAAACCTCGCGGACGTTCTCCATCCAGCCCGAGAGCCGGACGGTCTTGCCCGCGTCGCTCAGGCGAAGCTCATTGCAATGGTGGGTACGGTTCTGCATGATCTATTCCTTCTTCCTTTGATATTCAGTCGTTGCGGCCGGGGCCGGTCATTTCAGCATATCGCGGATGTTCTGCGCGGCTTCCGCCATGGGGACGGTACGCTCTTCCCGGGACGCCATGTGCTTGAGCCTCACCACGCCCGAGGCAATCTCATCATCGCCCAGGGTGGCGCACACCAGCGCGCCTACCTTATTGGCGTACTTAAACTGCGCCTTTAGGCTGCGGGCACAGTGATCCATATCCGCCCGAAGGCCCGCCATCCGCAGATCCTGCACCAGGGTGAAGGCGGGAATTTTGCCCTCGCCCATGTAGGTGACGAAGGCCTCATACTGCGGCGGCTTGGGCAGGGTCACGCCCTCGCTGTCCAGCAGCATCAGCACCCGCTCAATGCCCATGCCAAAGCCCACCGCCGGTATGGCGCCGCCGCCCAGCTGCTCCACCAGGTTGTCATAGCGCCCGCCGCCGCACACGGTCAGGTTGCCGTCTTTGGTTCTGGTAATCAGCTCAAACACCGTCTTGGTATAATAATCCAGCCCGCGGACGATGCGGCTGTCCACCTGATAGGGAATGCCGCTGGCCTTCAGGCACCGCTGCAGCTGGTCAAAGTGTTCGCGGCAGTCGTCGCAGAGCACATCCAGCATGGAGGGCGCGTCCTTCACCAACTCCTGGCAATGCGGGTTCTTGCAGTCCAGCACCCGCAGGGGATTGCGGTCAAAGCGGCTCTTGCAGTCCTCGCACATCTGACCGATGCGCTGGCCCAGGAAGTCCTTGAGCATGGCGTGGTACTTGGGGCGGCAGTTGGGGCAGCCGATGGAGTTGATGTTCACGGACAGATTGCCCACACCCAGCCCAGATAAAAGGCGGAAGGCCAGCAGAATCAGCTCCGCGTCCGCCGTGGCCTCCTGGGCGCCGAAGCACTCCAGGCCAAACTGGTGATGCTCCCGCAGGCGGCCGTTCTGCGGTGCCTCGTAGCGGAAAATGGGGGCGTTGAGGTAGTACATTTTGCAGGGCAGCGGATCATTGTGCAGCCCGCTTTCCAGGTAGCAGCGGGCCGCGCCGGCGGTACCCTCGGGCTTCAGGGTGATGGAGCGGTCGCCCTTGTCCTTGAAGGTGTACATTTCCTTCTGCACGATGTCGGTGGTGTCGCCCACGCCGCGCAGGAAAAGCTCGGTATGCTCGAAAACGGGGGTGCGTACCTCACGATAGCCGGCCTCAGCGGCAGCCTGCCGCATTCTGGCCTCCAGGTACTGCCAGCGATAGGAATCAGCCGGCAGCACGTCGCGTGTGCCTCGGGGTGCCTGTGTCAGCATGGTCATTCCTCCTGTATGTGCGTCGAAGCGACAAAAACGCCCCACGCAGACGTATCTCCTGCATGGGGCGAGATTTGCTCGCGGTGCCACCCATTTCACGGCTCCGCCTTCCCCATGAGGAAGGAGAACCGCCTTGTTCCCCGATAACGCCGGGAATGCGTCCGGCTCTCGCCGAAGGGCTCCAAGGTGTCAGGCGCGGGACGCAGCCGGGAGCTTTCAGCCGATGGCTCCCTCTCTTTCAGGCGTTGAACCCGCGTTCTCCTTATCACAGCCGATACGGATGTATTGTACCAGCCTTTTCCTGGTTTGTCAACGCCCGACCCAGCGAGGGCCCCGCAATGGAGCGGAGCAAAAGGGTAATTCCGCGATTCTGCCCCAATTGGCTATTCACGCTGGTTCTGGCAGTTTCCGAAGGAAGGCCACAATGGCACAGAGAAAAAAGGAGAGCACGGCCAGTATCAGAGAAAAACGCTTGATTGGTTCGGGTTAGCGTCCTACCTGCAGCTCTTGTTCGCACGTCATATTCTTGCCGGGCAATGGACAGACCGATCCCATTGATCGCAGCAGTTCGCTTCATGACCCACAGGTTCATATCGTCCATGGCGACGATGAAGCCTTCCTATCCAGCAGAAAGTCCGAGTTGATTGAACAGGTGAATGGCCTAAGCACGATCATGATGGAATCCTGAATTATGCCGGCATCCGAGCCCCTATCAGGAAGACGCACCCGAACCATGCGCACGAACGCTGGGCGCTCGCTGCCGTGGTCTTTCCTCTGTACGCCAGCGGAGCGAGCCGTCTGACCGACGCGGCACAAGCCTTGCCTTCGGCTTTACACAAGCGCCAGCCCCACCGTCAGCACCGCGGCAATCACCAGCCGGATCACATGATGCTGCCAGTGCAGGGTACCCCGCATCCCGTTGCGCAGCGCCGCCAGACTGATGAGCGCGCACCCGGCCAGGGCCAGAAGCCAGTCCACTCCGAGCCCCAGGAAGCCACACACCGCTCCCGCCGTCAGCACCGCGCCGCCGCCTGCCATCAAGCCGCCGTTCAGCCGTCCCTCGGCCCCGCGCAGCTGCGTCGCGCCCGCCAGCACGGAAAGCGCCCCATAAACCAGCGCCAAAGCGCCAACAAAAACCAGCATCGTCATCACTCCTATGATCGTAAACTCTTTCACAACCGCCTTTAATGAACACAGCAGACGGTTTTCGTCAGTTATTCTGAAGCCTTTCGGGGCGTCAGCTCCACTGTCCGCATATCCTCTGCTTCAATTCACAAAGCGCGGATGTCTAAGCAGCCAAAACCATGCGCTGAATTGCCATCCATTATCTCCTGATATACCCAATTCCAGGCGTAAACACATCGTACAGCAGGATAGCGATTATACCAATCACCAGAACTATGCTCACGATGAACATGCGCATGAGCCACTTCTGGTTCTTGGCAAGACTGACTTTATAGGAAAGCACCAGCTCCTGATAGATGCGAACAGTCTCCAAATGCGACTGCGCCACTTCGTTTTTATCTTCATCAGCGTGCGCGGAAGCAACCGTCACGCGCTCTTCCACGGAAGACTTTTCCACAGCTACTGGCGCTGCTGTCTCACGCGGGGAAGGAACAACATCCAGAAACGCCTCCATGGTGCCGCCCATGGCGGCGACCAGGTCAAAAAGCATATGGAAGCCCAGCGTATCTGTCTTTCCGGCAAATATCCGCTTTACAGTGGACAGAGGAATATTGCTCGCGTCAGCAATGGCCTGATAGGACAGGTCGCTTTTCTGTTTAAGCTGCAAAAGCCGACTGCAGATCATTTCACTGCTTAATCTATCCATAGCTGCACCTCAATCGTAGGTTCCTTAGTATCATGGATGACGGTCAAAACAGAACGGGAATATTCTAACAGAATAGTAACGGGCTGTCAATCAGCCGTGCATCGTTATCATGCAAATGCTTCTGAGATGGAAAGTACGCCATGGGACGCCCGCTGGATCATCAGCCGACCCATGATGATGGAATCGCGACAATGCTTCATATTCGCCGCTCGCACCGCCATGGCCGCCGGAAGGGCGATGGCCTGATCGACGCCGGGATATTTCGTGCGGCCCTCGCCGCAGATGCGCATGGTACCGGCGAGCAGGTTCTCGGGCTTCACGCCGGCGAGGCAGCTGTACATCTGTCAAGGGCAGTGTCGGGCAGCCAGCCGGAGGGCGCGCCGTTCATGCTGAAGGTGAAGCCGCCGTTGCTCGGCGTTAGCTTCATGGCCTTCCTCCAGCTGTGCGCAGGCGAACAGCCGGCGCAGGAAGGAGAACCCCTTTATTGATTCAACGAGGCATTGCTTTGCAGTTGCCGGAAGGCTTTGGACAGCGGGCGAATGAAGACCCGCAGAAAGGCGTCGCTATCAAAATCGATTGAACGGAGGAGGACGAGGCATCGCAAATGACAAGAATAGAACAGGCACGGCAAGAAAGCACGGCCGAGGAACTGACAGTCAATGGCAACCAACCAAGGCCTGATAGAAATATCAAACGATCTTGATGCATCGCTCTCTTCCTTCCGCTTTCTTGAGCATTAAGATTGGATAACGCAATAAACAGCCTCCCCTATTATTGGAACAGGCGCTGATATTCTGTAAAAATGCGCGGACATCGCCATACAGGGGCTTCGCCTCGTTTAAGCGCCCTGAAGGAGCCCGTCAATATTCGATTTGCAGTCTGCCCACAGCAGATTTGTCACATTGCCCTTTCCTATTTTATGTTTCGGCTGCCTTGTGCTTCGCCGCGGAAGGCAGCTTCGGTTTGTCCTCCCTGGTCGGAATCTCGCCGGGGATAGATTTTCCTGCGCGGACGCTGATTTTTTCCTGCACTTCCCCTTGACGAACGCCCTGCTTCCCTCTATACTAAAGTGTCCGAAACCAAGCGTCCAAGCCTTCGGACATCAA
Source organism: uncultured Clostridia bacterium (assembly GCA_947565865.1). Taxonomy (GTDB): domain Bacteria; phylum Bacillota; class Clostridia; order Christensenellales; family Aristaeellaceae; genus UBA11524. The sequence continues at coordinate 84,853 of CANOHT010000003.1, forward strand.
CCGCGTAGCGCCGCTTACGAAAGGGGTATTCAGCATGAGCACCAAGTTCATTTTTGTCACCGGAGGCGTGGTTTCTTCCCTGGGCAAAGGCATCACCGCCGCATCCCTGGGCCGCCTGCTCAAGTGCCGCGGGTTGAAGGTGTCGATTCAGAAATTCGACCCCTACATCAATGTTGATCCCGGCACCATGAACCCCTATCAGCATGGCGAGGTCTTCGTCACCGACGACGGCGCGGAAACCGACCTGGACCTGGGCCACTATGAGCGCTTTGTGGACGAAAGCCTGACCCAGGCCGCCAACGTGACCTCCGGCCGCGTGTACAAAACCGTCATTGACCGGGAGCGCCGGGGCGAATACCTGGGCGCGACCATTCAGGTCATCCCCCATATCACCAATGAGATCAAGCGGAACATCCTCCTGGTGTCCCGCCAGCCGGACGCCCCCGATGTGGTCATCACCGAAATCGGCGGCACTGTGGGCGACATCGAGTCCCTCCCCTTCCTGGAGGCCATCCGGCAGATGCGGGCTGAGGTCGGGTTTGAAAACAGCCTGTACATCCACGTCACCCTGGTGCCCTACATCCGCGCCGCCGGGGAATTGAAGACCAAGCCCACCCAGCACTCCGTCAAGGAGCTGTGCGGCATCGGCATCAGCCCGGATATCCTGGTCTGCCGCTGCGACCATGAGGTGCCGGCGGATGTCCGGGCCAAGATCGGCCTGTTCTGCAACCTGCCCGCGGATCGGGTTTTCCAGAACCTCAACGCCCGCAGCATTTATGAGGTGCCGCTGTTGCTCCACCAGGAGGGCCTGGATGAGAAGGTCTGCCAGCTGCTGGGCCTGGGGGGCATGAATTGTGACCTCACCGGCTGGACGGCCATGGTGGAGCGCCAGCTTCACCCCGAGCGGGAAACCACCATCGCCCTGGTGGGCAAATATGTGGAGCTTCCTGACGCCTACCTCTCCATTGTGGAAGCCCTGACCCACGGCGGCATCGCCCATGGGGCCAGGATCAACATCCGCTGGATTCAGTCCGCCGACCTCACCCAGGAAAACGCGGCCCAGACCCTGGCGGGCTGCGACGGCATTCTGGTGCCCGGCGGCTTCGGCCAGCGGGGCCTGGAGGGCAAGATGATCGCCATCCAGTATGCCCGGGAAAAGAAAATTCCCTTCTTCGGCATCTGCCTGGGGATGCAGATGGCGGTGATCGAGTTCGCCCGCCACGTTCTGGATCTGCGGGACGCCAACACCTCCGAGCTGGATCCCAACACCACCTACCCTGTCATCGACCTGATGCCGGATCAGAACCTGCAGAACCTGGGCCATACCATGCGTCTGGGCAAGTACCGCTGCGCGCTGCTTCCCGGCACCAACAGCTACCAGGCCTATGGTCAGGATGAAATCGAGGAGCGTCATCGCCACCGTTATGAATTCAACAACGAATACATGACCCGCTTCATTGCTGGCGGCATGACCGTGGCCGGACGCAACCCCGAGCGGAACCTGGTAGAAATCGTGGAGATCGCCGACCATCCCTGGTTTGTGGGCGTACAGTTCCATCCGGAGCTGAAGAGCCGTCCCAACCGTCCCCATCCCCTCTTCCGGGACTTTGTGGGCGCGGCTCTGAAGCATGGGGAGTAAACCGACATAAGCTGTATAATCAAAGGAAGCTGACGTATTGTCAGCTTCCTTTTTCTTCACGTACCGCTTCCTCCAGCAGCCGTTCAAATGCCCGCGCGAACCTAAGATCGTCCTCCCGGGTGCGCCGGGCGGGGCCGTGCAGATGATGCTTGCCGCTGGCCCGTCGGGCCTTCTTCGCCAGATGGCGCTCCATCAGCAGGAGGTCGATGTTTTCGTCCGTATACACCAGGCCGTCCTGGCGGATGGCGCGGGCGCCGCGACCCAGGGCCATAGCCGCCACGCCGTAATCCTGCGTTACCACCACATCGCCCCGACGGCACAGGTTCGCCAGCGCCAGATCCACCGCGTCCGCGCCGGAAGCCACCACCCGCACCTCGCTGGTCTCCGACCGCAGCAGGTGGTGCTCGTCGCACAGCAGCGTCACCGGCAGGCCGAAGCGGCGGGCAGCTTCCTCCACCAAGGCGACAACCGGGCAGGCGTCGGCATCCACATAGATTACCGCCATACCGTTCCTCCTCAGATCAGCTTGCCGTCGCAGTGGTCAATCTCATGCTGGATGATCTGCGCCGCAAACCCGCTGAAGGCCTGCCTCCGGGGCTGAAACGCCTCATCCTGATACGTCACCTCTATGTCGCGGTAGCGCTTCGTCCGGCGTGTGCCGCTGAGGGAAAGGCAGCCTTCCTCCGCTTCGTAGAGGCCGCGCTTCTCCGTGATAACGGGATTCACCAGCACCAGCGCCGTCGGCCCCATGGCCACAATGATGATCCGCCGATGGACGCCAATCATATTCGCGGCCATACCCACGCAGCCTTCCGCGTGGGCCCGCAGGGTATCCTTGAGATCGGTGATGACCGCCGCGTCGGACGGCGTGGCAGGCGTTGACGCCTGGGACAGAAACAGCATATCCCGCATGATGGGACGAACCATGGCGCGCTCCCCCTTCGGTTGATTGTCCCTATCATAGCATAGGCCGCCTCCGGGCGCAAGCAGGGTTATCCCAGCTTATCAAAGAAGGACACTTCCTTGAGCATCCGAATCACATCCCGCATACGCTTCTTTTCGAACTTTTTCAAAATGTGATTTACCTGGGAACGTATGGTTGTCTCCTGAACAAAGCGCTGCTCGGCAATCGCCTTTTAGGTATAGCCATCATAAACCAGGCGGAGGATCTCATACTCCGACGCGCTGATCTTCATGACAACGCGCAGAATATCCTTGATGATGGACTCATCCTGTTTCATTCGCTGATACTCCTGGATGATCTTGGCCGCCACCTCCGGCTGCAATTGCAGGGTATTCTTCATCACATGATCGATGGAGCGAACAATCTCCTCCGGTGTGCTGGTCTTGACAATATACGCGCAGGCCCCCACCAAATAGGCCCGGAGCATATACTCGTCATTCTGATGGATAGACAGGGTGACGCACTTGATCTGCGGGTACTCCCGATGGATGATCTCCATGGCGTCGATCCCCGCCGTCATGGTTTCCATCTGGACGTCCATCAGTACCACATCCGGGCGCAGGGCACGGGTCAGCGCCACCGCCTCACTGCCGCTGGCCGCCTGGCTCACCACCGCGATGTGACGGGCACAGGCGGCGATCTCTTCGCTCAGGTAGCTGCGGATGTCTTCCATATCGTCAGCAATCAACAGTCGGATCACACGTTCATCCCCTTTCGTTGCGGCAGCAGAAGCAGCACGGATGTGTACTTTCCCACAGCGCTGTCAATCTTGACCTGACCCAAGTGAGCCTTGAGCACCTTATAGGTGTATGTCAGCCCCATCCCCCAGTTCATCGGGCCGCGGCGGACGGAAAAATGCGGCTCAAAGACTTTTCTGCGGTTCCGGCGATCAATGCCTGTGCCGTTGTCCGTCACCACGATGGCTGTCCAGCGGAAAACCCGCACCAGTTCCACAGTAATCTGCCCTTCCGCCTTTCCCGAGCGGACGATGGCCTCCACAGCGTTGTTCATCACATTGCCTATGGCCTTTTTCAGATGGTATTTGTCATACATACCGTTCCAATCCACTTCCCGGTAGCGTTCCGGCATCCACAGCATCCGGATATGCTCCGGGACTGAGGACTCCCGCACCGCGCTGTCCACCATGGTTAACAGATCGTTATGCAGGTAGGTCAGTCTGATCTCTTGCAGGCTGTCCAGCAGCTGGGCAGTATGATGCAGGGATGTATCGATAAGGCTGTCCAGGCGGCGGAAGGGCTCGCAGCGGGCAGCCTCCGGGCAGGCTTTTTCTGTCTTTCGCGCCAGGATCCGCAGGGCAAAGAGCAGGTTCTTCTGTGAGTGCATCACCTCGCTGAAGGTCTCGTTCATCGCGCGGATGTTGGTGCGGATCCGCCGCTCAAAAAATACCGTCATGGAGACGTCCATTTGGAAACTGAGCAGAACAGCCATGCAGACGGCACTGAGCGCGAACACCACCACGGGAAAGCCTTCGTAGATGGCATAGCTCCTGAACTGAATGTTCTCAAAAATCCAGAAACCGCTGCGACAAACCTTGTCCGCCGACACGCTGAAGGGACTGAGAAAGAAAAAGCTGTAAAACAGCAGGTTAAACAGCGCCAGGCACAGACTGAACAGCGCGATCTTCCGGCGGAAAAACCATACGCTCATTCGTCGCCAGCAGCGCAGCAGCTGCGTCATCGGCCCTATGACCTGGCATAGCACCGCTGTCTTGCTCATCAGCACCGCCGCCTTGTAAAAGCGGTAGATATGCTCAGGCTGTTCGGCCCGCTGGTAGCATAAGTACATCGCCGTGGACACGGAGGGATCAAACAGCCACAACACCAGCATCGGCGCCAGACACCACCAGAGTGCCCTGACTTTCTTCCGCCCTGCCCAGGAGAAGCTTTCATTCCATCGCAGGAATTCAAGGCTGAACAGCGGCATAACCAGCAGGTACAGCGCCAGACCCACGTTCATGATGCGCAGGTTGGTCACGATGGAAATGCGGAAGGTGCTCACCACCCAGCGGAAGATAACGTAATCCAGCTTGAAAAGAGCGGAGCGCTGATGGAAATAGTAGTTTCCAAACATGTTAATGTGCAGGATGATGGAAAAGAACGCCAGCGCCGCGCCCAGCGTCATGGCCACGAAAAGGTAAGCATAGCGATCCCTGCGGCCAAAGATGAGCAGCAGCGCCGAAAAGAGCAGCAGGAACAGCAGCGAATAAATCATTCGTCAGGCCTCCTTTGTCCATCATGCCAGCCTCAGGGCGGAAACGGGAAACGTCCATCACGGCCAAGCACCGTGATGGACCATGAAATTATCCTTCCTTCAGCGGATAGACTGCCCGCTGAAGCTCCTTCACATTGATCTGCCGGAGCGGCACACCATCCCGCACAGCCAAGGCTGCCGCCATGCCCGCGGCCTGCCCCATGCCCATGCAGAAGCCAATGCTTCGGTTGGCGGACAGCGCCATCTGATCCGCCGACCAGCACCGCCCCGCCACCAGCAGGTTTCCCCAGCCCTTTACCAGGATGGAGCGGTAGGAGATCTCCTCATATTCCCCGGGATCGTAAAGCTCAAAGACAATGCCCGACCCGTCAGGATTATGAAACTCCACGCTGTCATTGTTGCGCATCATTGCGTCGTCAAAGCGTACCCGCGCCTTGAAGTCCTCCAGGGTGTGCCGATAATCACATACCACGCGGCGGGATTCCCGCACGCCCAGCATCGCCCCGGTCTCGATCAGTGCTGCGTTTTCAAAGCCGGGAACGTTCTCACGCAGGAAGCGGTAGGCGTACCAGTTCTGGCGGCGGCTCTCAATAACGGCATCGGAAAGCGACAGGGCATCCAGCGGATCAGTCCCGGTAACACGGCCCACGTTCAACAGCACTTGGCCCCGGATGGGGGTATTCATGAAGGCGATGCCATTGCGCAGGCGCAGCATGTCCTTTTCCCATTCGCTGACGGCCAGATCGGCCAGGTGCCGTGCCACAGTTTCATCAAAATTGCCGATGGACACAAACTGCGGCTGATCGCTGAGGGCATACCGCCGCAAAAGCGCCGGCGTGATGTCATCTCCTTCGGTACCCCGGCGTTTCTTCCTGGTCAGCTCCCCCGGATGCGCTTCCAGGTAGTCGATGGTTCTGGCCAGGTCCACCCCCGCTACCCTGGACAACATGTTGGCGGCGGAGCAGCGACCGTTGCCCGCCATGCCAAATTCAAACGTCGCCCCGGCCCGGGCGCATAGATCGCCGTCTCCTGTGGCATCAATGAACACTTTGCCCGGAATGACGCTGCGGCCGCTCTTGTTCTCCACCACCACACCTTCGATCCGCCCCTCTGACTGCATGACGCCCGCCACCTGCGTACCGTACAATATGCGTACGCCGGCCTCCGTCAGCATTTCTTCCGCCAGCAGCTTGCAGGCCTCCGGATCTACCGGCACCTCCGTCATCTCCGAGGGCGGCCATGGCGCCGGGAAGCCATCATAAGGGATGGCCATTTTCCGCTTTCCCAGGCGCGCCATGAATTCCGTGGGAATCCCCGTCATGTAGGGCTCGATGGCAATCTTTGCCATCAGTCCAGCAGTCATGATGCCACCCAGCATGAATTCCCGCTCGACCAGCAGTGTACGCGCCCCGTTTCTTGCCGCGTTCAGCGCCGCAGCAAAGCCGGCCGAGCCGCCGCCCGCTACCACCACATCATAGGCCGTACCTATGGGGGTTTCCAACACCTCGCGATAAACGCTCATACATCCTCCTTCTCGCTCAGCCCTTGACCGAGCCCTCCGTTAATCCTGTAATGAAGTATCTGTTCAGCAAAAGATAGACCACCAGCATCGGCAGGATGGATATGCTGATGCCTGCCAGCATCAGATTCCAGGAGGACGCCGCCTCCCCGCTGGACTTCAGGCTGATAACACCCACCACCAGCGGCCACTGGGCACGCTTGGAAATGGTGAAAACATACGGCAGCAGGTAATCACTCCAGGCAGTGCGGAAGGCGATGAGACCCACGGTGGCCATCAGCGATTTGAGCAGCGGCAGCACGATCCTCCAGAAGATACCCAGAAAGCTGCAGCCATCCATCTTTGCGGCCTCATCCAGCTCCCTGGGAATCTGGTTGACGTTGCCCGTAGCGATGAACACCTGCGTAGCGTTCATACCGAATACGCGGATGACGATAGGGCCCCAGAGGGTGCCGCTCAGGCCCATGCCCTTGGCCAGGCTCAGCTGCGGATACAGCGCCAGGGTGCCGAGGGAGATGAACAGTGAGCACAGCACCATACGGTAAATCATCCTGGTCAGCCGGGTCTTGCCCCGGGAGAAGATATAGCCACAGGTGGTGGCCGTCAGGATGCAGCCGATGACCACAAAGAAAGCATAAAACATGCTGTTCAGGGTCAGCGTACCGAAATTGGCCAGGTTCCAGGCGTCGATGTAGTTCTCAAAATGCCATTCCGAGGGAAAAATGTTGGTGCCGCCCACCAGAATCTGCTGGTTGGACTTGAAGGAGGCTAGCAGGATATACACCACCGGGAACAGGGCAAACACCGCTACCAGCAGAAGCAGACTGTACATCAACAGTCTTGTGAGTCCCTTTTTTGTCCCTTTCATTTTGTTCGCCGCCCTTCCTATTGCTCCATTTCCTTCATCCTGGCCGACATTTTCAAATAGAGCGCCGTCGCCACGCCCAGTACCACCGCCGTGATAACCGCCAGGGCCGAGGCATAGCCGTACTGGCTTTTCAGCGCCGTGCCGTCGCCATACTGGAAAAAGAACTTGAAAATGTACGTCATGACCACCTCTGTCTGCCCGCCCGGCTGACCATTGGTCAGCACCAGGATGAGGTCGGTCATCTTCATGGTGCCCAGCACACTGAGCATGACCACCAACTGCAGCACAGGCGCCAGCAAAGGCACAGTGATGTGGAAGAACTGCTGGATACCATTGGCTCCGTCAATGGCGGAGCATTCGTACAGTGACCGGGGAATGTTCTGCAAGCCCATGAGAAAGTAGATCATGTTCATACCGAAGGTTGTCCATAGGCTCACCAGAATGATGACGAAGAACGCTGTATTCCGGTTGGTCAGCCAGTCGATGTTCCGTCGGATCAGCCCCGCATCCATCAGCACAGCGTTGACGATGCCGTTGTAGGCGCTGAACATATTGGAAAAGATCAGACCCACAATGGCAATGCTGAACACGGAAGGGAGGAAAAAAATCACCCGGAAGAACGAACTCCCCTTCACCTTGTTGTTCACCAGCACCGCCAGGAGAATCGCCATGGGGATCTCCACCAGCATTTTGATCCCGGCAATAACGAAGGTGTTCTTCATGGTCCGCCAGAAGGATTGATCCCGGAAAAAGGCTCGGGCGAAATTGTCCAGCCCCACAAAAACAGGCGTGGAGTAGCCATCATAGGTAAACAGACACCAGCGCAGCACCCAAAGAATCGGATACACCACGAAGAGGCAGAAGCCTACGGTCATAGGCAGCAGCATCAGCACTTCCTGAAGCCGATCTCCGCCATCGCTTTGCAGCCGCCTCGGAAGGAACCGTTTTCCACACCCCAGATTGCTCACGGATCACACCACCTTATTTTTGCCTGTCCGCCATCAGCGGCTGCCGTATGGGAAAGCCGCGCCCCTGTCCTGACGAACATCCGGCAGAGGCGCGGCATGAGAAGCGTTTGCGCTTACTTATCCCAGGCCATGCGGGCATCATAGTCCGCATCAATATAGTCCTCGATCTTCAGCCCATCGACAATGGCGGCGTCCAGCGCGGCATTGTAGCGTGCATCCAATTCCGCCAGGGCTTCGTGGGCATCCACCGTCCGGGCCAGAATCTGATCGAATACGCTGTTGTAGGCGTCGCCTTCCACCATCATGTCGCTCTCAGGGTAGGGATAGCGCACACAGTATTTGCTCATATCGCAGAAGGCAGCCCACTGGGGCGAAACATCCTCCCGGGTTGATTGGGCGGTAATGGCTTCGCCCAGCACAGGATTGTCTTTTTCGTTTTCATAAGTGGATACCAGAGCCGCGTCCGACAGGAACAGGTTGTAAACCTCCATCACCTTTTCCTCCAGGCCTTCCTCCTTGGCCCGGCTGTTCACCACATAGAACATGGATGGACTGACGGGGTACTTATAGCGAAGGTCGGCGTTCTCCACGGGATAAGGCACCACAGCCCATTCAAAATCGCAGGGGAACTGGTCCCGGAACACGCCCACATCGGAGGAGCCGATACAGATCATACCCACATTGCCAGCGGAGAAATGGGCGCGCTTGGTATCATCGTCCATGGTGAGGTAACCTGGGAACATGGTGCCATCCTCCACAAAGCTCAGCAAATGCCTGAAGAAGGGCTCCAGCGACTGGAAGGCAAAGCGGCCGGTCTTGTGATCAAAGAACTCCACGCCATTGGACGCCGCGGAGGGATGGATCACATACTGATAGCGGTAGCTGGTATAGGCGCCGGGGAAAGCATAACCATAAATCCGCCCCTTGCCCTGATCGGTAATCTTGTTGGCCACATCCCGCATTTCCGCCCAGGTGGTCGGCGGAGTCAGTCCCATTTCCTTGAACATGTCCACATTGTAGGCCAGGCCGAAGGTGACAACACGGAAAGGCACGGAATAGGTCAGGCCTCCGAACTCGCCGTAGTTTTCAGCGTTGTAAGGCGCATACTGGGCCACCAGATTCGCGCCAGCAGGCAGCTCGTCCAGGGCCAGAATATGGCCGGAAGCCGCATACTGACCGATTTTGTTGCACTTGAAAATATGGGGCGCCTCGCCGGACTGCAGCGCCACGTCCAGGGAGCTGTAGTAGTCGCCGCCATAGACCGTGTATTCAATAACGATACCCTTTTCCTTGCCGATGGTATCGTTGAATTCAGCGACCAGGGCCTCGTACTGCGCCTTGTTATGAGCATCATTGGACCAAACCGTGATGATATCGACCTTCTTATCCTCCGCCGAGGCCAGAGACACCCCACCCAGCAGCAGCGCCAAGGTCAGAAGCAGGCTAACGATCCGTTTCATGGTCATGTTTTTTCCTCCTCGCTTGTTGAACTAAACCGAAACACTCAACGCGTTGAACTGGCTTTATTATAGCTTCACCAACTCGGATTGACCAGTTGGAAAATATGTCAACATTTCAGTTTGCTGTATTATTTTTCTGCAATTTTGGTTGTTTTAATGAAATGTTGACTTTTTTTCAACCTTACGCGGCTCCTGTTCATCGGTATAATAAAAGCAGATCAAGGGGGGATAACAGCCCCTACGAATGAAGGAGATGCCTGCCATGCTGCAACGTAAAGACCACTGCCTTTTACGCACGTTTGACGGCGAGACCCTGCGCATCATGCCCTGGGGCCCCAACGCCCTGCGGGTACAGGCCTGGATCATGGAGGAGCCGCCGGTTCAGGCCTGGGCCCTCACCGAATCCCCGGAACCCTCCCAGCCCCGCATCGACATTCAGGGGGATACCGCCAGCATCCTCAACGGCAAGTTGCGTATCGACGTAGACGAATTCGGGCGGCTTTCTTTCTATAAGGAAGATCGGCTCCTCTTCCGGGAGATCCTGCAAAAGCGGGTGAAAAAGCTGTCCGAATACACCAATCCCCTGCAGCTGACAGGCAGGGAATTCAAGGGGAACATCAACGGCGACTTCCGCCTGACCGTCCGCTTTGAGCCTGAGAAAAACGAGCGGCTTTACGGCATGGGGCAGTACCAGCAGGATACCTTTGACCTCAAGGGCAGCAGTTTGGAGCTGGCACATCGCAATGCGCAGGCCTCCATCCCCTTTGTGCTGTCCAGTTTGGGCTACGGCATGCTGTGGAATAACCCCGCTGTGGGCGAGGCGCACTTCTCCACCAACCAGACCATCTGGCTGGCCCATTCCACCAAAATACTGGACTACTGGATCGTCGCCGGGGATACGCCGGATGACATCGTGCAGCGCTACACCGCCGTTACGGGCAGGGCGCCTATGATGCCGGACTACGCCATGGGCTTCTGGCAGAGCAAGCTGCGCTATCAGACCCAGGAGGAAGTCCTTCAGACGGCCCGGGAGTTCAAGAAACGCGATTTGCCCCTGTCCGCCATCGTCATCGACTTCTTCCACTGGCCCCACCACGGCGACTGGGATTTCGACTATGATTATTGGCCTGATCCCGCGCAGATGTGCCGCGAACTTCATGATCTGGGTGTGAAGCTGATGGTATCCATCTGGCCCACGGTAGAAAAGGACTGCGTGAATTACCCCGCCATCGAGGAAAAGGGACTACTGGTGCGTTCCGAGCGCGGCCCCAATATCACCCACAGCACCCGGGGCGATACGCAGTTCATCGACCTGACCAACCCCGATGCCCGGCGCTTTCTCTGGGAAACAGCCAAAAAGAACTACTACGACAAAGGTGTAGACTGCTTCTGGCTGGACGAGGCCGAGCCGGAGTACAATACCTACGACTTCGATACCTACCGCTATTACAAGGGCCACGCCATGCAGATCAGCAACAGCTACCCTGTTGAATTTGCCAAGACCTTCTATGACGGTCTGCGGGCCCAGGGGGAAGAGCAGGTGTTGAGCCTGGTGCGGTGCGGCTGGGCCGGCTCCCAGAAATACGGCGCGCTGATCTGGTCGGGCGACGTTCACTCCTCCTTCCGCGCGCTCCGGGAGCAGGTTGTCATCGGGATGCAAATGGGCATTGCCGGCATTCCCTGGTGGACTCATGACATTGGCGGCTTCTACGGCGCGGACGTTCGGGATCCCGCCTTTCTGGAGCTTTTTGCCCGTTGGTTCGCCTTTGGCGCCTTTTCACCCGTATTCCGCCTGCACGGCGTCCGCTCCCCACGTCTGGAACCCCTGGCCGAAAAGCGGGGCGGCATGTGTTCCAGCGGCTCCCCCAACGAGGTATGGTGCTTCACCCCGGAAATCGAAATGCTGTGCAGTCAGCTGATCCGCCTGAGGGAAGCACTGAAGCCCTATATCCGCAGTCTGATGGCTCAAGCCCACGAGGTTGGCCGACCCGTCATGCGCCCGCTATTCTACGATTTTCCCCATGAGGAAAAACTCTGGACAGTAAACGACGCCTATATGTTCGGCCCGGATATGCTGGTGGCGCCGGTGGTCATGCCAGGCGTGACCGAGCGGGAGGTCCTGCTGCCCCAGGGCTGTGACTGGATCGAGGCATCCACGCTGCGCGATTATCCCGGCGGCCAGACAGTTCGTTGCCCAGCGCCCTGGTCTGTGATTCCTGTCTTTGTCCGCAAAGACGCGGAAAACCTCGCGCGGATCATTCATACTTACATGCCCTTGCCCTGACCCGCTGAAAGGAGCGTCCGCCATGAACATCGTTTTGTTGGAATCCCTCGCCGTCACAGATGACAAACTGGCTGCCTTGACCGCGCCGCTGCTGGCCGCCGGTCACCATTTCACCGCCTATCCCCGCACCAACGACATTCCCACCCTGATCCGCCAGGCCCAGGATGCCGATATCCTGATGCTGGCCAATATGCCCCTCCCCGGCGAGGTCATCCGTGCCTGTCCGCACCTGCGATTCATCGACGTTGCCTTCACCGGCACGGATCATATTGACCTCAAGGCTGCGGCCGACAAGAGCGTCCGGGTCAGCAACGCCTCGGGCTATTCCAGCCAAGCGGTGGCGGAATTGGTTATCGGGCAAATACTATCGCTGCTGCGCAACACGCATCCGCTGAATCAGCGTACCCGTCAGCAGGGTTTGAAGGACGGACTGGTCAGCCATGAACTGGGGAGCCGCACGGTGGGCGTCATTGGCAGCGGCGCCATCGGGCAGCGGGTCATTCAGCTGCTGAAGGCCTTTGGCGCCCGGGTACTAGCCTACGATCCCTTTCCCCGGGCGCTGGAAGGCGTGGAGAACGTATCCCTGAAAACACTGCTGACCCAATGCGACATCGTTACCCTGCACTGCCCGCTGACAGAGGACACCCGCGGCCTGATCGACGCGGACGCACTGGCCCTGATGCCCCGCCACGCGCTGCTCGTCAACATGTCCCGGGGCCCGGTGGTAGATTCTGCCGCCCTGGCACAGGCGCTGAACGCGGAGCACATCGCTGGCGCCGCCGTGGATGTGTTTGAAATGGAACCGCCCATCCCGGCGAACCATCCTCTCCTGACTGCGAAAAACTGTCTTGTCACCCCCCATGTGGCCTTCGCAACCCACGAATCCATGATTCTCCGGGCCGAGATTGTCTTCGCCTCGCTGAAGGCGTGGCTGGATGGACATCCCGTCAATGTTGTTCTCTAAGCCGGCCCATCAGCAAAGCGGAACGCCTCCTATTGGCAGGCGTTCCGCTTTTTCTTCATATTGTTATGTGTTTGTGTTGAAGAAGAACGACTCTATCCATCGCGCTTATTCCGCCGTTTCCCGGCCCGCCGCTTCCTCGATTTGCCTGCCCACCAGGCCGCCCTTGGAGACGGTCTGGAGCATCTTGGGGATGTCCATGCCGGTGGCGGCCTTCATGGCCTCGAACACCTGCATCATGGAGCCTGTCATGTCCCGGGTCAGGCCCGTGGTCGCGCCCTCGCCAAAAAGGATAATCTTCTCGGTCTGCGCCAGAGGCTCGCCAATGGCCCGGGCTATGTCGGGCAGCTGGTTGATGAGCATTTCCAGCATGGCCGCCTGGCCGTAGCGCTGCATGGCGTCTGCCTTACGCTCGATAGCGATGGCCTCGGCCTCGCCCTTGAGCCGGATGGCCTCGGCCAGCTTCTCCGCCTCGTACAGCTCCGCGTCCGCCTTGGCCTGCCGCTCAGCCTTTTCGGCCTCCGCCTCAAAAATACGCTTGTCGCGCTCGGCCTCCGCTTTTTCGCGGATGTCAACGTTCAGCTTTTCGCGCTGAATCTCGACCTGCTGCCGCTCCAGCTCGGTCTGCTTCTGAAGGCGAAGGAGCTCTGCCGCAGCCCGCTCGGCCTCGAAATTTTTGCGCTCGCGCTGTTCCTCAATGGTATAAGCAATGTCCGCCTTGGCCTTCTCCCGGTCAGCGTCCACCTTGAAGGCCGCCTGCTTCAGCGCCAGATCCTTCTCCTGCTCGGCAATCAGCGCGTCGGACTCCATCTTGGCCTTGTGTCCCTGCTGCTGGGCCTCCGCCTTGGCGATGGTGGCATCGCGTTCCTTCTCCACAATGTTCTTGGTGGCCATGGTTTCCACCACGCCATCCTGGTCAGAGAAGTTCTGCACGGTCAAGTTGATGATTTCCAGACCCATGTTGCTCATGTCATCCGTGGCGGCTCGGCTGGTTTCCGCCGCGAATTTGTCACGGTTCTGCACCAGGTCGGCAATGGTCATCCGTCCGATGATCTCGCGCATGTTGCCTTCCAGCACCTGCTGGGCGATGGAGGCAATGTCCTCCGGCTTCCAGTTCAGGAACTGCTCCGCCGCCGTGGCGATGGACAGATCGTCCGAGCCAATCTTGATGTTGGCCACGCCGTCCACCATGACGGAAATGTACTCCTGGGAGGGCACGGGCTGCGTGGTCTTGATGTCCACCTGCATCAGGCCCAGGTTCAGATGGTCGATGCGCTCAAAGAAGGGGATGACAAAGGTCGCGCCGCCGCGTACAATGCGGTAGCCGAATTTCTTCACGACAATGTTGCCGTCGGCATCCTTGACCTTGTACCTCCTGCGGAGCTTGCCGGAGATAATCAGCGCCTGGTTCGGCGGAACCTTGTGATACCTGGGGAAGAAGAGCACCAGCAAAAGAATGACGCCTACGATGATGAGCAGGGTCATCGGCGTCACGCCGCCAAGAATGGGTTGATACATGTCCCGCGCCTCCTTGTCCATGATCCTGTGGTATGAAAAACGGCTGCACCTTGTCTCTATGTTCCATTATAGCGGATGATTCCGCTGCAAGTCAACGGCCGTCAGTACAAATTTCGCCTTTTTTTACCTTTTTTCGGCAAGGCTGCGGGGGCATAGCACCGCCACCCGGGGCTGGCAGGAAAGATCCTCTTTCGTCACCCGCAGCAGGTTCGCCGTTTCCGATTCCGGATACAGCGCCGTGAAGTCCTCCACCGGGGCAATGGGCCAGTCCGGGTTGGCGCTGGTGCGGTAGTGCATGGGCAGGATCACCCGGGCCCGCAGAAGCTCCGCCGTCTTCCGGGCAGCCTTTGCGTCGATGGTAAAATAGCCCCCCACCGGGAGCATCAGCACATCGGCCGGCGCCAGCCGCGCGATCATTTCAGGCGCGGGCAGGTGCCCCAGGTCTCCCAGGTGAACCACCCGCAGCCCCTCCGCCTCCACCAGGAACACCAGGGTGCCGCCGCGTTTGGCCCCCTGCTCCTGGTCATGCCAGGCCGAAACCGCCGTCACCGTCACATCCGGGGCCAGAGTATGCCACCCTTCCTGGTCGATCAGCTGGGTATACCCGCGAACGTTTTCCACCGCGCTGTGGTCGTGATGGCTATGGGAAATCAGCACCGCGTCGGCCTCCGTGACCGTTACGGGATAGCCGCATTCAGCATCGTAAGGATCCGTGACAAGGCGCATTCCGTTTTGCATTTCCAGCAGAAATTCAGCGTGGCCGACGCAAGTGATAATCATCCCATTTCCTCCCCCGAGCCTTCGTCAAACGCGGCATATAAGTAAGGTGTCAGTCCTGAAGGAAGCGGTTCATGGCAACGCAGACGAGCCGCGTAATCTCTATGCCAGCCCGCGCAAAGGCGCTGAACCTGCCCGCTTCCAGCCTCCGCCGCCTTCACCAGCGCGCGGACGGCGGCTGGGGGGGCGTCTCCCCCCGGATGTCGCAGAAAAAGCGACAGACAGCACGCCGCCTCCCCGGTTAACGGACGCGGCCGTATTTCCGGCGCTTCCACCAGATGATCCAGCAGCAGCCAGCCGCTCTCCGTCCAGGCCCGCCACCCTTTGGCCTCCGTCTCACGGACAAAGGCCGCCAGCTTCTCCGCATCCACCAGCGAAGGTAAATCCGTCGCCAGCAGCGCTTCCGGATTCAGGGCGCGGCGCAGGGCAGGCGGGCGGCAGACCTCTGTCCGATCCAGCAGTGCCCGCATTTCCCGGCGCAGCGGGGTCAGCACGGCTTCGGCGCCGGCTCGCCGGCCACATATTCCAGCCGCAGGGCGTGCATGGCGGCAAAGCTGCCCTGAAGATCCAGCTGATATTTCAGGCTGACGCTGCCCCGCTCCGGGGTCAGGTCGCACTGTACCTGGGTGGCAAACAGCGCCATGTCCAGGTCGCCGTAGGGCGTGTGATACTTGCCCTCAAACCGGCGGTCCTTCACAAAAACCATGGAGGTGCCGTAATCCCCCAGGCGGGTCATGGTCACGCGCCCCGGCTGCATGCTGAGGATAATGTCCTGGGTCATCACGGAGCCGTCGCCCTCGTCTGTCTGGGTCTCCTGATAGCGCAGCATGTACCCCGAGGGCGTCTGCTTCAACTGGCCGGTGGTGATGACCCGGATGTTTTCGTCCATTTCCCCCGAGCCGTCGCCGGAGGAGCCGCAAAGGGTCAGCAGCACGGGCATTGCTTTGTCTTTCATCATCTATCTCCTTGCAAAGGCGAACCTTTCGCCATCCTTTGCCATACCAGGGTATTGTCCTCAATCCTGATTTCCACGCGGCCCCGGGCCGTCAGATAGGAAAGGTAGGAGCGCAGGGTGCTGCCCACCAGGGCATGCTGCTCCACGGTCATCACCAGCCCCTCCTGCTCAAAGAAACGCTTCAGCAGCAGGTCAAAGGGCATAGCCTGGTCGCACAGCGCCTCCACCCGGTCGCACAGGGCCAGGATATGCGCCCGGTTGACGGCCGTCAGCGCCCGCATGTCCGGCCCCGCCTCGGCATGGGAGGGCACAAACATGGACGCCTCCATCCCGTCGATAAGGTCCAGGGTTTCCAGCTGCGCTCCCACGTTCCACAGAAAGGACGCCGCGTATTTGCTCAGCGTCTGAGGGCTGGTCAGGCTGTCCCCCAGAAAAACCGTGCCGTCCGGCGTGCGGAAGCCCACCATATCCAGGGAGTGCCCCGGCAAGGGAATGATCCCGACCTCCTGGGGGAAGGCCGGATCGGAGAAGTCCGTGACCACGCTCTCCTGGGCCATCAGGAACTTATGCCGCAGCTGCACCGGGGGATAGCCGCCGTAGAGCACGGAGGGCTCCAGCACGGGATAGCGGGTGAAGGCCGCCTCCATCCCCCCGGCAAAGACCCGGCAGCCTGTTTGCTTCTGCAAATAAGCGTTGCCGCCGATATGGTCCGCGTGGGAATGGGTATTCAGAATGCCCCGCAGCGTCCAGCCGCTGCGCTCCAGCACCTGCCGCGCCTTTTTGCCCGCGTCCTTGTCCCCGCCGCTGTCAATGAGATAAACCTGTTCCCCATCCGGCCGGTAAACGCCAATCTTGGCCGGACAGTTGATATAATAGCTCTGTGCCCCCACCTGGATCAGCTCGTACATCACCGTATCGCTCCCTTGTTTGTGAACCGTCCCTTGTATTATACCATATTCCGGGAGGAGCGCAAGGCGTGTTCCTCTTGATGTTTCGCGCCCGATGGCGTATGATAGGAGCAAACGGATGCAAAGGAGGCTTGTCCATGCTGGTGGAGGCGCGGGCGAAGATCAACTGGTCGCTGGACATTACAGGTCAGCGGGAGGACGGCTATCACCTGATGGACATGCTGATGCAGCCCATCGCCCTGTGCGACGACGTCACCCTGCTGCCTGCAGACGCCCTCACTTTGACCACCGGCGGCGATCCCCGCCTTCCGCCATCGGAAAAGCATCTGGCCCTTCGGGCGGCCCGGGCGCTTCAGGCGCACACCGGCTACCCCGGCGGCGCGGCCATCCATGTGGAGAAGCGCATTCCCATCGGCGCGGGGATGGGCGGCGGCAGCGCGGACGCGGCGGCAGTGCTTTTCGGGCTGAACCAGCTGTGGAAAACTGGGCTGTCCCCCGCCGAATTGGAGGCGCTGGGCCTGACCCTGGGCGCGGACGTACCCTTCTGCCTCCGGGGCGGGCTGACCCGCACCACGGGCGTGGGGGAAATCATGGAGCCGCTGCCGTCGGGCCGGGACTGGCCTCTGGTGGTCATTCAGCCCTGCCGGGGACTTTCCACGGGCACGGTCTTTGAGGCCTATCACCAGCAGGCGGACGTCGTGCATCCCATGACCGACAGCGCCGCCCTGGCCCTGGCCAGCGGCGATCTGCCGCTGATGAAGCAAAGCCTTGGCAACGTGCTCCAGCCCGTCAGCGAGGAACTGCGGCCGGACATCGGCAGAGCGCTGCTGGCCCTGCGGCGGCACGGCGCGGCCCTGGCGCTGATGACCGGCAGCGGTTCGGCGGTCTTCGGGGTCTTCCCCCGGGACAGCCTGGCCCAGGCCGTCAGCCAAAGGCTAAAGGCCCGATGGCGCTATACCTTCCATACCCATACCTGCCGGGACAGCCTGGTATGGAGAGAGAACGTCGCCGCCGACTAATCGGCCCGTCCGGCAATGCAAAAAGGCAGAGCAGCCACCATCGGCTTGCCCTGTCCTTTTTTTGACGCTCGCTTACATGGGCTTGAGATTGCGGTCAAGCCTGTCCACCATCCAGGCCAGCCTTTTTTCCCTCCCAGCCTCCGTTTTAGCATCCAGATACGCCCGTGTGTACGTCTTCCTTACAGAGGGGGACATGGCCTGAAAATGGGTGAAGGCGGGCTCATGGCCTTCCAGCAGAGCGGACACAGCCGCAATCTGCTCCTCCGTCACCGCCGCGGGTTGGCGCGCGTTCCACTGACCGTTTTGCTTGGCTTCCTCAATCTTTTGCCTGCCGAAGTCGGTCATCAGCCCCCGCTCCTCCAGCCGCTGAACCAGGGCCTTGTTTTTCTCCGACCATTTGCTTTTCTCCCGGCGCATGGCGAAGTACTTCCTGTACGTCTTATCGTCAATGCTCTGCATCTGCCCGTCAATCCAGCCAAAGCACAGCGCCTCCTCAAGAGCTTCTTCGGCCTTAACGGTCTTGGGCCCGCCCGCCTTGCCAAAGACAAGCCAGACGCCCTCCCGCGACAGGCAATGCTCCTCCAGCCATGCTCTGAACGCCTCTCTGCCAGCAAAGATCAGACCGTTGTCCATGCCGTCCCCATCCTTTCGTACCGTCCGTCCCTTGTACCTGAGATTATAAAGCAATGCTCGCTGAAAAGCAACGGCTTTCCGCAGGACGAAAAGACTGCCCGAACCGCCAGAAAGGCCGGAGAAGCCTCGCCTCTCCGGCCTTTGGGACGCCTTTTCGGAATTTACCGGTGCCATACCACCACGCCCTGACCCGTCTTGGGCTCGCCGCCCAGGTCGGGGTTCAGATTCCGTACATCCGTTACAGGAACGCGGTAGCGCCGGGCGATGTCCCACAGGCTTTCACCGGGCTGGGTGAAATACAGCACAATCCCCTCCTCGGGGCTGCCCGAAGCCACCATGGCCGCGTCCGTCATCAGCCTTGCTTCATCCGTCACCAGGCCGCTGGACTGCATATGCAGGATGTATTTCATTTCGATACGGTCGGAGGTAATGGCGCTGACGTCCACATCGCTGGCCGTCAGGCTGATAACGTCGCCCTCCCCGGTTTCCGCCGCGAAGGTCACGCGGAAGGGCTCCTCCTGATACACCGCCACCGGCGCGTCGGAATCATCCGTCATGTACAAGAGGGTGACTTCCAGCATACCCTCCACATTCAGCCGTCCGCCGATCTGCTCCCGGCCCGTCATCACCGGAGTCGCGAAGCCGCACAGCACGCCGCGTACCGCAGGCGAGCCCTCGGGCAGCATCAGCATCACCTTGCCGCTTTCCGCCGCCTGATGATAGCGGTCGTCCACCCGGCAGGATACGGTCTGCCCCGTAAGGCGCAGATCGTCGCCGGCCACGGTGTAGGCGTCGTCCAGCACGGTCAGCTCTTCCTTGCGGTCGGCCCACGCGCTCAGACCCAGCAGCACCTCCGCGCGAAGGGTGCGCTCGCCTTTCTCGTCGCTCTGGCTAACCACTGCCACATCGCGGATGCTGACGCGGCCCTCCAGCAGGTCGCCGTCCTCCCCCGCCAGCTCCACCGTCTGCTCAAAGGGCAGGGTGTGCCGGGTGATGACCACCGGCTTGCCCGGCATATCCGAGGCGTGAACCACCTCCAGCGCCACCTGGCCAGAAAGGCCCACGCGGCCCATGCCGCCGGTAATTTCCGTCACCTGGGGCGTGGCGGCGCCGTAGAGCGTCTCGCGAATCTGCATCCCCTCGGGCAGGGCAAATTCTTCCCGCAGAAGCGTTTCCCCGCTGCCCTCGGCCACGGTGCGCTTCACCGTCAGCGGGCGGGACGCCACCTCGATGCCATCCACCCCGGTGATCCCGGTGATGACCTCCACCGGCTGCTTCGTCAGCGCGCGGCCGGCCAATTGCACCACGGCCTTCAAGGATAAGCGTCCCCCGGCCGCCGAGGCTTCCACATGCTCCACCTGGGCCTCCAGGCGGCACAGATTGCGGGGCTGCATCCCCGGCATTTCCATCACATGGGTGAAGTCCGCCGTGGCCTCGATGGCATTGACCTTGCCCGGGTCTCCCTGGGTGTACAGGGCGTGGAACACCACCTTGCCCGTCACCGACGCCTTATCCTGCAGCGCCTCCACCGCGTCCACCACCGCCATACCGCCGGCGGAAAGCACCCTGGCTTCCTCCCGCAGGCCGCCCGGAAGGGTGATTTCCCCTTCCACCACCGCCTGATCCGCGCCCGTGCCCGCCAGACGCTCCATCTGCACGTTTTCCTTGAGCAACCGCATGTCCATCATGGTCTCCCCCTTCCGTCTGGCACAGGATATGTGCGCCGGGCGGCTGTTAGAACATCCGCCGCGCCTCCTGCGTATCGACAAAGCGGCCTGCGCCACGACGCCGGGTTTTGTCCCGGCCGTTGGCCTGTTTAAGGCAGCTTTCTCTGACGATAAGCGCGAGCATAGCCGCTCAGGGGCCGCGCCCGCTTCGTCGTGCCGAAGGCGTCCGCCGACGGCGGATTAGCCGCTTTGCGCTGTGACTCGGCTGATGATTTTGGTTCCCTTTTTCCCATCAATTCTTCATCAAATTCTCACTGTTTTTTCCCATGGGGCTGTGCTATATAAGCGCGAGCATAGCCGCTCAGGGGCCGCGCCCGCTTCGTCGTGCCGAAGGCGTCCGCCGACGGCGGATTAGCCGCTTTGCGCTGTGACTCGGCTGATGATTTTGGTTCCCTTTTTCCCATCAATTCTTCATCAAATTCTCACTGTTTTTTCCCATGGGGCTGTGCTATAATAGGTCGTGATGGATGATTCCTCCTTTTGTGGCAATCAAGCGCCGGAATGTATTTTTCCGCGCTCAGGGCTTGCGGGAGCGGACGGAACCATGTATCATTCAGCCTGACAACAGCCTTGACGCAGGATAGAGGAGCCGCCATGAAGCAGGTAAAGAAATCCCCCAGAGCCAAGAAGGGCCGCAAGGCCGGTATCATCGCCGCGGGTGCGGTGGTGATGATGTATTCCGCGCTGTTCCCGCTGTATCGCGTGGGCGATTATATCCCATGCGCCCTCCTGGCTATTCTCATCGGCAAGGTGGTCAGCATCATGGGCGCGGGACTGGATGTCAGCACCCGCAACCGTGAGGACGCCGCCAAGGCCCGGCAGGTGGAGGAGCTTCCGCTCTCCGGCGACGAGGGCGCCGACGCCGTGATCGCCAGGGGCCAGGAAATGCTCCATCAGATCCGCGCCGAGAACGACGCCATTCTGGACGAGGCGCTCTCCGCCCAAATGGACGAGTTGGAACGGCTGTGTGTGCAGATTTTCACCACCGTGGCCGAAAAGCCCGCCAAGGCGCCGCAGATTCGCAAGTTCATGAATTACTACCTGCCCACGACCCTGAAAGTGCTGGGCAGCTACCGCATGATGGATCAGCGGGGCGTATCGGCGGAGGACATGGCCGCCGCCCGTTCCGAGGCCATCCGCGGCATGGGCATGGTGCTCACCGCCTGCCAGAAGCAGCTGGATAATCTTTATAAGGATACCATCCTGGACGTGTCCACCGACATCGATGTGATGGAGCAGATGCTCAAGCGGGACGGCTACGCGGGCGAGTTCAGAGCCTCTTCGCCATCCGCCACTGCCGCCTCCGCTCAGATGAAAGCCACCAATCCCAAGGTGATCCCCGCCGAGGACGAGGACTTCGTGTCCTTCTACAGCCAGGATCGCCGCAAGCAATAACAAATACCGCGAGGAGGATTTCCGCCATGACTGAACAGCAGGCCCCGATGCTTTCCCTGACCCCCGAAGCCCCGCAGGCTGCCCCTGCCTCCGCCGACCGCTCCATCCAGGAGCAGCCCGCCCCCGCTCAGGCGCCCCGGCTGGATGACAGCCAGCTCACCCCCGCCGAGCGTCAGGCCATTGAGGTCTTTCTGAATAAGCTGGACATCGCCAATCCCGACCATGTGCTGCTCTTCGGCGCCGACGCCCAGAAGAACATCGCTGATTTCTCCGACACCGCCCTGGAGGCCGTCCGCACCCAGGACACCGGCCCCGTGGGCGACATGCTGGTCAACCTGGTGGGCGAATTGAAGGGCTTTGAGGATGACACGGAGGAGCCCCGGGGGCTGCGCAAGCTGTTCTCCTCCGCCGAGAGCCGCATCACCAAGATGCAGGCCCGCTACGCCAAGGTCAGCGGCAACGTGGAGAACATCGCCAACTCCCTGGAGGATTACCAGGCGCAATTGCTCAAGGACGTGGCCATGTTCGACCGCCTCTACGACAAGAACAGCGAGTACTTCCGCCAGCTGACGCTGTACATCATCGCCGGGGACGAAAAGCTTGCCCGCCTGCGGGAGGGCGAACTGCAGGAGCTGCGCCGCAGGGCCGAGCAATCCGGCGACGCCATGGACGCCCAGAAGGCCAACGACCTGGCCGCTCAGCTGGATCGCTTTGAAAAGAAGCTGCACGACCTCAAGCTGACCCGGCAGGTCTCCATGCAGATGGCCCCACAGATTCGTCTTTTGCAGAACAACGACAGCCTGCTGGTGGAGCGCATTCAATCCACGCTGTCCAACACGCTGCCCCTGTGGAAGAGCCAGATGGTGCTGGCCCTGGGCCTCCACCACAGCCAGCAGGCCCTGAAGGCGCAGACCGCCGTGACCGACATGACCAACGAGCTGCTGCGCAAAAACGCCGAGACCCTCAAAATGGGCACGGTGGAAACCGCCCGGGAGGCCGAGCGCGGCATCATCGACATTCAGACCCTTGTGCAGACCAACCAAAGCCTGATCGACACCATCGACGAGGTGATGGCGATCCAGCGCGACGGGCATCAGAAGCGCGTGGAGGCTGAAAGGGAGCTTTATCGCATGGAGGGTGAACTGAAGCAGAAGCTGCTGCAGACGCACATGAGCTGACGCTCTCGTCAAAGTGGCAAAGCCACTTTGACGAAAAATGCCGAGGAATGTTTTTCTACGCAAAATTTCATTTTGCGTAGAAAAACTCCCCGCCCCGCCGGCAAAGCCGTCGGATACGAATTGAGTCTTGCAGACGGCAAGCAGCGTTGCTACCGTTATCTTCGCCATCGGGCGAACAAGCGACCTCAGGAGGACAACATCCATGAAGAATACCCTGACCACCCTGGCCTGCGCGCTTGTGTGCGCGGCGCTGGTCATCGGGGGGATCTGCCACGGCGCGGTACGGGGCTGGAGCGCCGAGCAAGACAAGGTGCTGCACCCCGATCGCCAGGAAGGAACCGTCTACGCCTCGCTGTCGGAACGCGCCATGGACGCGGCCAATCTGTGCGTGGTGGCCGCCCGCCATCTTCCTGCCGATGACAGCCGCCTGACCGAGCTGCGGGAGCTTCGCGCCACGCTGGAAAACGAGCAGACGACCACCGCCCTGCTGGCTAAGGCGGATCAGCGGCTGACGGCCCTGGCCAATCAGCTGGCGGACGAGATGCCCCGTCTGTCCACCGTGCAGCAAAGTCCCCGGGATCAGGTGTACATCAGTACGCTGACCCGCATCCTGGGCGAAGCCACCGATTCCGGCAACTCTTACAGCACACAGGTTCGGGCCTTCAACCAGCGGCTCCGGTCCTCGCTGACGGGCAGGCTGGCCATCGCCTTGGGCGTAATGCCCCTGTCCGAGGAAGGAGGACAGCCATGATGCGCCGTTTTCTCAAAGGGCTGGCGATAGCGGTCACCGCCCTGACCCTGGCTTTCACCGCGGTTTTCTTCGCGCTGTGGAGCACCGCCCTGGCCGAGCCCCGCTATCCCGCCCTTCACACCGACAGCACCATTGCCGATGCCGCCGCCGTCCTCTCCCGGGAGACCGTGAACGATCTGGCGGAAGCCATCGACATCATTGAGGATGAGACCGACGTTTACCTGCATGTCGCCACCGTCGATTTTCTGGACGGCGCCAGCCTGCAGCGCTATGGCGAGGGCCTTCGGGAGCATTGGAATCTGGGCGATGACGACCTGCTCCTGCTGCTGTGCGTGGGCGAGGACAAATTCGGCCTCTTCGGCGGGCGCGACGTGAACCGCCGCCTCCCCAGCGGCATCCAGCAGCGGCTGCTCAGTGCCAGCCTGGAGGAATCCTTTCTCCGCCAGGATTATGACGGCGCTATCAGCGCCTTCATCCCCGCCCTTTCCCAGGAGATCGCCAGGGCCTGGGGAGAGGACATCGACCTGTCCGGCCTTTTCGGCGCCGCCGCCAAGCCCCTTGATATGGCTGACTGGCTGACCCGCAGGGTCGAAACCGAGAAGCGGGTAGAACGCCAAATCGTGAAACTGCAGGATGACGAATCCGGCATCAGCCTGGGTAAGGCCCTGCTGACCATCTTCCTGCTGATGGTGATCTTCGGCAACAGCGGCAAGCGGCGCAACCGCCGAGGCTGCGGCTGCGGCTGCATGCCCTTCAGCTCCCTCCTGGCAGGTATCGGCCTTTGGAACCTTTGGGGTAAAAAGCGATAATTCTCCCCTCCCGGCAGACACCGCTATGTCCGCCGGGAGCTTTGTGTCCAACGAAAGAGGCGGCAGGCGTTTCGCTCGCCTGGGGCGTCAGCAGGCGGCGTCGCCTTGGGAGAATCTGCACGACCGCACCGATCAAGCGGCATGGCCGTTATGCCGGCCGCTCAGCCTTGCAAGGAGGCTTTTACCAACGAAAAGGACGGGGATCGCCAGGCGGAGCGCTTGCCGGGCCCTGCAATTCCCCAAAACCCGGGAAACAGTCCGGGCAGGCTTTTCGCTTGCTGATTCGTCTATTGTTAAGAAAGGGAGTGTCTGCCATGCGCGTTATCGGCCTGACGGGCGGCATCGCCTGCGGCAAGAGCAACGTCAGCGAAACCCTGCGGACGCTGGGGGCCTTCATCATTGACGGCGACGCCATCGCCCGCCAGCTTACCCTCCCCGGCGGCATGGCGCTCGCGGCGCTGCGGGAAGCCTTTGGCGACGGCGTCTTTGCCGCCGACGGCAGCCTGAACCGTCGGGCGCTGGGCGCGCGCGTTTTCGCGGACCGCCAGGCCCGGGCGACGCTGGACGGCATCATGCAGCCGATGATCCGCCAGGAGATTCAGCGCCTGATGGCCCAGGCCCGGACGCTGGGCGCGGCCGTGTGTGTGCTGGACATGCCCCTTCTCTACGAGACCGGCCTGGAGCAGTGGTGCGACCGGGTCTGGTGCGTCGCCCTGCCCAGGGAGACGCAGCTGCGGCGGCTGATGGCCCGGGACAATTTATCCCGCCCGGAAGCCGAGGCCCGCGTGAACAGCCAGCTTCCCGCCGCGGAAAAGGCGGCCCGGGCGCAAGTGGTCATTGACACCAGCGGCACAATCGGCTACACTAAAGCCATGATCCCCCCGCTGTACGCTGAGGAAGTCAGGCTGGCTTCATCCCCTGACGAAGGAGGCCCCCATGGAGAATCCCAATCCGACCATCCAGCGCCGAAGGCGCTCCGACCGATACAGAACCCCTGACGGACAGGCGCTCCCGCCATCCGCCCCCGTTCCGCGTCCGATGTCTCCTTCCCCGGAGGCATCCGTACCCCGCTCCGCGACTCCGCCTCCCGCGCCTTTTCCCGGCGGCCGTGCGGACGCGCCGCCCGTTATGGAGCGCGCCTATCGCAAGGGCGCTCCCCGGGCCGCCGAAAAGCCGGGCTATCGGATGCCCTGGCAATTGACGGCCGCCATGACGGGACTTTTCCTGTTGATCCTAGCCCTGATCGCCGCCCAGAACCTGATGGCCGCCTACCTGTCCACCCGTCAGGCCGAGCGGGAGGCCGCCTATCAGAAGATTGTGGACGGCCATCCCGTCTACTTTACCGACCTGATCGCGCAGTATGCCGCCGAGTACAATCTTCAGCCCGGCTTCATGACCGCCATCATCCTGAACGAAAGCTCCTTCCGCACAGACGCGGAATCCGGCGTGGGCGCCCGGGGGCTCATGCAGCTGATGCCCGACACGGCCCAGTGGATCGCCGGGAAGCTGGATGTCAGCGGCTACAGCTTTGACCGCATGTATGACGCGGAAAGCAACATCCGCTTCGGCGCGTGGTATCTCAACTACCTGTCAAAGCTGTTCCGGGGCGATCCCGTGGCGGTGGCCTGCGCCTACCACGCTGGCCAGAGCACCGTGGCCTCCTGGCTGTCAGACAGGAGCATCTCCCCCGACGGCGTTTCCCTGCCCATCGAGAACCTGCCCGACGGCCCGACCAAAACCTACGCTGGGAGAGTGACGAGAGATTATGGCATTTATGACGCGCTTATTTACCAGGTCTTCAATCCGTCCGCGCCGCTGGACGGCGCTGCTGACGGCGCTGCTCCTGCTGACGGCGGCTCTGCCCGCTGAGGCCACCAATGTGGAGGACAGCCTGGTGCTGGGCATTCAGTCCGTCAAGACCACCGCCCTGCGCCCCCTGGAGCCGCTGGAGAGGGACATGGTCAGCGTTTACGACCTGCTCTACGACAGTCTCATCACCATCGACGATAACTACCTGCCCCAGCCCGGCCTGTGCGAAAGCTGGGAGCAGGGCAACAACGGCAAGACCTGGACCTTCCACCTGCGCAGCGGCGTCACCTTCTCCGACGGCACACCACTGACGGCCCAGGACGTGGTGGCCACGGCCCAGCACATCCTGGATCGTGCCAACGACGAGGGCGCTCAGGACAAGGGCTACTACGCCAACCTGAATTACTTTGTGGATAAAATCACCGCCACCAACGACACCACCGTGACCATCCGGGCCAAGCGCTCCTATTGGGGGCTGCTCTACGCCCTGACTTTTCCCATCCTTCCCGCGGCCTATGTGACGGCGGATAATCCTCCCGGCACCGGCGCCTATGTGGTTTCCACCTTCGAGCCGTCCAACTACCTATGGCTTCAGGCCAACGCCAACTGGTGGCAGAACCTGCCCCAGGTGCGGGAGATTATGATCATCTGCCACAACACCCCCGGCGCCGTCATCGAAAGCTATGAATACGCCCGGGTGGACGCCATCTTCACCCGTTCCGTGTCCGCCGCCCAGTACCGCAGCGGCACCACCGCGGTCTCCATGGACTACCGCACCAATCAGCTGGAGACCCTGCTGATGAACCATTCCGCCAGCAAGCTCAGCTCCATCAACGTACGCAAGGCCATCCGCTACGCCATCGACGTGGACAAAATCGCCGCCACGGTCTATATGGGCATGGTCAAGCGCACCGATACCCCGGCCATTCCCGGCTCGTGGATGTACAACAACAACCTGGGCGCTTACTTTGTCACCGACCCGGACGCCGCCCGCGCCCTGCTCAGCGAGGACGGCTGGTATGACAGCAACGAGGACGGTATCCTGGACCGCGTGGACGGAAAGGGAGAGCTGGAGAAGCTGTCCCTGCGCCTGGATGTCTACGAGGAGCCGGACAACAACGTCCGGGTGGAAGCCGCCAATCAGATCGCCGAAGCCCTGGCAGCAGTGGGGATCGAATGCACCGTGTCGGTGCGCACCATGGCGGATATGGAAAGGCGTTTGAAGGCGGGCAACTTCGACCTGGCCCTGAGCTCCTTCGCCATGGACGTTTGCCCGGATTTCGGCTTTCTGCTGATGAAAAACAACACCGGCAATTACGGCCGCTACAATTCCAACGACATGGACGCGCTGTGCAAGGAGCTGCGCAGCAAGACCGATCAGGCCAGCTTTGCGGATACGCTGTACAAAATCCAGACCAAGTTCGCTGAGGACTGTCCCTTTATGTGCCTGTATTACCGCGCCGGAACGGTGCTGACCCGCCGGATGTACACCACCGTCAGGGACGTGCGGGAGCTGGAATTGCTCCGCGGCATCGACAGCTTCCGCAGCAACTGATCCCCACCGACACCAATGACAAAGGAGACACGCGCATGGACTGGGTAGAACTGACCATTCACACCACCACCCTGGGAGCGGACATCGTATCTGAGGCCCTGATGCGGCAGGGGGCCACAGGCACCATGGTGGAGGACCGCGCCGACATTCCCGACCCCGACAAGCCCAACGGCATCTGGGAGATCATTGACCCCAAACTCCTCGATGCCATGCCCGAGGACGTGCTGGTACATGCCTGGTTTGAGCCTGACGCCGCCTTTGCCGACCGCGCGCGGGCGCTTCGCCTTCATCTGGATGAGCTGAAGGCCTGCGGCATGGACGTGGGCTCCCTGACCATGACCGCGGCGGATGTCCGGGACGAGGACTGGTCGGAGGTCTGGAAGCAGTTTTACAAGCCCTTCCGCGCCGGCAAAAGCCTGGTGGTGAAGCCCACGTGGGAGCATTACGAGGCTCAGCCCGGCGACCGGGTCATCGAGATCGATCCCGGCATGGCCTTCGGCAGCGGCACCCACGAGACCACCGGCATGTGCATGGAACTGCTGGAGGAGGCCCTGCGCGGCGGCGAGCGGGTCATCGATGTGGGCACGGGCAGCGGCATTCTGGCCATCGGCGCGGCGCTGCTGGGCGCCAAGGACGTCACAGCCATCGACATTGACCCCACGGCGGTGAAGGTCGCCCGGGAAAACATCGCCCACAACGGCCTGGAGGATCGCGTCACAGCCATGGAGGGCAATCTGCTGGACAAGCTGGACATCACCTGCGACCTGTGCGTGGCCAATATCATCGCGGACGTGATCTGCATGTTTGCCCAGCCGCTGAACAGCCATATCGTCCCAGGCGGCCTGTTCATCTGCTCCGGCATCATCAAGGAGCGGGAGCAGGATGTGGCGGACGCGCTGACCGCCGCTAACTATACCATCCTCAAAATCTGCCGCAAGGGCGAATGGGTCGCCATGCTTTCCAGGAGGCACGGCTGATGCGTCGCTTTTACGCTCAAGGCTCCGCCGAAAACGGCGTTGTCCGGCTGGCGGAGGAGGATGCCCGCCATGCCAGCCGCGTCCTGCGGATGAAGCCCGGCGACATGGCCGAGGTCTTCCTGGACGAGCGGCGCTATCATGCGGA
Organism: uncultured Clostridia bacterium; assembly: GCA_947565865.1. Taxonomy (GTDB): domain Bacteria; phylum Bacillota; class Clostridia; order Christensenellales; family Aristaeellaceae; genus UBA11524. The sequence continues at coordinate 113,904 of CANOHT010000003.1, forward strand.
GATCCTGCGTATGGACGCCGCGGATGTGCTGCTGACCCTTGGGGAGGAGCTTCCCTCCACCGAGGCCCGCTTGCGCGTCACCCTGTTTCAGGGCCTGCCCAAGGCCGACAAGATGGAGCTCGTGCTGCAAAAGGCCGTGGAGCTGGGCGCGGAAGCCGTTGTCCCTGTGGCTATGAGCCGCTGCGTGGTTCAGTTAGACGCCAAGGACGGACGAAAAAAGCAGGAGCGCTGGCAAAAGATTGCCCGGGAGGCTTGCAAGCAATCAGGCCGATGCAGACAAACCGCCGTCAGCGAGCCAGTGTCCTTCGCCCAGCTGGTAAAGGCGCTGCCCGGCTTTGACGCCGCCATCGTCCCTTGGGAGGACGCGCGAAATCACAGCCTCTCCGCCTTCCGCCGGGAGCATGAGGACGTCCGCAGCCTGGCCGTCGTCATCGGCCCCGAGGGCGGCATCGACCCAACGGAGATTGACCAATTGCGGGAGGCAGGCTGCCTCCCCGTGACCCTGGGGCCGCGCATCCTCCGCACCGAAACCGCCGGTCTATGCGCCCTGAGCGCCCTGTTTTGTCTCTATGGCGATATGGAGTGAAGCACCGTTGAACAAGCCCAAGACCGTGGCCTTCCACACCCTGGGGTGCAAGGTCAATCAATACGACACCCAGGCCATGCTGGAGCTTTTCCGCGCCGCCGGTTATGAGGTGGTTCCCTTTTCCGGCCCCGCGGACGTGTATGTGCTCAACACCTGCACCGTCACCGGCTCCGGGGACAAGAAATCCATGCAGCTGGCCCGCCGATTGCGCCGGGAGCACCCGGACAGCCAGCTGATCCTCTGCGGCTGCCTGGCCCAGCGCAAGGGTGACGCCCTGCTGGAAGCCGGCGCGAGACTGATCCTGGGCACCCAGCGCCGGAGCGAGGTAGTGACGCTGCTGGAGGAGGCCCTTCGCGAGAACGTCCAGCTATGCCGGGTGGAACCCCTCACCGGCCCTGTGCCCTTTGAGCGGCTGGCTGTCACCGACCAGGAGGAGCATACCCGCGCCACCCTGAAAATTCAGGAGGGCTGCAACAACCGCTGCACCTACTGCATCATTCCCAGCGTCCGGGGGCCCATCCGCTCCCGCCCGCTGCCGGAGGTCGCGGAGGAAGCTGCCCGCCTGGCCCGGGCCGGCTTCACCGAGCTGGTGCTTACGGGCATCCACCTGTCCAGCTATGGCCGGGATGTCAAGGACGGCGTTACCCTGCTGGACGCCGTTGAAGCCGTGCAAAACGTACCGAACGTCCGCCGCATCCGCCTGGGAAGTCTGGAGCCCACCGTTGTCACCCCCAACTTCGCCCGACGCCTGGCCGGCATGGACAAGGTATGCCCCCAGTTCCATCTGGCGCTGCAGTCCGGCAGCGACGGCGTGCTGCGGCGGATGGCCCGCCAGTACAACACCAGCCAATATCTGCGGGCGGTGGAGACCTTGCGGGCCGCCTTCCCCCGCGCCGCCTTCACCACCGATGTGCTGACGGGCTTCCCCGGGGAAACCGAGGCCGAATACGAGGAGACCCGCGCCATGATCCGCCGGGTGGGCTTCGCCAAGATTCATGTCTTCCCCTACTCCCCCCGGGAGGGCACCAAGGCGGCCGCTATGCCGGAGCAATTGACCCCGGCGCTGAAGGAAGCGCGGGCCCGGGCGCTCATTGCCCTGGGGAACGAGACCGCGCTGGCCTACCGGAGAGGATGGCTGGGCCAAACTGTCCAGGTTTTGCTGGAAACACCGACGCCGGAGGGCTGGAATGGCTTTACGCCCGAATACATCCAGGTCACCGTTCCCGACTGTCCCGCCTGCCGCCCGGGCGCTATGGTTGCCGTTCAGCTGACGGCCCTGACCCCGGAAGGCCTCCGGGGAAATATCGTCACGGAGGCAGTTCTCCCCTGAATCGCCGGAAAAGCCCGAAAGAGGTACGGCAGCTTTGCCGTCGGCAGACTGCAGAGCGAAAATCCTCAGGCCACTTCGGGGCGCTGAAGCGCTGGAAGCCCAGCCCGTGGATTTTCGCGCGATTACGTTAAAAGCGCTTCCTTGCATGGCCGATCGGTGAGGGCGTACAATAAAACGAGGCGAAGCCTCCTCGAAAAAAAAGCAAACGCCCCTTTTCGACGCCTCGCGGAGGCATGAAAAAACAATTCACAATCGTTAAATGAATGGAAAGGATGCTGAACCAATGAAGGATTGCCTGTTTTGCCGGATCATCGCCGGGGAGATTCCCTCGGCCAAGGTCTACGAGGACAGCCTGGTATACGCCTTCCGGGACATCAACCCCCAGGCCCCCGTCCATGTGCTGGTCATCCCCAAGGCCCATGCGTCGGGCATGGCTGATATCGACCAGCTCGACGACGCGACGCTGTCCGCCTGCCTTAGGGCCTGCCGGACGGCGGCCCGACTGGAGGGCCTGACCAGCTACCGCGTCATCAGCAATTGCGGGCCGGACGCCTGCCAGTCCGTGGGCCACCTGCATTTCCATGTGCTGGGCGGCCGGCAGATGACCGAGACCATGGCCTGATTTCGGCCATTGCGTCCATGGAAACAAGAAAGTTCTCAAAAATGTTGAGAAATTAGAAATTTTCCATTGACGCAAACCTTGAAAGGCGATATAATAGCAATACGGTTCGCCATCCGTCCGTCTATGCCGGCTGATGTCAAGGCGAGATGAGCGAGAGGAGGGATAACAGTGTCTGAGGTACGAGTCCGCGAGAACGAATCCCTGGAGAGCGCGCTCAAGCGGTTTAAGCGTCAGTGCGCCCGCAGCGGCGTCATCCAGGAGGTGCGTAAGCGCGAGCATTACGAAAAGCCCAGCGTCAAGCGCAAGAAGAAGGCAGAGGCTGCGCGCAAGCGTAAGTACTGATTTTCATCGAACGCCTCTTTTCCCGCATGGCCGGGGAAAGAGGCTTTTGTTATACCTGTATTGATGATTTTCGACAGCGTTCGCCACGAATCTTGTTGTACAATCCGCCCTTGTCATGGAAAATTAACCTTTTTCCCCTTGCGATTCGCGTTTGAATTTGGTATACTGTTAGCATTGCTTCAATCAATATATTGGCAGGATGAGACCATCAATGGACTATTGTTTTCAATTGCTTCCCCACGCGAATATCCGATACCAGGAATCGCTTGATCGCCTCGGCGCCGCCGAACTGGCCTGCATGCTGCGGGCCATGGCGCTGCCCGTACCCGACTTCCGCCGTGAGACCATCGGCGGGGCCGATTTTCTCCGCTTTGAAGCCCCCGAGCTGACAGCCGACCAGCTGCGCCGGATCGGTAGGCATAGCGCTCTGCTGCTCCTGTGCAGGCGGGAAGCCCCTTATCTGCTTCCCCTGGACACACCCCGTCCCGGCTATCTTCCCCGGGATCTGGCGGAGGTGCTGAAGTACAAGGGCAAAACCAGCGCGGTATTTACCCACATGATGCTGAATCTGGCGCTGGCCGCCAGTGACTTTTTCCAAGCGGAGGGCCCGGTGACGGTGCTTGATCCTCTCTGCGGGCGCGGCACCACCTGCTTCGTAGCCCTTCAGCAGGGCATGAACGCCGTCGGCCTTGATATGGATCGGCGGGATCTGAAGGAAGCGGCGGACTATTTCAGCCGCTACCTGCAGTACCACAAGCTGAAGCACAGTCTGAATCAGGGCTCCCGCACCGTCCGCAAGGGCAGCGTACCGGAAGCGCTCTATACCCTGGCCGACGCCAAGGAGCATTATCAGGCCGGGGACGTGCGCACCCTGCGCCTCCTCCTGGGCGATACAGCGCTGGCCGCCGAGCTGCTGCGCAAGACCCCCGCGGAGGTCATCGTAGCCGACTTGCCCTACGGCATTCAGCACGCCCCCCAGGACGGCCGGCATCCGGAGTCCTTCAGCGCGCTGCTCAAACGCGCCCTGCCCGCCTGGCGCGCCGCGCTCAAGGACGGCGGCGCCATGGCGCTGAGCTTCAACAGCCTAACCCTCCCCCGAAAAACGGTGGTTTCCCTGGCGGAGGACGCGGGACTACGGGTCATGGAGGCTCCTTTCGAGAATTTGGAGCACTTTGTGGAGCAGGCCGTCACCCGCGACGTGGTGGTGGCCCGCAAGGAAGCCCCTGCCGCCCACTGATCCGATTGATGATTAATCCCTATAACCTCTTTATGATATTTTCATACCATTATTAGGAGGCAACACCATTGGCTACGCTTGACCTTTCAACCATGACCGTTGTCGAATTGCACAAATTAGCGAAGGAAAAGGGCGTCACACTGGGCGCCGGCATCAGCAAGGCCGGGATCATCGACAAGCTGAATCTCTCCATGGCGGAGGCAGCGCCCGCGCCCGTCGCCGAGGCGGCCCCCGTGCCCGAGCAGAAGGCCGAGTCCGCGAACCCCGCAGCCAAATCCGAACCGGCTCAGTCGTCCCCCCAATATCGCGCGGCCTGGCAGAATCCCTCCCCCATCCGCTACAACAGCAAGCCGGCTTATCAGGCGCCCAGCGCCTATCCGCAGCGCAGCGTTTCCCGGCCCGCCGCCCAGGAGCAGAGCCGGCCCATGATGGGCACCCGGCCCGTGGGCTACACGCCCCGCTTCGGCCCGGCAGCCGAGGAGCGTTCCGCCGCGCCCCGGGGGGAAAACGAGCATTCAAAACCCGCTTACGGTCCCGGAGCGTCCGCTGAGCGGCGCACCGCTTACGGCGAGGCCGGACGCGTCGGCTATGACGCCCCGGCCCGGAGCGAGGCGCACGACAGCCCGCGCAGCTTCGATACCTCACGCAGCGATGAGGGCCAGCGCTATGAAAGCAAGCCCTACGAGGGCGGGTATGCCCCTCGCTCCGGCTACAATCAGCGTGCTTACCCTCCTTATGGCTCCTCTTCCGCCCGGAGGGAATACAATCAGGACGCTTCCGCCCCCACGGCCAACGAGCTGCTAGCCGCCAGCGACTGTGTGGACGGCGCGGGCGTGCTGGAGCTGCATCCCGACGGCTACGGCTTCCTGCGCACCGAGCATCTGCTGCCCTCCAGCCGGGATATTTATCTTTCCATGGCGCAGATTCGCCGTTTCGGCCTGCGCAGCGGCGACCATGTCTCCGGCAAAATCCGTCCTCAGCGGGATGGCGACCGCTATGCCGCCATGCTCTACATCACCAGCATCAACGGTTCGGAGCCCGAAGGCATGAGCAGCCGACCCTACTTCGACGAGCTGACCCCCATCTACGCCAACCGGCGCATCAACCTTGAAACCAGCGACGATAGCCCCACCGACCTGCGCCTGATGGATTTGGTGGCGCCCCTGGGCTTCGGCCAGCGCGGCCTGCTGCTCTGTCCCCACAAGACCGGCAAGACCAAACTGCTTCAGCACCTGGCCAACGCCGTCACCCGCAACCATCCTGACGCCCATGTCATGGTGCTGCTTATTGATGTCTGCCCGGAGGACGTGACGGCCTTCCGGGAGCAGGTGCGGTGCCAGGTGATCGCGTCCACCTTCGACCAGCCTCCGGAAAACCATCTGCGCTTGGCCGACCTGACGATGGAAAGAGCCCAGCGTCTGGCGGAAAACAAGCAGGACGCCGTGGTCATCGTCGACAGCCTGACCCGGCTGGCCAAATGCTACACCACCGCCGCCGCCCAGCAGGGCCGCGCCACCCCCGGCATGATCAACCCCACCAGCCTGATGCGCGCAAAGAAGCTTTTCGGCGCGGGCCGCTGCCTGAAGGAGGGCGGCAGCCTGACGGTTATCGGCGTCATGGGGATTGACAGCCCCAACAAGGCGGATGACACCATTGTGGAGGAATTCAAGGGAACCGCCACCATGGAGCTTGTGCTGGACGCCAGTTTGGCCCGGGCCGGGATTACCCCCGCCATCAACCTGCAGGCCTCGGGTACCAAGCGTGCCGAGCTGCTGCAGAATGAGCGCCAGCAGGAGGGCCTCAAGGTACTGCGCAGCATTACCAGCACCACCCGTTCCGCCGCCGCCATCCCTCAGCTCAAGTCCATGATGGAGAAGGCACCCACCAACGACGAGCTGCTGGCCCGGATTCAGGAATGGGTTCGCATGATGGATCAGAGCCGCTGAGGTCGCCATATAGCGGCCAGGCCTGTCTTTCGTCCCCAAGATATGGCACGGCCGGGGCGCAGAAAGTTGCCATCTTGGCAAAAAAACACTTGCAATCCATTCCCGGTTATGATACAATAGCCCATGCGGCAAGATGCCGATCATTGCATACGCGAAAGAGGTGAAAAAGCAATGAAGGAAAAGATCCATCCCAACTACGGTAAGTGCATCGTTCGCTGCGTGTGCGGTGAGACGTTTGAGACCGGCTCTACCAAGAAGGAACTGAAGGTGGACATTTGCTCGAAGTGCCATCCCTTCTTCACCGGCAAGCAGAAGCTGGTGGATACCGGCGGACGCGTCGATCGCTTCAAGAAGCGTTTCGGCCTGAACTAATGCAAGATGACAGACCATCCGTCGTGGTGGTCTGTTTTCTTTTCCCCGCCAAATGCGTGGGAAATTTTTGTTGAAGGCCGCTCTCCGCCGCCCAAGGCAGGGATTGTCCTGCGGCGCGGCGAATGATAGAAGGTGGAGAATTTCCGCTTATTCCGGCAGATCAAAAGAGCACCCCATCGGTGCGGAAATGAGGTATCACCAATGTCCAAAAAAGCTAAAGCAAATGCCCCGTGCGATATTGGCGGTCAGGCTGTGATGGAGGGCGTCATGATGAAGGCCCCCGACGCCATCGCCATCACCGTGCGCCGTCCTGACGGCGCCATGGTCGTCAAGCGGCAGAAATATGTCGCCCCCTCGGAAAAGCACCCGTGGATGGGTTGGCCCCTGATCCGCGGCGTGGTCAACATGGCCTCCATGCTGTATATGGGCATGACCATCCTGCAGCAGTCCACCGAAATGCTGGGTGTGCTGGAGGAGGAGCCCAGCAAGTTTGAAAGGTGGCTGGCGTCCAAGCTGGGCAAGGGCATTGACAAGGTAGTCATGGGCGTAGCGCTGATTCTGGCCGTGCTCCTGTCCGTGAGCCTGTTCATCCTGATCCCCTCAGCCCTGGAAAGCTGGCTGATGTCGGTAGGCGTCACGGGCGCCCCCGCTACCCTGATCGGCGGCCTGGTCAAAATCCTGATTCTTGTCGGTTACATGACCTTCTGCGGCCTTGTCCCTGATGTGCGCCGTACCTTCCAATACCACGGTGCCGAGCACAAAACCGTCTACTGTCACGAGGCGGGCAAGCCTCTTACCCCCGAAAACGCCCGGACCTTTTCCTGCCTGCACCCCCGCTGCGGCACCGCCTTCCTGCTGATCGTATTCATCATCAGCATGCTGATGTTCCTGCTGGTAGGCCGGGGCATCGCCAACCCGGCGCTGCGCTTCCTACTGCATCTGGCTATGCTGCCGGTGGTGGCGGGCATCAGCTATGAGGTGCTCAAGGGACTGGCCCACGCCAATAACCCCGTGGTGCGCGCCCTGCGCTGGCCCGGACTGCAGATGCAGCGCCTAACCACCCGTCAGCCGGACGACAGCATGCTGGAATGCGCCATCGTCTCCATGAACGTGGCCCTTTACGGCTTGCCCAAGGACGCTCCCCAGACCCCCGAGGGATACACGCTGCTCCATTCCTACAAAGAGTCCATCCCCCCTGTCGATGAAGCCCAGGAGCCCCAGGCGTGACCCCCCGGGAGCTGCTTCGCCAGACAGCCGCGAGGTTTCGCGCCGTACAGCTGCCCGACCCCGAGGTGGACGGCGCGGTGCTGCTCAGCCATGTGCTGTGCCTTCCCGCCCTGACCCTTCGCCTGGACACGGATACACAGCTGACCCCGGCGCAGCTGGACGCTTACGAGGCCCTCTGCGCACAGCGGCTTCGGCGGACGCCGCTGCAATATCTGACCCATGAGCAATCCTTTCTGGGCCGCAGCTTCTATGTGGATGATCGCGTGCTGATCCCCCGTCCCGAAACCGAGCTGCTGGCCGAGCGGGCCATTGACGCGCTGCGCCGCCGGGGCGGCTCGCCCTCGGCTCTTGATCTGTGCTGCGGCAGCGGCTGCCTCGCCGTTTCCCTGGCCCTTGGTATGCCCGCCGCTGAGGTGGACGCGGCCGACCTGTCCCCCGGCGCGCTGGACGTCACCCGGCGCAACGCGGAAGTCCTGGCGGCCCGTGTCGGTTTGTATCAGGGCGATCTGTTCCAGGCCGTGGCCGACCGCCGGTACGACCTGATCGTCAGCAACCCGCCTTATATCCCTTCCCATGAATGCCCGCTGCTGCAGGCAGAGGTGCTGCGGGAGCCGCGCATGGCGCTCAGCGGCGGCCCGGACGGACTCGACTTCTACCGCAGGATCGCCATGGAAGCCCCCGACCATCTGCTGCCCGGAGGGCTGGTGCTGATGGAGGTAGGCTGGAATCAGGGCGAAACCGTCCGCGCGCTGATGGCGGACGCCGGCTTCCCCCGCACCGCGGTCTATCCCGACCTCCAGGGCATCCCCCGCATCGTGGAGGCTGAGCTTTAACGGAGGCGCTATGTTCGACAAATTCCTATGGATTCAGAACCGTTATGAGGAGCTTTCCCAAGCCATTAGCCAGCCGGAGGTCATTGCGGACGCGGCGCGCTATCAGGCCTGCCTGAAAGAGCGGGCGGCCCTGGAGCCGCAAGCGGAGGCCTGGGCCGCTTATCAGGCGCTGCTGCGGCATCTGCGGGAGGCCGAGGAAATGCAGGCCGACCCTGACCTGCGGGACATCGCCCAGGCGGAATGGCATGAGCTCAGCGACCGCAGGGCCGCCATGGAGCAAGAGCTTCGGCTGCTGCTCCTTCCCCGTGACCCTCACGATGACGGCAACGTGGTGCTGGAAATCCGCAGCGGCGCAGGCGGCGAGGAGGCCAGTTTGTTCGGCGCGGTGCTTCTGCGGATGTATACCCGCTTCGCTGAGCGGCACGGCTTCCGGGTGGAGCCTGTATCCCTCAGCGACACGGAGCTGGGCGGCGTCAAGGAGGCCGTGGTCACCCTCAGCGGCAAGGGCGCCTTCGCCCGGATGAAGTACGAGAGCGGCGTTCATCGGGTACAGCGCGTCCCGGTCACGGAATCCAACGGCAAAATCCAGACCTCCACCTGCACCGTGGCAGTGCTGCCCGAAGCCGAGGATGTGGAGGTGTGCATCGACCCCAAGGACGTCACCGTGGACGTCTACCGCTCCACAGGCCACGGCGGCCAATGCGTCAACACCACGGACAGCGCCGTGCGCGTTACCCACCTGCCGACGGGCCTCGTCGTCACCTGTCAGGATCAGAAAAGCCAGCTGAAAAACCGCGACAAGGCCATGCAGGTGCTTCGCGCCCGGCTGCTGGCCAAGATGCGCGGTGAGAAGGACGCCGCCTACGCCGCCCACCGCAGGGATCAGGTGGGCACCGGCGACCGCAGCGAGCGCATCCGCACCTACAACTTCCGGGAGGGCCGAGTGACCGACCACCGCATCGGCCTGACGCTGTACCGCATAGACGACATTGTGGACGGCGACCTGGACGAAATGATCGACGCGCTGCGCCGGGAGGAGCAGGCCGCGCTGCTCAAGGAATCGCTCGAGTCCTGAAGCGCCTCCCATGAAAGAAGGAATACCATGGTTACGCAGGTTCTGCCCGCATCCCCTGACGCCCTGGCGCAGGCCTCGGCACTGCTGAAGGCGGGGCGGCTGGTCGCTTTTCCCACCGAGACCGTCTACGGCCTTGGCGCCAACGCTTTGGACAGCGCGGCTGTGCTGTCCATTTTTGCCGCCAAGGGGCGGCCCGCGGATAATCCGCTGATTGTCCACATCCATGACCAGGCGCAGCTGGACGGCCTGTGCGCGCCTCCCGCCGCCGCCACCCCGCTGATGGACGCTTTCTGGCCCGGTCCGCTGACGCTCATCATGCCCCGCAAGCCCGCCGTGCCCGACGCCGTGGCCGCCTCTCTGCCCACCGTGGCAGTGCGCATGCCCAGCCATCCAGTGGCCGCGGAGCTGCTGCGCCAATGCGGCCTGCCCATCGCAGCCCCCAGCGCCAACCGCTCCGGCAAGCCAAGTCCCACCGCCGCAGCCCACGTCCTGGAGGATATGGACGGCCGTATCCCCCTGATTCTGGACGGCGGGCCCTGCGACGTGGGCGTAGAGTCCACCGTCCTGGACATCAGCCACGGACGCCCCTGCATCCTGCGGCCCGGCGGCGTCACCCGGGCCATGCTTGAAGCCGTCCTGGGGCCGGTGGACGTGGCGGGCAGCATCCTCCGCCCCCTGCAGGAGGGCGAAACGGCCCTCTCCCCCGGCATGCGCTACCGCCACTATGCCCCTGATGGCCAGGTAACCCTGGTGGAAGGCGAGGAACAGGCCGTGGCGCGGGCGTTGTCGGCGCTCTATCATGACGCTCGGCGGCAGGGGCATCGTGCCTGCGTGATGTGCTTCACCGAGCACACCGACACGCTGAAGGCCTGCCAGCCTCATGATATTGGCAGCATGACCCAGCCCGAGGAGGTGGCGCGCCGCCTTTTCGACACCCTTCGCGCCCTGGACCATGAGGGCATGGATGTGATCTTCAGCGAGGTGATGCCGCCGGAAGGCATGGGCCTGGCCATTATGAACCGTCTGGGACGGGCCGCAGCCTTCCGCAGCATTCAGGCGGAGGAGGCGCTTCAGGCCCTGGCAAACAGTCAGGGCGATTGAGAGCCGCCGTTTGCCAGCGATGATCGACGCCGCAGCGCCGTATACTTCACCGCTCAATAACCCTTTCGGGACGGATCAGAGAAAAAGCGCGGAATTTCCCCGGTTTTCTTCCTTGAAGCGCTTGACTTTTTCCTGGATATGCCGTACAATAACAGATGGCATCAATAGCTCCGCTTGCCCCGGTCCTATTGACAATCGCGGAAGATATGCGACCATCATATCAGCCGCAGCATCAAAGCAACGCTTTGATACGCTTCTTTCAACCACCATCGAGGAGGAAATACCTTTGAAGACGTTTATGCCGAAAGCGGCTGACATTACCCGCAAGTGGTATGTTGTCGATGCCGAGGGTCAGGTCTTTGGCCGTGTTGCCAGCCAGGTCGCGAACATCCTGCGCGGCAAGAACAAGCCGATCTATACCCCCAACGTGGATACCGGTGACTATGTCATCATCATCAATGCCGATAAGATCGTCATGACCGGCAAGAAGCTGGATCAGAAGATCTATTACCATCACACTGGCTACGCCGGTGGTCTGAAGGAAACCAAGTACCGCAAGCTGCTGGCCGAGAAGCCTGAATTCGCCATCCGCCGCGCTGTGGTCGGCATGCTGCCCAAGGGCCCCCTTGGCCGTCAGATGGCTAAGAAGCTCAAGGTGTACAGAGGTCCCGAGCATGAGCATGCCGCTCAGAACCCCGAGAAGCTTGAGCTGTAAGGCGAAAGGAGTAAAGAATCATGGCTAAGGTAGATTACAGCGCTGTTGGCCGCCGCAAGAAGGCTGTCGCCCGCGTCCGTCTGGTGCCCGGCGATGGCAAGGTGGTCATCAACAAGCGTGATATTGATAATTACTTCGGTCTGGCGACCCTCAAAATGACGGTTCGTCAGCCCCTGGTCCTGACCTCCACCAGCAACTTTGACGTGATGGTCAATGTGTGCGGCGGCGGTCTGGCTGGTCAGGCGGGCGCGATTCGCCACGGTATCTCCCGTGCCCTGTGCAAGGCTGATCCCGAGCTGCGCGCCGCGCTGAAGAAGGCCGGCTTCCTCACCCGCGATCCTCGTATGAAGGAGCGCAAGAAGTACGGCCTGAAGGCTGCCCGTCGCGCGCCCCAGTTCTCCAAGCGTTAATCCATCAAGCATTCCAGTGCTGTTCACGGCACTGGAATGCTTTGCTTTTATCAGCTTTTTCGCTGCGGGACGGGGGCCGAAATACACAGGCTCCGCTCGGGAAAGAGCAGGCAGTCAGCAAAGCTTTCGTTGTATACGCTGAAAAGTCTCCCTGACAAAGGCAGGCTTCTTTTTTATACCTTCTCTCGGTGTAATCCGCACCGCATGAATCAGATCATGTTGGTATCCGATGCCATCATCAGCAAAAGCACGGACAGCAGCCTGCCAGCCTCAGGAAAAACGCCGCTTTCGCCGCAGTTCGCGCTTTTAACAAAGCTTCTTCCCCGAGCTTTGCAAACGCGACGTGGACGCCGCGGCTGTTTCACAGAAGCGGAGGCTTGACTTCAGGCAAGTACGCTTTGCATGCGTGTTCAATCCGCGCAAAACGATCCTCCATTAACTGTTTACGAAATGGCGCCATGGCCTCGTATAGCTTGACAAATTAATTGCCTTTACCTCTTTCAGTTTTCATGGAATCAGCCTTTTCTGTCGCTGCACTGATACACCGGTCAACAAAGAGATCAATTGCTTTCTCTTTTTGATCCAAGACCTGATGATAGGCAGCAGCCGGTGAGCCGCCCTTGAAGGGAACAAAGCCTTCAAACCGTACGATGTGCCGGCTGTGCTCAAGCAGTAAATCCAGACGATGAAAAAACGCACCAGACTTTGTTGTGGTATTGACAAGCTCAATGACATCATTGATGATTTCCAAATCACGTTGGACCTGCTGCGCCGCAAGCTGCATCAGCTGCTTTTCTGGCAATGTCAACTGTCTTTTGTTTTCATTCAGAATACTGTTCTGCAATTGAAGCAGCCTTTTCGCTTTTGCTCATGCCAAATGGCCACATAGGCAATCATCCCCTCAATGATCAGATAAGTTATTCATTGATAATGATCCGCTGATTATCATCTTTCTTCAGCTTGTCATTGTTCAGGCCAGACAGAATAACATAGCTGACCGTGCTACCTATCTGACCGCCGACACGCGCGAAACCGAACTTCCTCGCTGTTTCCCGGATCAAATCCTCTTGAGAAAGAGCAATCTGCTCACGGAGCACCTCCAGAAGGGCAACCATGATTTCCTCAGAAGGAATATCCTCCATGGAACGCTTGCTGCCGTTCTGATCCTCCGCGCGATACCAAGAACAACCGGCAGGATCCTGATTCGGATTCCAAACAAACACACGGTCTTCATCCGTCGTCATGTGGACAGGAACATAGGTCAGAGCATCGGAGAATATGCGCTCAACGCGGGAGCCGCCTCTATTGATGGTCCACGCGGCAAGTACTTTGCGCATGAGCAGCTTGCGGCTGATAGGCGCTTCGCTATTCATGATTTGTACGATGACGTCGCGTATCCTGGACGTTGTTTTGGGCAAATAGTAATCCTCGGCAGTACCTTTAACGCCTACGTCAGCGGAGCAATAGGGCATACACGCAGAAGCGAGGGCATGAGCGGTCTGATCCTGCTCAAACGCATGCGGATTGAAGGTTTTGAAGCTCTGGCGGGAAGAAACGGATGGCTCGTCCGCAGGCAATGTTTCCAATGTTGTCTGAATATCTTTCAGGACACGAGCGGAATCATCGAACCAATCCAGTGTCCAGATCCGCATGACACGCCAGCCAAGTCCGGTTAGAACATCAGGCTGAAGCACAAAACGGTCGCGTGCTGCCGAGGCGCCGTTACCGTCTCGACTGTCGAGCAGGATACCCAGCAGATACGTCTCAGGACGTTTGGGGTTTACAATGCCAATATCGAGCTTGAAGTGAGAGCAGCCAATCTTGCAGCGCACCTCATAACCCAAGCTTGAAATTGCTTTGCCGATCTCCTCAACAAGCGCGTCGTTCTGAACCGCGTTCAGATCGCTTCGCTGGGCGACGGAAGTTTTGCCGCGCTCAGCAAATTCCAGGAAGCCCTTCAGCCCGGCAACGCCTTCCGACCGTGTCCTGGACAGATCAATCTGTTCCGGCCGAAGCACAGAATACACGGTCATGGACTTTCGCGCGCGGGAGATTGCCACGTTCAGTCTGCGCCATCCGCCATCGCGGTTCAGAGGGCCAAAGTTCATGGAGACCTGTCCATTCTGATCGGGAGCATATCCGACAGAGAACAGAATCACATCGCGCTCGTCTCCCTGAACATTTTCCAGGTTTTTGATAAAAATGGGCTCATGGGAATTACGGTCAAATTCCTCCAATGCAGGGTGACGGGCCCATTCCTCAGACAATAGATCGTCAATCAAATTCTGCTGAGCGGAGCTGAAGGTAACAACGCCAATGCTGTCATGACGCAGCTGTTCATCGCTCAACCGGCGAATGATCTCGCTGACAATGGCCTTCGCTTCTGCCATGTTCTGTTTGGTTTTGCCCTTGTCGTAGAAACCATCCAGATGGATCATTCTGACTTCAGAAACCAGATCGTTGGGCGACGGGAAGGTATACAGCTGGTTGTCGTAATACTTCATATTGCTGTACGCAATCAGGCTCTCATGGCGGGAACGGTAGTGCCATTTCAGGTGTTCCTGCGGCATGGAAATGGCCAGACAGTCATCCAGCAGACTCTCCAGATCCTCCAATGTACCGTTCTCTTCGTCCATTCTGTTGGAGGAGAAGAAGTTCGTAGGAGGAAGCTGCTTGGGATCGCCGACAATGACAACTTCATCACCACGGGCGATGGCGCCAACGGCTTCGCTGGTAGGCAGCTGAGACGCCTCGTCAAAAATGACCAGGTCGAACTTGGGAAAAGACGGATCAATGTACTGCGCCACAGAAATGGGACTCATCAGCATGCAGGGGCACAGCTTACGGATCAGATTGGGAATCTGCTCGAACAGCTTTCGCAGAGAAAGCATACGACCGTTGCTCTTGATGGCGCGCTTGAGAATGCCCAATTCAGAGGTAGCGGCGCTGGCGGCGCCCGAGGCAGGAATCTTGGCAGAAAGACGTGCCACCAGTTCCTGGATCGTAAGCCGCTGATGTTCGTCAAGCGTTTCGCGATATCGCCGGATCAGGTCATCATAGCTGCGGCCGTGGAAGCGCTTGAGACGTTCGTCCCGCGAGATGATAGACAGCGCCAACTCATAATTCAGACTGCAGTGATATGCATTTTCCATATTGAAGGGCGTGATAACCCCCTTCTTATACGCATCCCCAACACACCCGAGCCCGGCTTCAGCCAAGGCGGCATCGGCGGCATTCAGCATTGTCATATCACGAAGCTGTTCAGTATGCGTGGTCATTTGCTCCAGCTGAATCGTTATGTCGTGGCTCCAGCTGCCGTTGTCACCATGCGCATCTTCTGAGATGCTATACCGCCTGGCGTATACATCCAGCCCCTTCATGAAATCAATGATTCTGACGGCCCGGGCAGTCTGCTCCGCCGTTGGTATTTGTTCAGCGCAAATGCCAATGAGGCTGCTGAAATCGGAGTTCGGGAGACGCAGACAAATGCCTCTGACATTGGCCGCCTTAGCAACAGCGAATTTCAGGGCTTTCCAGTCAGTTTGAATGCCCCTATACAGATCTCCCAAGAGAGTGGTAAGCTCCGCTGGGGCATCACTGATCTGCCGCTTCCGCGCGGCAAGCGAGCAAAGCTTATCCAGGTAGGCGGCAGCGTTATTCTTGGTGATGCTATTGGGAGATTTTGCATGGCCCTTCATCGCTTTTACTATTTTGCCCTGCCCTATGGCTTTTGCCAGAACCCAGGAAGCGTCCGCCTGCTTCCAGCGCTGACGGGCTTCATCCGCGGCATAGTCAAACACACTTGCTTCAAAAACATCACCGAGCTGGGCATGCAGCTGTTCATATTCCTCACCGGCTGCAAGCAGCGCCTCGATCTGTGATTGAGCCGCTTCATAATTCGCAGCGGCTGCCAAGGCCTTGGGTACAATGCCCTGCGCCCCGCATGCTAAAACCAGTTCTGCCAATGCGGCGACAGTTGCTTTTGTTTCCGCAAAAGGGAGATTGAACATTAGCATCAGGTCATGGACATCCGTCTCAAGGGATTGTGCCTGTCTGAGCAGGGAAAGCCCCTCTGCCTTGAACGATTCGCGAAGATCAACAGAATAGCTTGTACAGCCAACCTGATGAAGGGGATGGTCTCCATAGACCCCGATTGCTTGCGTGGCCAGCTTGTATTGGTGAACCAGATCATCCCACTTGCGCAGCAGTGCCTTGTCCAAGGCAGAGACAGAAGCTCGGGTAAACTGAATCAGTCCTTTTGCGCTGGCATTGCACTCATATTGGGAAATGGCCTCGTACAAGGATACACCGGAAGCCCGCGTTTCATGAAGCGCCGCCATGACATCGCGAAGTTGACGCTTCATTTCCTGAACTTTCAACGCGACCGCGGCATAATCTTCAGGCGCTTTGATATGACCGACTTCCAGCGCTTTATTCAATTGGGCCAAAACAGCGGACTTGTTGGTTTTGTTGGAATGCAACTCCAGGCAGAAGGGATCAAGCCCGATGTCTTCCAATCGCTTCTGAACGACGCTCAGTGCCGCCATCTTTTCAGCGACGAACAAGACAGTCTTTCCATGATAAAGTGCATTCGCTATCATGTTGGTGATTGTTTGAGATTTGCCGGTGCCGGGAGGGCCGTGCAGGACGAAGCTCTGGCCATTGAACGCGGCGGTCACAGCAGCAAGCTGGGAGGAATCAGCACTGACCGGAACGGCCATGTCCTCCATCGACAGCCGATCAGCAGGCGTACCGTCATCCTTAGGCTTCCAGGTCATCCTGCCCTCGATCAGGCTGGACACAACCTTGTTCTGACGCAATTCGTCAATACGGCTGCGCAGGTCATTCCACATCACAAACTGACCGAAAGAGAACAGACCGATAAAAGCCATCTCTTCAATGTTCCAGCGCTTTTTGCCCATGACGGCCTGCCGGATCGTATTCAAAATCAACGGCAGGTCGATGCCGTGCTCATCTTCAGGCAGCGGATCCAGACCGCTGATATCCAGGCCAAAATCCTGACGCAGGTATTCCAGAAGGGTAATGTTGATCTGCGCGTCTTCCTGACGGCTGCGAATCACATAGCCTTTGTTCCGCATACTGCGTACAATATCAATTGGGATCAAAACGATAGGCGCATAACGCGCCTTTTCGGCAAGGTCGCTTTCAAACCAGCGCAGAAAACCAAGCGCCAGGAACAAGGTGTTGCTTCCGTTTTCCTCCATGCTGGTTTTGGCGGAGCGATAAAGGTTTTTCAACGTGTCGTCCAGTTCCTTCTCATTCAGAAAACTCCGGATGCGGCGGCTCTTAAACTCTTCGGTAGCGATCGTTTTAATCAGGTCGCGCTGATTCTCGATGGCATACATTTTCGCATCGCGAAGGGAAAGCGTCCACTCGCTGGGCGCTTCCATGATGTGAAAGTCTCTGCCGTCAGAAAGTTGATCCTCCAGCTCGGACATATCCGCTATCATGAGCTGCAGCGCGTTCTTCGTGACGCGAAAATTCAGCAGCGCATTGCGCAGGCTGAAATCCAGCAGCTTGCGTTCCCATACACGTTCCTTGGTCAGCGGCTGACCCTTGCCCTGCGCCACTTTACCCAGCATGGAACTGTCGAGCGTGGTTGGCGCGGCGGTGTTGACCCGTTCCTTATGAGCATCAGCAATGCTGTCATCAGCGATATTGGGGCTGATCCGAAGCGGAATGGGCCGAATGCCGCTGCCGCGCGTACGCTGAACATCAACAGCACACACAAAATCGTCGATGTCATGCAGATGCTCTTTGCCATGCTTGAGGGCCCTGTCAAAATCCATTTGCTTGCCGGCGACCATATCGGTGCACTCAACCAAAAGAAGCTCTTCCGCGCCTTCAGCAATACGCTTTTCAATGGCGGCTGCATCATCAATCACACAATCTGGAAAAGTGCTCTCCTCCAGCCAGCAGCCGATGAAAGCATGCCCTTTGATAAACACGATCAGCGGGAACAGACCGATAGCTTCCAGGCAGGTGGCATAAAGCACCGCCAGATCAAGGCATGTCCCTTGTTTCTGTTCGAGAACAACATGAGGCAAACGAACGCGCTGACCCAGCTGTTCATAGCTGGCAGGAGGATTGTTATAGACGATCCCTTGCATCTGAACGGCTGTATACAAAGCCGCCATCTGCTTTTTTACCTGGTCAGGATTCCTGGTTTGATAGCCTGTGAAAGACGGGCTTCCGCTCCATTCGCGCAGGAGTTTAGCGGCGTCGTGAAGGATGGAGACGATTGATGGATGATTCGGGGTGATAAAGGCCGCGATCACTTCGGGCATGAACAGAAGGCCGCTCCATTGATCGAATGCCAGCAGCTCGATATGATCCTCAAATTCGTAGAGCTTCTCATCTCCCTGGTAAATTGTGACCGTAATGGCGCCAACCATTCTTTCGGTCAGCGAAAACAGAAATTCAGAATGCGT